>CAJUKG010000020.1 GCA_910586925.1 uncultured Christensenellaceae bacterium | reverse complement strand
ACCAAGCGTATATCGGCAATTTAGTCCAACACAAATCAACTACAATTTCATACAAGAACCATAAGTGGCAACGCCGTCCCGAAGAAGATTGGATAATCGTGGAAAATGCGCACGAAGCCATAATCTCGAAAGAGCTATGGGACAGAGTGAAAGAAGTCGAAAAAGCCGTAGGACACGGAAAGTATACGCAACGTGGTTATATGCACCCGCTGTCGGGACTGATGTTCTGCGCGGACTGCGGTGCGAAAATGCGGCTCGGTTGGAATATGCCGAAAGATATTCCGTATTTCAACTTCAACTGCGGAACGAAATCGCGTATGGGTTCGTCGGCTTGTTTCAGTCATTTCATTACCGTACCCGTTTTGGAACAGCTTGTAAAAAACGACGTCGCGGCGAAAGCCGAGATGATTATAGGACACGAAGCGGAATTCAAACAGCGGTATTTACAGCAACAAGCGACGCTCGCGGACAAAAATCAAGCCGACGTAAAGAAAGAGCTAAAAAGAGCCGAAAAGCGTTTGACCGAACTCGACAAGCTGATCGAAGCGGCGTTTGAAGAAAAGGTCGCAGGCAAGATTCCCGAAAGCGTGTGCGTGAAGTTAATCGACAAGTACACCGCCGAGCAGACGGAACTCAAAGAAAAAATAACTTCGCTTACGCAGGGACTCGAACAAGTAACGCAGGCAAAGACGGACGTGGACGAATTTATCCGTAGGCTGAAAATGTATTTTAACTCGCCTACGCTCACTCGCGAGATGTGCTTGGCGTTATTCGACCACCTTGTCATCGGCGGCAAAGAAACGGTTACGGGCAAGCCGCAAGAGATCCATATTTACTACAAGATAGATATTGACTCGGTGTTATCCCCGTAACAAACAAATACCCTAAAATGAGCATTATGTCCATTTGGCTTGTTAGAAGGGACGGCGAAACATTCAAAACGTTTTTATTTGAATCTACAAAAATCGACCGTCCCGAAGCCTCCGAGAAAAAGGGTTATCCATACGCTCATGTTTATGAAAGCGGCGGCGAGTATTTTATAGACTTGAATTTTCAAATTCGGTTCATACAATGAAATATGCTAAAATAAAATTGCAACCGCACGCCGATTTTTCGGCGTGTTTTATATTGCCGTTTTTCGGCGGGCGTCACTAACGCGCGGCGGCGCGCATATTATGGAATAAGCGCGATTGCGCGGGGAGCGTGGCATGACATTAGGCGTTACAATGATAGTCAAGAACGAGAGCGAGGTGCTTTGTCGAGTGCTCGACGGCGTGAAAGACGTCGCCGACGAGATAATAATTGCGGACACCGGCTCTACCGACGACACGGCGGAGATCGCGCGGCGGTACACCGACAAGGTGTTTGCGTTCGAGTGGGCGGACGACTTTTCCGCGGCGCGGAATTTCGTGCGCGAAAAATGCACCGCCGATTATTGGCTGTGGCTGGACGCCGACGACATTGTGCCGCGCAAGACCGCGCTCGGCATATCGCGGTTTGTCAAAAGCGCGGACGGGAGCGTGAACGCGGTAATGCTTCCGTACGTGGCGGCGACGGACGGCGCGGGGAAGCCGACTTTTTCGTACTATCGCGAGCGTATTCTCAAGAACACGCCGAACAACGTGTGGCGCGGCGTAGTGCACGAAGCGGTATCGCCGAGCGGACCGACGGTGCGGCTGCCGTACCCGATAATCCACGCCAAACCGAACGGACGCGTCGGGGGCACGCGCAATCTCGACATTTATCGCGCCGCGATATCGCGCGGCGAAACGCTCGACCCGCGCGGGTTGTACTATTTCGCCCGCGAACTGTACTATAACGGGTTTTACGCCGAAGCGGAGCAAAAACTGCGCGAGTTTCTCGGGACGGACGGGTTCTATATCAATAAGATCGACGGGTGTCTGTTGCTTTCGCGACTGCGCAGGCGAGAGGGCGATTTCGACGGCGCGGTGAAAAGCGTTCTCGACGGATTTTCTTACGCGCCGCCTACGGGCGAGGGGTGTTGCGAACTCGGCGGACTGTTTTTCGAGCGCGGCGACTACCTCGCGGCGGCGTACTGGTACGAGTGCGCGACGCGCATAAAGCCCGATCCGAAGTCGGGCGGGTTCATAGACCACGACTGTTACGGCTTTACGCCGCTCGTGTGGCTCACCGTGTGCCACGACAGGCTCGGCGACCGAAAAAGAGCGTACCGCTGTCACTGCCGCGCCAAAAAACTTCGCCCCGATCATCCGAGCATAATCGCAAACGACAGATATTTCGCGTCGCTCGGCTACCTGTAAAACAGAGCGGGTATTCCGAGCGAAAAAACAAAACTCGAGGAAACACAAATCAAGCCGAGGCTTGCAACAAAAGGAGGTCAACATGTTCTTCAATTTCTTCAACAGACAGTGCTGTGACGGCGATTGCGAATGCGAATGCGATTGCCGCAACGAGTGCGTCGAGCCGCAAAAACCGTGCTGCCCGTGCCCGCCCCGCCCGATAGTCGGTCCTACCGGTCCGACGGGCGCGCCCGGTCCCATAGGTCCGCGCGGCTATCCGGGACTTAACGGCGCGACGGGTGCTACCGGCGCGACGGGTCCGCAAGGCGTGCAGGGCTTGCAGGGCGTACCCGGACAGATGGGTCCGACAGGTCCTACCGGTCCGCAGGGCGTGCAAGGCATACAGGGCGTTCGCGGCGCGACGGGTGCTACCGGCGTAACGGGTGCTACGGGTGCCGACGGCGCGGACGGTGCGGCAGGCGCGACGGGTGCCGCGGGTGCTACTGAACAATTGCCATAAGGGAAAGGTTGAAAAACCAAAGCAAAGCATTAAGTTATGGTAAAGAAAAAAGAATAAAACCACAATATATAGTGTTTATATTGTGGTTTTTTCTATATATGTGTATATTGTGTTATGTAGCGGCTTTTTCATTTTCTATGCCGATAATCCTTGATATTCTTTCTAAAAAGTGCTATAATAGCAATGCGACATTATTGAGAATAGAACAGTCCATCAATTTTAATGGGCGTAGTCTATTTTTTATGCTGCAAGACGATACTAATGGTAGTAATGTACGGTATCGCGGTCTTGCTGTGTAAATGGTGGACTCTCAATAGTGTCGCAACTATGCGAGAGGTACATTCTACGGTGTCGCTCTCGCAAGGGAGCGGCATCTTTTTTATGTTCACAGTTGAAAAAACTTGTTCTTGTTTCGGACATTC
>CAJUKG010000019.1 GCA_910586925.1 uncultured Christensenellaceae bacterium | reverse complement strand
CACCGACGTGACGGACAGCACGTACACCTTTGCGGTGAATGCCGATACGACGGTCATCGCGGTATACGGCGGACAGAGCACCGTCACCGTCGAGGGCGGGACGCTTGCGGGCGGAGGTACTTCGAGTACCGTCGCAAACGGCGATAGCGTTACCGTGACCGCAAACGAAGCGGCGGCGGGTACGTACTTCGCGTATTGGTACACCGATGCGGACGGCGCGGAAACTATACTGTCCCGCGACGGCTCGTACACGTTCAAAGCGACCGCGGATATAACGGTAAAAGCGAAGTTCGGCAACATTTACAAGATCACCGTAAACGGCGGCGTCCTCGAGGACGTGACCGCTAACGACGACGGCACATTCACCGTAAGACAGTTCGACGAGTATGTGCTCAAGCTTACTGTTGCCGAAGTTCCCGACGGTAAAGGCTTTACGCAGTGGAAGATAGGCGAAACGGTCGTTTCGGAGAGTTTTGAATATACGTTCGCTTCTGGATATTTCAATGGCGACACGACTGTCGACGCGACATATGCCGACAAGGTTTCCGTCGGCGTCAATCTCACCATGACCGCGAAAGGCAACGCCATGATGTGGCACGACGGCAGTTATATTATCGACATAGACAGGTGTTTGCTCGACGGGGCAAATAAGAGCACCGCTTTCGCGAATAACGTCGATCACGTTAAAATGTATATCTACACGAGCACTTCGGCAAGCAAAGACGACTATGTCGGTATTCTCGTGATCGACCGCAAGTGCGAGAGAAACAACGATAACGGATACCCGTTGAGATTTGCGACCGTGGGCGGCGAAACGCTTTGGCGGCTCGAGGGCATTCCCGCTAACACGTGGATTTCCACGATAGATAATTATGCGGGTCCCAACGGCGCGCAACCGGGGCTTCGCTCGGTCAATTTCCGCAACATGCTCAAAAAGTGTATCGAGCTTAATGGCGGTACGTATGACGACGGCGCAAAATATTATCTCGCGGCGCAGGCTTGCGGTGCGGCAGGTTCCGTTCACGGCGACGGCGAGATTTCCGAAATCGGAACGTGCGAGTTCTAAAGGAGGGCACGACAATGAAAAAAGTAAAAAACAGCAATCTCAATAAGTTTATGTCGGTTGCCGTCGCGGTGACGCTCGTTGCGGGCGCGGGTATCGCGTCGGTGACTTCGGCACGGTACGGTGCGGATGCGGCTATAGCCGTCCCCGAATATTATTATTACGAGAGCGAGTACGACAGCGCGGAAGCGGTGCGCAAAGCCGCCGTCGAACTGAACAAACAGGTGGAAGCGGAAGGCGCGGTCCTTCTCAAAAACGACGGACTGCTCCCGCTCGCACCCAAAAGCGAGGGCGGCAAGGTGAAGATCAGCGTGTTCGGCAAGAACACCGCGACCGTTCAAACGAACACCGCGAAAGAGAGCATCGCGTATTTCGGGTTCGGTTCGAGCGACAGCCTCGCGATAGGCGGCGATTGGTCGCGCGCGTCCATACCGTTCTATGACGCGTTCAACGACACGGTGTTCGAGCTTAATCCGACGCTCATGGATTTCTACAACGACACGAGTAAGTCGGGTACGGGCAGGTTCGACAACGATATGCACCGCGCGCTCGACAACTACCGCGCGGGACTTCCGACGGGCGAAACGCCGCAGTCTAAATATACGCAGGCGGTCAAGGACAGCTATACGCAGTACAACGATGCGGCACTCGTAGTGCTCACCCGCGTGCGCGGCGAGGGTAACGACCTGCCCAAAACGAGCCTCAAAGGTTGGGGCGGTGAAAAGCTCGACAGCGCGAGAAACGGCGACGACCATTATTTGCAGCTCGATAAATACGAAGTGGAAATGCTGCAAGCGGTCATGAATAGTTTCGAGAACGTGATACTTCTCGTCAACGCTTCGGGCCCTATGGAAGTGGGATTCCTCGACGATCCGACGCACTACCTGTACACCGATAACGGTTACACTTCGTCGGTCGAGGAAGCGACCGCGAAAATGAACAGGATCAAGGCGGCGGTGTCGATAGGCTTTCCCGGTACCGACGGCGTGATGGTCGTGCCGAAGATTCTTTCGGGCGAAGTCAATCCGTCGGGCAGGCTCGCCGATACATGGATATACGACATGAAAAGCGATCCGACTTGGCAAAACCAAGGCTTTAACGGCACGAGCGACGGCAACAAGTACGGTGAATCGTACGTGCATTACGACGAGGACATCTACCTCGGGTATCGCTATTACGAAACGCGGTATTACGAGGAGGGCAAGACCGCTGCCGATGACGGTGAAAGCTGGTATGACGAACAGGTCCAATATCCGTTCGGTTACGGACTTTCGTACACGACGTTCAAAAAAGAAGTGGTGTCGATAGAGGCGGGCGGAAACGACATTCTCGGCAAGTTCGGCAAAGTCACCGCTAAAGTCAAGGTCACGAACATCGGCGATATGCCGGGTAAAGAGGTCGTGCAGCTTTATTACTCCGCGCCGTACTACGCGGGCGGAATAAGCAAGTCGCACGTCGAACTCGCGGCGTTTGAAAAGACGCAGATCCTCGAGCCGGGGGCGAGCGAAGTGCTCACGATCACGTTCGACGTCGAGGACATGAAGTCTTACGACTGGTCGGACGCCAACGGTAACGGGTTCAAGGGTTACGAGCTTGAAAAGGGCGACTACTATATCGTCGTCGCCGACACCGCGCACGAAGCCGCTCAAAAGGCGGCGGAAGCTCTCCGTGCAGTGCCCGAACCCGCAGCGGAAGGCGATACCGCGACGGACGGCGAGGACGGAGAAGAAACTCCCGTCGTCGCGCCCGTGAAGAAATACACGCTTTCCGCGGATATTCGTTACGAAACGGATACGACGACGGGTACGGAAGTGAAAAATCTTTTCGATTACGCGTCGGGCACGGGCAAGACGAACGACCCCGAAACATTCGCGGGCGTCAGGCAGTATATGTTGCGCGACGACTTCGAGGGCACGTTCCCGACGGCGGCGAGCACCAAAAAGACGGGTGCGCGTCAAGAGAAGTGGGAATATTCGGTTACCGAAGACTTCGACAGAACGCAACCGTACTATTCCGAAACGACGCCCGCTCAAGCGAGCACGCCCGGAAATTCGGTCACCAATAAAATCAAACTGTGGCATCTTCGCGGCAGGGATTACGACGATCCGCTGTGGGACGCATTCCTCGATCAGCTCACCGTGCAAGAACTTGTTTCGCAGATAGAAAACGGATTCTTCGGCACCCGCCCCATAAATTCGGTGGATAAGCCTTCCACGTACGACGACGACGGTCCGCTCGGCAAGCGGCATTGCCCCGACGCGCAGTGGGCGGACAACACCACCCTCGCGCAGACGTTCAACAAGAAACTCGCGTACGACGTGGGCGTCATGAACGGCGAAGCCGCGCTTTGGGGAGTAAATCACGGCGAAGGCTCGAACATGATGGCGGCTCCCGGCGGCAAGTGGAGCAACACTCCCGACGGCAGGGGCGGCACGTACGGATTGGGGCTTGATACGCACCGCAGTCCGTTCGGCGGGCGCAACTTCGAGTATTTCTCCGAGGACCCCGTACTTGCGGGCAAAATGGCTGCCAACGTAGCGAAAGGTTCGCTGTCCAAAGGCTGCTATCAGATATCCAAACACATAATGCTCAACGATCAGGAAACGGACAGAGGCTCCCTCAACACATGGGCGAGCGAACAGGCTATCCGCGAGATTTACGGCAAGCCGTTCGAAATAGCGATCAAAGAGGGCGGGCTTAACGGACTCATGACCGGCGTCAACCGTATCGGCAACAAGCACTGCTGCTTCAACTGGGAACTTCTTAACGGTCTTGTGCGCAACGAATGGGGCTTCCGCGGCTTCGTTATCACCGACCTCGTGCGTTACGATGTCAATATGTGTATACGCGCAGGTTGCAACACGATGATGGTGCACAATCAATATAACACCCCCAACCTCGATGCGGCGAGTCTTACGGCAACGCATCTCACCGCCATTCGCGAATCGGCGAAAAGCGTGCTGTACACCTGCGCAAACACCAACGGCGTGCACGGTTTCGGCGGCGAGCGGCTTTCCGCGATAAATTACGGCGGCGTGAATACGCTGTATGCGGTCGAGGGCGTGGATAACGACTTGAACGTAGCGACGGCGGAAAACACGATAGCCGCAGGCAGTGCGATCTCGTACTCGCTCGCGGCGGGCAGCGTTCTTCCCGCAGGCATGACCATCGACGACGACGGCGTTCTTTCGGGTGCGCCGAGCGAGGCGGGCGAATATACGTTCACTCTCAACGCAGACGAGAAACTCGCCGCAGTGCGTGAGATCGCATACCCGTACAAGACGGCGCAAAAGACTTTCAAGCTCAAAGTATACGGCGCGGACGAGATCCCGAACAAGGTCATCTTCGAGGACGACAACATTGCGACCATACCGTACGGGTTCGACTACGAACAGGATATAAAGAGCGCGGTCGTATTCGACGCGAACGGCAAGCTCACCTCCGACGTAACGTACGCGCTTGCCGAAGGCAGCGAACTGCCGCAGGGCTTGAAGCTCGAAAACGGCGTGATAAAAGGGGTGTGCGTCGCGCCCGCAGGCAAGTATTTCTTCACAGTGCGCGCGACCGCCGAGGGCAGAACGCCGCAGGAGCTCGACTTTATCGTAAGCGTCAAACAGTTCGCGATCGAGTACGAGAGCAAACAGCTCGCCCCGTTCGCGGTTGGCGTCGCCGCCAACGCCAATCTCGCCGATGCTTCGAGCAACGTTGGGTACGCCGTCACCTATAAACTCAAAGAGGGCGACAAACTCCCCGAAGGTCTTGCGCTGTCCTCCAACGGTATTCTGTCCGGCACTCCCGTTCGCGGCTGCACCGATCACGAGTTTACCGTCGTTGCGAGCGCGGAACTCAGCAAGCCCAAAGAGGTGACGTACAAGATAACCGTCAAGGGTCTTGAAATGTCCGACATGTTTGTCGGCGACATGCTTCTCGGCAAGAACTACAAAGTTTCGCTCGGCGCGGCAGCCAACGACAAAGACGTGAGCAGCATAACGTACTCGCTCGCGGACGGCAGCGAATTGCCGCAGGGCTTCGCGCTCTCGTCGGACGGACTGCTCGTCGGCAAACCCGTCGAGACAGGTAAACAGTCGTTCGTCGTTCGAGTGAGCGCGGACGGATACAAAGCTATCGAGGCGACCGTCACGATCGACGTGTACGATATATACGAGGACGAAGTGACGGGCGAGATCGACGCCGACCCGATGCCCGAAAAACCTGTGTTCTACCTGCCAGCCGAGAATAACGGTAACGCGCTCGGCGTAACGCTCGGGATAGTCATTCCCGT
Source organism: uncultured Christensenellaceae bacterium (assembly GCA_910586925.1). Classification (GTDB taxonomy): domain Bacteria; phylum Bacillota; class Clostridia; order Christensenellales; family Pumilibacteraceae; genus Anaerocaecibacter. The sequence continues at coordinate 107 of CAJUKG010000019.1, read as the reverse complement.
AATCGTGCTCGGCGGCGCGGCGGCGGCGATATTCTTGCTCAAGAAGAAAGGCATCAATGGTTTACGAACGGCGACTGCAAACAATACGATATGCTTTTCGACCGCAA
>CAJUKG010000018.1 GCA_910586925.1 uncultured Christensenellaceae bacterium | reverse complement strand
ATCACAGTCTTGGTGGGCCGTTACCTCACCAACTAACTAATGGGACGCGAGCCCATCTTCAACCGATAAATCTTTTACCCCTCTCGGATGTCCGAGTGTGGTCTTATACGGTATTAGCACCTATTTCTAAGTGTTATCCCGTAGTTGAAGGCAGGTTGCTCACGCGTTACTCACCCGTCCGCCGCTAAATATGGGAGCAAGCCCCCATATTCCGCTCGACTTGCATGTGTTAAGCACGCCGCCAGCGTTCGTCCTGAGCCAGAATCAAACTCTAAAATAATTGTATAACCAAAGGGCGAACCCTTACAGCTATTAAAATAAAGTTAACCGATTCTTTCTCAAAAACATACTGACATAAATAATTGACTTTGTATATTTTATAAAAAAGTCTAATTCGCTAAAATCTATTCACTTGTTAATGTGCTGCGCTGTCACTCTGTCGGACAGCTTACTCATAATATCACACCGCCTTTTATATGTCAAGCGTTTTTAAGCACTTTTTACAAAAATTTTTGAAAAATATTTTTTCTTTGATTTTTATGCCGATTTTTCGCCCGAGAGTACCATATTTCCGTTGCTTATATTCTATATATAGTATACATTGTGAAAAATCATACAAAACACTTGACACATAATTACCGCAATGATATAATAACGATATTGATTCGTACGATCGCGACAATATTTTTCGGCGGTGAAACTTATGATTAAACTTGTGAATGTGAATTGCCCGGGTTGCGGCGCGCCGCTTAACGAGCTGCAAACCGAATGTGCTTTTTGCCGCCGCCCCATCATACTCAAACAAGCGGACGCGCAGGAACTCAAACCGCCCGAACTCAACAAGCACATTATCGTATACCGCAAGATCCTTTCCGACAATCCCGACAGTCGCGAAGTAAACAACTCGGTCGCGCTCTGTTTTCTCAATCTCAAGATGTACGACAAAGCACTCGAAGCGTTCGAGAAATGCATGGAGGACAACTTCGACAATTCGGAAACATTCTTCTACGCGGCGGTATGTCTGCTCCGCGGACGCAAACCGTTCCTCTGCGACCGTAAAACGATAGACAAAATCATCGAGTACATATCGGCGGCGAACATGATAGAGCCGCGCGGGCTGTACTATTATTATGCGGCATACATAAAGCAAGACTATTTCGCACGCAAGCATTTTGCCGTATCGCCCGACTTCGCGCAAGAACTCTCGACCGCGCAAAACTACGGGTATTCCCCCGCCGACGCACAGAAGCTGTTCGACATGCTCGGTCAGCCCAAGCCCGAAGGTTTTTAACGAAAAATAACTTTTCAGGAGATACAATAATGAATGTAGAAAGCCTCATATACTTAATACTCATATGTGTGTTTTGCGTGCTTCTTCTCGTGCTTCCGACGATAATGCGAAGCCTCGCGGCGCGTAAAGCACGCCGTTCCGCCCCGACCCAAAAATCGACGGGTTCCGGCGACGAGGAAATCATGGAAACCACTAATCTCGACGAACGCGTCATGACGACGGAGGAAAAACAGGTTTTCCACTATTTCGTAGACGACGAGGATAAGGGCGGTTGCAAACTTTTCAAAAGCAAAACGGACACCATTTCCGACGACGAGTACGACAATATCTCGACGGCGAAACTCAACGACTTCGGCAGCAAGACACGCGCACTCAGCAAGCTCGGCGTAGACGAAACGCAAGTCAACGAAGTCGAGCCTATTCGCTTCCACGGATTCGAGAAGCGTTCGCGCCGACTCAACGACAACTATGCCGCCAAAATCGGCAAGGACGGACGGTGGCGTTCGACCGTATGCAGCGTCACGTGGCTGTTCTTCGGCAATGACGAAGTGTTTATTTACAGCGGCAAATTCGACCTTCTCACAGGTTCCAAACGCGAAGTCACCGACGAGTATTTCTACAAGGACATCACCAACTTCACCACTCTCGTCGAAACGGAGCAGACCGTCGATACACTCACGTCGCAATCGGGTTGCCTCAAGAAAAAGACTTCCACCGATTACGACCGCAAACTCACCGACCACGACGTTTTTTCGCTCACCGTGCCCGACGACACATTCACCTGCTCGGTCAGCGGCGTCGCCAACGCGAAGCAGATCATAGACGGGCTTAAACAGAAACTGCGCGAAAAGAAGATTTTTTGATCGCGACCGTAACGCGACATGAACGACGAATTCATTACTTCGATGCACCCGCCGGGGTCAGCAAACGACTTTCGTTATTTCGAGCCTGCCCCGCCCCGCGAACTCTACCGTCCGCGAATAAGCGCGCTCGCCGCGGTCACGGCGGCACTCGCGGTCACAACGGCGGTACTCGCTTCGCTTTGCGGCGCATACCTCATCTGCAAAACGATCGGAAGTCCGTATACGACGCTCGTCGCGACGCTCGCTCCGATAGCCGTATTTCTCGCAATAGCGGTATTTTCGCTCAAGCATTTCATGATCTGGTGCGTGCTCGTATACCAACACCGTGCGCCGGACGACGTGCGGCTTCGGTGCCTGTATACGCCGAGCTGCTCGGAATACATGATAATGTCGATAATGAAGTACGGCACGATACGCGGCACGATACGCGGCATCAAACGACTTAAACGCTGTCACTACCCCAACGGCGGACACGACTATCCGTAACCGCCGCACATATTTCGAATCATATCCAAAGGAGATAAATAAAGATGGCAAGTATCAACGACATCAAGGACGCTGTTTTGTTCAACAAACAGGCATACGACCAAATGAACGAGAACGAAAAGAAAGTCTTTGACTATTTTAACGACAACAACGAACAGCCAAAAGGCGGTTGCTTCCGCAAAAACAAAGATCCCGAATTTACCGACGACAGATACGACGATCTCGTCATGGAAAAGCTCAATACGTATGCGAACAAAGCCAAAGCACTGCAACGCATAGGCATGGACGAGAGCCAAGTCAACGAGATCGAGCCCATTCGCCTGTACGGTTTCGAGCGGAAATCCGCCGCAGTCGGCGACGTGTACTTCGATAAAGTATGCGACGACGGGCGGTGGCGTTCGTCGGTGTGCAGCATTACCTGGTTGTTTTTCAGCAACGATCAGATTTGCATGTACTCGGGCAGATTCGACATGTTATCGGACAGCAAGGTCGAACTCACCGACGAATATTTCTATAAAGACATCACCAATTTCACTACCGTCACCGAAACAGAACAAACGATTATATATTCCGGCGGGAAAACCGGCTGTCTGAAAAAATCGGCGGAACCTGCCAAAAAACTCACCGATTACGACACCTTTATGCTCATCGTGCCCGGCGATAAATTCCGTTGCTCGGTCAGCGGCGTCGCAAATGCCAAACAGGTCATCGACGGCGTTAAACAAAAACTCCGCGAAAAGAAAGTTTTTTAAGTTTTTTCGTTACACATTCAACGGTCGTTAACGTTACCCTATTATTATATTCCGAAACAAACACGTCGACATGTGCGGCGTGTTTTCTTTAATAATTAACAATAAAAAATTAATAATTAATAATTGTTGTCGATTTAGTTAAAAGATTTCTCCGCTTCGGTCGAAATGACAGGGGGCTTTGATTTGTTGTGCGACGTTCTACACGATGTTACACTTGCAGGACACAGCCTACTGCGTCCCGCAAAAGACACGATAAAAAGGAATAGATTCATCGCTTCGCTCAGAATGATTTTTTATGTTTTTTCGCGAACCTTTGATTATATGCCGTAATAGTAGAATCTCCTTTTAATTATTTAATTGTCCTCAATTATTAATTTTTAATTTGCATTATGAACCACACACAAACCAACTGCCACTACCGAAATAGCGGAGTGGAAACACTAAACGAACAACGAATATCGCAAGAACAACAGCACAAAAACAAATCGACACAAAGCCGTGTAAAAAGTTGCAATTTGTTTGCGGCGGTGATATAATATGTAAAGTATGCGGATCGACAAGTTTTTGAAAGTATCGCGAATAATCAAACGTCGCACGGTCGCGGCGGAAGCCTGCGACGCGGGCAAGATCCACGTGAACGGTCGCGCCGTAAAACCCGCTTACGTTCTGAAAGTCAACGACATAGTGGAAGTGCGGCTCGGCAGCACGCCCATCAAGTTTACCGTAAAGAATCTTAACGAAAAAGCGTCCAAAGACGAGGCGCAGACTCTGTATGAAGTCATCAAATAATAATAAAACACTCGGCGCAGTGATAGTTTGCGCCGGAAAGGGCGAACGCACCGGTCTGCCCTATAATAAAGTATTGCACGTACTCGGCAACAAAACGGTACTCGAGCGAGTGCTCGATACGTTTTGCGAATGCGGGTTTTCGCGTATCGCGGTCGTCGCTTCGGCAGACGATATTTCGCGCATTACCGAAATTGTTTCCGAATACGTTCGCAACGGCGTCGATACGGCGGTGACGCTCGGCGGTAACACTCGCGCCGAGAGCGTGCGCAACGGACTGAAAGCCTGCCCTTGCGACATAGTAGCCATACACGACGGTGCGCGCCCGTACGCCACGAAAGAATTGGTTTTACGCACGATAGAATCGGCAAAACGTTACGGAAGCGGCGTCGCGGCAGTACGGTCCGTCGATACGGTAAAACGCCGTACCGCGGACGGCAAGGTTCAAAGCCTGCCCCGCAACGAACTTTTCAACATGCAAACCCCTCAAACATTCGCTTACGCCGATATAGTAAGCGCGTACTCGGGCGCGCCCGACACCGTTACAGACGATGCCGAAGCGTTCGAGCTTTGGGGCGGCGACACGGTGCTCGTCGACGGCGAGTACACAAACATAAAGATAACGACGCCCGCCGACCTCGGCTTCGGCGTATCCGCATCCGCCAGAATCGGCGCGGGGTACGACGTGCACAGACTCGTCGAGGGACGCAAACTCATACTCGGCGGCGTCGAAATACCTTACGAGCGCGGGCTGCTCGGTCACTCGGATGCGGACGTACTCACGCACGCAATAATGGACGCGTTGCTCTCGGCGGCAGGACTTCCCGACATAGGCGTGCTGTTCCCCGACACCGACGACAAGTATCTCGGCATTGCGTCCGCAAAACTTCTCGCCGACGTCGTTTCGAGAGTAAAAGACTGCGGATACGGTATCGGCAACGTATCGGCAGTGGTTATTGCCGAACGCCCCAAGCTCGCGGCGCATATCCCCGCGATCCGCGCCGCGCTCGCCGCATCGCTCGGCATCGAAGTCGCCGACGTCAACGTTTCGGCGACGACTGCGGAAGGACTCGGCATAGTAGGTAACGGCGAAGCTATCGCAGTCAATGCGGCTTGTGTACTGACGGAGAGAACGGACCGATGAAAACGGGCAAACATATAAGAAAAAGGTTCAGCCTGCGACCGATGATGGTCGTCGTATTGGGTTTTCTCGTCGTCATGTTCGTCGGCGCGTTCCTGCTCGCCCTGCCCGTTTCCAATACCGACGGACAGTGGATGCGATTCACGCATGCGGCGTTCTGGGCGATGAACGGCGTTTGCGGCACGGGGCTTGTGGTGCAACCTACCGCGCTGTGCTTCACAGGCTTCGGTCAAGCGGTCTTACTGATCCTGATACAGTTCGGCGGTCTCGGATTTATGACTATGGCGACGTTCGTATTCATAATCATTCGCAAAAAAATAACGCTCAAGGACCGCATAGCGATACAGGAAGCACTCGGTCAAGACCAAATAAAAGGCGTCGTGCGGCTCGTTCGCAATATCATGATCATGACTTTCGTCATAGAAATCGCGTCGGCGGCACTGCTTACCCCGTTCTTCTGCGTGCGAAACGGCGCGATCGGCGTATGGCAAGCACTTTTTACATCTGTTTCGGCGTTCTGTAACGCAGGCTTCGACATTTTGGGCACGCCGGACAATCCGTACGGCAGTCTTGCCGCATATAACACGAACGTCGGCATTATCCTCATCGTCGCACTGACTGCGATTCTCGGTTCGTTCGGTTTTCCCGTAATCGACGACATTCTCAAAAGCAAATTCAAATTCAAGCGGTACAGATTCCACACGAAAATGGTACTCATAGTATCGCTTTCGATAATGACTTTCGGCACATTCTACTTCCTCGCTTCCGAGTTCAACTCCCCCGCCATGAACGGACTTAACGGCGGACAAAAACTGCTCAACAGTATGTTCCAAGCAGTTACGGCAAGCTCGACGGCAGGCTATTCGACGCTCGATCAAACACTGCTGTCCCCCGCGGGAATGATCATGTCTGCGGTGATCATGTTCATCGGCTCGTCGCCTTGCAGTACGGGCGGCGGCATTAAAACGACTACTTTTGCCGTGTTCGTGCTGATGGGACTTTCGGGACTGCGCGGCAAAGAAGAAATCGTCGTCAATAAACGCAGTATAAGTTTCAAAACGGGCATGCGCGCGGTCGCGGTGGTTATGCTCGGCAGCCTGCTCATTATCGCGGGCGTGTCGATCATTTCGGCAACGGACGGCATTTCGCCGGTCGGATACGTCATATACGACACGGTGTCCGCATTTACCACGACGGGACTGTCTATGGGAATAGTCCCGACACTGTCTGACGGCGCACTGTACGTGCTCGGCATAGTAATGTTTATAGGCAGGCTCGGACCGCTCAGCATCGGCATGCTTATCGGCAAACCCGATCGCGGCGGCTTGAAATTCCCGACCGCCAACGTGATGATAGGCTGACCGCCTATCCGTCACGCATTTTTCGTCACAATACAATTCCGAAAATAACGGAGGCAATAACCGCAATGGCTATTAAGAAAAATCAATATGTAGTGTTCGGGCTCGGACGCTTCGGCGTATCGCTCACCAAAGCGTTGTACGATTACGGCGCGGAAGTGCTCGCCATAGACAGCGACGAGGATAAAGTCAACGAAATATCGCAATACTGCACGCACTCCGTGTGCGCCGATGCGACGGACGAACACAACCTCGAACGGCTCGGCATCAACAATATGGACGTCGCTATCGTTTGTATCGCATCGAACATAGAGTCGAGCATTTTCATCACCCTGCTCTGCAAGCGCATGGGTATTCCCAAAGTCATAGCGAAAGCGAGCGACGAGCGGCACAAGCTCGTTCTCGAAAAGATCGGCGCGGACACCGTCATAATCCCCGAAGAAGATATGGGCGAACGACTCGCGTCCATGCTCGCAAAGCCCAACGTCGTCGAGATCATGACGCTCGCCGAGAGTTTTCGCATGATAGAGATCCGCACGCCCAAACGCTGGCAGGACAAAACGCTTATCGAGCTTGACCTGCGCAACACCGAGCACGTCAACATAGTCGTTATCAAGCGCGGCGACGAGATAATAACATCCCCCGCCGGCGACTGCAAATTGCTCGCCGACGACTTGATAGTAATTGCGGGCGCGATCGCAGACGTGCAAAAATTAAGCAACAAAGCTACGGGCAAAGCGGTTGCCGACATTTAAGCATTTTTACGTATAAGTCGCCGCATCTGCAAAGACGCAACGTTTCAGCCGCAAAATCGCGCCCTGCGCCGCGAAACGACGCTTCTCTTAAACCTTTATACATAAAACACAAACGCCGCACAGCGTCGAAATAACGACGTTATACGGCGTTTTTATTTGCGGACGCAAACAGACGTAAAGCGACAATGCAACACTTTAACAATAATTATTCACAGCAAAACAGCCGTCGCATGGCAACGGCTGTTTATTGTTGTTATTGCTTTACATCGGATCGTCTGCGGGCGGTTCGTCCGTAGGCGGCGGAGCAAGCTCGGGAACGTCGCTCGGCGTCGGATTTTCGGTGCCCGCTCCGAGCATCATGCCGGGATCCACCGTCGGCGGCGGCGTGGGCGGCAAGTAGCCGAAGCTCTCGTAGCCTTTGGACGGCGCGCCGCCCGCGAGCTTGAGCATTTGCTCCTCGATCTCCATTTCGGATACAAGCAGTGCCTCGAGTTCTTCGCGCTCGCGCTTCTTGCGACGAACGGTCGCTATAATGACGATGAGCACGATTATCAGTATCAGTATACCCGCGAGTATGAGCGACCACATGAGAGTATTCGACTCGAACTGCGAAGTAATACGCAACCATAAGCTGCCTTCCGGCAGGTCCTCGTTGATCGCCGTGAACTTCAATTCGACGGCGACACCCGTTTCGTCTGTCGCGTACAGCGTGATTTCCGACTTACCCTTGGCGGCGAAGTTGATTATGAGGAAGCGTTTATCCTCGGACAGCGACGCCGACACGAGCGACGGCACGCTCGACTTGACGTCCACAAACACCAACGCCCTGCCGTCGGGATCGTCATCGTCGCTCAAGATCTGCCACGCTTCGATGCGCACGGTGTTCGTCTCGTCAAGTCCGCGGAGCAAATCGCTGTCGGGATTATACCTTGTGAATGTGATCTCTTTGTACTTGATTTTGGGAACGGCGTTAGGCACGACGGTTACGAGGAAGTAGCCGCTGTACACCATTGTCGGATCGGAATTGAGCGTATACTTGACGTTGAGCCGCACCGCCTCGAGAGTGACGAGCTTAGTAGCGGTGAGCGTCCACACGCCCGACGTACCTACCTGCTCGACATTGACATATTTCTCGTCAGACGAGTTTTGCAAAGTCACCGAAGTCAGTGTATAGAACTCGGACTGACTGAACTTATTGCCGTCGTCGCTCTGCGCTTCCGCCTCGGAGCCGAACACGAGCTTGTTATCGAACTCTGGCATAAGCCGTCCGATATCGACCGTTTTCGACTTACAGCACGGAATAGACAGAGGATTGAACGCATCGGTATTTTTCGACTGGTCGTACACGACGTTCACATTGATTCTGAACGAAGTGCTCAAGCTGTCGTAATGCACGTTAGAATCGCCGTCGGCAACGAGAACTTCCACATATCCGTCGCCGTAATACCCCGCATTCGGAGTAATCACAAACCATTGATTGAAGTAGTTCGTGGTATCGTTCTTATCCGGTTCAAGCCCTGCCGCCGCGCGATCTTCGGCGCGTTTACGCACAAGTTCTTCGGGCAACGTTTCGGGCACGGTCACGGTAAACAGAGCCGAGGACCGCGGCACTTCGTTGTTGTCCTTTTCGCCCGCGGAAGTATTCGTGATCGAGTATATCGACCCGACCGGACCGGGCTGCTGCGAGAATATGCGCAGATACGTTTCGGATGCCGCACTCGCCATATCGCCCGTAACGTCGGAATTGTTGTTATCGCCGACAAAATCGCCGATAAAGAACAGCATGCTGTCGGGAGTACCCGATTCCGCGCCGATAAGCGTTATATCTGTGATTTCCTTGTCGGGAAGAACGTGCGGCGCGTCGTTCATGACCGAGATATTGAGAATGAGATACGCGCCCGCCCTGTCGTCGGTGCTGTCGCCCGCCCTGTCGAGCACGCGTATATACGTGCGCGCAGTGAGCGTACGCATCGTGCCCGTAGCATTCAAGCGGATACCGGTACGGTGCCACTTGTCTTCGCCGAGCGGCTCGACGGTCGCGAGCTTAATGCCTGTGTCGGGCATGGGCTTGCCGTTGTTATCCGTTTCGTACCAATATACGTCCTGCGTTTCGTCGGTGAGGTATTTGTACGGATATACATCGCGATTCGATCCGACAAACTTGAACGAATCGCTGTCCGTTCCCGTCACGTAATCGGGATCGTTTACGAAATCTGTAATATCTATTTCGAGCGAGCAGCTGTAACGTATTTGCGCATTGATCACGTAATTGCCTTCCGCATCGAGGTCGGTGGAATATCCGACGTTCGTTTCGGGATCGAACTTGCCCGGGACTACGCCTTTCAGCACGACGTCTTTATTGCCGACGGTAAGAACGATCACCGTTCTCGCCGACTTGCCCACTTTGTCCACGCCCTCGAACACTATCGGGAAACTTACGCTCTTGGCGTACACATCGCCGACAAGTTCGTCCATGCGTCGATTGATCTTGATATTGAGCGTGGAAGTAGCGGTATCGACGGAAATATCGAACGCGCGCGGTTTGCCTTCGGACGCCGCCCAATCGAGCTTGGGATTTTCCTCGAGCGCGAGCGAAAGAGCGGTTTCGTAATCGGCATCGGTAAAGTTCTTTACGGTAACTTCGTCGCCGTAGTCGGCGTCGGTAAACAACGCTCCGAACGGATCCGCCGCATCGTATATCTTGAACGACACGGTGTCGCCCTTATTGCCGCTCGCAATGCGATTGACGCCGACGGGCATGTTGTAATCGACAACGGCTTCGGGCGCGGAGTCCTCGACGTTGAGCGCGAACAGCGAGCCTGCCGCAAGCGAAGCGTCTGCGCGCTTGTATGCACGCGACGAACCGATATGCTTCTCCGCCTCGACATACAACAATATACCCTTATTGTCGAGCGTGGACGCGTTCGGCGTGAATATGAGCGACGTTCCGCCCTCGCCGAACTCGAAATTCACATAGCGTTTGACCGCATTGAATCTGTTGAGTGCGCCGCCGCTCACGGGCAATTCCGCTCCGTTATACGCAATGCCGCCTATGAAATACTCGTTGCAAGCGTCGCGGTCGCGCAGTCTGAACGTGCCTTTCGTCGCGTCGCGGACGAACAGTTCGGAGAGCGTGGCGGCGTCGAGCGCGGTCGCACCGTCTTTGCCTACATTGATAAACGCATACAGTCTTGCGGTGTAGTTTATCTTGCCGACTTCCTTGACGTCGGGATCGACGATCGGCGAAACGGCATTGCCGTCGTTGCCCTCGTTGCCGTCGAGGTCGATAAACGCATAACGCGTCGCGACGGAAACATCTGCACCGTAATAATCGTTGTAGGACTTGACGTTTACCTTGTCGCCGCCCGCGAGATATGCGTTAAACTGCTCCGTCGTCTTTTTCGCGGCGGAATCGTTGTGCATATCGGAATACAATGTATACACGCG
>CAJUKG010000017.1 GCA_910586925.1 uncultured Christensenellaceae bacterium | reverse complement strand
TTGCCGTCGTAACCGAAAGTCGCGTCGACGAACGATATGCCGCTCATATCGTAATCGGTTTTGGTGACAGTGAGCGTCGCGTACATGGGCGCAATCGGATTGTGATTGTCGTCGCCGATGAACGTTGCGGTGACGGGAAGCGAACCGACGTCGGTCAGTGCGTTGGGGGAGTAGTGCACCGTCACGCCGACGGGGAGCGTGCCCGTTATTTCGAGCATGTGCTCGTTGCCGTCGTAACCGAAAGTCGCGTCGACGAACGATATGCCGCTCATATCGTAATTCGGTTTTTCGATGTCGGGATTATCGGGATTATCGGGATTATCGGGATTATCGGGATTGTCGGGGTTATCGGGTATGTCCGCGGCTTTGACGAAACCGCACCGCGAACATGTTGCCTGTCGCCGCAAGCACATTCGCGCGTGTGCGTCGGTGCGCCGTCGCTCATCCATGCGCCGTAATTGTGAATGTGCGTCGGCTCGTTGTCGTTAGCGCATGCAAACAGAAAAAATGCGCAAAGGAAAACAGCTGTTGCCGTTAAAATGGACGGTAAGCGTTTTATCATAATCGCACCTCCGCATATAGATTACCGATCGTATTCCCGTTATGCAGAAGTAAGTAAATGCATGTGTACGGCAAACAAATCAATCTTATTTTCATTATATCATAGTATAGCAAAAAAAGCAAGACGTTGCATAAATATTATGTAAATCCCGGTTTATATTTTTCCGCCGCCGCCGTCGAAAAAATGCGGTTTTCATAGCCGCTTCGGTTGATTTTTTGCCTACTGTATGATATAATTCTACTATTGTGGATAAAAAACTTGCAGTTGTGGAATTTATAGAGAATAATCCCGCGTGGGAAAAATTGCTTGCCGCGCCGCCGTACTGCATTAAGATCGTCAGGGACGGCGGGTATATCATGCTGTCGTACAGTCAGGTCGAGAGCGATTTTCTGAACGACATAGTGCGCGAGTGCCGGGGGCTTGTGCTCGAGGACGGCACTTTTCGACCCGTATGCGTGCCGTTTTTCAAGTTCGGCAATTACGGCGAGAGTTACGTGCCCGCAATAGATTGGGCGAGCGCGCGCACGCAGGAGAAAATCGACGGGTCGCTTATCAAACTTTGGTTCGACCGCGAGAAATGGCATGTTTCCACCAACGGCACGATCGACGCGGGCAAAGCTATTCTCACGCGCACAGACCTGTTCGGCGACTGTACATACGAAACGTTTTACGATCTGTTCGAGGATGCGCGGCGGCGTGCGGGGTTGGACTTATCCGCGCTCGATAAAAACCGCACGTATATGTTCGAGCTTGTAAGCCCGTATAACAAAGTGGTAATTCTCTATCCCGAGCTTGATATTTACCATATCGGTACGCGCGACAACAATACGCTCGAGGAGCTTGATGTCGATATAGGCGTCAAGAAGCCGAAAGAATTTCCGCTCGGCGATCTTGCGGGGTGTATCGCCGCCGCTACCGCGCTTCCCGCCGATAAAGAAGGGTACGTCGTCGTAGATAAGTTTTACAATCGTGTAAAGATAAAAAATCCCGCGTATGTCGCGTTGCATCGGTTCAAGAACAATAACGAGCCGAATTTGTCCGCGCTCGTCAAGCTCGTGCGCGAAGGCGAAACGGCGGAGTTTCTCGTATACTTTCCCGAGTGCACGGCGGCAATAACGGACTGCGAAAAAGCCGTTGCGGATATTATCGCCGAACTCGAGCGCGCGACCGAAGAACTCTCCCGCCGCACCTTTGAAACGCGCAAAGATTTTGCGCTCGCCGTTAAAGATATGCCGTTCAGCGCGTTCTTTTTCGATTGGTATGGCAATCGTTCGCTCTCGCCGAAAACATGGCTTTGGCGACGCACCGACGAGCAAATAAAGCAGTACATTGTCAAATTAAGAATTAAAAATTAATAATTAAAAATTGAGGGCGATCAAATAACTGAAAATCGCGGCGGTCGGAAAAGCATTGTTTTAGAGATTTTTGCTCGCGCTCGGAATGACAAGTTTGTTTTGCGTGGTCGTATGCGGGACGCAGTAGGCTGCGTCCCCTACGGAACATTACGGTATATAAACAGGGGTTCGCGAAAAACGTAAAAAATCAAATCGGCGATTGACAAAACGGGACATACATGTTATACTTGCGGGAAAGGAGTTTTGCGCGTCGCGTCGGGCGAGCGGGTACACGGGTATGGTGTCGCTGTTTTGGTACAAATTTCTATTCATGGCGGAACTGCTGATCATAGAAGGCATGTTCACGTACAAGCTGCGTCGCCGAAAACTGTTTTGGTTGCGGCTCGCGCTTTGCGTCGCCGTGCTTTTTCTCGTGGCGTGGCTTTTTCCAGTGCGGTACGATCCGCTATACGGGTCGATGATGTTTTTGACGTTTTTCGTACTGACAATAGCGGCGATGGCGGTATGTTTTTCGGACAGGTTCATGAACATACTGTTTTGCGGGCTGGCGGCGTACACCGTTCAACACATTGCGTATCTCGTGTACACGATAATAGTCAATGCGTTCACCGACAATCCGGGCAACGTTTATCAGAGCGGCACGGTCGAACTCGACGGCATGACGCTCGCCGTCATGCTCGCGGTGTATTTTGCGAGCTATATCATGGTATATGTGGAAACGTATTTCCTGCTCATAGCGATGATCCCGCGTCATCCCGACTTGCAGCTCGGCAGGACGAACATGATTATAGTGTCGTTGCTCGTGCTCATCGTCGATATAGTGTTCAACATGTACACCGTTTACAACGTCAATGCCGACCCGCTCTCCACCATGCTCGAGGAAGTGTACAACCTTCTTATTTGCTTGTTCATTCTGTATATGCAGTTCCAGCGGTTGCGACAAAAGAAGATCATCACCGACTACGACATAATTTACAATATTTTGCAAAAAGAACAGCAACAATTCCGCAAGCTCAAGCAAAATATGGACATAATAAACGTGAAGTGTCACGACATCAAGCATCAGCTCCACAAAGTGCCGCACGGCGACAGGGTGGATCTTGCCGAGCTTCAGTCCGTCGAACAGGCGATCTCCATTTATGCGAACGTCGCGCAAACGGGCAACGAAACGCTCGATATAGTGCTCACCGACAAAATGCTGTCGTGCGAGCCGAAAGGCATCGAGATAACCTGCATGGCGGACGGAAAGTGTCTGTCGTTCATGCGCGAAGAAGATATTTACAGTCTTTTCGGCAACGCGCTCGACAATGCCATTGCCGCCGTCGAACAGCTCGACGAACCCGAACGCGAGATCAAAGTGCTGATCAAAAATCTCGGCGACATAGTGAGCGTACGGGTGGAAAACAAGTATAAAGGTCAGATCAAGCTGAAAAACGGCTTGCCCGTCACGAGCAAAAAAGACCTGCGTTATCACGGCTTCGGTATATTGAGTATGCAAATGCTCGCGGCGCGATACAACGGCAAGCTGAACGTCGATGTGAGCGGCGGCACGTTCGTGCTGAATATCGTATTCGTGCAGGCGCAGCCCAAACAAACCGAACACAACCAAAACGAGGCGGAGGACGTTCGCGATGAAAGTAGCGATAGTCGAGGATAAAAAAGAGCATATAGACACGCTCAAAGAGCATTTGAAAAAATTTCAAGCCGAAGAACAAGTCGCGTTCGAGGTGTCCGTTTATCCCGACGGACTGAAATTTCTCGATTCGTACAAGCCCGGTTTCGACTTGATTTTCATGGATATAAACATGCCGTATATCGACGGGTTGGAAACGGCGCGGCGGCTTCGCGACATGGACAGAACGACGTGCTTGATTTTCATTACCGAACTGTCGCAGCTTGCGATAAACGGTTACGAGGTGTCGGCGTTCGATTTCATAATCAAGCCGATAGAATATCCGAAGTTCAAGATCAAACTGCAAAATGCGATCGAATGGGTGAACAAGAACAATCTCGGCAAAATTTGTATCAAGAACAAAGACATGCTCCGCATGGTCAAGTTCACCGATATTTATTACGTCGAGAGCGTCGAGCACAGGATCGTCTATCATCTCGCGGGCGGCGAGGAAGTGGAGAGCTGGGATTCGCTCGACAAAATCGAGAAGAAATTCCCCGCGGCGTATTTCGCGCGGTGCGGCAAAAGTTATCTCGTCAATCTCATTCACGTGATCTCTGTGCAGGGCAACAATGTCACGTTGCCCGGCGCGATATTGCCGATAAGTCGATTGAGCAAGAAAGACTTTATAGAAAGGCTCACGCAGTTCACCATGATGTGAAATCAATTAACAATTAATAATTAAAAATTGTGGATAAATTCATAAATAATTAAATCGAGGTCGAGTAAATCAGCCGACCTCTTTTTGTTTATCGACAATAATTACTAATTGTCAATTTATAATTTTCAATTATATGGCTACCATTTTGTAAAGAAAATTACCGATTCTGTAATTTGTATTGAAAAAATTCGACTATTTGATATTATTGAAGCGTGAATAATATCCGTTATCGGAGGTAATGATGACCATGACAAAGAAAATACGCATTCAGTATGCCGTGTACATATTTTGCGCATTTCTTGCCGTTATATTTTTTATTGCGAATATCGTAGTTACGCAGGAACAGTTCCTGTACAACACCGTGTGTTCGGTACTCGGTACCGAGCGGCGCGTACTCGTCGAGGGCGATCCGTCGCAGTACGTATACTACAAGTCCGACTACTCCGATAAAGCCTCCGTGCTCGCGGCGGCGAACGCGCTCAACGAGAAGATCGCCGAGGAAGGAACGATCCTGCTCAAGAACGACGGCTTTTTGCCCGTCGCCACTCCCGTTTCGGACGAGAGCGTGACCGTGCGCCCGCGCGTATCCGTTTTGGGACATAACAGCGTCAATCTCGTTTACGGCGGGTCCGGTTCGGCGGGCGGCGCGGGCGGTAAAGGCGCGGCGACCGTATTCGACAGTTTGTCCTCGGCGGGTTACGACTACAACCCCGAACTCAAAAAGTTTTACGAGAGCAAGGCGGCGGGCGACAAGCGCGACGAGCCTGCCATGGGCAGCAGTTTGCTCGCGGGCATATTCACAGGCGAAACGCCCGTCGATAACTATACCGACGCGGTGAGATCGAGTTACAAAGATTACAACGATTTTGCGATCGTAGTGCTTTCGCGGCTGGGCGGAGAGGGCTTCGACCTGCCGCGCACGAGCAAGACGTCGCTCAATTCGAGCGGCAAGGTCATCGACGGCGCGCGGAGCGGCGACGATCACTATTTGCAACTCGACAAAAACGAAGTGGACATGATGCGCGTCGCAATGGATAAATTCGACAGCGTCGTCGTTGTCGTCAACAGCAGCGAGACAATGGAACTCGGGTTTCTCGACGATCCCACGCACTATCTGTACACCGACGGCGGTTATGCGGACAGCGTAAAAGCCGTCGCATGCATGAACAAACTCAAAGCGGCGGTGTGGATAGGTTCGCCCGGCAAGACGGGTGTAAACGCGCTCGGCAGAGTGCTTAACGGCACTGTCAATCCGTCGGGGCGCACCGTCGATACGTTCGCGCGCGACTTCACCAAAGACCCTTCGTATTACAATTTCGGCACCAACAACGTGCTTCACGGCAACGAGTATTACACTGTGCGCAGCAACGGCAAACTGCAAGCGCGCGAGCAGTATCTCGTCGAGTACGAGGAGGGGATATACGTCGGCTATCGCTACTACGAAACGCGGTACGCGACGGAAGGCGCGGGCGGCGACGCTTGGTATAAAAACAACGTCGTGTTCCCGCTCGGTTACGGACTGTCGTACACGAATTTCGAGTGGGAGCTTATAAACAAAGCCGAGCTCGAGGCGGCGACGGTCGAGCACAAAAGCGAGTTCACGGTAAAAGTAAAAGTTCAAAACGTCGGTGACCGCGCGGGCAAGGACGTCGTGCAGGTGTACGTGAATCCGCCTTATTACGACGGCGAAATAGAGAAGGCGGAAGTGGTACTCGTCGGTTTCGCGAAAACCCCGCTTCTCGCCGCAAAGGGCAAAGGTACCGAGGAGATGCCCGAAAGCTGCGTGCTCGAGATTCCCGTGAAAGCGGAATACTTCGCGTCGTACGACTATAACGACGCCAACGAGAACGGGCACAAAGGTTACGAGATAGAACACGGGAATTACGAACTTCGCGTAAGCCGCAACGCTCACGACGAAGCGTATACGGCGACGCTTAACGTGCCGAGCGATATACTCGTAACGTCGGACGCGAAGACGGGAAAAACCGTCGAGAACAGGTTCGACGAAGTGAGCGATCATATTGAAACGTATCTTTCCCGCGCCGATTGGGAAGGTACTTGGTGCACGCCGCCCACCGAGGCGGAACGCACGGTCACGCAGAGCTTCCTCGACTCGTTCGATTACGACGGTGTGGACGAGGGCAAGCCGTGGGAAGCGACCGACACCCCGACGCAGAGCAAAAACGAACTCAAGTATAAAGACACGATAAAGCTGTACGAGCTTATAGGCGTCGATTACGAGGACACCGAAAAGTGGGACGCCATGCTCGACCAACTGACGATCGACCAAATGGCGGAAATGATAGGCACGGGCAACTATAACACCATGGCTATCGACAATATCGGCAAGCCTCGTACGATCGACCCCGACGGTCCCGTCGGCTTCACGGCGTTCATGGGCGACCCGAGCGTGTACGATACCTGCTTCTATGCGAGCGGGTGCGTGCTCGGCGCGACGTACAATCGCGAACTCGCGTATTTCATGGGCGAGATGGTGGGCAACGAAGGCATACTCGGCAACCTTGCGGGCGACGGCACGCCGTACAGCGGTTGGTACGCGCCCGCGGTGAATATCCACCGCAGTCCGTTCGGCGGGCGTAATTGGGAATATTACAGCGAGGACGGGTATCTTTCGGGTAGTATCGCGGCGCAGGTGATACTCGGCGCGAAAAGCAAAGGCGTGTACACTTACGTCAAGCATTTCGCGCTCAACGAGCAGGAAACCCATCGCAGCGGCGTTTGCACTTTCGCAAGCGAGCAAGCCATGCGCGAGATATACTTCAGAGCGTTCGAGCTGTGCGTCAAAGAAGGCGAAACGACGGCTATGATGAGCAGTTTCAACCGTATCGGCACGGAATGGACGGGCGGAAGTTACGCGCTTCTCACCGAAGTGCTTCGCGACGAATGGGGATTCAGAGGCATGGTCATAACAGACTATAACTATGCGACGCCGTACATGAACGTCAACCAAATGATACGCGCGGGCGGCGATCTCAATCTCACGCAAAAAGGCTGGCCGAGCACCGACGCATCTCCCACGCAGGTAGCTTCTCTCCGTCGCGCGACGAAGAACATATTGTACACCGTCGTCAACAGCACGGCTATGAACGGATACGGTCCCGGCGTTATTTACAAGTACATAATGCCGATGTGGGTGGTGTGGCTGATAGTCGCCGACGCGGTGATACTCGTCGGAATGGGCGTGTGGACGTTCTTCTTCGTGCGCGGCATAGTGCGGCGGAGAAAGCTGAAAAAGCAAGCCGCGGACGGCGCAGATAACGATAGCAACCCCGACGCAGAAAGCGATGACGGCATCGTATTGAGCGACGGGAATGTTATAAAAAACATCAATAAAGAGGAGGAGTGATTCAATGAAAAAAAGCGTTAGGTTTATTTCGGTAATTCTCGGCTCGATACTTGCGATTTCGTGCGGCGCGCTTATCGCTTGCGGCGGTAACGGCGGCGAAACGTTCGAGCCGCCCGAAAAAACCTGTCTGGTCCGAGTGGAGGGCGGTACCGGCGGAGGGTATTATTACGTAAATACCAACTGTACGGTAAAAGCGGAGATTCCCGAGGGCAAACAGTTCATGAAATGGGTGGCGGGTACGACCGACCTTTCGCCCAACGCCGAGTACACCTTTACGGTGACGAAGAACATCGCGTTGAAGGCGGTGTTCGCCGACGACGTGCCGAATACCGAGGTTTACGATATAGACGTGCATTGGGGCAACGGAAGCGGTACCTACTTCGGCGGGTCGAAGCTCACCGTGACGCCTGACAGCAAATACTCGTCGCTCAAGTTCACCGGTTGGGAAGCGACGTACGAGGAGAACGGCGAAGAAGTGACGAAGCTCGTATCGACGCAGAGCGTTTACGAGTTCACCGTTGATAAAGACATGTATCTCACCGCGACTTTCGAGGAGATAAAGCTCGCGGCACCCGACAACAGCGATGGTGCCATGTTCAAGGTGTCGGCTAATACGGCGTACGAATTCGACAGGCAGAAGAATGCGGACGGCAGCAGAAAAACGGCGTTCGTGCAGGGCTGCGAATATCTTTTGTACGTGGCGTACGAAAAGAACGCAAGCGACGAACTCGTCGAAGTCGGCAGGGGCAAGATAGTCCCGCTCGCCAAGCAAGAGGGCGAATACCACAGTTATTTCTACAGCATGGACGAAAAGACTTTCACGGGGCTTAAGGGCGGCAAAGGCGACATTTATCAGGACGTTTCCGACGCGAAAGCCACTATCCGCAAGATCATGAATATGGAAGTCGGGAAAGAATATTTCGTTACCGTGCAGGCGATGGCGGCGGACGATACGCCGTATAACGACAGCGACGTTTCCGACGCGCACGCGGTAACGCTTAAAAATTAGGAGGGAAAGTATGAAAAAATCAAAGATAGCAACGGCAGTCGTCGCGTCCGCGCTTACCGCACTTTGTTGCAGCGGCATGGTCGCGTGCGGCAACGCGTCGGGACGCGGCGAACCGTTCGTATACGAGTACGAAATATCGGTCGTAGGCGGCAGCGGCGGCGGTAAGATAAGGGACGGCGGCAGTTGTACGGTAACAGCGGACGTGCCCTACGGCAAGGTGTTTGAAAAATGGGTGGACGAGTACGGCACTGTACTTTCCGCCGCAAACCCGTACACGTTCGACGTGAGCGGCGATCTCGAACTGCATGCGGTCACGGTAGACGCAGCGACGTGTCGCGTGGAAATAGTAGGCGGCACTATAACGGGCACCGACGATTATCAGACGACGGTGTACAAAGGTCAGACGGTCAGCGTGACCGCACAATCTTCGCAGTCGCACAAATTCGTCAAGTGGCTCATCAACGGCAAAGACGAGAGCACGCAAAACCCGTACGTATTTACCGCGACTGACGATATAAGCATTGTGGCGATCGTTGACGAGCAGTATCTCGTAGCGGTGTCGGGCGGCACCGTCAAGGGCGAAGATTCTTCGCGCAAAATCGTGAAGGGCGGCGAAAAGTGCACCATCGTCGCGTACGAGGAGATGGACGGACTGTCTTTCGCGTATTGGTATACGCAGGACGCCGACGGCAACATGAAACGGCTGTCTTACGACCCCGAATATACTTTCACGGTGACGGGCACCGAGAAATACTATGCCAAGTACGGCAGATCGTACACCGTGACCGTCGAGAACGGAACAATCGACGGTGCGGAGGGCAATACCGTAAAGGTGCTCGACGGCGAGGGCGTCACCGTGCGCTTCGATCCGACGTCGGTGACGGGCGACCAAAAGTTCGGCGGCTGGATCGTCGACGACGAGGTGGTATCGACGGAAAAGGTGTTTACGATAAACAAAATCACCGAGAACACCGTGATCTCGGCAAATCTCGTCGTGAAATATCTCGTCGCGCCCAAGATGAACGACAACCAAATGCTTCGATGCAAAGAGAACGGCACGCTCGAACTCGACCGCGGTGGCGAAACGGCGTTCACGGGTGACGTCGATCACATAATGTTCTATCTGTATACAAGCCCGTATGCCGATAAAGACGATTATGTCGGCAGAATGAAGTTCTTGAATGAGGGCGGCGATTGGCGGCTCGCGACGGCGGACGGCACACGGCTTTGGGGCATCGAAGGCTCGGCGGGCAATTTCTGGCTCGACACGAAAGAGGATTTCAATAAAGACAAGCACGGCAATACCATGAAAATGATAGCGAAGTGCGTCGGCGACGGTTATAACGCGAACACTCCGTATTATTTCGCGGCGCAAGCCGTCGCAAAAGAAGATTCGCAGTTCAACAACAGCCCGATCTCGGTCATCGGTCCGCAAGCATTTATCGAAAACAACGTCGCAAAGCATACCGTGACCGTCGAAGGCGGCATAGTCGTGGGCGCGAACCTTTCCCGTGTGGAAGTGTACGAAGGTCAGGAAGTTACAGTTTACAGCGATTCGGACGTGTTTGCGGGTTGGCAAATCGGCGACGAGATAGTTTCGGAAGATCCGCTTTATACGTTTACCGTGAGTGCGGACGTCAATATCGTCGCGACGTATAACGGCAAGAGTACGATAACGGTAGACGGCGGCATCATCAAAGGCGGGTCGGCTGTCGGACAGTTCGACGCGGGCGAAGAATGTACCGTGGTGGCGAACCCTGCGGAATCGGGTAAGACTTTCGCGTATTGGTATATTCTCGACGGAGATAAAGAAACGGTCCTGTCCAAAAACAGCGAATATACGTTCAACGTTTCGCGGACGCTCACAGTGTACGCAAAGTACGGCAATATTTGCACGGTCACCGTCACGGGCGGCACTGTGGACGGCATGGACAAAGCGGAAGACGGCAGATACGAAGTCGTGGATCTCAACGAGTACACAGTCGAACTCGATCTCGACGCGATCCCCGACGGTAAAGGTTTTGTCGGTTGGAAACTGAACGGCGAAACGGTTTCGACGGAGTATACGTATAAATTCGCTTCGGGCACTCTTTCCGACGATGCGGTCATCGCGGCGGAGTATCAAGACAAGGTTTACGAGTTTAATACGCCCGTCATGAACGCAAACCAAACGTTCAGGATACGGCACAGGGACGGCAACGCCGACGACTATGCGATAGAGATAGATCGCGGCGGCTCGACGGTGTTCACGGCGCATGCGGATTACGTGCGGTTCTATATTTACACAAGCCCGTATGCGAATAAGAATACGGACAGCGTCGGCAGTTTCGTTTTGAAACGCGACGGCGCGGACGCGTATATCACGAGCGAGGACGGCAAGCGGTTCTACAAGAGCGAAGGCAACTTCGGCAATCTGTGGCTGGAAACTTCGGGCGAATATAACAAGCCGAGCACCAAAACCAATTTCTTCAAAATGTGGCGCGAAATTTTGGGCGACGCGTTCGACTCGAACACGCCGTACTATATCGCGGCGCAGGTATGCGGCAAGGACGGTTCCATATACGGCGCGAGCGAAATTTCGGTCATCGGTCCGCAAGCGATCATAGAGAACAACAACGTCGCGCAGCACGCGGTCACCGTTAAGGGCGGCGTGGTAAAAGGCACGCAAACCGTTTCGCTCAAAGTGTACGACGGACAGACCGTTACCGTCGAAGCGACGTCCGATAAGTTCAAGTATTGGCTGGTGAACGGCGTGCAGTCGGGAAGCGACATGGAGCTTACCGTGACGGTAACGGGCGACACCTCTATAGTCGCGGTGCTCGAAGGCGAGTGCAATATAAGCGTGGAAGGCGGTACGGTAAACGGCGGCAAAACTTCGGTCACCGTCAATAACGGCGAATCGGTAACGGTCACCGCCGCCGCGCCCGAAGCGGGCAAAGCGTTTGCGTATTGGTACGTGCTCGAGGACGGCAAGGAGAAGATCCTTTCCCGCGACGCGGTGTACACGTTCGATGCCGAAGCGTCGATCGTGCTTAAAGCGAAGTACGTAACCACATATACGCTCACCGTAGAGGGCGGCATTATAGACGGACTCGAAAAGAACGAGGACGGCACGTATACCGTATCGGAAACGGGCACGTATACGCTCAAGCTCGATCTCGATGCGATACCCGACGGCAAGGGCTTTACGAAATGGCAAATGGACGGCGCGGACTTCTCGACCGATATGACGGTTACGATCGCGGGGGGGGGGTGCATTAACCGGTAATGCGACTATCGTTGCGGTGTACGCCGACCAAGTGCACGAGTTCACGAAACCGGTGAACGATCAAAACCAAATGTTCAAAGTCAATGCGATCGAAACTATCGAGATCGACCGCAAGAACAAAGGCGTGCAATCGGAATTCGATAACGCGAATATCGCGTACATGATGTTCTATTTCTATACTTCGCCTTACGTCCAAGCGACGGCGGAAAATGCGGTCGGCAGCATCAAACTCGTGCGCGACGGCGACAAGTTCCGATTCGAAGCAATGGACGGCAGTAAGCTGTGGGACGTCAAGGGCAGAAAGAGCGACTTGTATCAGGACAACGCGCAGGAAGCGGGTTGCTCGAGCAAGAAAGAAATGCTTTTCAAGCTCATAAAGAGCGCGGCGGGCGCGAACTTCGACGCGAACACCCCTTACTACGTCGCAATGCAATCGTTCGGCAAAGCGGGATCTATTTACGCGCCGAGCGAGATCTCGGCGATCGGACCGCAGGCGTATATATACAACAACGTCGAACAGTTCACCGTTACGATTACGGGCGGCAAGATCGAAAATACCGAGCTTTCGACGGCGACGTTCTATAAAGGACAGTCGGTGACGATCGTTCCCTCATTCGACAACTTTGAAAAGTGGGTAGTGAACGGCACCGACGTGACGGACAGCACGTACACCTTTGCGGTGAATGCCGATACGACGGTCGCACCGCACGATCTGCCCGTCCGGGTACACCCTTTTGGAAATCGAACCTGCTC
>CAJUKG010000016.1 GCA_910586925.1 uncultured Christensenellaceae bacterium | reverse complement strand
TACTGTCATGTCGAAGGTCAGCGCGACTACCCTATTATTTTCGGACAGCTCACACAGCGCGACGGCTCGTTTCTCATCGGCAGAACGCCCGAGGAGAACTTCGATTGGGCGTCGCTCGAAGGCAAGCATATACTCGCGGGGCGCGCGGGCGGAGTACCCGCAATGACGCTTCAGTACGTTCTCAACCAACACGGCGTGAACACCGACACCGAGCTTTTCGACACGTCGGTGGAGTTCGACGCCATGGTTAGCACGTTCGATACGGATAAAAGCATTTCCTACACGACCATGTTCGAGCCGACGGCGTCCGAATACGTAAAAGCGGGCAAAGGCTACATTGTTGCGTCCGTAGGCAGCGCGTCCGGCTCCGTGCCGTACACTGCGTTCTCCGCGCAAAAATCGTGGCTCGAGAATAACAAAACGACAGCCAAAGCGTTTCTTCGCGCTGTGCTCAAAGGCTACAAATTCATGAAAGAGAACACACCCGAAGCCGCCGCGAAATCGCTCGCGAAATCGTTTGTCGGGATAAGCGAAGAATCGCTTGCCGATGCGGTTGTGAGCTACCTCGCGATCGACGCATGGGCGTCCACTCCCGCCATGAGCCGCGAATCGTTCGACAAACTTCAAACCATTATGGAAAACGCGGGCACGCTTTCTTCTCGCGCAGACTACTCGCTCGCCGTCGACAACACCATTGCGAACGAGCTTGCCGCCGAACTCGATCTGTAATGGCACTTCTCGAAATCGAAAACGTCGATCTCATATACCAAACCGAAACAAGCGAAACGGAAGCGGTCAAGGATCTCAATCTTTCCGTCGACGAGGGCGAGTTTATCGCTCTCGTCGGACCCTCCGGTTGCGGCAAGACCACTCTGTTATCCATGATCGCGGGCTTGCTCAATCCCACGCGCGGCGAGCTTAAAATCGACGGCGAAAGCATCGTCGCCGCATCCGGTTCGGTCGGGTATATGTTGCAACGCGACAATTTGTTCGAATGGCGGACTATAGAATCCAACGTCCTGCTCGGACTGTCAGTGCAAAAAAAGCTCAACGACGAGAGTCGTTCTTACGCGCTCGGCATGCTCGAAAAATACGGACTCGGAGAATTCCGCAATTCGTTTCCCAAAGAACTGTCGGGCGGTATGCGGCAACGCGCCGCGCTAATACGCACGCTCGCGTTCAAGCCGAGACTGCTTCTGCTCGACGAGCCGTTCTCGGCGGTGGACTTTCAAACGCGCATGACGGTATGCGACGACGTGTATTCTATCATCAAGAGCGAGCACAAGACCGCGCTGCTCGTCACGCATGACATTTCCGAAGCCGTATCCATGGCGGACAGGATAGTCGTGCTCACCAAACGCCCCGCCACCGTCAAAACGGTGTTCGATATAGACATCACCGCGCCGACCCCGCTCGCCCGCCGCGAAAGTCCGCGGTTCTCGGAGTGGTTCGACCGCGTGTGGAAGGAGGTTTCGCTATGACCGAAAAGCAGGATATGAAGATCATCGGCAAACGGCTTCTCGACGATATAGTCGTTCTCGCGCAAGACGCGAGCACGCTTATAGCCGAGCTTTGCATGCGCATCTACAATTCCATCGAAACGGCTTACGGCAAGCACAAAGCAAAGTCCGCCGCCGACTAAAGGAGAGCGACAATGAAGACAAAAGAAACGACTGTCCGCACCGCCCGCAAAAAAACGCCGCGCGAAGTTTATCTCGCAAAACGGCGCAACCGCAAAATAATCGTAATAGCGGTACAAATAGGCTTACTGCTCGCCCTTTTCGGAATATGGGAGCTTGCCGCCGCCACAGGTTTTATCGACTCGTTCATTACGTCGTGTCCGTCGCGAATAATCGCCACGCTGTCGTCCATCGACGCGGCAGATCTGTTCAAACACATAGGCTACACGTTGCTAGAGTGCGTCGTAGGATTCATAGTGGCGAGCGTACTCGGCATTGCGATAGCGATACTGCTTTGGCGGTTCACGACGCTCAGAAAAGTGCTCGAGCCGTACATCGTAGTGCTGAACGCACTGCCGAAGATCGCACTCGGTCCCATAATCATCATATGGGTAGGCGCGGGCGCGCAAGCCATTATAGTAATGACTTTTCTCATCTGCATAATAGTCACCGTCATAAGCGTGCTCAACGGCTTCACCGCAGTAGACGAAGGCAAAATACTGCTTATGCAGTCAATGGGCGCGACGCGGCTTCAGATACTTACCAAACTTATTATCCCCGCCAACGTCCCCACGCTCGTCAACATGCTCAAGATCAACGTCGGGCTTGCTTGGGTGGGCACTATCATGGGCGAATACCTCGTTTCCACCGCGGGACTTGGCTATCTGATCATTTACGGCAGTCAAGTTTTCAAAATGGATCTCGTCATGGCGAGCACCGTCATTCTTTGCATACTCGCAACGCTTATGTACCTCGCCGTTGCCGGCGTCGAAAAGCTCACGAAGAAGCGTTACGGCGCGGTGTGACGTCGGAAGTTTTCCGCTTAACGCGACGCATAACGCCGCGCTTGACTTTCCGCGCTTTGCGCTTGACGTCACGCTTTACGCGCGTACGAACGAGATACCAACAGTTGCAGAGTATATACAGCGCGCCTATCCCGCCGATTATCGGGTACATCGTGTCGACGACGCTCGAAAACCCGAACGCACCGACCGCAAGTCCGCCGACAAGCACAATGCCGGCGGACAGCGGTTTGTTTCCGATAAAGCCGAGCAAATAATCATACACCGACTTGAATGCCGACAGCATCGTCGTAAATATCGACACCGCTATGATCGGCAAGCACACGAAATACATCACCCGCCCGCTTTTCAGCGCGACGAGAAGCATGGGCATATCGGCATGCGCCGACGCACAAGACTGCAGCGCGCCCATTATCGCAAGCAGAAGCCCTGCTATTACTATCGACGCGACAGCCGCGGCGAGCAGTATTTCGCGCGGCGACAGCTTGTGCACGGTTGTAAGCACCCCGCCGCCGAGAATCATATTCATCGACACATACAGCATAAGCGAACCTACGTTTATGCCGTCGCTTTGAGGACGGAACGGAAATTCCACCGCCATGATCGCGCACACGAACAGCACGACCACCATTATCGGCACGAGCACGGCGTTCGCGCGTATCACGCCGTCTATACCGCGCACCGCCACCACCGCGCACAGTCCGCCCAATATTATCGACGCGAACGGACGCAGGTCGATAAACTCCGCGGCAAGGCTGTCGCAACCCGCGAGCATTGCGCCGAGTACCGTCATCGAATTGAACAGTATGAATATATCGGCGATCGGTCGCAGTTTTCCGAACACCGCGCCGTTCACTTCGCCGACGTCCGATTTTCGGGCGCGCCGTCCCACAAACAGAAACAGCACCGAACACCCGAACACCAAAACGCCCGCGATGAGTGCGGCGAACACGTTCGGCGTTTCGCCGAAGAAGGCGACGATCTCCTTGCCCGACGCGAACCCCGCGCCTATCATCGTGCCTATTATCAACATGGCGACCGACATCGCACGTAAAAAAGACTTGAACATACTCTATACTATGTCAAGTCTTTTCTTTATATGTTTTGACCAGGACCGAACGAAAAATACCGCATCACGCGATAAATGCGCCGCCGAAAATCAATCGTCCGATACCTTTGTTTCGTCCGCTTGCGGCTTCAGTTCGGTATCTACGGGACGACGGCGGTTGATTACGTTGCCGTTTATGACAAGCTCAAACCAACACCCGAGATACGCCGCCGCTTTCTCGGAAAGCACCATGCGCGACAGATAGATTTGCAGGTATTCCATCGTCGCCGAGGTATTGTCCATTTGAATGACGAGGCGTATGGTCTTTTTGTCCTTGTCTATTGCGAGATAGTTTTTCTTGATGGAAAGATTTACTCTGTCGTGAATGTCGCGACGATCGGCGGTTTCACGACGCACTCTGCTGCGGTGCGCGTCGGACTTGTCGGCGATGATGAGCGCGGCGGATATGGGATTCATTGGCGTTCCCGACTGTTCTTCGTGATTGCCGATAGCCGCTATAATCTGCGTGACTTCGGAGGGCGGCATGCCCATTCTTATGAGAATATCGTATGCGAGAACGGAACCTGTAAGTCCGTGATCCTTGCGATTGATCGCATTGCCGATATCGTGTATCCAGCCCGCGATCGCGCCGAGTTCGATAGTTCGCGCATCGTAACCGAGAGTACGTAAAATGTTCTCTGTGGTTTTCGATACGTACCCCACGTGACGAATACCGTGTTCGGTATAACCGAGTATCTTGAGGCACTCGTTGCACGCGTCTATGAGTCGAATAAACTCCTCGTTCTGCTTGACGTCTTTCAATGTGATTATTTTCGACATACCGATATTATCCCCATAATTGTATATGCTTATTTTCGGCGATGTTTATACTAATTATTGTCGCCGTGCCCCGCTTTTTTCATGGAAATATATACGGGGTCGGACGAAAAGTCGCGATAATGCGGGTCGACCGTACCGCCCAATTCCTCTATGGCGTTGCGTATTTCCAAAAACTCGGCATAGTTGCACGTGTCGAGCAGTTTGTAAAGATCGCCGCACGCCCTATCGTCACCGTACCGTCCGATAAGCTCGGCGACGTACGCCGTATTATCGTCCGAAGCGAGAAGCTCGCGAAGCAGCGAAAGAATGTCGTCGTTGCCCGCTTCGCAAAACGTGAGCGGCTCGGCATAAAGCTCTTTCATCGCAATATCGTCTGTGGCGGCGGCACGCTCGAGCAGTCTGTCGCGCACGTCGTCGGCGCGGTCGCAAAGCACTTCGATACAGCTGTCCTTGCATGCGGCGTCTATATCGCGCTCTATCATTTCGAGATAGAAATCGTCGTCAGCACCGCCAAGCTCCGAAATCAACGCTATAGTGACCATGAGCAGTTTGGTTTCCGTCGTTTCGAGAGCAAGCTCCGCAAGTTCGTCGAGGAGTTCCGGCTCGGTGGCTATCCTGTCGAAAAGCAGCGAGCAGGGATTGTTCTCTCCCACGCACGAACCTTTCAAAATATCCACAAGCTCGTCGTTGGGGATCCGATTGAAAAACTCCGACGGCGACAGTCCGCCGAGCACGTGCTGCGGCGAAGTAGCCCACTTGTGGTAAATTTCGTCCAAATCTTTTGCAAAATCGTCCGGACCGTCGTAATCGTCGCTGTGCTCGACGTAATATTTGTCCGCGAAATTTTCAAACAGTTTATCGAAATCAATATAATATAACTGCTCGTTTTTATCCATAATATGACCTCCCGATCACTTGTAAATCAAATTTGACCTATATATGCGTCCACTGCGGCGAACGCCTGCGCCGCTTCCGATTTCGAGCCGTACCCGAGCGCGAAACACGTTCGCGAATCGGAAATCTTTTTCCCGCCGCGCGACGACTTAAGTTTTTGCAAAATGTAATACGCTTTGTCGCGCTCCGAAAACTCGCTCGCATCGAGCTTCGACTTCAATTTTACCGCCAGCTCGTTGAACGACGGCACAAGTTTATGCGCGAGTGCGACGGTGAAAGCGAATGCCGTCTTGAACCCGTCCGAAAACCCGTTCGTCGGCGGCTTGAACGCCTTGCCCGTGATCGGACAAAACGAAATCGACATTAAGTAATCGTCCTGCCCCGACTTCAGCAATCCCGACAGTATAACGGCTTTTACGAGCGGCTCGACGTACGGCGACACAAGCGCGTCGCGCAATTTTTCTTCCAGCCGACCGTCCTCGACGAGCCGACCGAGAAGTTCGAACATCGCGACCGACGTTTGTTTTTCCCGCGGATACTGCAAGGTAAGAAACAATTCCAAATACGAATCGTACATTTCGCCCTTGACCGTTTCGTCGTCGGGCAAGCCCTGTTTGTTTATCAGAACAAACGCGTTGACCGCCGTTGCAAGCACCGTTTGCGGCGCATCCTCGTCGACGGGCATGCTCTTTACGCCGAGCACTGCGTTTTTATAATAATAATGGGTATTGAAATCGTCGTAAAATATGCGCGTTAACTTGTACATTTCCCGCAGTGCCGCCTTGCGATCGCCGTGGTTATACAGCATTTGCGCATACAGCATGCGAATATCCATCGTATTGAATTCTTCGATATAGTCCTCGGCGAGCGACAAGGCGTCCTCGGGGGTGCAATACTCTATAGCGAGCCGCATTGCCTGATAAACGTGTCCCGCGTCGGTATAATCCTTTACGTCCGCGTTCTTGAGCGCGTCGGGTATTTTATCGAATTGCTTTTTGTCCTCGTAGATCTTGCACAGTAGCGTGCTTGCGAGCGCGCCGTGCGGCAATACTTCAAACGCACGGTTTACCGCACGCATTGCTCCGTCGAGATCGCCCGTTTCGGCAAATATAAACGCGCGCATGCACTCCGCACAGTAATAGTACCGCCCGTCCGACGGCTTGATCGCCGCAAGTATGCCGAGCGCGGACTCGAAATCCCCGTTGCCGCACAGCTGTTCCGCTTTCTGCAACGCGAGCTGCGTAGCCATGTCCGAATTACCGCGCATGTCGCCGTCGCGAAGTCTGTCGATAAGTTCGCGCGACACATCTTCGGTAAAATCTTCCCCGTCGTCTATTTCGTCGGGCGCATCGAAAACGTCGCCGTTCCAATCGTCGCGAAATTCGGTCTGTGCCTCGCTCGGCGTCATCGCGAGTATCTTGTCGCGAGAAAGTCCTTCGACACGCGCATCTTTGTCGCCGCCGTTCTTTCCGCCGCGGAACTGAATGATATGCCGCTCTTTGGCGGGCACTGCATTGTCGCCGCCCGCTTCTTCGTTAGTCGGCTGTATGTCGATCTCCCCGAACTCGCCTTTTTCGAGCAATCCGTCGAGATCGAGTCCGTCGCTTTCGTCCATGAAAAGCTCGACGCCCGCTTCGGACAGTTCGCCGAACATTCCGTCTATGTCGAAACCGTGCAACGCCGCCCAATCCGCGCACGCGAGAGTAGCCGCGGGATCGTGGCGCAGCATATGCACGCCGAGCAAATCGCGAAAAGCGACGCGGCTCGTCGGGAACCGCCGCAGGTGCATCATGAACTCGCGCGCCGCCATTACGAGCAACTCGTTATCGTCGCTGTCCTGCGACATCAAAAAGTATAAAATTCCGCACGCCAAATGGAAATCGCGGTTATGTACCGTGTCGTGGTATTTCAAAAGGTTATCGAGTGCGCCCTCATAGTCGCAATCGTTGACGTTTTGAATAAACTCGCGCCTGTAATGTTTTGCCGCGCCGTTTTTGTCGAAAGAACTTATCATCTTATTCCGTGTCCGTCGATCCCGTGCCGTTATCGGCGGTTTCTGAATTTTCCGTACTCGCGTCATTCGCGGCATCGCGCGTTTGACTTATCCGCCGCTCGCCACCATTCGACGG
Source organism: uncultured Christensenellaceae bacterium (assembly GCA_910586925.1). Classification (GTDB taxonomy): domain Bacteria; phylum Bacillota; class Clostridia; order Christensenellales; family Pumilibacteraceae; genus Anaerocaecibacter. The sequence continues at coordinate 13,180 of CAJUKG010000016.1, read as the reverse complement.
TTTGCGTTTTTTGGGATTTTTATACTGCGTCGGTTTTTTCTTGGGCTTCTCGACAGAAACCGTTCCGTCCGATTTCTCCTCGGGTCGTTGATCCGCGTCGTCGTTTCGTTCGCTCTTGATTTCGTCGCCGTCGGCGTCGCGTTTATCTTCGTCGCGTTTGGCGTCCTCACGCACGATATCGTCGCGCTTGGCGTAACTCGTTTGTTTTGCTTCCGCTGTTTTGCCTTCCGTGTATTTTTCGTAACAGCCGCGGCAGTACACCGTGAGCACCGCGGTGGTATAAGACACGCCGAGCAGTACGTACAGCATAATGTACAGCATGAGTATTCCGGGCAGGAATATCAAGAATATCGGGGCTATCGCTATTCCGACGAATACGATAGACTGCACGTTCGTGCCCAGCATGAACAGGAACGAATTGCGTATTCTCGCGCCGAGTGGCATTTTGAACGCCGCGCTCTGCGTCATAAAGAACGCGAGGAACAAAATAAACAGGCAAATTATCAATATCGACACGACGAGCGACAGCACTTTATACGTGATACCCAAGCCGTATACGTCGAAAAAGTCTACCGACAGCACTACGCTCGCAAGCACGACCGCAAACAGCAATCCGAGAAAGAAAAAAGACAATCCGCACCGCTTAATGCCGCGGAAAAAGTCCTTAAATGTATGCACTTCTTCGCCCGCCGCTATCCTGTTTATCACGTACATATTCCCCGCAACACCGAGTGCGAACACCGCAATGCACGGTATAAGAAGCAACATTTCAAACGACAGATAAGAAAAAGCCGTAGACGCGCCGATTGCCGCCGCGTCCACCGTGACGGTGATGCCGAACCCGATATTGCCCGAATACGGCACAAGCCCCATGGCGACAGACGAATTGACGTAAAACAGCACGAGCACCGCCATACCCGGCAATGCGAATATCATGGACAAAAGGTTGGCGAGCACCACCGTTCCGAACCGTCCGAACAGCACCGACTTGAACAACGCCCAACGCGACGCGCCGAACGTTTCGGTGCGTTCCATATCGAGCGACACGCCGTTATACAGCGGCTTGTTCCGTATAATTTGCTTGGTTTGACCTGCCATATCACACCCCGAGTTTTCGCGCGTCTATAAGTTTCATGAACAGTTCGGTACCCGTCGACAACGCGCGCTCGTCGAACGAGAAAGTATCGCTGTGCAGCGGACTGTCGTGCCCCGCCGACTTTATGCCGAGCCACACCATGCAGCCGGGCACTTCGAGAAGATAGTCCGAGAAATCCTCGGCGGTGTAGCGCGGCGGCACAGCCTCGCAACGCTCGCCCATTACGCTGCGCACCGTATCTACGGCAAGCGCGTGATTGACGAGCGGGTTGTACATTGCAACGCATGTAGTTTTGTGTTCGGTGCCGTACATATCGTCTGCGGCGAGCGCGGCGCGTTCTATATCGAGCATTGCCGCCTCGCACTTTGACGTTTCGTAGAAGCGCAACGTGTACTCGCTTTTACAATAATCGGCAACGATGTTTCTTGCATGCCCGCCCGATATTTTACCGAGATTGACGAGAAGTCCGTGTTTTTTCGCGGCTTTATATGCCGCAGCGGCGATATCGAGCGAAGCGAGCACCGCATCCGCACCCTTCTCGCGCATGGCGCAGTGCGCCGCCTTGCCGCGTATCTCGACGTCGAATTCGTAACAGCCCGCGAACATTCCGCCGTAACAATACCCTATTTTTCCTTCGTCGAGTTCGGGACACAGATGAAGTGCGTATATCTCGTTCACGCCGTCGAGAACGCCGTGCTTTATCATGTACGCGCTTCCGCCCTCGTCCTCCTCGCCGAACTGAAATATGAGCCGTAACGGAACGTCGCTCTTTCCGCCGAGAAGTCTCGCCACATTGAGAAGATTGGCGGTATGCCCGTCGTGCCCGCACGCATGCATCGCGCCTTTCGCGGCGCAGTCCGCCATACCGGTTACGGCTGTGTTTTCGGTCATCGGCAATGCGTCGATGTCCGCGCGGAAAGCAAGACGGTTTTTGCCGCCGCCTATATCGCAATACACACCGGTGCCGAGCCTTATAGGTTTATACCCGAACCGCTTAAGTTCGCTTTCGATAAAGGCTTGAGTATTGTATTCCGCACCCGACGGTTCAGCCATGCCGTGCAGCTTTCGCCGCGTTTCGGTGAGGTATTGCAATGACATACTTTCCATGATTGCATTATACTACAAAACTCGTTTTATTACAAGCAAAATGCCGTCGTTTTCGCGCGTTATTTTTAGACACGTGTTTTTTGCATGCGCGACACTTGACTTTTTACCCGCATAATTGTATCATAGTAGCGGAGGCAGAAATGAACAAGAAAGTTGCGATAGTCGGGGCGACGGGCATGGTCGGTCGCATGATGCTGAAAGTGCTCGAGGAACGTAATTTCCCCATCGAAAAGCTCTTTCTGTTTGCGTCGGCGAGAAGCGCGGGCAGTACCATGCGATTTCGCGGCGAGGATCATACCGTTCGCGAACTCGATGAAGCGAGCATCGAAGCGGCGAAAGTCGATTATGCGATTTTCTCGGCGGGCAGCGACGTATCTAAACGTTTCGCGCCTATTTTTGCGCGATGCGGCGGCGTCGCGATAGACAATTCGAGCTATTGGCGCATGGATAAAGCAGTGCCGCTCGTAGTTCCGGAAGTCAATCCCGAAGCGGCGTTTACGCACCGCGGCATTGTCGCCAACCCCAACTGTTCGACCATTCAAGCGGTAGTCGCACTGAAACCGCTGCACGACGCGTTCAAAATAAAGCGTATCGTCTACTCCACATACCAAGCGGTATCGGGCGCGGGGCGCGGCGGTTACGACGATCTCAGAAACGGCATAACGGGCACGCCGCCCGCAAAATTCCCCCACCCGATAGCGTTCAACGTCATTCCGCACATCGACGCGTTTCAAGCCGACGGCTATACAAAAGAAGAATCGAAAATGATAAACGAAACGCGCAAGATACTCGGCGACGACGGTTTGCGAATAACCGCGACGACTGTGCGCGTGCCCGTGTATTACGGACACAGCGAGAGCATAAACATAGAGTGTGAAAAGCCGATTACCCGCGCCGCCGCAACCGAAGTGCTTCGCGCCGCGGCGGACGTTGTTGTTTGCGACGATACAGACAACAACGTATACCCTATGCCGCTCGACGCCGAAGGTCGCGACGAAGTGTTCGTAGGCAGGATACGCGAGGACAGATCGGTGGAACACGGACTCAATATTTGGGTGGTCGCAGACAATATCCGCAAAGGCGCGGCAAGCAACGCCGTGCAGATAGCGGAACTTCTCAACAGCCGCGGGTAAACCCGCATAATTATACGAGGTGATCATATGACTTTGTTTTCGGGCGTCGGCGCGGCGATGGTTACGCCGTTCGGCAAAAGCGGCGCGATCGACCGCGACGTTCTCGACGCATACGTCGAGCATCTTATTTCGGGCGGAGTGTCCGCCCTGTTCCCTTTCGGCACGACCGGCGAACCGGCTACGCTTTCCGCCGCCGAGTATTCCGAAACGCTCGAACATATCGTGCGGCGCGTGCGCTCGCGCGTGCCCGTTATCGCGGGCGCGGGCAGTAACAGCACCGCGGCGGCATGCAAGCATGCGGCGACGGCGAAAAAAGCAGGAGCAGACGGCGCGCTCGTCGTCACGCCGTACTACAACAAATGCACTCAATCGGGAATGATCGCGCACTACAAAGCGATCGCCGAGATCGGACTGCCGATCATCGTATATAACGTGCCGTCGCGAACGGGCGTGAACATAGAACCGGAAACTCTCGAAACTCTCGCAACCGTACGCGGCATTGTCGGAATAAAAGAAGCGAGCGGCGACATTAACCGCTTGCAACGCACGGCGAAAGTATGCGCGGAAACGGGACTCGACCTGTACTGCGGCGATGACGGCTTGACTGTCGTCGCAATGGCACTCGGCGGCAAAGGCGTGATTTCGGTTGCCGCAAACCCCGCCCCTGCCATTATGAAAAAGCTCATTACGCTGTGCGAAGAAAACGACTTCTCCGCCGCGCGCGAACTGCAATTCAAGCTATTCGATTTCATAAACGCATTGTTTTGCGAGGTCAATCCGATCCCCGTCAAAAAAGCGATGCAGCTTCTCGGTTTCGACGTAGGCGCGCCCCGCCTGCCGCTCACCGAGCTTGAACCGCAACACATAAAGTTGCTCGAAAAAACTATGCGCGAGGTTGGATTACTGTGAAAAACGCATTTATATTCGGAATCAACGGCAAAATGGGCGCGGCACTCACCGCTTGCGCCGCCGATCACGGTTACTGCGTAACTGGCGGATTCGACGTCGAGAGCGGCGCGCTGCCGACATTCGACGACGTGCGTAAGATAAACGTACCGTTCGACGTCATACTCGATTTTTCGCGTCCCGCAACGCTCACGCCGCTTATCACTCTCGCCGACTCCGTGCGCGTTCCCGTAGTGATCGCGACGACAGGCTATAACGCGAGCGAACTGAAAAGCATAGAGCTGCTCGCCCGCCGCGTTCCCGTGCTGCTGTCGGGGAACTTGAGTCTTGGCATTGCCGCTGTCAAAGCCGCGGCGCAAGCGGCAAAAGCCGTTCTCGGCGACGCTTTCGACATAGAAATAGTGGAAAAACACCACAACCAAAAAGCGGACAGTCCGTCGGGCACGGCTATCATGCTCGCGGACGCGCTCGCGCCGAGCGAAGCGCATACGGTAGGACGCGAAGGCAAACGCAACAAGGGCGAACTCGGAATAACGTCGGTTCGCGGCGGCGGGGTTATCGGCGAACACGAAATAGGTTTCTACGGCGAAAACGAGATCGTGACTATCTCGCACTCCGCGCGCAGTCGCAGTCTTTTCGCAGCAGGCGCATTCAAGGCGGCGGATTTCCTATTCTCCCGCCCGCCCGCGCTCTACACAATGGACGACGTAGTGTCCGCGCTTCTCGGCAAATAATCCGATCTCGCGCGTTTTGATTTTCCGAAAGTCCGCGTAAAGGCTCGTTCTCCTATTAAGCATGATATTCGCGCTACATATTATTTTCGGAGGATTTGCTTTTTGCGGTAAGTCTGAACATTACAGTAATCATAACTGCCATCAGAACAATAAATACGGATAAGAATATCGGCATTATCCAAAACCCGACGGTATTGCCGAGAAGTCCGAACAGCGGCGGCATAAACGTCGAGCCGACGTACGCGCTCGCCATTTGTATGCCTATTATCGCTCCCGAGTTTTCCGCGCCGAAATTGTCTGGCGTCGAGTGTATTATGCTCGGATAGATAGGACCGCAACCGAATCCTATAGTTACGAATGCGGCGATCGCCAATGCGTAGCTGTTTATCGGTATGGCAAGCATGATAATGCCGCCGACTAAAACGCACGCACCTATTATTATCATTTTTCTGTCGCCGAGTTTATCGGATACGAAACCGCTTATAAACCGACTGACCGTTATCCCTATAAAAAACAGCGAAGCGAACTGCGCCGCACGTTCGGCGGGAATATCTTTTACTTCGGCAAAATAAGTGCTTGCCCACCCCATTGCGGTCGCCTCCGCCGCGCAATACGCGAAAAACCCTATGAGCATAAACGGCACGCCTTTGATCTTCAACGCGCCTATCAATCCGACGCTTCTATGCGTTTTTTCTTCTTCGCCCGCACGATTGACCTTTTTCCATATCGGCAAAGTGGCGAGAAGCAACAGCGCGATACCGATCTGAATATATCCGACGATCCGATAGCCGTTGTGCCAAGTCGAACCGGTGAGCGCGTAACCCATGACGAACGGGCTTATTATCGTGCCCACGCCCCAAAAACAGTGCAGCCAACTCATATGCCGCGACGTATAATGCAGTGCGATATAGTTATTCAATGCGGCATCTATCGCGCCCGCGCCAAGACCGTACGGAACGGCGAATACGATCAACATCCAAAACTTTGTCGAGAAAGAGAACCCGAACAAAGCAATCGCGGTCAAAAACACGCTTACTACGGTCACGACGCGCGTGCCGATTTTTCTCGTGAGCTTATCCGAAAACAGGCTCGACACTATCGTGCCGCCCGATATGACCATCGAGATGATCCCCATATAGCTTACGGGAACGCTCATATCTTCGTGCATGGCGGGCCACCCCGAACCCAAAAGCGAATCGGGCAAGCCCAAGCTGATAAATGCTATATAAATGAGTGCGAGCAGTAACGAATACATACTATCGAGTTTGGCGAATTGTTGCACGCCTTTACGATAAACGGAAACGGCAAAGCTGTTACTTGCCGTTTCCGTTTATCCGAAAAAATCTTATTTACCGTAAAAAATCAAAATCTTACGTCTAATATGACGGGTTTATTCGCGGCGAGCTTCAAACCGAGCACGGTAGCGCGTTCCGCATCGAATTGCGCCTCGATCTTTTTGGGCTGTTTCGCGCCGCGAGGAAGCTGTACGTCGATAGTGGTAGCATGTTTGGCTTTGAGTTTGACTAACAGCGTGCCGCGCGAAGCGTCCCAATCCATGCTCGAGATCTCAACCCCCGCACGGGTTTGGAAGCCTGTAAGCGAGCCTTTCGACAGCTCTGACGATATTGCGGGAAGCAAGCTTATCATTTGCGGCGTGGACTGAACGAGGGTTTCCTGCAATGCGTTCGCCACCATTATATTGACGTAGGGTGCGGGCTGCGCCCAAATATCCTGTTTGCCGCTGCCCATACCGCGCCAATCGCTGACCGCGAACATGAGATTGTTCATAGCCATACCGCGAACAAGCGCGCTTATTTGCTCGCACACGCCGTCGCCGTCGCCGAGCCGCGCGAACACCTGCGCATACCGCGCAACAGCGGCGGCGTCCATATTCGATTTTGCAGTTTTATTCTTGTTTCGCGCCGTGGCGATCATCGCTTTGCAAAGCTCGTAATTATCGCGATACCTGTAATCGGGGTACACGGGATAGAACATCGCAAGCGACGGAGATGCGGGATTGTCTGTGCAACGGTCGTCGATAAACTCGCAGACCGTACCGTCGTTATTATACTTGAACGGCGGGATCTTTTTGAGCATATCCTCCCACATGAATATTTCCGCTTTATACATGCCCGCTTCCTGCGAGCCTTCTATAAGATTGGTAAACAGACTGCGTGCGATTGCAAAATCCACCGTCGCATTGCGCGCAATGGCATGCTCCTCGCCCGTGCCGACGAGATTGCCGGGCGTAGTGCCGGGCGAATACGACGGCGACGATTCGTAATATGTGCCGACGAGCTTGAAAAATTCTTCGTAGAACGTAGCCGCCTCTTTCATGAACGGAAGCGCGCGGGTTTTGAGGAACTTCTGATCGCCCGTATACAATGCGTAATCGTAGAACAAATTGCCAAGCCAGCCCGCAACGCCGGTAAAGTGGATAAGCTCTTCGGCGACGTCGCCCGGGAAACCGGTCGAAGGCGACGTCACGCTCGGCACGAATATGCCGCGACAGCCGTACAGTCGCGTCGCGTTGGTCTTGAGCTGTTGCATGACCGATTCGTAATGATGGAACACGCTCTCCGCAAAATCGTTGAGATTTCCCGCCTGTGCCATATCGTACACGGTTTGAAGATTACCCGCGGCGTCGATCTGCGCGCTCGCCGCTTTGTAATCGCCGCACCACAAGCCGTAGGGCGCGAAAGGTCGCGCATCGGGACTCGAACCCGTGACCAAAAGATACCTGCCGTAAGCCCACAGCTTTTCGAGCATGGCGCGATTTGTTTCGCCGCTTTGTACCGTTTGCGACACAGCTCTGTCCGCATATTCCTCGCGCTGTTGAGCGTCGGCGGCGAAATCGAGTTCGGCGGCGAAGAACAGTTTTTGATGAAGCGTTTGATGTTCTTTGAGCAGCTTATCGTATGTAAGCTTATTCGCTTCGAGCGCGACGGCACAGTCTTTCCACGCCTTATCGCGCTTCGCTTCGATAAACGGCTTGATCACGACGGTGATTTTTTCCGCACCGATAACGTCGATGCTCTCACCCACAACGTCGAGCTTGCCGCCGTAATAAGTGATTTTGGCGACCGCGCCGAAATCCTCGCCCGTGCTCGACCGCGCCGAAAAATACATCATTCCGTTGCCGAGTTTCTTTTCGGCACGCGCGACAACGTTCTCGGGCGTCGCGGAAACGGCGATCTGAGTGCGGGCGTTGAATTTATCGTGGAGAGCGAATCCGAAGGTGGCGTCGATATTCTTTTGCCCCGTGCGAGTAATTTCATATACGACTATATCTTTTGCGCGCGAAACGAACGCACTGCGGACATAGCGCGTGGCACCGTCCTTGAACGACACCGACGCTTCCGCGCTTTCCAAATCGAGTGTGCGCGAATATTCTTTCGCGAGCTTGTCGAGCTTCATGTCCACCGTAAAATCGCAAAGCGGCAACGGGTATGCGTACTGCGGACGATAGCTCTTTTTTATGAGTTCGGTAGAAAGGATCTTTTCGGCGTCCAAAAACTCGCCTTCTTCGAGCTTCTTTCTGACCGTAGGCAATTTATCGGCAACGTCCTGCAAAGCGGAATCTTTTCCCAGCCACCACAAATCGCTGTGCGTGAGCATGAGCACGTCGCTCGCCGCACCGCCGTAAACGGACGCACCTATGACACCGTTGCCGATAGGTAGTCCTTCGCGCCACCGACTTCCCCACCAAGCCGACGGCTGGGAAAATTTCAAAGTGTTCTTTGTTTTGCGTGTTACTGCCATAATCCTTGATCCTCCACCTGCGAATAATTACGTGTTCTGCACTCGCTTTGCCGCATACGCCGAACCGCGTATCTTACTTGACAGCCGTTCCTGCGTTTTCCTTAATCCGATTTATTATATCACAAATTTTTCGCGTTTGTCTACTGTTCGGCATGCTTTTTACGGCATACAATTTGATTTTCTCGAAAAAATATGCTATTTTTTGGTCAAAATCGCCTCTGTAACACCCGAAACACCTCGGACGAGGTTTTTGTCGACTCATAAGCACCCGCTTTCACGGCACGTCACGCTCTTACAGAACGACCCGATCGCATCTAAAAATTAGCCGATCCGGTACTGAATTTTACTCGTCGCGCACCTGTCGAGAACACCGCCGTATCAATGCCTAATATCATTCGTCAAAGCAAAAACCGCGCTGCGGCGCGGTTTTATACGTAGGGCTATTTTGTTTGCAGATTCTTGAACTCGCGTTTGATCACGACTGCGCCGCGCATGCTTTCGGCGACGGTCGTATCGCTGTAGTAGCGTTTGAGCTTTACCCAATCTTCGAGCTGATCGAGTATCGTCCCCGTTTCGTTATAGTCTATCGAAACGTGCTCCTCGTAATTGACGGTCGACGGCGTGCTGCCTTCGAACTCGAGCGTGAAGCTGCCAAAGCCGTACGGCAGACGCAACGTGATTTCGCTCTGGTTGTAATACTCGTACTTGAATCCTTCGTAATCGGGAATGGCTTCTTTGGACTTTTCCTTTACAGTGATCGAAGTGATCGAACGCGCCGACGGAATGGTGAGCGTTACGGTAGACTGTCCGCCCTCGTACGGCGTGACGGTGAACGTGCCTTCGTTGCTTTTGATTTCCGGCTCGTTATAAGTGATCGTATTGGTCACCGTCTTTACGTACTTCGTGCCGTCCCAGTCGAAACCGTCGATCGCGTAACGCGCGTACTTGTACAGCATGAGGTCGTCGATAACCACGCGTTTGGTCGTGCCCGAATCGGTAGTCACAAGTTCGTACACGAGCGCGTCGTTGTACACCGCGTTATCGAACGAGCGGTATCCCGTAAGAGTCTTGTCGGACGTTACGCCGAACCCGCCCGAGAACAGCGCGATAACGACCGACAGCACCGCAACCACCGAAATACCGAAGTAGTTCTTGTAGTTGATAGCGACTTTTTCTTTTTCGATGCGGCGCACCGTCGTCGTAGTGAACTTGCCTTTTTTGGCTTTGTCCTCCACTTTCTCGACTACCGTGCGTTCGACGCGCTGGGTGCGCATGGGAAGTTTTTTCGCTACCTTGTCGAAAATCGGTTGCGTGCGCTCGAGATACGGCACGACGGTGCCGAGCATGGCGGTGAACACCGACATGAGCACGGGCAACAGCGTGAGCGGCAGGAGTTGCATAAGCACCGGGAACTGCGCCATTACAAGCGGCAGGCACAGCGCGACGGGTATCACGTACAGGAACAGTCTGTCCATGCCGAAGCCGAACTTATCTTTGAACGTTTTGTGCAAGCACACCGTGACGAGCGTGATCGCAGTCATAAGCATGCCGAGCCATACCGTCATGAACGAGTACGCGGGGCACGCAAAGCTCATTATTATGCCCGCGACCGCGAACAGAACCGAAGTGCCGCGAACTGAATCGGACGCCGTGATCTTGAATGTCTTTTTGAACAAGATCGTAAAGCCGAATGCCGAAGCGAGCGACACGAGCATAGCCGCGATGAGTATGCCCGCATTGAAATGCGAAACGACGGTTATTGCGTGAATGGGCAGTACGCCGAAGCCCGTAAGCATGAGCGTTACGAGGAAGTACGCCGCGTACATGGCGACCACGCTGCCGAGCACGACGAGAAGCTGTGCCGCCGCCGCGATCAACATTCTCTTGAGCGAGAACGTCTTTTTAACGACAGTGAGCGCGATAGTCACGCCGAGAAGAACTATCAAAAGCGCGCCTATCACATACGACGCGACGTCGGTGTACGCGACGGAACCGGCGTCGAAGTACGAGAACACCGCGGTCTTGCCGTTACCCTCGCCCTCGAATTTAAGTTCCGCTTTGCCGAACTTTTGCAAATAGTTTTTGAGAAGTGCCGACTGCTGACGGACAACGGCTTGAGAAAGATTTTCGGCGTTGTCTTTGGGCGACTGCGCCGCGTCCATACCGCCGAGAACGGCGATCTGCACTGCGGGCACTTCACCGAACGCTTTGGCCGCATATCCGCGGGCAAGCACTTCGGGGATCGCGCTTTGCGCGACGGACGAATTAAACGAGCTTCCCGAAACCGCTGTCACCGCGTTGATATAACCGAGCGGCGCGGCGGCGGAATCGGTAAGCGCGAGAGTGCCGCCGTTGCCGTACGCGTCGAGGCTTATACCTGCTTTGGCGCGCGACGCGGCGTTATCGAATCCGCGGAAACTGTCGAAGAACGCATACGAACCGAATGCGCCGTCGAGCTCCTCGGCAAACACGACTATGATGTCGTTGTTCGGTGTTTCGCCCGATTTTACGTATTCTATAAGCGACTGCACGGCGTTCGCTGCGAATGCCGCGTTATCCGCCGCACCGAGCGAGTCCGTTCTGCCGTCGTAACGCACGGTGATAACGACCGCGTCCGCATTGTCTTTGCGCGACGGAATAGCCGCAACCACGTTCGTAAGTTCGTAACCCGCGAGCATATTCTTAATGCCCATCTCGTTTTGAAGTTCGACGGACGGCACCGAGGTATGGAACGTGACGGTAGGCTGATAAGTACCCGCCGTTTCTTTCCAACCGGTAGTCGTATATTGCTTTTCGTCATTCTCGACGTCGGGCTTGTCCTCCTCCGCAAAAGAGAATCCGCCCGCGACAAGCGCGTCTTTAATGTAGTTGCGCGCCGCAACCACGCCTATGGGCGTGCCCTGCGACGACATGGCGGACATTGCGGAACGCGGATGCGCCGAAAGCTGTGCGACGTGTTTGTTTACCGCGTCGTAATACTCGCTCTTATACGCGGAAGGACTGTAGCCGAACGCGCCGTCGATTATGGAGAATACGAGCATAAGCACCGCAAACACGGCGACGAGCGGGAAATAAATAAGCTTGAAAAGCTTGCTCATTCCCTTGCCGCGTTTTTTGTCCTTGCGGCTCGGTTTCTCCGCGACGTTGTTCTCCTCTGCGGGCGCGGCTTCGTCTTTCGCCTCGTCCGCTGCGGGAGCTTCTTCTTCCGTCGGCTCCGCAACCTTTTTCTCGTCGGAAACGGGCGCGCTTTCTTCGGTCGGAGCTTGCGCTTCCGACTGCTGTGCCGACTCGACTTTGTCGAGTGCTTCTTCGGTCGCGGGATTTTCCGCGGCCACGGTGTTCAGATTTTCTTCGTTACTCATTACGGCTCCGAATAGTATAACATTATGGTTACAGCTATACTTATAGTTATAACTTTTCTATTTTAACATATTTTCGCGATTATTACAATTATTTTGACGGTCTTTTTGGGAATTATTTTATCTTGACAGCACGCCCGACATGTTTTATAATAGATACAACTCAATCGGAGCGACAAATCATGCAACAGTCCACCATTTTCGCCATACTGATCATACTGCTCAACAAACGCCGAGTGTCGCGCGATTACCTCGCCGAGCGTTTTTCGATAAGCAAGCGGACGGTGTCGCGGTATCTCGCGGTTTTGGAAGATGCGGGCGTACCCATTACTTCCACGCCCGGGCGCGGAGGCGGCGTCGCTCTGTCCGACGATTATACCGTCGATAAGTCTTACCTGTCCGAAGCGGAAATATACCGACTGCGCGACGCACTCGCCCGTACCGACGGCGAATATAGCGACAACGCCAACACCGCGCTCATCGAAAAACTCGACTGTCTTAACAAAACCCGCGAACAGGAAAGTTTCACTGTGCGGCAGGACGACCTCTACATAGACTGCGAATACGAAACAGCCGCCGCCATCAAACCCAAAATAAAGATTTTATCGCAGGCTATCGAACAGCTTCGCACAGTCGACATAAAGTACACCGACGCCAACGGGTTCGTATCGTTTCGCGAAATAGAGCCGTACACACTCGTTTTTCGCGTCGGATATTGGTACGTATACGCCATGTGCAAGCTGCGCGGAGAATTTCGGCTGTTCAAGCTGTCGCGAATAAACGACCTGCGCAAGACGAGCAAGCGGTTCGTGCGCACGGACAGCCGCCTGCTCGAAAAGCTCGAACTCGAATACGGCAACGAGCTGTTCGTCGATCTCGAACTCGAATTCTTCCCCACCGTGCGCGACAGCATCGTCGATTGGCTGGGGCTGCCCGCCGTCACCGAACGCGGCACCAAACTCGTGGCGTCCGCCGAAGTGCCTATGAACGGCTCGCTGCTCAAAAAACTGCTGTCGTTCGGCTCGTCGGTTAAAGTCTTGGGACCGCCCGAACTGCGCGAAAAAGTCGCCGAGGAAGCGAAAC
>CAJUKG010000015.1 GCA_910586925.1 uncultured Christensenellaceae bacterium | reverse complement strand
TCAGACGTGTGCTCTTCCGATCTGCGGTGACGGGCGACAGTCGGTATTCGAGCAGGTACGCCATGAGCGCGACGTCGTCGGCGTCGGGCAGTGCGTGCGGCGAAACGGCATGAAGCAGCGATTTCAGCCCCGCGGTGTATACGTGTTTGCCGAACAACGGGGCGAGCGCGGTAACGCAGTCCGCGCGCGTGAATACGCTTAATATGTCGTCGGTGATCGGCACGAAATAATCTGTTTTGTCGTCGAACGCGAAGTGCACGCCGTTGGAAGCGAAAAGCACGGCGAGGTTTGCCGTAGGCGGTGCGGCGGAAATAATGTCGTACAGCTCGGGCTTGGACGAAACTATCTGCGGCACGGCGACGGACGTCGCGGTAACGGCGGTGCTTTCGCCGCGCTCGAAAAGCTCTTTGCGCGAAAGTATCGTTTTGAACTCGAACCGCGCGAAGAAATCATGCGCGGCGGCGTCGAATGGGAAGTGACAGCGACAATCTTCGATGTCGAACTCGATGGGCACGTTTGTGTCGATGCGCGCGAGGTTGTAGGAAAGATAAGCGTTGTCCTTGCCGTCGACGAGTTTTTTGTGCCGCTGCCCCGCGATCTCGTCGATATGTTCGTAAATGCCGTCGAGCGAGCCGTACATGTCTATAAGCTCGGCGGCGGTTTTTTCGCCTATGCCCGCGACGCCGGGAATGTTGTCGGAATTGTCGCCCGCGAGTGCTTTGAAATCGACGACGCGGTCGGCGGTAACGCCGAATATGTCGGGGACTACCGCGGGCGATACGTCGAGCACGTCGGTAATGCCTTTCTTGGTGAGGAGTGCGTGAGTGCTGTCGGTCACGAGCTGTAAGCTGTCGCGGTCGCCCGTAAGAATGTAAGTAAACGCGTCGGCGCGGCGGGCGAGCGTGCCGATTATGTCGTCGGCTTCGTAACCTTCAAGCTCGAACGTCTTGACCTTGAGTGCGGCGAGCAGGTCTTTAAGCGGCTGCATCTGCGCGGCGAGATTTTCGGGCATGGGTTTGCGCGTCGCTTTGTATGCGGGCGTCATTTTGTGCCTGAAAGTGGGCGCGTGCACGTCGAACGCCGCCGCAATATACGCCGGTCGGTACTGCTCGATGAGTTTGACGAGCATTGTTGTAAAGCCGAAAATCGCGCCTATCGGTTCGCCGCGCGAAGTGGTCATGTTCGGCATGGCATAAAACGCGCGGTTCACGAGCGAGTTGGCGTCTATTACGATAAAGCTGTTCTTTTCCATATAACGATTATACACTATTCGGAAGAATAATACAAGTGTTTTGTAATGCCGCGCAAGTTCGATTTTAGATGTGCAATCGCGAAAATTCGTTTTACTGTTGACAAATACTCGGTCGGAGTGTATAATAAAATAATCACGGTCATATAGGAAAAGCCGGAGGCACAAATGATAGGGATAGCGATCGTCGAGGACGAAAAAGAATATGCGGACACGCTTGCGGACTATATTCGCAGGTATTCCAAAGAAACAGGTGTCGCGACGCGGTTCGAACTGTTAGGCGACGGTATGAGTTTTATCGACGAATACGACTCGCGATTCGATATAGTGCTCATGGACATAGCTATGCCGCATATGAACGGTATGGATGCGGCGAAACGGCTTCGCGAAAAAGACAAAAACGTTTGTCTGATATTTATTACGACGTTGTTCGGCTATGCCGTAAAAGGCTACGAAGTGAATGCGCTCGATTTTGTGGTGAAACCCACTAATTACGAACTCATGAAAATCAAACTCGACAAAGCGATCGCGTCCGTAAAAAAATCCGAGCTTTCGTATACCGTCGCTACGCCTACCGAAATGCGACGTATTTTGCTTGCCGATATTTTGTATATAGAGAGCGTCAAGCATTACCTGTATTTCCACACGACAGACGGCGAGTCCGTGCGTATGCGCGGGTCGCTCAAGGACATTGCCGAGTTTTTTGTCGGGAACGGTTTCGCGTTTTTGAGCGGGTCGTTGCTCGTAAGCCTTCCGCACGTAGACAGCTTCAAGGGTAGTGAAATAAAAATAAACGGCGAACTGCTTCCGATAGCGCGTGCGTACAAATCGAAGTTCTTGCAACAGCTGTCCGCGTATATAGGGGGAGGAAAAGCGTGACCGCCGCCGACGTATTCGCAATAACGTTAAATCACGGATATATCCCGCAAATACTTCTCGCCGAAGCTATGTTTACCGTCAAACTTCGCAGGCGGAGTCGGTTTTGGTTGCGGCTCGGGATAGGACTCCCCGTGACGGTTTTTCTCATGATTGTTATTCCGAATATGTTCGCGACGGTAGTATCGGGCTTTTTTTCGCTGAACATATTTTTATTGTCGCTCGCACTGTGCGCGGTGTTATTCGAAAACAAATTTACCGATATACTTTTTTGTTGCGTCGGGGCACAGTTTACCCAAAACCTTTCGTACAACGTCGAGAATTTGATTTACCGCCCGTGGCAGGACGATATAAGTCAAATCGGCTGGCTGTTTATTTCGATAGGCAGTACGGCGGCTGTATATACTGCGGCATACTTCTTATGCGTGCGGCGTATGCGCGACGGCGAAACGGTGCGAGTGGGCAGAGCGTTCGTGTTTGCGATCGCCATAGTCAACGTGCTGTTCGTGTATGTAATGCAGTACCTTTTTCAGTATTACGGTATAGACAAAATGTGGATCACGCGACTGCCGCTCATTGTGTGTTGCGTGTTCGGGCTTATTATGCAGTTCGGACTTCTCGCGTATAAAGACGAGCGTGCCGAGAACGATCGGCTCGAATATTTTTTGAAGCGCGAACGCGAGCAATACGAAACTACAAAAAATACGATAGACATTATCAACATGAAAGCGCACGACTTGAAGCACCATATTCGGCGAGCGCAGAGCGTCGCAAGTTACGACAGCGACGAGCTTGCCGAAATCGCGGAAGTCGTCGGCGAGTACGAAAACACCGTCAAAACGGGGAACGGGACTCTCGACGTCATACTCACCGAAAAGCAGTACCGTTGCAAACAGAACGACATAGTGCTGTCGATCATCGCGGACAGCGAGCAGCTCGCGTTTATGCACACTTCCGATCTTGTCGCCGTTTTCGGCAACGCGCTCGACAACGCCATAGAGTGCGAGCTTCGCGTCGGCGACGTCAACAAGCGTTGCATAGCGGTGCGAATAGTGCGTAAAGGCGGCATGGTGTCGGTGCATATCGAAAACTATTGCGAGGACAGACTCGAGTTTGCGGACGGCTTGCCGCGTACGACCAAATCCGATACGCAATTTCACGGTTTCGGTATGAAAAGTATTCGATATTCCGTCGAAAAGTACGGCGGCACGGTGCAAGCGGGTATAGAAGGCGATTTGTTCTGTCTTAATATACTTATTCCCATTCCCGACAGCGACGCCGAGCAAAACGCGTAATGCCGTAGCGGCGAGATTTGCCTAAAATTTGCATATATTTGCCAAAGTGCGGAAAACCTCGGAAATGTTGTTATACTCAAACCGTTCAGACAATCCATCGGTTTGAAAAAACAAAAGGAGGTATAAAGATGGGATTTAAGTTGACGCAAAAACCGTGGCGAATAGCTGCGGCGGTTGCAGGGTGCGTGCTCGCGCCGGCAATCGCGCTCACGGCGTGGGCGAGCTCGTATCAGTCGTTGGTGTGCTCTGCCATAGGCGGAACGACGTTTAAGACGATAAAGAGCGAGGAGTCCGAAAACATAGATACGGAGTATTTCAAGACAAACGGCAAATCGCTCGCAGATTGGGTCGAAACGGAAGATGCGCTTATTCGCAAGGTGCAAGCGGAGGGCACCGTTCTTTTGAAGAACAAAGACAAAACTTTGCCGCTCAAGTCGGGCGCGAAAGTCAGTGCGTTCGGATACGGCACGATCAAAACGGTGAGTACCGGTCTTGTGCGGTTCGGTGCGCCCGCAACGTATATTGATTTCAAAACGGGCATGGAAGAGGACGGCAAACTGCAGCTTAACCCGACTCTTTACGATTTCTATAAAAACAATGCCACTGCCGATCTCAAATTGAGCAAGTTCAACGAGGTGGACGTCGGCGGCATAACGGATGAAGTGCGCAGCAGCTATGCGAGCTATAACGATGCGGCAATCGTCGTTATAAGCCGTTCGGGCGGCGAGGGCAGCGATCTTATAAATACGGGTATCGACAAGTACCTCGAGTTGCAGCCTCAAGAACGCGCCATGCTCGAAGAAGTTACCGCGCATTTCGATAAAGTAATTGCAATCGTCAATACTTCTCACGCCATGGAACTGGGTTGGGTGGACGAGTTCGACATAGATGCGTGCCTCATGGTGGGTGCGGTCGGATATAACGGGCTTAATGCGGTGTCGGATATCATAGTCGGACGCAGTAATCCGTGCGGACATACCGTCGATACGTATGCGGCGGATTCGTACTCCGCGCCGGCAATGATGAACTTCGGCGATTATACGTACTCTAACGGCGCGGCGATTGTCGAGCAGATAGGCGCAGGAGCCAACGCCACAAAGTATGTTGTCGAAAAAGAGGGTATTTACGTAGGATACAAATATTACGAAACGAGGTATGAAGACTCCGTGCTCGGCAGGGGCAATGCAACGTCGGCAAAAGGCGCAAGTACGGGTGAGGCTTGGAATTACGACGCCGAAGTCGTGTATCCGTTCGGCTACGGTCTTTCGTACTCGACTTTCAAACAGGAACTTCTCGGCGTCGACGAGAAAGATGATGCGTACGAAGTGCGCGTAAAGGTTACTAACGGCGGCGATTATAAAGGACGAAGCGTCGTTCAGGTCTATGCGCAAACTCCGTATACCGATTTCGACAAACAGAATAAAATCGAAGCGGCAGCGGTGCAGCTTGCGGGCTTCGGCAAGACGAAAGAACTCGATGTCGGCGGTACCGACGAAGTAGTCGTAACGGTCAAGAAAGAAGACCTTGCGCATTACGATCCGTACGTGAACAATACGTACATCATGGAAGCGGGTTCGTACTACATTTCCGTGGGCGACAATGCGCACGACGCGCTTAACAACATACTCAAAGCGAAAGGCGCGAACGTCGATGGCAATGCGAACAAAGTACATTCGTTCGATATGGGACGCACGGATACCGATACTTACTCCGCAACCGACGGCAATGTCAAGATAACGAATTTGTTCGACGATGCAGACCTCAATTATTGGATCAAAGACTCGGTTACTTATCTTTCGCGGTCGGATTGGGACGCGACTTATCCCACGACGGAAACTTCGCTCACGGCAACGGCGGAAATGATAAAAGCACTTAACGCAGAGGGTGAGTATGAAGCGGGTTCGTCCGATTTGAGTTCGATCAAAACAGGCTCGGGCACTGCGTACAATGCCGCGATGATGATAGGCGTGGATTTCGAGGATATGTCCTGGAGTGCCATTCTCGACCAGATGACAGTAGAAGATTATCTCAATCTCTGCGGCAGATCGGGACTTGCGGTCGTCGAGAATATTTCATACCCTGCGACATTCATGAAAGACGGTTCGCATCGCGTCGCCGACAGACCGTATCTCGAAAACGGCGAGTTTGCGCATGTATTCCCGAGCGCGGTCATTATGGCGGCGTCTTATGACAGAGAACTCATGTACGAGATCGGCTCGGCGTTCGGCGAGGACAATCTGCGCACGGGTACGGTCGGACATTACGCTCCGTCGGTAAATATCCACCGCACGCCGTACGCGGGAAGAAACTTCGAGTATTTCAGCGAGGACGGATATTTAAGCGGCGAAATGAGCGTCGGATCTATTAAAGGCATGCAGGAAAAAGGCGCGATACCGTACCTCAAACACTTCGCGCTCAACGATCAGGAAACAAACCGTCAGGGCGTCAGTACATTCGTCAATCAACAGGCGGTGCGCGAGATTTATCTCGAAGCGTTCAAAGCCGGCGTCGTCGAGGGCAAGACGAAAGGATTGATGGGCGGTTTCAACCGCGTGGGTTGCACTTGGACGGGTGCCCACAAAGGCTTGCAAACGTATTTGCTTCGCGACGAGTGGGATTCTACCGCCATATCCGACACCGATGCCGTGTTCGGTTACAACTCGGCTATGGGCATCAAGTCGGGGCTGGAAGCCGGCACCACAATGTGGGCGACGTCAGGCACTGCAATTTACGACGCGGTTATCGACGACGCAAAGAAAGACGCGAAGATGGTTGCGAACATGCGCGAGTCATGTCATTATATGCTGTACAATATCGTGAACAGTATGGCGTTCAACGGGATCGCGCCGTCGGACAAGATAGTGGAAGTCATGCCGTGGTGGCAAAGCCTGCTTATCGCAATAGATTGCATAATCGGTGTAGTGCTCGCGGGTTCGATCGCAATGGTTGCTGTCGCCAAACTGAAAGGCAAAAAGGAGGAGGAATAATATGAACGTCAAAGAATTTTTCGCCAAAAAGGGAGTAGGGTTCTATCTCACGGTTGCAACGGCGGTTCTGTCGCTTCTCGGTTGCATACTGTTCGGCGTGTCGAGAGAAAACAAGTTTGTCGCACCTGTAGTGCTGTTGATACTCGCGCTCGTTGCGTGTTGCGTCGTTGCGGTCAAGCCGTTCTTTCTCACCGAGTATCTGCCGCTTGTGTTTACGGCAATACCCGCGGGAATGATAATCGTGATACTGCTGAATAACGTCGCGGATATTTTCGCGAAGAACAACATGTTGGGTTTAAGCGGTACGTTCGTAACATCGGTCGTGTTCGTAGTGCTCGCCATGATCGTATCCGCGCTCGCCACCGTTTTTAAGCAGGAAAAATAATTTTCGGCAAATCTTCGTCCCGCTCGGGTGCTCTCGGGCGGGCGAATGATTATATGCGTTTGTGGACTGTATTATGGAAATTTTGAAAAAGTACAAGCCGAACGACTTTGTCGCGGCGGTAACGGGTTGTGCCGTATGCATAATGTCGCTTGTTGACATAATAAGGTACGCCGTGCTCGGTCAGACCGTCGCGTTCGTCACGGTGCTTGCGGTCAACGTCCTGTTTATGCTCGTCGCGGCGGCGGCGGTGTTCGGCAGAATTCCCGAGCTGTTTGCGATTATCGCGGGCGGGGCTTTGCCGTTGTTTTTGACTACTTGCAATATCGGTACTACTATGTTCAACGCGACTTATTTGGCGCAGACCGTCGTGGCGGCATGCGGAACTGTTGTCGGAACGGTTTTTGCGATCGTCGGTAAAGTCAAGCCGAAACCGATACCGATAGTCGCGGTAATGTCTGTAGTCGCGGCGATTTTGACGGCGACGGGCGCAGTGTGGGGCGGCCGTACCGTTGCGGCGAAGGAGAGAGGCGAAGTCGGGCGTGAGCTGTGGGCAGTGCCGACGGTGTTCGAGAAAACCGACTGTCCGCAAAAGGGCACGCTCGAAAAACTCGAGTATGACACAAAGGCATACGCGACGGACGGGCGTGCGGTAACTAAATCGGCGTATGTGTATTTGCCGTACGGCTATGACGGCGGTGTGCGGTATAACGTTTTGTACCTGCTGCACGGGACCGGTGACGACGAGGAGTATTGGCTCAAGAAATATTCGTATAACGTCGATATGCTCGACAACATGATTTATCTCAAAGCGATACAGCCGCTTATTGTGGTAACTCCGACGTTTTATGTCGAGGACGACTGCAAGGAGAGTATCGAAACGCTCGATGAGCTTACGTACTCTTTTAAGGACGAATTGCGCAATGATTTGATGCCCGCCGTCGAGAGTAAGTATCGTACTTATGCGGAAACGCTCGACGCGATAGGATTTGCATCGAGCAGACGTCATCGGGCGTTTGCTGGTTTGTCGCGCGGCGCGGTGACGACGATGCATTCGGTGTTGTGCGGATCGCTCGATTATTTTTCGAGCTTCGGCACATTCAGTGCGAGCAGAACTCCCGCGGAATATTATGCGGAAACTAATCTCGACGACGAGAACAAAGAACTGCCTATAGACTGTTGGTATGTAGCGAGCGGGGCGTTCGATTTCGGATTTGAAAGCCAGTATAGCGATTGGAAAGCGATAGTCGCGTCGGATTCGCGGCTTGTCGTCGGACAAAATACGGTGTTCGACAACTATCCCATGCGTTATCACTCGATGGGGAATTGGCACCTCGCACTTTATAATTTTCTGCAAAAAATATTTCCGAAGAGTTAATAGAAGTATAACAAAAAGACACCCGATCGGGTGTCTTTTTGTTGGTAGGAATGAGTGGACTCGAACCACCGACCCCCACCTTATCAGGGTGGTGCTCTAACCTGCTGAGCTACATTCCTATACGGTCTGGTTAATACCGATTTATTATTAGGCGGAGCCTATGGTGGAGATTAGCGGACTCGAACCGCTGACCCTCTGCTTGCAAAGCAGATGCTCTACCAACTGAGCTAAATCCCCGAGGACCGTAATCAATGATACCAAATTGTAACGGAGATGTCAACTGTTTGAGGGTGTATAATGAAAAATTTTGTGTGCTCGGCGGATATTTTGTCGGCGCGACGGTTTGCGGTTTTTTAACCGCATCTAAAGTTATCGTTAAAATTTGCCGCGCGGCTATTGCGTTTTTTCGCGCGATGTGTTATAATATGTCGGTCATCGGAGGAATTATGTTCGGAAAGTTGAGAGAAAGATTCAGCGTATTATTGTCCAAGCGACCGGGGCGCGTAGTCCTGCTCGTTATATTGCTGCTTAATATCGCGTTTATTCTCGTGGCGGCGGCGATCATCAAAGCTCTGTCGCTTACGGGTACCGAAGATATGGGGTATTGGCGTGCGGTATATTACACCGTCACCATGATACTCGACGCGGGGTGCATTGACTATGTGGTCAGCGATATAGGCACGGCGGGCGTGGTGCTCGTAATAGTCTGTCTTGTCGTGATAGTGCTCGGCATGGTGCTGTTTACGGGCGCGGTCATCGGTTATTTGACTAACTACATATCGGGATATATCGAAGCGGCGAACACAGGCTCGCACAAACTCGTTCTGTCGGGGCATACCGTAATACTTAATTGGAATTCGCGCGCGTCGGAAATAATTAACGACCTGCTGTATTGCGACGGCAAGCAGTACGTGGTGGTGCTCGTACCGAGCGGGAAAGACGTCGTCGAGCGTGAAATCGCCGAGCGGCTCGCCGATACCGTTGCCAAAGAACGCGCGGACATTGCTAACCGTGCGGCAAAACTGCGCGGGTTTTCGCGGCTCGCGTATAAGCTCAAGCACAAGTTCAAAAACAACATAGTCAGTATAGTACGCGAAGGCGATACATTCTCGACGGTACAGCTTCGCGACATTTCGCTCGACCGCGCCCGTTCGATCATAATACTTGGCAACGACGTGAACAATACGTTGTGCAAGTATGAGCATGCGAACACCCGCGAGTCGCGGGAAAAGGGCAATCCGCAGAGCATAAAAGCTCTCGTTCAAGTCGCCGATATCACCGCCGCCGAGAGCAGCGACGACGATCAGAAAATCGTCGTGGAAACGGAGGACGAGTGGACGCGCGAGCTTGTCGAGCGCATAATCGACCGCAAGCAGGTGGACGGCAAATGCAATATAATCCCCGTCGCCGTCAACCGTATTCTCGGCAGACTGCTTTCGCAGTTCTCGCTCATGCCCGAGCTTAACCTCGCGTACCGCGAACTTTTTTCCAACCGCGGAATGACGTTTTACGCAAAATCGGGAAGCGGCGCGGGCGAGGCGGAGTTTACTCGCAACTATCTCGCTACGCGCGGCAGCGCAATACCGCTCGCGGTGCTTAAAAATTCGGACGGTAAGCCGATCGAATATTACGCCGCCGAATCGGAGCGCGACGACGAGCGCGTATCAGACGTTCGCGATACCGGCTATCGCGTCGCCGTCAATCCCGATTATTGGCTCGAGCAGAAGAACATAATCATTCTTGGGCACAACAGCAAGATCAAAGACATAATGGACGGGTTCGACAGTTTTCGCGACGAGTGGAACAGGGCGGACGGCGAGATCATGAATATCATGGTGATCGACGACAAAGCGCATCTCGAAAAAATGGATCATTATAAAGCGTATCCGTACGTGACAAAGACCGTCGAAGCGGATATTTTCGATCGCGGCGTGGTGTACGAAATGATAGAGAGGTTTATCGACGCCAACGAAACGGATACGAGCGTTTTGATACTCTCCGACGATACGGTAATTGCCGACGAGATAGACTCGGCGGCGATCGCAAATCTCATATACGTGAGCGACATAATCCACCGCAAACGTGCCGCCGACCCCGATTTCGACGAGGGACGCGTGGATGTGATCGTGGAAATAATCAACCCCAAGCATTACGACATAGTAAAAAGTTACAGCGTCAACAACGTCGTAATAAGCAATCGCTACATAAGCAAAATGATCACGCAGCTCGGCGAGAAAGACGCGCTGTATGATTTCTATACCGACATTCTGACGTATGACGGCGACGGGACGAGCGAGTACGAAAGCAAGGAAATCTACGTAAAGAAAGTTTCTCGGTACTTTTCCGAAGTGCCGCCGCCGTGTACCGCCGCCGAGCTTATACGCGCCGTGTACGAGGCGACTTCGGGCGAATCGGTGCCGTCGGAAAAGCGCAATCATACGCTCGTTCTCGGCTATGTCAAGCCGGGCGGGGAAATGGTGCTGTTCTCGGGCAATCAGTCCAAAACGGAGGTAAAACTCACCGCGCAGGATAAACTGATCATGTACAGCAATCACTGATTTTCGCTTGAAAAACGCTTGCGGAGATCTCGCCGTCGTGATATAATGTAAGCGATAAAATTATTCGGAGGATATTAATAATGGATAATAAAAAACTCGTGGCATACTTTTCGGTGGGCGGCGATACCGCCGTCGTCGCGAAACAGCTCGCTCGCGCGGCGGGCGCGGACGTTTACGCGATAAAACCCGCCGTACCGTATACCGATGCCGACCTCGATTGGAAAAACACCAACAGCCGTACCTCGGTAGAAATGCGCAGCAACACGCTTCCCGAAATAGACGGCAAGCTCGACAACATGGACGAGTACGACGTCGTGTTTATCGGTTTCCCCGTGTGGTGGTACTTGGCACCCAAAATCATCAACACATTCCTTGCGAGCTATGATTTTTCGGGTAAAACGTTGATACCGTTCGCGACGAGCGGCGGCAGCGATATGTATAAAGCCGAAGCCGTGCTTCAAGCGGCGGCGAAGTCCGCAAAATGGCTGCCCGGTAAACTCCTCAACGGCGACTATACCGTCGAGGATATGAAAGAATGGATAAACGAATTAAAAATTAATAATTAGTTTTTATACGGCTTCGGTGCATTTTGTTTATGTGTCGTAGTTCTTTCCGTATTTATCGTTCGTTTAGTGTTTCCGCTTCGCTTTGTAATATATAAATCGGTTTGAAAAAACAAGCGAGTGCGATTTTGCGTCGCACTCGTTTTTCATGTCAAATTTTTATCGTGGATATAGCAGATTTGAGCGTGTCTGCGGAACGGCACAGTGCGGCGTTTTCCTCGGGCGAAAGGGGAATGTCGATAATGTCCTCAACGCCGTGCGCGCCGACGAGCGCGGGCAACGAAATGCACACGTCGTCAAGACCGTAGTGCCCGTTCACGAGAGTGGAAAGCGGCATGATCGAGTGTTCGTCGCGAACTATGCTTTCGCAAATGCGCCGAGTTGCGGCGGCAATGCCGTAATAAGTCGCGCCCTTTTTTCTGATTATTTCGTATGCCGAGTTCTTTACGTCGTTCTCGAGGAGCTTGCGATTTTCGGCGTGGCTTTTGTAGCCGCAACGGTTGCAATACTCGTCGAGTGCTATGCCGCTTATGTTCGCGCTCGACCACACGGCAAGCTCGCTGTCGCCGTGTTCGCCGATAACAAACGCGTGCACGCTGCGCGGATCGACTTTGAGCCGCTGTCCGACGAGTAGTTTCAGCCGCGCCGAGTCGAGCACCGTGCCGCTGCCGAACACTCGGCTTGCGGGCAGTCCCGACATTTCGAGCGTCACGAACGTCATCACGTCTACGGGGTTCGTCACGACGAGTATGAACGCGTCGCGGTTGTACGTTACGATCTTCGGCACGATCGAACGGAAAACCTCGACATTGCGGTGTATGCAGTCGAGTCGAGTCTCGCCTTCGGCTTGGGCGACGCCCGCAGTGATCACAATAATACCGCAGTCCTGTATGTCGCCGTAATCGGCGGCGCGTATGTCCACGGGGCGGGTGAAAGGCAGGCAGTGGCTTAAGTCGGCGGCTTCGCCCGCGGCGCGGTCGGTGTTTTTGTCGATGAGCAGTATGTCGGTAAACAGTCCGCTTTCCATGAGCGAGAATGCGGTCGAGCTTCCTACCATGCCGCACCCGACGATTGCGATTTTACGTAAATTCATAATAATTGTAGTTTTTGTGTTGCGCCGCGAAAGTATGCAAAAAAACGATATAAACGGAAAAGCGACAACCGAAAGCGATTATGCGTGTAAAGTTCTTTCGTATCTTTCGGTTACCGTATTGTGAAGATATATCTATATAATTTGTGTAAGATCTCATTACTTGCAAATTATTCGGATTTTTGGTATAATACTAAATATGAACGATACTTTCTCAACAATTCTTAACAAGCACGAGTCCGACGATAAAAGACAAGCGGATACCGAAAAATTATTTTTGGCGGCAATTAAAAACGAGTTTGCGAATAGCGAAGAAATTTTTGATGCGGTCGAGCAATCGAATTTGTCCGTTCGTGATTTTTTAGCGGGGCGTGTAAAAGAATTTCCTGTTTTGCCTATCAGACAAAGCGATAATTTTTATATAAAAAAGCATACCGAAAGCCAGATGCCGTATTTTCACTCGCATACGTTTTATGAACTTATTTATGTCCATCGCGGCAAATGCGTACAACGGTTTAATGACGGCACCGAGCTTTTATTAACCGCGGGCGGGTGTTTATTGGTTTTTCCGAGTTGCGTTCATAAAATAGAAAAATGCAATAGTTCGGACATTATATTGAAGTTTGTAATACCCGCGAATATATTTGACTCGACGGGCGGTAGAATCATAGAGAATTGCGTAGGTCGATCGAAAATATTATTCGAAAACGTTACGGAATCGGCGGAATTTGCTATCTTAAAATTGTTGCAAGAGCAATCTTCCAAAAATAAATATAATAATTTGCTTATACAAAGTTATCTCACTATAATTTTTGCGGAATTAGCCGACACGAATAAAACGGATATAGCCATTGAAACAAAACTCGACGAATACTTCGGCGAAAATATAAAAATGGCGTCGCTTGCCGACTTTGCCGCAAAACAAAACTATAACTCCGATTATATCGGCAGATTGATAAAAAACAAAACGGGCAAAAGTTTTTCGGAACTGTTTGCGGCATATCGAATAGCCCGTGCGAAGCAGCTTTTAGTCGAAAGTAATTTGACGATAGAGAATATAGCTTATGAAATCGGGTATTCCAATACTTCCGGTTTTTATAAACAATTCTTTTCTGTTGTCGGAATAAAGCCTAACGAATATAGAAATTTGTTAAAGTAAATGTCGTTTAAGGAAACTATTCGGTAATTTGCCGATATTGTAATTGTGCCTTAGATTATGTATAATAGAAAAAAATTCAAGGTGCGTGGATATGAAAGTAGAAAGGATATCGGCAATTCCTCTCGATAAAGACACGGCAAAAAGATACTCGTCGGATATTGTAAAAGAACGATTCGATCGGACGCCCGAAAAGGTAAAGTATCTCGGCGGCGGTTCGTTCGGACGGGCTTTCGGTGTTCGGCTTAAAGACGGGAGTAAATTTGTTATCAAATTTTTGAGAGCGAAAGATATGCTCGCAAAAGAAGTAAACGACTTGAAATTGCTTGCCGATAACTGTTCGGTCAAAATACCGAAAGTATTGTTTGTGCGAAATGCGGATAAAGCTATACCGGTCGACTGTTACGCAATGGAATATATCGACGGAAAAAACGCGCTTATGGCACTCGGTATGTTGATCGAAAGCAGGCGCAAACGTCTTGATTTCGCGGACAGAGTAACAACGGCTTTACACGAAATCCATCAGCATAAAAACGATAGATTCGGCGATACGATGTCGCCCGATTGCCGTACGTGGGTAGATTATTACAAGCCTTTTGCAAAAGCCGTTTTGGAAAAAGCCGAAGAACTGTATAAAGCCGATTCGCTTTCCGAAAAAATCATAGTTGCAATGCGTGCGGCTTGGAGCGAGTTCGATACGATTTTTTCGGAAGAAGTAAAGGACGCATGTCTTATACACGGCGACTTGAATATAGCAAACATTATGGTAGGCAAGAGGTATGAAGTCAGCGGCTTTATCGACCCGCTTAATTCTATGTATGCGGACAGAGAATACGATCTATTTCAGTTCGACAATTTGACTGGGAAAAGATTTTATTTGCGCGAGACCTATATCCGCAAATACGGCGCAAGTAAGTTTTGCGATATTAAATGCGCTTTCTATGGCTTATGGAATGAAGTTTATTGCTATATCAAATCGGGCGTGCTTGTAAATATTATAATGAATCCGCTTGTAAAGAATATGCAAAAAAGGCTTTCCGAATTATGATTTCGATAGGTGCGAGAATCACGGCTTTGTTGCTTCGCATATATACTTATCCGTATCGAAAAAAACATATGTCATTATCCCGTACCGTCAAGGTCGATCATAAGCCGTACGATCCGCCGAAAAATTATCGCCATGAAATTATAGATGCCAACGGCACTGCGGTCGAAGTATTAAAGCCGAGCAATCAAAACAGTGCAGTGTGTATAGTCCAATTTCACGGCGGCGGACATACGCAGGCAATGAACGGAATGTATAGAAAAGTTGCCGAACGCCTTTGTAAACTAACCGAATGTCCGGTTTATTCCATAAATTATAAGATCGGTAACGGGCTTGTATTTCCTTCCGTGCATGATGAATGTTATTCGGCATATATCGCGCTTGCCGAAAATCAGTTAAAAAGAAAAGAAATAATTGCAATAGGCGACAGCTTCGGCGCAAATTTGATGTTGTCGACTTGCTTGCGACTAAGAACTGTCGGTATTCCGTTACCCAAAGCGTTGATCGCAATATCCCCGTATATAGATTTGGCGGCAATAGGGGATTCGTATAAAAAGAACTGCTATCGCGACCCGTTATATTCGCTTCCCAAAAATCAAAAATTCAAAGAACACGAACAATTTATACGGCGTAAAACCCCTTACTGCGGAAACACATCGCCGTTTGACAGTAAATTATCGCCGATATATGCGGAATACTATGATTTTCCCGATATGCTTATACAGTGCGGAGAACTTGAAACTTCCGCGAGCGATAGCGAAACGTTATATCTTAAAGCAAAATCGGCAGGAGTCAAAGTCGAACTTTCGGAATATGGCGGTATGTGGCACGACTTTTTATATTTGACGCCGTTTTTGAAAGAAAGCAAGACTGCTTGGAAGGAAATACAACAGTTTATTTTTAATATAAGAAATCGTCTTTAGATAAAACTTGGTTTCGCAGTGGTGCGAAAACGCTAAACGATCAAAAAATAATAATATGAATGGTGAAGCGACGATCACAAGATAACAATACGTGTAAAGTTTTCTTGCCTGCTTCTTTTTCAAAAACGTTAAACGAAAGAAAACAACAACGACAAGGAAGAATGTGCAGCAATCACAAGATAACAATACGTGTAAAGTTTTCTTGCCTGCTTTTTTCAAAAACGTTAAACGAAAGAAAAAAACAATATGAATGGGGAAGCGACAATCACAAGATAACTATTCGTGTAAAGTTTTCTTGCCTACTTCTTTTTCAAAAGAAGTAGGGGAATCGCTTGATTTTTTCATTGCGAAAGAGTATTATACACATATGAGAAAAATTGCCGCCTTCATAGTAAAAAAGAGCGTGCTGTTCTTCATAATTTTCGCCGCACTCGTCGCGTACGGCATTTACGGCATAACCAAAGTGCGCGTCGAGTACGACATTACGGGATACTTGCCGAGCGATACGGATACCGCGCAGGCACTTGTCATAATGAACGAGGAGTTCGCGACTTACGGCTCGGCGACGGTCATGGTGAAAAACGTCGACAGAGATACGGCGGAGAAGCTCGCGGCGGACATATCGAAAATCGACGGAATATCCGGCTTTTCGTTCGACGCCGAAAGCGCGGCGAACTATAAAGACGGCAACGCGCTGTACTCCATGTTTTTCGCGGGCGGGAGCGGCGACGAAAAGGCGGTCGCGGCGTATAACGCGCTTGTCGCATTGCTCGACGGGAGCGGTTGCGAGTATGTCGTGCCGACGCCGCTCGTAAACAGTTACGCGGATACGCTCGCGAGCGAAATGGTGATAATCCTTATTATAGCGGCGGTAGTCATTGCGGCGGTACTGCTTTTTACGTCCAAAAGTTTCGCCGAAGTGCTCGCTTTCCCGATAGTTTTCGTGGTGGCGGCAATTCTCAATATGGGCACAAACTATTGGCTTGGAAAAATTTCGTTCGTGTCCAACACCGTTTGTATAATATTGCAGCTCGCGCTCGCTATCGACTATGCGATAATTTTAAGTCACAGGTTCACCGAAGAAAAGGAGAAAACTTCGGGCGACCCGCAAGCCGCGCTTATAAACGCGCTCGCGAAAGCCATTCCCGAAATCGCGTCGAGCTCGCTCACGACGGTGTCGGGGCTTGTCGCGCTGATGTTCATGCAATTAAGGCTCGGTTTCGACCTCGGCATGGTGCTCGCGAAAAGCATTATATGCTCGTTGCTCACCGTGTTCCTGCTCATGCCGGGCTTGCTTCGCCTGCTTTCGCGGCTTATGGATAAATCTCGGCACCGCAATTTCGTGCCGAAAGTTCGGTTCCTCGGCCGCGGCGTCGTGAAAGCGCGGTACGTCGTAATCGCCGCGTTCGTCGCGCTTTTCGCAGTGGGTGCGGGACTGTCGCAAACCGTCACGTACTGCTACAGCCAAAACTCTATCGACACGTCGCGTCCGACGGCGGCGATGGAAGCCAAACGCGAAATGTCCGAGGTGTTCGGCGAAAGCAATGCGTTCGTGATACTCGTGCCGAGCACGGCAGACTTTGATACGCAGCGAAAAATCACGGCGGCGGTGCAGAGCGAACCGCTCATCACTTCCGCACTCGGTTGGGCGAGTTTGGCACTGCCGTCCGACGCCCCCGATAAAACGTACTATATTGCCGACGGCACGGTGACGGCGGCGGAGTTGTCGGGCGCGATCGGCATAAGCCCTTTTCTTGCGATAATGCTTTTCGACATGTATGCGCAAAACGCAGGGGAGAATATGGCCGACATTTCGACGTACCGCGTGCCGATCATAGACCTTCTCGAGTTCGCGTTCGCGTCGGATACCGTCATGAACATGGCAGGCGACGGGATCGCGAAGTATAAAGACGTTCTCGAATTCGGAAAGCAACAGCTGATAGGCTCGGGTCACTACCGTATGGTGTTTAATATAAACGCGACGGAGGAAGCGAAAGAAACGTTCGAGCTTATCGAGCGGCTTACTCCGACCGTTAAAGAGATTTGCGGCGAAGCGATCTTCGCGGGATCGAGCATGAGCGCGTACGACCTCAACGCGTCGTTCATGCACGATAATATATTGATAACTATTCTCACTGTCGCTTTCATATACTTGATACTCGCGGTGACTTTCAAATCGTTCGGAATACCGCTCGTGCTCGTTCTCGTAATACAGGGCGCGATCTTCGTCAATTTCTCGATCCCCGTGCTTCTCGGAAACAATGTGTTCTTCTTCGTGTATCTGATCGCGAGCGCGATACAAATGGGCGCGACCATAGATTATGCGATACTGCTCACCAACCGCTTCAGACAAATGAAAACGCTCATGCCCAAAAACAAGGCCGTCATAGAAGCGGTGTCGGCGTCCTTCCCGACGATAATGACTTCGGGCACGATCATGACTGTCGCATCTTTCCTCGTCGGGCTTCTTACGAGCGACCCGCTCATTTCGTCGATGGGTATGGTGCTCGGTACGGGAACGCTCATTTCTATGTTCGGCGTGCTCGTCGTGCTGCCCGCGCTGTTGTATACCCTCGACGCCGTTCTCGAAAAAACGGTGATAAAAGGCAAACTCAAAGCGAAAGACATTAAAATGCCAAACCCGAGTAAGCCTATAAATTCAGAGTGGAATCAAAAACTGTAGCCGACGAAATAAGCTAGTGCGGCAAACTTCTATCGCCACTTGAATTCGGCATTTACGCGCAAAATAATTTTCCAAAACCTATTGACAAATACAATATTACATGTTAAACTGTATTAGTACATTACTTATGTAGTGTACTAATTTTGTTTAGAGAGAGGGTTATTGTAATCATGTTCGAGTTCGCGGTGGGGAAGCCCATATATTTGCAGATAGCGGAATGGCTGGAAAACGAGATATTAAAGGGCAATATCAAGGAGAACGAACAGCTTCCGTCGCAAATGGATATTGCCGAAGCGTTGAACGTCAACCCGATGACCGCGGGGAAGGGGGTGAGCGTTTTGGAGTCGCGCGGCGTATTGGAAAAGCGCAAGCGCGGTTGCGGCATATACGTTTTGGGAGATGCGAAGTCGCGCATTTACGAGTATCGCAAGAACGAAAAACTCAACGACGCGATCGACGGATTGCTCGTCGACGCGGCGGTGCTCGGTCTGTCGGTGGACGAGCTGTGCGCGCTTCTCAAAAAGCGGGGCGGCAGCCAACAATGAACGGCTACACGATAGAAGCGAAAGACCTCACGCGGCGTTACGGCAATTACACCGCGCTCGACGGCGTGAGTTTCGTAATAGGAAAACCTATGATTTTGGGCGTCGTCGGCAAGAACGGCGCGGGAAAATCGACGCTCATGCGACTCTTGAACGGTTGGGAAAAGCCGACTTCCGGGCAAATACTCATAAACGGAAAATCGCCGTTCGATAACGGTGCGGCATTGGGCGATACGATATTCATAGACGAAAAAATCGAGTTCGATTTCACGCTGTCGCTCGGAAAAATTCTCGAAAAATGCGCGTTTATGGACAAGCGTTTCGATTTGGAATACGCTCGGGAGCTTGCGGACAGATTCGAGCTGAACTTGAAAAAACGTCAGTCGCAGTTGAGTAAAGGTATGCGCAACCACTTCGCGATAATCGTCGGGTTCGCGTTCAACCGCCCGATCACGATAATGGACGAGCCGGTGTCGGGACTGGACGAGGGCGCGCGGCGGCTGTTTTACTCCGAACTCGTCAAGGCGCAGTGCGGTAACCCGCGCATTTTCATAATCACCACCCACCTTTTGGGTGAGTTCGAAAAGTACGCCGACAATTTCCTCGTGCTCAAAAAGGGTAAGCTCGCCGCTTACGATGAGCGCGAAACGTTCGAAACGCTGTTCGTGCGGCTTACGGGTAACGCAGAGAAGGTGGACGAGATAATAGGCGAGTCAGAAACGTTCGACGTGAAAACGCTCGCGGACGTAAAGAGCGTCACCGTGCCCGCACTGCTTACGCGCGAGCAAAAGGACTTCGCGCGGGATAATGGCGTCGAGATCAAGCCGGTCGGCGTGAACGATGCGTGCATAATTTTGGGAGGGTTGCAGTTATGAAAAGTTTTTTATGGCGGTTGCGCAGTAATGCTGTGTGGTTTTTGCTCGCACTCGCGATTTTTTCGGGCGTGTATCTGTGGCTCGCATATTCGGGATTGCGTTATTGGTATCATGGTTTTTCGTTTTCGCACGCGGATCCGTTTTTGCCGTCCATGTTCATCGCGTTTGCGTTTTTTATGTTCTATGCGAAACGCTATACATACGACGAGGAGTTTTTGTACGGACACTCACGCAAGTGCGCGTTTGTTTCGGCGCAGTGCGGCGCGGTCGTGTTCTCGCTGTTGTTTTCGTGCTACGCGCTCGCCGTCGCACTTCTAACTCGGCGGTCGTTCGCCGCGGGCGACGTGATTATGGCGGAACCGCTGTACAACATATCCGCGCTCGAACTGTTCTTCAATTTTCTGTCGCTGTTTGTCGTCGATATGCTTATGTTTGAGGTTGCCGACGTTTTGCGGAAATTCAAGACACCGAAGTTTTGGGTGGCGGCTGCGGTTGTCGTCGCGACGCTTGTTATCGTGTGTTTGATATACGTAGACAAGTCGGCGTCGGTAGGGTTTCATTATTGGAAGGGTATGTTTTTGATATTCGCGCCGCTTTTGGCCGTTGCGTTCGGCGGCGATTTGTTCATGACGAGAGGGAGGCAATACAGATGAACATGAATAAAGTAAAAAGCTTTTTGTTTCGTTTCGGTTGGATAATAGTTTGCGCTTGCGTTGCGGTATTTTTCGTAGTCGCGCTTTGCGTGTATAATTTCGCGAAGCCCGACGGAGTGTCGGCGATCTTGTCGCACGAAGAAAAGATCGAGTACGAAAAAATGTGTAATTCGCTCGGCGATTTGGAAGAAGCGTCGCCGCATGTCACGAAGGTGTATGAATACGTTTCGAACGGCGAGAGCGTGCATATTTTGTGGAAGAACGATAGTTATGTAAGCATGAGGGAAATCACTTACGGTGTAGTGGGAGATGTAAATGCGGAATACAATTACCGCGTCGAATGTTTTGTGTACAGTGATATTGCTGATAGGGAACTTGTTAGACGCACGTGGGATTTCGATGTGACGGAAGGTGTCGATTTGATATTTGCGGAAGGGAAAGCTCCGTATTTTTTTGGTAATCCTTATGAGGGGTTCGATATAAGAAAGGAAAGTTTTAATAGCGTAGTTGTGCGGCGGCAAAACACGATTACGTTTGTTCGAGTTGTCGTAAAGCCGGGATACGGAGATGTTACCGTAGAAATTGTGGAACCGCCGCAGTATATATATCCCGATGCGGACGATATAAACGATACATATATATAGAATAGAAAAAACGGCTAAAACCGTCGAAAACGGGGTAAAAACAAAAGAAAAAAATATTTTTGAAAAATTTTGCAAAAAGTACGTAAAAACGCTTGACATATAAAAGGCGGTGTGATATTATGAGTAAGCTGTCCGACAGAAGACAGCACACGGGTTTTCCAAGTATCGCGAATAAGCCATACCTCTGGACATAATAAGCAATAACGGTTGAGGGGATACGTTCCCGAGTTGTTGTTTGTTGTGTTTTTTTTGACCCTAACGGTCCCCGCGTCGCACATTGACAACTGCATATAACTTAAAGCGAGTATACAAATATCAAATAATATTGGTGATATGTGTTACCAATACACAATTTTGAAAGTTTATATCTTGTAAATTCTTATTTTAGGAATTGGACGATTAAGCTACCAAGAGCATACGATGGATGCCTAGGCATCTGGCGCCGAAGAAGGACGTGATAAGCTGCGATAAGCTGCGGTTAGTTGCAAATAAGCGTTTGACCCGCAGATCTCCGAATGAGGGAACTCGACTGTCGTAAAAGCGAACTCGACTGGAAACAGTAGTCACAAGTTGGTGAATAAATAGCCGGCTTGAGGGAACCCGGGGAACTGAAACATCTTAGTACCCGGAGGAAAAGAAAGTAAATTAACGATTACCTTAGTAGTGGCGAGCGAACGGGTAAGAGCCCAAACCGTATATAGCAATATGTGCGGGGTAGTGGACTTGTATACGGGCACTTGGTATAAGTAGCCGAAGCTGTTTGGAAAACAGCGCGAAACAATGTAAAAGCCATGTAGGCGAAACCTATACCATAGCTCACAAGTATCCGGAGTACCACCCAACACGTGGAATTGGGTGGGAAGCTGGGAGGACCATCTCCCAAGGCTAAATACGACCAGATGACCGATAGAGATTAGTACCGTGAGGGAAAGGTGAAAAGCACCCCGGAAGGGGAGTGAAACAGAACCTGAAATCGTATGCTTACAAGCAGAGAACGCACTACGCACGTCGCAAGGCGTGCATGTGTTATCTCGTACTTTTTGTAGAACGGGCCGGCGAGTTACGATGCGTTGCGAGGTTAAGAGATCAAGTCTCGGAGCCGCAGCGAAAGCGAGTCTGAATAGGGCGATTCAGTAGCGTGTCGTAGACCCGAAACCGAGTGACCTACCCATGAGCAGGCTGAAACAGGAGTAAAATCCTGCGGAGGGCCGAACGCACCCCTGTTGAAATAGTGGGCGATGACTTGTGGTTAGCGGAGAAATTCTAAACGAACTCGGATATAGCTGGTTCTCCTCGAAATAGCTTTAGGGCTAGCCTCGGAATTTAGAGTATCGGGGGTAGAGCACTGAATGGGCTAGGGGCCTTCACGGGTTACCGAACCTTATCAAACTCCGAATACCGAATACTTTTGTCCGGGAGTCAGACAGCGAGAGATAAGTTCCGTTGTCAAAAGGGAAAAAGCCCAGACCCACAGCTAAGGTCCCCAAATAACAGTTAAGTGGTAAAGGATGTGATGTTGCATAGACAACCAGGATGTTGGCTTAGAAGCAGCCACTCATTTAAAGAGTGCGTAATAGCTCACTGGTCGAGTGATGTTGCGCCGAAAACTATCGGGGCTAAAACTGTTTACCGAAGCTTGGGAATTATCTTCTGATAATTGGTAGGGGAGCAATGTGTGCGGGCTGAAGCCGTATCGAAAGAGGCGGTGGACTGCACACAAGAGAGAATGCCGGCATGAGTAGCGAAAGAGGAGTGAGAATCTCCTCCGTCGAAAGCCTAAGGTTTCCTGGGGAAGGTTCGTCCTCCCAGGGTTAGTCGGGACCTAAGCCGAGGCCGAAAGGCGTAGGTGATGGACAACGGGTTGATATTCCCGTACTGTCATACGGTTCGATGCAGGGACACGGAAGGATAGCTGATCCGCGCGGATGGTAAAGCGCGGCCAAGCGGTTAGGCGGGGTTGTAGTGAAGTACGCAATCCATATACGCTGAGCTGTCGATGGGGAATCAATTGCGAGTAAGTCAGTGAATCCACGCCGGCGAGAAAAGCTGCTAAGATTAGCCGTAAGGCACCCGTACCGCAAACCGACACAGGTAGGCGGCAAGAGAATTGCAAGACGAGCGGAATAACCATCGTTAAGGAACTCGGCAAAATGACCCCGTAACTTCGGAATAAGGGGAGCCTAGCAATAGGTCACAGAAAATAGTCCCAACCAACTGTTATCTAAAACACAGGTCTCTGCAAAAGCGCAAGCTGATGTATAGGGGCTGACGCCTGCCCGGTGCCGGAAGGTCAAGGGGACGTGTTAGCGCAAGCGAAGCATCGAACTTAAGCCCCGGTGAACGGCGGCCGTAACTATAACGGTCCTAAGGTAGCG
>CAJUKG010000014.1 GCA_910586925.1 uncultured Christensenellaceae bacterium | reverse complement strand
ACCGCGAGTACGAAAAGACTACCGACGGTATACTCGTGCTGAAGCTGTTCGGGGAGGTATGGCTATACCGAAATGCGATAAACGCGATCATAACGATCGAGGGCGGAGCGATGCGGCTGACCGTAAACGGCGAGAGCGAGGAAATGGAAGCGACGGGCGAGATAACGGTAACGGTAAACGGCGAGAAACGCGTCGGCACGACAGGCGACGACGGCACCGACTGCGTTCGGTATATTATAGGTATGGACGAACTGTGCGGCGCGGTTGCGGTAGTCGAGATATTGCGTAACGGCTGAACGCATATAAAATACGCTTGGCTTTTGTCGCCATAGAAAATTTCGTCGCTAAACGCAAGGCGCGCCTATCTGCTTTACTTTTTAGTGTTTTTGTCGTATAATACCGAAAGACAGACGCTAATTCGTCGGAGGAGAATCGAATGACAAAGGAACAGGTTTTTGAATTTATAAAAGAACAGAAAACGGCGATGATTTCGTCGGTCGACGAGGACGGTTTTCCGAACACCAAGGCAATGCTCGCGCCGCGAAAGATCGACGGCAACGATTTTTATTTTACCACAAACACTTCTTCGATGAGAGTTGCGCAGTATAACGGCAACGAAAAAGCGTGCATTTATTTTTACAAACGCGGACGTTTCGGTTATACGGGCGTTATGCTTGTCGGAGTAATGCGCGTATTGACGGACCAAGACAGTAAAAACGAAATATGGCGCATGGGCGATACTGTGTTTTATAAAAAGGGCAAGACCGACCCCGATTATTGCGTGTTGAGATTTACGGCGCAAAAGTGCAGGGTTTACAAAGACTTAAAAACAAGTTGGATCGACATATAAATTACGGTTTACGGCGGTAACGGCTTTATGGCGGCTATAGTATTTCGGGCTGGAAATTTTACGGTACAAGCCGTTATGGGAGGAGATAGAGAATGAAACAACTTATAGCATACTGCGGACTCGATTGCGAAAAATGCGATGCGAGAACGGCGACGCTGAATAACGACAACGCTTTGCGCGAAAAAGTCGCAAGGCTTTGGTCTGAGTTGAACGGCGTGGAGATTACGCCCGAAATGATAAATTGCGAGGGTTGTCGTATCGACGGAGTTAAAACACCGTATTGCAACGGTCTTTGCCCAATACGGCAATGCGCACTCGGCAAAACCGTCGAAACGTGCGGACATTGCGCGAGTATGGACGGGTGCAAGACGGTCGGTACGGTTTTATCGAACAATGCCGAAGCGTTACATAATCTTAAAAATAAAGGATAATTACTATGAAGAAAATATTATACGTCGTCTTGGAGCAGTGGGCGGATTGGGAGCTTGCTTACATATCGTCGGCGGTCAATATGCTCGGGCAAGGGAAGTTTGAAAACAAAACCGTATCGCTTACGAAAGACGCGGTAACCTCTATCGGCGGGATCAAGTGTCTGCCCGATTACGACTTGCAAAACATTCCGTCCGACCACGCCGCCGTAATACTGATAGGCGGAATGTCGTGGCATAGCGAAACCGCTTTGCAAGTTAAACCGCTTGTGAAAAGTTGTATCGACAGCGGCAAGGTGTTGGGCGCGATTTGCGACGCTTGCAGATTTTTAGGCGCGATGGGCGCGTTGAACAATGCAAAGCATACGGCAAACGATGCGAACGAATTAAAGCAGTATGCCGTTTATAAAAACGAACAGGGTTTTATACATAAACAAGCCGTGTCGGATAACAATATAATAACGGCGAACGGCACGGCAACGCTCGAATTTGCTCGGGAAATATTACGGGCTTTGTCGGTAGCAACCGAAGAACAAATCGGCGGTTGGTATGATTTTCACAAACTCGGATTCTATACCGCACCGATGCCGAAAATGTAAACTAAATACATTAAAAGAAGATTGTAATTCTGCGGAGAACAACTTATGCCGTTTGATTTCAAAAAAGAATACAAAGAATTTTATATGCCGAAAAACGTACCGTCTATTGTTACGGTGCCGAAAACGAACTACATAGCGGTACGCGGAAAAGGCGATCCCAACGACGAGAACGGAGAATATAAAAACTCGATCGGGCTTTTGTACGGTATTGCCTTTACTATCAAAATGAGCTATAAAGGCGCGTATAAAATAGACGGGTATTTCGAATATGTAGTGCCGCCGCTCGAAGGCTTTTGGTGGCAAAACGGGATAGGGGGTATAGACTATGCACGCAAAGAAAACTTTAATTTTATTTCCGTTATACGTTTGCCCGATTTTGTAACGAAAGCGGATTTCGATTGGGCAATACAAGAAGCGACCGCGAAGAAAAAGCATGACTTTTCAAAAGTCGAGTTCTTTACATATGACGAGGGTGTTTGCGTTCAATGCATGCACATCGGCTCTTATGACGACGAGCCGCAAACAGTCGCTCTTATGCACGAGTATATGAACAAAAACGGGTATGTTTTGGATATAACGGATAAGCGTTTGCATCACGAAATTTATTTGAGCGATCCGCGCAAATGTGCAACGAGCAAACTGAAAACGGTCGTGCGCCACCCTATAAAGAAAGTAATAAATTAAATTGCGCTTTGTCCGAAAATATAAAAGAGCGAGGAGTTTTGAAATTCTTCGCTCTTGGTTATTTGGTTTTTTATATCGCAGTGCGTTCCGTTATGTCGCGAGGTAGGTTTCGGTGTCGTTACTCTACGCTTTTGAGCGATTCGACCATGGAGATTTTTTTGATGCGCGTATTGAACATCAGCGATGCGACGAGCGAGAAGGCGAAGGTCAAAATTATGCAGCCGATTGCGACGTACCAAGACAGGAATGACGAAATGAACACGTTGAACGACGAGGCGAGTTGCACGAGCCACAGCATGAGCGCGTAGCCTATCGGCAGTCCGACTATGCAGCCCAGACCCGTAATAACCATGTTTTCGACGATCAGCATGTTCGCCGTTTCGCGCGGTTTGTAGCCGAGCACCATGAGCGTCGCGATCTCGCGGGTGCGGTCCTTGAGGTTGGTCGCGGTTATGTTGTAGATGACCGCTATTGCGAGTACCGCCGCGCCGACGACGAATAACACCACCGCGTAGTCGAGGAGAGCCATTCTGTCCTTGAGGTCGGCATAACTTTGGGTAAACGCGCGCACGTCGCGGATCTCGTCGTATCCTTTGAGCGTGTCGATAGCATTTTGTATGTCCGCGCCTTGCTTAAGCGTGGCGTACGAGGCGGTCGCGTACAGCCCGACGCCGTTCTCGCGGAAGAAGCTGTACGGGCAGTATACTTTTTGCTCGAAGTATTCGTATACTATGTCGGTGATTTTCGCTTCGCATTCGATAGCGCGGTTGTCGAGCGAGTAGCCGGTAATCCTAACCGTGTCGCCGATACCGACTCCAAGCTCGTCGGCGAGGGCGGTGGGGATCGCGAAGGTATCGTCGTTAAACTCGAGCCGCTTTTTGCCGTTTTTATCGGTGTAAAGCCTTATGCTGTCGGCGTCGGCGTACTTGTATCGCTCTGCGTCGGCGGCAGTCGGGATAGCCATGACCGTCATGTCGGCGATTTTGCCGTTATACTCGAACCGTCCCGAAAAGTCGGGCGCGAAAGTCAGCGTTTCCATGTATTCCGCGCCGTCGTGCTCGGTAAGTTCGTCGAAATCGAACTTTTCGAGATCGACGGCGACAGCCGTTACGACGGTCAAGTCGTAATTGCAAGTCGCGTCGTACTGTTTGAACGAAAAATCCATATTGTCTTTCAGTCCGATGAGCGCGATGAGTAGTGCGAGACAGCCTATTATGCCGACGGACGAGAGCAGCATGCGGAGCTTGTTCAGGAACATGTTGCGCAGATTCATTTTTGCGCCGAACCCGAGCCGCGACCACAGCCATTTCCAACGCTCGGCGAGTATGCGCCGCGTCTTTTTAGGCGGCTTCGGGCGCATCGCTTGCGCGGGACGGACTTTGAGCGTGCGGTGGCAGGAGATGAACGCCGCAAGACAGGCGAGTGCCGCCGCTACGACTATGCCGAGTATCATGAACAGCCAGCTCGCGTGTTGCGGAGTGGGCGGCATTGCGAACTGCATCGCGTACAGGTAGTTGACGAGCCGCGGCACGGCGAGAACGCCGACCACACCGCCGACCGCCCCGCCTATAAGACAGGCAAACAGCGCGTAAAATATATACGAAAAGTACACGCGGCTTTTGGTGATGCCGAGTGCTTGAATTACGCCGATCTGCATGCGCTGGTTGTCGACCGTTTTCGTCATCGAAATGACGGTGATAGCTGCCGCGACGGCGAAGAATATAAACGGTAACACCCCCGCGAGCGCGGCGATAGTGTTGTTTATACCGTCGAACGCGACGACGGCGGGGAAGTTCTTGCGCTCCAAACCGTACATGTACAGCCCCGCGGGCGCGGACAGATCCTCGAAAAGTTTTCTTATGTCCGCTTCGCTCGCGAGCGAGTATCTCCCGAACAGTTCGTCGACGTCGAGCCCCTCGTCGCCGATTATTTTAATTCCGTTGTAGACGGTGATGTTTGTCGGTATGTCGGCATAACTCAATACGGGAAT
This sequence comes from uncultured Christensenellaceae bacterium, assembly GCA_910586925.1. Classification (GTDB taxonomy): domain Bacteria; phylum Bacillota; class Clostridia; order Christensenellales; family Pumilibacteraceae; genus Anaerocaecibacter. The sequence continues at coordinate 41,969 of CAJUKG010000014.1, read as the reverse complement.
TTCGAGCTTTCCCATGAGCCCCACGACTTTCGCGTCCTCGGTGTACAGCTCGATACTGCCTTCGAGTACGTGCGCCGTAATAAACTCGTCGGGCATTGCCGCAGTGTTGCGCATGTTTACTTTGTAAATGACGTCGGGGGAGTGATATATCCCGCATACTCGGAACTCGTACTTTACGCTTTTGTGCGATTGCTCGTACTGCGGAGTTTGTCCGCCCCCGGGTAGATCGCGCATGGAAAGGGTTATTTTTTCGAGCGTTGCTATATCGAACGAGAGAGTATCGCCGACCGATATTCCGAACGTGTCGGCGGAAACGCTGTCTATAAGCATTTCGTTTTTCGCCGTCGGCATGTTGCCCGACACGATGTACGGGTCGTCCACGCCCGTGGTGAGAGTGGAAATCGAAAGATCGACTTTGTTCTTCCCGACTGCTGTTTGGGTGTAGAACGAACTGTACCCGACCGCCTTTTGCACCCCTTTCTCGGCGGCGATTTCTTCGACGGCGGCGGAATTGACGTACATGTACTCGGCCCGGGCGGTGGCGTAATTGCTCGACGCGTAATAGTCGCGCACCTGTTTCGTCACGGCATTCGACCCCGAGGTTATTCCCGCAAAAAAGAAGCACCCGACTATTATGACGACGATAATCGAGATGAAACTGCCTATTGTGTCGCGAATGTCGCGCAAAGTTTTAAGCATGATATACTTCATAATTTCACCTTGCGAGCGTTTTCTTCGGCGTTTTGACGGGGCTTCGTCTACGGCGCGATATATTATATTATACCACTTGCGGCGGGCAAAGTCAATATCTCGACGCGAATCAAAAATCCCCGTCGCGGTCGCGGCGGGGACGGGTTTTTGACTGCGTTGCGTGCGGAAACTACAGTTCTTCGGCGTTGTGGTCTTTGAACCCTTCTCCGTAGATCTCTTTGGCGGACGACACTATAGTGAACGCGGTTTCGTCGTATTTCTTTATTATGTCGCGAAGCCGCGGATAGAGGAAGTTTTTGATGACGCACATAATGACCGCTTTGTCTTGTTGCGAGTACGCGCCTTTTGCGTCGAAAATGGTCGCGCTGCTGTCGAGGTCGTTGAGTATGCCGTCGCAAATAGGCTGCACTTTGTCTTCGGTGGTGACGATATGAACGAGTATCGCAGAACTGCCGCCGTAAAGCGCGCGGTCGAACATGACGGTAAATACTATTATGGAAAGCACCGTCAGAATAAGCAGTTCCATATCCTTGTAAACAAAGCCCGACGCCGCGACAATAACGACGTCTACCGCCATGGAAATTATGCCCGTGCGAAGGTGTCTGAACTTTCTGCGCAACAGTTTGACTATTATGTCGGTGCCGCCCGTCGAACTTCCCGCGCGGAATATAAGCCCCAGCCCGAACCCGAACAGCGCGCCGCCGACGACGGGAGCTATCAGCGAGTTGCCCATGACGGGTATGTGCGGTACGACGAATTTCGCCCACAGCTCGATAAGCCCCGAGGAGAGCGCGGTGCTTATTATCGACGAGATTATAAACGTTTTGCCGAAGAATATCGCGCCGATTATAAAAAGCGGCACGTTGATTATGAGTATGAGCCAGCCCGTACCTATAACGTCGTTCGTGGCGTAGTTAATTATGATCGCGATGCCCGTCACGCCGCCCGACGCTATGCCGTACGGGTCGAGAAACAACGCCACTCCGAGCGAGTAGATAATGCAACCCAACGTTATGAACGCGCAGTTTTTTGCGATTATTATTTTCTTTTCCTTTTCCATACGTTTATATTATATAACGCGGCGACGAAATTGTCAACAAAGGAAATGCGGAATGTATAATTAGCGGCGGCGACCGCAATCGCCGTTAAACGCGCCGTTGGAAATAACATGACGGCAGTCGGGCGGTGCGATGTGCGGCGTCAGTTCCCGCGGTCATGGCGGTGCGTGTGAATTTTGCTCACTTTCGCGCTGTTTTGCTCATTTGGGCGGAAAAATTTGCGCATTTGTCATAATAATTATCAAAATATTGAAAGATATTGACAAATAGCTCGTAATATAGTACGATTATTGTGTATTAGCGATAATGCGCAGTGTATTATTGCGATAAAATCTCCGGAATACGGTGGAAACATGAGAATAGATCAGCTGTCAATCGAAAATCTTACGCGCGGTGCCGTCACCGACGCCGAGCATCCGCGCCTGTCGTTTTCGCTGGAAACGGACGCCGAGAACGTCGCGCTCGACCGTGCGGAAATCAAGCTCGGGGATTGGGAAACGGTCACTTCCGAACAGATACTCATACCGCTCGGCGGCAAGCTCGAGCCGTTTACCGAGTACACCGCGGAGGTTACGGCATATCTCGACAACGGCGAGTCGGATACCCGGTCCGTCTGTTTTTCGACGGGCAGGCTTTCGGAGCCGTGGCAGGCGAAGTGGATCACCGACGGCACGTACAAGTTTACCGAAAAACGCGTATCGCCCGTTCCGCTCACTTTCAGGAAAAAGCTCGCGCTGAAGGGCGTGCCCGAAAAGGCTGTGATCTGCGCGACCGCGCTCGGGATATACGATCTGTTCATCGACGGCAAAAAAGCGGGCGATAAGTATTTCGCGCCCGGCTTCACTTCGTATAAAACGACGCTCATGTACCAGACGTACGACGTTACCGACATGCTTCGAGACAACAGCGAGCTTGTCGCCGTTGTCGGCGGCGGTTGGGCGGTCGGGTCGTTCGTGTTCACGCGCAAGAACCGCGTCACCGCGCCGCGTCAGGCGTTGCTTTTGGAACTGCGCGTAACGTACGCGGACGGCAGCAGCGAGGTGATCGGAACAGACACCGATTGGCAGGTCACTCGCGACGGCGCGTACCGCGAAGCGGATTTTTACGACGGCGAAACTTACGACGCGACGGTCGAGCTTGATAAAGCGAGCTGGCGCGCGGCGGCGGAAGAAAAAATAAAAATATCGCCGCGCATAGTAGCGGACTTCGGCGCGCCCGTCGTCGTTCGCGAAGAACTCGCGCCCGTATCCAAAACGGTGCGGAGCGACGGCGAGATAATTTACGACTTCGGTCAGAATTTCGCGGGCGTCGTCAAAGCGAAGATCAACGGCAAAAAAGGTGACAGAATAGTGTTTCGCCACGCCGAGATACTCAAGGACGACGGCAGTCTGTACACCGAGCTGTTGCGTTCGGCAAAGGCTACCGCGACTTACATATGCAAGGACGGCGAGAACGAATATTCGCCCGAGCTTACGTACATGGGATTTAGGTACGTCGGAGTGCGCGGCGTCGCCGAAGCGGACATAGAACTCACGGCGAAGGTGTTGACTTCGGACATAGCGGCAAACGGCGAATTCGAGTGCTCGGACGAGCGCGTCAACAGGCTGCAGCAAAACATTCTGTGGAGCGCGAAGTCCAACTTTTTGGATATTCCCACCGACTGTCCGCAGCGCGACGAGCGCATGGGCTGGACGGGCGACATATCTGTGTTCGCGCCGACCGCGTGCTATAACTTCGATATGTCGAGGTTTTTGGAAAAATGGCTTAACGACGTCAAGGCGGAACAGCTTAAATCGGGCGGTATTCCCAACACCGTGCCCGTGCAGGGTTACGGCTTCCCCGCGACGATGCCGGTCATGGCGGTGGATTTTTGGGGCGACGCATGTCTGACGGTGCCGTACGCCGAGTATCTCGCGCGCGGCGACAAAGAACTGCTTCGCAAAATGTATCCGACAATGCGCAAGTACGTGGAGGCGTGCCGCAAGTGGGCGAGCTTCATGAGCGTCGGCAAGCGCAGATATATTTGGAAGTCGATCTCCATGTTGCACTTCGGCGATTGGCTCGCACCCGACGAACCGAAGATGAGCGGCTGGCAAAAGCGTCACCCGTGGACGGCTACGGCGAGCCTTTGCAGGACGAGCGGACTGCTTTCGCATATCGCGGAGCTTCTCGGTAATGCGGAGGACGCGGCGCGGTATAAAAAGCTGTCGAAGAAAGTGGCTAACGCTTACGAGTGCGTGTTCACCGACGGCAAGGGCAAACTCAAGAAAGAATTTCAGACGGGGTACGTGCTCCCCATCGCTTTCGACATGTTCGCAACCGACGGGGCAAAGCGCGGCGCGGCTGAAAACCTCGCGCGGCTCGTCGAGAAAAACGGGTACCGCATAGCGACCGGTTTCCCCGGTACGCCGTTTATACTGTTCGCGCTCGCCGACAGCGGGCATGCGGATACGGCGTTCGGCATGCTCATGAACGAGGAATGTCCGTCCTGGCTGTACGAGGTCAAGGCGGGCGGCACTACCATTTGGGAACGGTGGGACGCTATGTCCAACAAGGGCACGGCGGACGGCACGGGCGGCATGATTTCGTTTAATCATTATGCGAGCGGCTCGGTCGGAGAATTTTTGTATCGGCGGGTCGTAGGCATCGAACCGACATCGGGCGGGTATAAGACGTTCCGCGTCGCGCCGCTTGTCGGCGGCGGGCTTACGTTTGCTCGCGGCGAAGTGCGCACGCCTTACGGCATCGCGTCGAGCGATTGGAAGATAGAGGGCGGTAAGTTCGTGCTCGAAGTGAAAGTGCCCGCATGCACGCGGTGCGAGGTGGTGTTGCCGAACGGCGAAAAGCGCGAAGTCGGCAGCGGTAAGTATGCGTTCGAGTGCGCGGCGGAGTGATATGAATCGGTATTTGGCTATAGATATAGGCGCGTCGAGCGGCAGGCACATAGTAGGTTGGACGGACGGCGGCGATATTCGCACCGACGAAGTTTTTCGGTTCGGGAACGGCGTTGCCGAGCGCGACGGGCATCTCGTGTGGGATATAGACGGACTGTGGCGCAGCGTGCTCGACGGGATAAAGGCGGCGTTCGATAAATACGGCGACGAGCTTTGTTCGGTAGCTATCGACACTTGGGGCGTCGACTACGTGCTCATGCGCGGCGATACGCCCGTCGTGCCGTGCTATGCGTACCGCGACGGCAGGACGGAATGCAGTATTCCGCAAGTCCATGCGAAAATACCGTTCGCCGAACTGTACAAAAGGACGGGTATACAGTTCCAACCGTTCAACACCGTCTATCAGCTGTATTACGATCTGATCGGAGCAAGGCTTCGCGGCGTTACCGATTACTTGATGATCCCCGAGTATCTGACGTATAAACTTACCGGCGTCAAAGCGCACGAATACACAAACGCGACTACGACGGGGCTTGTAAACGGCAAGACGGGCGAGTTCGACGGCGAGATAATATCGCGGTTGGGACTTCCCGCAGAGCTGTTCGGCAAACTTTCGCCGCCCGGCACCGTCGTCGGCGGGTTCACGAAAGAAGTGCGCGATCATGTAGGTCACGACGCGAAGGTCGTGCTGTGCGCGAGCCATGACACCGCGAGCGCGGTGGAAGGCATACCCATGCGCGACGGTCAAGCGTACATATCGAGCGGCACGTGGTCGCTGCTCGGGGTAAAAGTCCCCCAAGTAATATCCGACGAAGCGAGCATGGCGGCGAACTACAGCAACGAGGGCGGCGTCGGGTATATTCGCTATCAAAAGAACATCATGGGCATGTGGGTGGTGAACAGGCTCAAGGACGAGCTTTGCCCGAACATGAGTTTCGCGGACATTATTGCGGGGGCAAAAACCGCAAACTTCAAAGAGACGGTAAACGTAAACGGGCAAAATTTCCTCGCGCCAAAGAGCATGCGCGGCGCGTTTTACGGCAAGCTCAAGCGCAAGCCGCAAACCGATTTCGATTATTTCGCCTGCGCGTTCCGCTCGCTTGCCGAAAGTTACGGCGTCGCGGTTCGCGAGTCCGAGCGCAATATCGGGCGCGGGTTCGATGAAATATATATCGTCGGCGGCGGCGCGAACAACACCTATCTAAACGAGTTGACCGAGGTCGCGACGGGCAAGAAAGTTATCGCGCTTCCCGTCGAGGCGACGGCACTCGGCAATCTGAAAATACAAATGCGTGTGTTGTGATACAGGCATACGAAATAAGGCATCAAAAGGAGAGTAACATGTACGATTCGGCAAAAAAACTGTATGCCGCGAAAGGCGTGGACGTCGAGGCGGCGATCGCCGCGCTCAAAGAGATCCCGATAAGCGTGCATTGCTGGCAGGGCGACGACGTGATCGGGCTTGACGGCGGCGGGAGTCTTTCGGGCGGTATACAAACGACGGGGAACTACAAGGGACGCGCACGCAATTTCGACGAGTTGAAATCGGATATTAAAAAGGCGTTTTCGCTCATGCCCGGCAAAAAGCGGCTCAATCTTCACGCGAGCTACGCAGTGCTCGGCGGCGACAAAGTCGACAGAGATAAGTACGCGCCCGAGCATTTCGCGCCGTGGGTGGAGTTTGCGAAAAAATCGGGGTTTGACGGTATAGACTTCAATCCGACGATGTTCTCGCATCCGCTCGTGAAAAACGGGCTTACGCTGTCGTCGCCCGATCCCGAAGTGCGGGCGTTCTGGGTGCGGCATTGCATAAGCTGTCTTAAGATCACCGAGTATTTCGCGGACGAATTCGGTTCTCCGTGCACCGTCAATATTTGGATCCCCGACGGGTTCAAGGACGTGCCGGCAGACAGGCTCACGCCGCGACTGCGGCTAAAAGCGTCGCTCGACGAGATCCTCGCATGCGGGTACGACAAGAGCAAAGTTATCGTCGCCGTCGAGAGCAAAGTGTTCGGGATAGGCGTCGAGAGCTACACCGTCGGAAGTAACGAGTTTTATCAAAACTACGCGGCGAAGAACGATATTTGCTGTTTGCTCGACAACGGGCATTATCACCCGCTCGAGTACGTGAGCGACAAGCTCCCCGCGCTCCTCGCGTTCTACGACACGGTCGCGCTCCACGTAACGCGCGGCGTGCGTTGGGACAGCGATCACGTCGTGCTTTTCGAGGACGAACTCAAAGAGATCGCGAAAGAGATCGTGCGTAACGGCGCGATAGGCAAGGTGAAGATCGCGCTCGACTATTTCGACGCGAGCATAAACAGACTGTCGGCATGGGTGACGGGACAGCGCGCCATGCAAAAAGCGTTGCTTTACGCATTGCTCATCAACCATGCGGCACTTAAAAAATTGCAGGACGAAAGCGACTTTACCGCATTGATGGTCGAACAGGAGGAGTACAAAACATTGCCGTTCGGCGACGTGTGGCGCGAGTATCTCGAGCGCGAGAAACTTACCGAAAACTATTTGACCGATATTCGGAAATACGAAAACAAAATACTAAAGGAGAGAAACTGATATGGGTTTCATGGACGAAGTACGCAAGGCGGGCGCGACTATCAAGCGCGCATGCAAAGATATTTTCGACGCGCCGTTCGTAAGAGAAATGTGCGACACCGCGGATAATATGTACAGGCTGGGCTGGGACGAACGCAACGGCGGGAATATCAGTTATCTCCTCGACGAGAAAGAGGTGGGCGAATATCTCGATTTGAACGACGTCAAGCGCACCATTCCGCTCATGGGCGTGAATGCGGCGAACTTCGACGTGTCCTCGCTCGTCGGCAAGATCTTCCTCGTGACGGGCACGGGCAAGTATTTCAAGAACGTGAAAGCCGATCCCGAAACCAACCTCGGCATCGTGCGTATCGCCGAGGATAAAAAGGGCGTGGAATTGCTGTGGGGATACAAGGACGGCGGCAGACCGACGAGCGAACTGCCTTCGCACCTCATGTGCCATGCCGCGCGGCTCGCGGTGGATCCCGAGAACAGAGTAATAATGCACAGCCACCCGACGCACACCCTCGCCATGAATTACGTGCACGAGCTGGACGAAAAGAAATTCACGCACACGCTTTGGGAAATGTGCACCGAATGTATAGTCGTTTTCCCCGACGGCGTGGGAATACTGCCGTGGATGCTTTGCGGCACCGACGAGATAGGCGTGGCGACGTCGAAGAAAATGCACGACTTCAGGCTCGTCGTGTGGGCAATGCACGGCATTTACGGCGCGGGCAAAACCATGGACGAAACGTTCGGGCTTATCGAAACGGTGGAGAAAGCGGCGCAGATATATATGCTGACCGCGCACCTGCCTCGCGTCAATACGATAAAGGACGAGGATATGGTCAAGCTCGTCGAACTGTTCGGCGTGAAGTATCGGAAGGATTTTCTCGATCTTAAATAAGTTTGTCGATTTTTGTTGCCGCCTGTTGCAAAGTTTACCGTTTTGTGGTAATATATAGGTGCAATACGTTATAACGCGTCGCGGAAAAACGCGGCGTGTTCGGTGCGAAAAAAATAAATTACATACAAGGAGTCAATCATGGGTAGAATAGTGCTCAACGAAACGAGCTATCACGGCGCGGGCTGCGTCGCGGAAATCGCGGGTGAGGTGAAACGCCGCGGATTCAAAAAGGCATTTGTGTGCGCAGATCCCGATCTCGTCAAGTTCGGGATAGTAAAGAAAGTAACCGACGTGCTCGACGGCGCGCGGCTCAAGTACGACGTGTTCAGCGAGATCAAAGCGAACCCGACGATCGAAAACGTGCAGGCGGGCGTCGCCGCATGCAAAAAGAGCAAGGCGGACTGCATAATCGCGATCGGCGGCGGCTCGTCTATGGATACGGCAAAAGCGGTAGGCATCATCATGACAAACCCGAGCTTTGCGGACGTGAGATCGCTCGAGGGCGTTGCGGACACGAAAAATCCGTGCCTGCCGATAATCGCCGTTCCGACGACTGCGGGTACGGCGGCGGAAGTCACTATCAATTACGTGATCACCGACGTGCAGAAAAAGCGCAAGTTCGTGTGCGTGGACGTGCACGACATACCCGTAGTCGCGATTGTGGACAGCGAGCTTATGAGCACGATGCCCAAAGGTCTTACCGCTTCGACTGGCATGGACGCACTCACTCATGCGATAGAGGGATATATCACCAAGGGTGCATGGGAAATGACGGACATGTTCCACCTCAAGGCGATCGAGATAATAAGCAAGTCGCTCCGCGCCGCGGTCAATAACGAAAAGGCGGGCAGGGAAGGCATGGCTCTCGGTCAGTATATTGCGGGCATGGGCTTTTCCAACGTCGGGCTCGGCATCGTTCACTCTATGGCGCACGCGCTCGGCGCGGTGTACGACACCCCGCACGGCGTGGCGAATGCGATACTGCTTCCGACCGTCATGGCGTATAATGCGGACGCGACGGGCGAAAAGTACCGCGATATAGCGAAAGCGATGGGCGTGGAAGGCACCGAAAAAATGTCTCAAGCCGAATATCGTAAAGCGGCTTGCGACGCGGTCGCGAAGCTCTCCGAGGACGTCGGTATTCCCCGCGACCTCAAAGCGATCGTCAAGGAAGAAGACGTCGATTTCCTCGCGCAGTCGGCTATGGACGACGCTTGCCGTCCCGGCAATCCCAAAGATCCGACGAAAGAGGACATAGTCGCGCTGTACAAATCGCTTTTATAATTAACAATTAACAATTAATAATTAAAAATCGAGGATAGATTATATTCTATTCTCGATTTTGTTTGAAAAATATTATGCTTGCAGTTGTTGCAAAATTCGCAACGACCGAATTGCGCCGTTTCAAAAATTGCGTTTGAAATTTTTTCGTACAAAACTATTGACGAATTATTTCGGATAATATATAATTATGTTGGTACACGCGATTTTACGGCGTATGCCGAATATAAATCATATTGTCGGCGAGTGCCGTCGGCAAAGGAGTATGTATGCGAAGAATGAAGAAAACGGCGTTCGCGCTGTCGCTCGTTGCGGCTGTCGTCGGCGTGGGTGCGGGGCTTATGGGCTGCGCGGGCACGCCGAGCATGTCGGCGGTCAAGTTTCACACCTTGCTCGACGAAATGGAACTTTTCGTCATGGGCGACGACGCCGTTACGTGGAACGTGGTCAGCGTCGATCCGAGCGGAACTTTCGGTTACGTGCGCGAGAGCATGCCCGAATGGTATTCGTATTCGCAGATCAGACGCAGCGATATTGCCGACGTTGCGGACGCATTCGAAATGCTGTACGACGAACTCGGAACGATCAACGTTTCGCGCTTGTCCGACGTTGATGCGGCGAAGTACCGCAGTCTTGAATTTATGTTGAGTACGTACGTCAAATATTACGGTTCGCCGTATGCGTACGAGTTCTCGCTGTTCGGCGGATCGTACATATCCGACGAAGGCGGGTACGTGGCGGATTTCGCGAGCAGTTTCGAGAACTACGCGTTCCGCAACGAGGACGACGTCAATGACCTTTTGACGATAACGAAGTCCACGCGCTCGGCGTTCGCGACGTACGACGATTTCGCGAAGGTGCGTATCGAAGAAGGGTATCCGCTTTACGACTACACGATTTGCGCAATGCAGGACTACCTGAACGGCATAGTGGAAGCGGGCGACGACTATTATCTTTACGAGTTCGCGAACAAGAAAATAGACGGTGCGGATTTCCTCACCGCCACGAAAAAAGCAGAATACAAACAGTATTATTCCGCCGCGCTCACCGATTATTTTATGGAAGGCGTCGGGCGACTGTCGCAAGACCTCGAAGCCTACAAAGGTGCGTCGGACGCCGTCGGCAAGAGCTATCTCGGCAGCTACGGCGAGGCGGGCAGAGCGTATTACGAATGGCTGTTCTACAACAGAACGGGCATGAAAAAAAAGACCGTCCGCGCGGCGCAAAACGAGCTTGCGGACGCGTTCTCCGAATACACGTTGAAGCTCGAGGCGGTGGAAGCGCGCATAGACGCGCTTAAAACGACCGACCCCGAAACATATGCCGCGGTACAGGCGTATATCGACGGCGGCAAAGCGATACTCGATCTCGACACGCCCGAAGAAATGATGACGTATCTTCAGAGCGCGGCGAAATCGGTTGTGCCCGATCTGCAGTCGATGCCCGAGATCACTTTCAAGATAATGGACGAAACCGTAGCCGATTTCTCGTCCGCGCTCGCGTACTACCTGCAGTCGCCCGTCGACAATCCCGAAGCGGTGGAAAGCGTAACGGTCAATCCCAACGCGCTCGCGTCGTCGTTCGGCGAGCTGTTGTTCGTCATCGCGCACGAGGGGTATCCAGGTCACTTGTACGCTTCGGTCGCCGCCAAGGAAGCGGGTTTTCGCATAATGGGCAGGCTGTCGATCTGCCAATCGTTCAGCGAGGGCTGGGCTAACTATGCCGCCGCGACCATTTTCGACAACATAGCCAAAACGACGGACGATCCCGCGCTCGCGATATACTGCGAATATTTGCGGCTCGACAAGGCTGTCAATTACATATACTCGACCCTTCTCGATATGTCGGTCAACTATTTCGGCATGACGGCGAACGACTTCGTCGGCGACCCCGAGGATTATGAAACGCAAGAGGAGTACGACGCCGCTTATGCGGAAGTAGTCGAGCTTGTCGGCGCGCTTTCGGGCATGCCGTGCGCGTACGTGCCTTACGGTTACGGCATGTACATCATGCTCGAACTTCACGATATAGCAAGAGATGAACTCGGCGGCAAGTATAGCGAAGTCGAGTTCAACAAACTGCTCCTCGCCGAAGGCATGGGTCCCACTCTCGACCGCGCCATCGACATAACGAGCGAATACGTAAAGTAAATAATTAAGAATTAAAAATTAACAATTAAAAATTGCGGTCGAGTAAAATTATTCGATCGCAATTTTTATGCCGAAATATAGGCGACGCACGGTGTCATTCGTTTTATCCGCTCAATCGCTTATTCGCGGCGACGAGCAGGTAACAGCCCGAAGTGTTCTTGTCCATAAGCCGCGACGCGATCGCTTCGCCGTACCGTGCGAGGAGCGATTCGGCGGTGAGGTTGGTCGTTATTACGGTATGCTTTTTGCGCAGCCACCGCTCGTTGATCACGGTGTACAGGTATTCGCGCGTGACGTTCTTGAGCAGTGTTTCGGTGCCGAGGTCGTCGATGCACAGCAAGTCGCAATCGAGCATGGGGGTGAAAAGGTCGGTGTAGTCGTCTATCGCGAACTGCGTGTGGTATTCTTTTGCGCGTTTCACGAAATCGAACGCGCTGACGGTTACGACCGCGCCGCCTTTTTGCATGACGGCGGTCGCTATGGCGGAAGCGAGTACGGTTTTGCCCGTGCCGGACGAGCCGAACATTATAAAGAACGGTTTGGCGTTGTTCGGGAAGTCGTCGATATATTTCTGCGCCGTCGCGTACAGTTTGGCGATCGCTTTGGGCGCGGTTTTTTTCGCGGCTGTAAAATCGGTTTGTGGCAAAACGAGGTTGTGCGCGTTGGCGGAGATGACGCGTTTTATTACGCACGAGCAGTACCTGCCGTCCGCGTAGCCCGTATCGTTGCATTTTTCGCATTTGCAGGGCGGGGTGATAAGCTCTTTTCTAATGCCGAGTTTTTTCGCCGCCGCGTACAGCTTTTCGCGCGCGGCGTCGAGCGAGTTGGGTTTGCCTTGAGCTTTCTCTATCGCTTGGCGTTGGTATTCGGCGTGCGCCTTTGCAAGTTGCGGGTATGCCGCGAGCGCGTCGCGCCACCGTTGCAATCCCGCATCGAGTTCGGCGCGACGGGCGTCGGTTATTTGTTTTACGGCGTATTTGTAATCGTTCATCAGTCATCGTCCTCCGTGACGACGGTAAGCAGCTTGTTCAGTTCGTCGGCGGTGTATTTCTCGTAGACGATACCGCTCGGCGGAGCGACGGGAGCCGCGGACGTCGATTTCGCCTGTTCGAGCGACGTCAGTCCCGCGTTGTGCCAACCGAGCATTATCGAATTCATGTACGCGAACGGGTTGGCTTTGCCGACGGCGAGCGACGCGGCATAATCTATTATGTCGGAGCCGAACGCGAAGTTTTCCACCCAATTCGCATAGTACGCGCGATGCGTTTCGCGTACCGCGCCTTTTACGGCGAACAGGTCGAGAAGTTTTTTGATCGCTGCGTCGAACCTGTTCTCGTTGATTATGCTGTCTTTTACCGCTTGTTCGGTGACGATGCCTTTTGCGAACATGTCGCGGAGCACGGCGTCGAGGTCGGACAGCCGCCGCATGTCGTTGCGCATGCAGTAATCGGCGGCGGCGAGGATAGCGGGACCTGTAAAGCCGAGATTGAGCCACGGCTTGATGTAAGTGACTATTTCGGGGTCGACCGCATCGTAATACAGTCCGAGTGCTTTGTTGACGGATTTAGTCAGTTTGAGCAGTTCTTTGCGTTCGTTCTCGTATTTGTCGATAAGCTCGATTGTTGTAAGACCTTGCTCGTGGTATTGCGTCAGTTTAACGTCGAGCACCGCCGCGCCGCCGCGCTTGATGCCCTGCGCGACATGGTATACGGTGTCGAAATCGAAGCGGTACGCTATCCGCCATTTTTTATAGAACTGCACCGCTTCGTGGTCGGGGCGTTTGCCGCCCATCACTCCGAGTATGGCGCACAGATCTTTGTAGTATACGCCGTATTCGTCGAGCCGTTCGCCGACGGCGTCGGCTGTGCGGTAGCCGTCCTGCGCGAGATTGCGGGCGACGGACAGAATGTATGCCGCCGATACGTCGTCGCCCTTAAGGTCGACGCAGTATTTGACGGTGAGTACCATTGCCTGCCATTCGAAATTGAGCTTTTCCATGAACGAATAATATTCGTTGTACTCGTTGGGGGAGATTTGCCGCGCGGCGATATACAGCTGTGCGCGGCGGTTGAATTCGCGATACTTGTCCACGTCGAACTTTTTGATTTTCGGGCGTGCGGTGCGGGTGGAGAAGAAACACACGTCGTCGCCGAGCCGCGACATAAGCCCCAGCTCGCTCCAATACTCTATTGCGGCGTCGACGGTCGCAATATCGAGATCGAGCCGCCGCGCAAGCCGTTCCACGCTGTCGTCGCTGTCCGATTTTCTCGCGGCGAGCGAAAGCGCGTAGAGATAGACCTTTACGTAATCGCCGTCGGCGTACGGCATGTACTCGACTATGAATTTATTTTCGACGGTAATAGCACCGTCCAGACTTGCCTCCGACGAGAGTTTGAACATTCTTCTGCCTCATTTGCTTGAAAAATTTATCGGTTTGTACTATAATAACATTATTGGGAGAATTTATCAACTGTTTTCGGGAAAGTCCCGCAAAAAGGTTGGGAGAGTTTATGAAAATACTTCATACGGCAGACCTGCATTTAGGCAAGAAACTCAATAAAGCGGACAGGCTGGACGAGCAGTGCGCGCTCATTCTCGAGCTGACCGCGCTTTGCGACGCCGAGGATATCGACGTCGTTCTGATTGCGGGCGACGTGTTCGACGCGTCGGTGCCGCCCGCCGAAGCGGAACGCGTGTTCTACCGCAGTATGCGCACGCTCACAATGAACGGGCGCGCCGTCATCGCGCTTGCAGGCAATCACGACGACGAACGGCGGCTGTGCGCGGCGCGCGCGCTCGCCGACAGGCTCGGCATAGTTCTTGCGGGCGAACTCGACTATTCGGGATACGACGCCGAGTCGTTTTCGGAAGCCGCGCCGCCTCCGTCCATACTCGCGCTCGCCGACGCGGTGGACTATATGCAAAAACAGCGTATACGGCTTTCGGGCGCGTTCGGCGGCGTGCGCGTCGCAAAAGGCGATGAGAAATGCGACATCGCGCTTGTGCCGTACCCCGCAGAGAGCAGGCTTAAACGTTGGTACGAGCAGGACTATTCGCTTTCGTATGCGGAACGGGTCAAGCTCGCGCTCGAAAAGGCGTGCGAGTTTTTCGACGCCGACAGTTATAAAATTCTGTGCACGCATTTGTTTTTGTCCAAATCGGCAGACGCCGACGCGCTCGGCGGGCTTACGGCACTGCCTTCGGACGTTCTGCCCGCTTCGCCCGATTACGTCGCGCTCGGGCACGTGCACAAGCACTTAAAGGTATGCAAATCGCCGATCGCGGAATATTGCGGGTCGCCGCTTCAATACGCGTACGACGAGGGGCGCACGAAGTCGGTAAATATCATCGACACCGTTAAACGCACCGTCGCACAGCACGTGCTCGCTTCGGGCAAAAAACTGTTTGAAGTGGAAGCGACGAGTTTCGACGAGTGCATGAGCAAGCTCGACGCACATTCCTGCGAGTATGTGCGGATCAAGTACGGAGGCGAACCGCTCGGAAAGGACGAGGCGGCGAAGATCAGATCGCACCCCGCATACAACGACTTGGTCGTCGTATCCACACAAAACAACCGCGCGCAGACGGAACGTCGGGCGCATTTGTCGGACGGCGAGCTTTTCGATTTGTACTATAAGCATATCCGCGATAAACAGCCGTCCGCCGAACTTAAAGCGGCGTTCATCGAACTGCTGGAGGCGAAGAATGAAGCCGATTAGAATAGTCATCGAAGGAATAAATTCGTTTACCGATCCGCAAACGCTCGATTTCGAAGCGGTGGGGCGGACAAACCTGTTTTGCATAAGCGGCAAGACGGGTGCGGGCAAAACCACGGTGTTCGACAGCATAATGTTCGCGCTGTACGGCGGCATAGGTCGGGGCAAGCTCGTCGATATAGTCAACCTGTCGCGAACGCGCGCGCGGGTCGTGCTCGATTTTATCGAGAACGGCGACATGTATACCGTCGATCGCTCGATCGTGTGCAAGCAGGGGCGGAAAACGGCGAACACCGAGTGCACGCTCTATAAGAACGGTGAGATCGCCGCAAACGCCGTCGGCGAAATAAACACGGTCATTCGCGATATAGTCGGACTTGACGAAAGCGAGTTCAAGAACGTATATCTTCTCGAGCAGGGCGAGTACGCCGACTTTTTGAAAAAAACGCCGAGCGAGCAGATGATAGCGGTGGGCAAGATATTTTCGCTCATGCGGTTCGACGAGGTGAGCAAGCGCGCAAAAGATCGCAGAAACGCCGAGGAAAGCGCGGCGGACGCGCAAAGCAAGCTCGTGGAAGCGTTCGGCGACGTCAATGCCGATACCGTGCAGGCGGAGAAAACCGCACTCGCTTCGCTCAAAGCCAAAACCACCTCGCTCAAGAAATCGGAGGAGGCGGGGCGTGCGGAGTTTGCCGCGCTCACCGCATTGCGCGACAAATACAACGAGGCGCGAACAAAACAGGAAAACGTGAAAAACCTCAAACTTCAAGAGGACGCGAAGCGCAAAGAGTCTGACGATGCGAAAGCGGTGCTTGAAGAATTCGAGAAAAATCAAGACCGCGAACTTCTCGGACGGATAGAAAAAATGCGCGTGCGGTCGGAGGAGCTTGTCGCGCTCAACGCACGCGACAAAGAATGTTTTGCCGCCGAAAACGACGCGGCGGTCAAACGCGCGGCGGCAGACAAACAGAAGGCGGACGAGCGCGCGGCAAAGACCCGCGCCCGAGAACTCGCCGAGCTTCTCGAAGCGGCGGAACGCGAATTCGAAAAGTGTACCGACGCGTTTCGCGGCATTGCGCGGCGTGCGGACAAGCGGTCCGCGCTTCTCGAGGCGGCAGTATCCAAAGTGAACGCGACGGCGGACGACGTTACGCTCGCTTCGGTCGAGCGCGACATTGCGGGCGAAGCGGACAGATACGGCGAACTGCGCGGGCGGGCGGACGCCAAAGCAAAAGATGCGGAGCTTGCCGCGGAGGACTGTAACAAAAAACTGCGCACCATAGAGCTGTACGCGGCGGAACTCGGCAAGTGCGAGAGCGCGGTCGCGTCGGCGGAGAAAAAACGCGACGGTGCGGCGCAGGCACTCGAAGCGGCACAGCTCAATTCTCACGCGCAAGCCGTTCGCGCCGAACTTCGCGACGGCGATACATGCCCTGTCTGCGGCGGCAGGTACTCGCACGGCGGCGATGGGTGCGGCGATACCGACGTTGCTGGACGCAAGGCGGAATGCGATGCGGCGATCGCGGTGTACGAAAATGCGGTCGTCAAAAAGACGGAATGCGAAAGGACGCTCGATCGCGCGAAAACCGAATACGCGCATGCCGAGGAAAAGAAGAAAGCGGCGGAAACGGAACGCGACGGCTTGTATGCGAGCGCGGCGGCGATGAACGTCGATCCCGCGCTGTACGCCGAATTGAAAACAGCGTTGCAAGCGGCTATGACCGGACGTAAAAATCTCGCGGCGGCGAAGGATCGGGCGGACAAGCATGCCGCGGAGTGCGCTCTCGCCGGCGAACGGCTCGCGGCGGCGGAAACGGCGGCGGCGGAAACGGCGAAGCGTGCGGCGGATCTTATCGCCGAACTCGGCGACGTGCGCGGCAAGACGGACGGACTGCTCGCCGAGCATAAAAAGGCATTGTCCGAACTCGAACGCGAGGCGGAAAGAGTGGAAGCGCGGCGCAAAAACCTCACTGCGGGTGTGGACCGTGCGACGGCGGCTTTGGAAGCGTTATCGCAATCGTTATTGCGCGCGCAAGCCGATTGCCCCATCGACCTTCCCGAGTTCGACGAGGAAAAGTACAACGAAAAGACGGCGCAAAACGAGCAGCTCGTCGCTACCGTTGCCGCGAACGAGGCGGAGATCGCACGGCGCGAAGCCGAGGTCAAGGCGCACGAGCAGAGCCTCGAGAAGATGAGCAGGGCGAGCGCGGAACGCGACGCGCATGTCAAGAAAGCGAAAATATACGCCGAGCTTTTCGAGATCACGAAAAGCAAAGCCATGCTCAATTTCGTAGCCGCCGAGTACATAGACGACTTTACGGCGGTGGCGAGCGATATTTTATCCGAGCTGTCGAGCGGCAAGTACACCATGGGTTACGACAAGGAAAACGGATTCTACGTGTCCGACTTTCTCAATAACGGCAAGCAACGCAAGACGGAAACGCTGTCGGGCGGCGAGCTGTTCCTCGCGTCGCTGTCCGTCGCCATAGCGATCGCACGCACGCAGGCGGGCGGGAACAATGCGTTTTTCTTCCTCGACGAAGGGTTCGGCACTCTCGACGACGAGCTTATCGACACGGTGTACGCCGCGCTCGAGTCGCTGTCGCGCGACTGTCTTGTGGGCGTGATCTCGCACTCGGGCGCGCTCATCGAAAAAATGCCGTCGTGCGTCGAGGTCGTCGAGGCGAACGACACGACGGGAAGCATTATCAGGTATTGAGTTTGCGCGGGGGTACAAATGAACGAAAACGGGCAATACGATAAAAACGCGATCAAAAAGAACGTGTTTTGGAAGAACGCCGAGATCCCTATTATTATAGGGGTTTCGGCGCACCGCAATATCCGCAAAGAGCACGAAGACCGAGTGAAACGTCAGGTGCGCGAGGTGCTCGAAAATATTCGCGAGCTTTGTCCTCATTCGCCGATACGCATGGTGTCGGGACTTGCTTACGGCGGAGATATGCTGTGTGCGCGGGTGGCGGCGGAACTCGGTATAGAGCTTGTCGTCGCACTGCCTTTCGCCGAGGAAGAATACGTCAACGAAGTGGATTTCCCGCGCGGCAGCGACAGGGAGTATTTCGAATTGCGTAACGGCGGCAATACGGTGGACTGTTTCGTCGTTCCGGACATGGAGAAAGTGGAACATTCGCCGACGGACCGCGACTATCTTTTCAGACAGCAGTCGATATACGTCGCGACGAACAGTCACGTACTTCTCGCGCTGTGGGACGGCACCGACGCGACCGAATACAGGTCGGAATGCGGCACGAACGCGGCGGTCGGGTTCGCGCTCAAGCAGAACTATTATCAGCAGAACGGCATGGAATTCTGTCCCGCACCCGACGGCGCGGTCATCAAGATCTTTTCGCCGCGGGATACCCGCACGTACGGCGAGATAAGCGAAGCGGATACCGCGATCAAATATCTGTTGCCGCGCGATCTCGTTCGCGAGGTCGACGACGACGTGATCAAGCATATGCAAAAGGCGAGCGACGACGAACGCGAAAAGCGAAACGCCGTCGAACAAAGGACGCAAGACACGCGCGACGTCGGGGAAGAAAAGCCGCGGCGTAAAGCGGCGTACTATGCGGAAACGACGGAAATGCCGCGCAGGCTCAAAGACGTGTTTTGGCATACCGACAGATACAATAAAGATTACCTCGAGTATTGCGCGAAACTCAAAAGCGAGCAGTCCCCGCGTTCGGGCGATTTCTTGATGGAACGCGTCGAGTACGATAACTGTTCGCCGAAGTGTCGGGCGATACACGACTGCCACAGCATATCGTCCGCGCTCTCGTCGCGGAACAAGAAACGCAATCTTCACGCGCTCATGCTGCTCGCGACGATAGGCATGTTGCTCTTGCTGTCGTTTATGGTGTACGACCAACTGTCGTTTTTATGGACGGTCGCGGTATGTCTCGGCATGGTGGTCGTGCTCGTTCTCGCGTATGTTTTTGCGTATACGGGCGAGCGCAAGGGCGGAAATGCGAAACGCAAAGTGTACGGCAGAATAAAGTTCGACGTGCACTCGCGGTTCATCGAATACCGCGCCCTGTCGGAAGCGATGCGCGTTCAGTATTATATGGCACTGTACGGCATAAGCGAGAGTGTGTGCAGGTACTTCACCTGGTCGCACAAGAGCATAATGCCGTGGGTGCGAAAGGCGGTCATCGCGCTGTCGGTAGGCTCGAGCGCGCCGATTTGGGAAAACCCCGTCATGGCGGAGCATTACGAAAAAAGCGAAACCGCACCGAAGATCATCGACTCGCCGCGCACCGACGCGCAAGGCGTGTTCGAGAACAAGATGCTCGGCAAGTGGGCGGGGCAGAGCAAGTATATAATGGATAAAAACGACAACGGTCAGCTCGGCTACCACCTGCAGAATATCTCCGATAAAAGCAAGAGCATAAAACGCCGCAACGCCGTAAAAAAGACAGCCGTTATCGTCACGCTCATAACATACCTGACGCTGTTTTTATGCGAGCTGTTGCCGTTCGTCGATCTCGGAAAAACGCTGTTCTGGGTGGTGAATATGCGCATGATACTAAAAGGCACGATCACCGCGTTTACGGCAATAACATTTCTCGTGTCGTACTATTACGGCAAACAGTCGCTCGACCAAATACAGGCGGATTCCGTCAATATGGTCAACCTGTACCGCGTCGCGCTCGACAGAGCGAACGTGATATACCGCACGTCCGATAAGCCCAAAGTGTGCGACGCCGCATTCCGTTCGCTCGTTTGCGAACTCGCCCGCGAACAGCTCATAGAGAATGTCACTTGGGTGGCGTATAACAGAGATAACAATATCGAAATGCCGCTGTAGCGACGATTAACAATTAACAATTAACAATTAATAATTAATAATTGAGGACGATTTAATTGTAAAAGATTTCTTCGCGTTCTCGGAATAGTTACATGTTGCGGAGCGTCGGGGACGCCGCTTCCTACAATGTAAATAAATTGCTCGACGATTCCGTAGGGCGTGACGTCCTCGGCACGCCGCATAAGATACGACATTATAGAATGTCGTCGATCAAGTTTTCGGGTACGGTTATATTGTCGGCGCGGAGCTTTGTTTTGTCGTATATCTTTACAAGCTCGGCGGCGGTGCTCGGTCGCGGTTCGGCTATGATTCCCATGGCGCAAGCGAGAGTGCCGAGCAGTTCCTCTGGCGTGTGACGGGCGAGCAGGTTTCGGACGTTGTCGCCCGCGGACTTCGACAGCTTGTCGCCGTTCGCGCGTTTCAAAAGCGGAATGTGCATGTATCTCGGCTGCGGCAAGCCGAGCAGTTTGCCTATATATATTTGTCGCGGCGTCGAAGAAATCAAATCCATTCCGCGCACTACTTCGGTCACGCCTTGAAAGCCGTCGTCGACGACGACCGCGAGTTGGTATGCCGCCACTCCGTCGCTGCGCCGCAGTATGAAGTCGCCGCAGCTTTCGGCGAGGTTTTGACGGTATTCGCCCTGCAAACCGTCGACGAAAGCTATCGTTTCGTTCGGCACTTCGAGCCGCAGACACGGTCTGCGCGTTTTTCGCATTTCGCATTTTTTCTTAAAAGAAAGATTTTTGCACGTGCCCGAATATACTACTTCGCCGTACTCGCCGCGCGGCGCGGTTGCGGCGTGCAGTTCCGCGCGGGTGCAAAAACATTCGTACACGTTCGCGACGGACGCTATTTTATCTATAGCGGCGATGTACGCGTCGCTCCTGTCGCTTTGGTAGATAATTTCCGCGTCGCTTTTCAGTCCGAGAAAATCGAGCAGTTCGAGAATATCCCGCGCCGCGGGTTCGGGACACCGCAATTTGTCGAGATCTTCTATGCGCACGATAAACTTGCCGCCCGCACTTTTTGCGGACAGGTATGCCATGAGCGCGCATAAAATATTGCCGGCGTGCATGTACCCGCTCGGCGTGGGCGCGAACCGTCCCACGGTGATGCCGTCGTTCATAAAAACTCCTTCCGAACCGTCATTTCAAGTTTAACATATCGGCGGAGCGGTGTCAATATTTTCCGAATAAACGGCAATACTAATTATATGATTAACAAAGTTACTGTAAAGCGCGTATTGCCGACGGTGTTGCTCGCGGCGATTTTGGTATTACTCATAGGCTTGGCGTTCCTGCCCGCCGTGCGCGGCGGGAACGAACCGCTCGCGACGGTACAGGCGTCGGCGGACGACGAGGCGATGCGGTTGTTTCGCAAATGCGCCGAGTATTCGCAAACACATTCTTTCCGCACAAGGCTGAACGGAAATATAAAAGCACGAGTGCTCGGACTGCCGTACAACGTGAAGGTGAGCGGCGGGCGAGAGGTAAACGGCGGCGAGTTTTGCGACATCACCGAGGGCGTGTCGGCGGCGGTCAAGTTCGGGCAGAAAAAATCGTTCGCGGGCGGAACGTATTCGGTAGCGCGCGGCGAGTATAAAGACGGAACGTTCGTTTACGGCGAAGCCGCGCCTATAGACGAGGGCGCATATCTCGAACGGTTCGGCTATCCGCCGACGGAGCTTGTCAAGTATGCCGTCGAAAGCAGTATCGTGAATGCGGAATGTCGCGACGAGAATATTTACGTGTACACTCTCGACGCGGGTGCGGCGACCGAATACTATCGCCGCGAGGGTCGCACCGTGCTCGGCTGCGAGGACTGCCCGACGTATACGAGCGTCGTGCTCACTCTCGTCACCGACGGCGAGCGCGCAATAAAGATCACCGCCGAGGAAAAGTTTACCGCGCCCAAGTTCGGCGGCATCGAGTGCAAAGCGACTTTTACCGAAATGTTCGAATACGATTAAAACTAAATTCCACAACACAAAAAGCCCTCTCGAAAACAAAGAGGACTTTTCGTTGTGATGATATGAATGAGAGAGGGAACTTATTCGTTATCGGGCGTTTCGCCTGTGTCCGCGGGTGTTTCCGCATTGTCCGTTACGGGCGTTTCGCTCGTTTCGGCGACGGGTGTTTCACCCGCATCCGCGCCGTTGTTTTCCGCAGCGGCTTTTTCGGTCTTCGGCTTTTTGAGCGCGAAGATTATAAGCACTGCCGCGCCTGCCGCGCACAGCACGTCGACCGCCGCTACAACGAGCCACCACCAACGGAATACGCTGAACGTTCTGCCGATATTGATAGGTTCGTCGCTGCCCGCGGAGAGGTAAGCGCGGTTCTCGAACGCCGCGTTCGCCCACATATATATGATATGCTTGGACGCGAGGCGCGCGTGATACTTGAACGCCGCGGAAGAAGTGGACATTTTGAAGCTGCCCGTATCGCCGTAGCCGTCCATCCACAGGTCGCCGCCCGCGCGGATCATTTGGTCGCCGTTCATGAATTCCTGATGGTCGGAGTAGTCGGTTATGACGGTGCCTTTGAAGCCCCATTCGTCGCGGAGCAGATCGGTGAGGAGAGAGCGGCTGCCGCCCGACCATACCGAGCCTATTCTGCCGTACGACGTCATGATGCCCGATGCGCCGCTGTCGATGGCGCGCTTGTACGGACTCAAATACGTTTCGCGGAGAGCTTGCTCGGTCATCCAGCAGTACAGACCGTCGCGATAGCTTTCCTGATCGTAGCCGATAAAGTGTTTGATGTAGGTGTAAACGCCCGAGTCGAGTGCGCCGCGCACGACCGCCGCGCACATGATGCCGGAGAGCATCGAGTCCTCGGAATAGTATTCGTAGTTACGTCCGCCGAACGCGCTTCTGTGCAGGTTGACGCCGGGCGCGTACCACCCGCTTCTGCCGCTCTTTACCGTTTCGTCGCCGACGGCAAGACCGTAGTTACGGGCAAGCTCGGCGTTGAACGACTGCGCGAGTACGGTGGGCATGGGGTAGCCGATACCGACACCCGTTTGCACGTTGAACGAACCGATCTGGCTCGGACCGTCGAGCGACTGCGTACGGGGTTTGCCGATTGAGTTCAACGCTTCTTCGTGGATATAGCCGTGAAGAATGAGGTTGCGCATTTCGCTTTCGGTGAGCTGATTGAGGAGGGTTTCCCATGCGTCGTCGTCGTAGTTTTCGGGATTGCCGAAGAAGTACATATCGTCGGTGAACATCACGGTGTCGCCGTTTTCTTCGGTAAGACGGTATTCGCGTTCTTGACCCTGTTTGAATACGGGCGTTTCGCCGTATTCTTCCTGGTATGCCGCGAGCCATTCTTTATCCCATGCGTTGGCATGTTCGGATTTGTAAAGGTTGTTTTTGAGGAGTTTGCTGTTCCAAGCGCGCGCCGCGACTTTCTTGGTCTTGAACGTGCCCGCAAAGTCGGCGCGGGACAGCCATACGTTTTCGATGCCCGCTTCGGTGTCGCTGCCGTCGACCGCAATGCCGTCGGTCACGTTTTCGCCCGTGAACAGGTTTTTGATCTCGTTGACGCCGTTGGTGCCGCCGTAGGTGTTGTATACGACTTTTTTGCCGGGGTTGTAGGTGTACGTGTTGGTGCCGCTCGTTACGGTAAGCGCGTTGTGCGAGTCGGAGCGGAGCGACAGAATGTAGTCGCCTTCTTCGAGCACGTACGCGCCGTCGCCCTCGGATTCGACGTAGCTCGCCATGTCGCGAATGTCGAACTTGAGTGTGAGCGTTTGCGGTACGCCCGGCTTGACAGCCGTCGGCGTTTTTGCGAACGCGGCGAGGTTGACAGCCGATTTCTCGATGCCGTGCGTTTTGTCGTAGAAGGGAGTGTAGTAAAGCTGAACGACTTCCTGCGCGGGAACGCTGCCCGTATTGGTGATTTTAACGGTGACGGAAGCCGTCGTGTCGTCGACCGTCCAGTCTGTCACGGCATGCTCGAATGTGGTATATGTAAGACCGTGCCCGAACGGATACTGTACTACCGCGTCGTAGCCCTTCTTTTCGCCGCGGGTAGCGGTGTCGAAGTAGTGCTCGACGTCGGCGGTTTCGTACCACTTGTAGCCGACATAAATGCCCTCGGCATAGTCGAGGTAGGAAACGCCGGTGTACGGGTCGTTAGTGCCGACGTTGGGGTTGGTGGTGGTGAGCGGGTACAGCGATTTCGACGTGCCGGTGTAATAGCTCACGCCGTCGATACCCGAATATACGAAGTTGGGGTTGGACTTAAAGTCGTACGCGTACGTATCGACGGTCTTGCCCGACGGCGAAATGTCGACGATCTCGGTTTTGTCGTTGCCGTTCGCGTCTTTTTCGTAGACGGGGTTGTTCTTCTCGTCGAACTTGAGAGAGCCGTCGTCGTTGGTCGCCTGCACCTTGACGCGCTTCTTGCCGAACAGGATGTTGGGAATGGCGTTCGCGCCGTTATTGCCGGTGCCGCCGACTATGAGGCAGGAATCGAGTCCTTTGATGTCGTCCATGAACGAAAGGTTCATGGTGTTGGTGGAGTTGATGATGACGATCACTTTGCCGAAGTTTTCGCCGACGTAGGTGAGAAGGTCGCGCTCCTCGGTGGAAATATCGAGGTAGGTACGGGAGTTGTCCGTTTGACGGCTGCCGCCCTTGGTGTTGACCTTGTACTGTACTTTGGGCGCGTCGTTGCTTTCGCCCGAGATACGACCGAGCACGACGAGCGCGACGTCGGAGTATGCGACGGCGTTCGCTTTGATAGTATCCGAGTACGCGGTGATCTGCGGCTCGTAGAGCACGCACGACTCATAGTCGTGAGCATGCAGGGTGTCGAGTGCTTTGCCGTCGCGACCGGACTTGAAGTTCTTGTAGAAGTCGGTAAGCTCGGTGTTGTACTTGATACCGTTTTGCGAAAGCACGTCGTAACCGTTCAACGCCTTCAAAAGATCGGTTTGCGGTTTGAGGCTGTTGCCGTCGTTGCTGTTGACCGCGCGACCCGAACCCGAGCCGCCCATGAGCCAGTCGATAGCCGCCCAACCGAACACGTTGACGCGGTGTTCGCCGTTCACGTCGACGTCGTCGGCTTTGAGGGGCAGGGTGTTGTTGTCGTTCTTGACGAGCACCGAGCCTTCTTCTTCGATCTGAAGCGAGAGAGCTTCGCCCGCGGCGCGTGTCGCGCTGTCAAGCTCGTTGCCGCCGAAGATGTCGGCAAAGCTCTGATCGAGCACGCCGACCACCGTAGTCACGGCGATAAGCACGGCGACGCAGAGCGCGGCGCAAGCGAAAAATATCGCTTTTTTTACTGTGCGTTTCATTGGAATGATCCTTCCTCCTTGAGAAAAATTACTTTATAATAAATCGGGCAAGGTTTAGCTATATTGTCAACGTTACGCCGAAATATCCGTTATTGCACTTTCATCCTTTTCTTTAGTATAATAATCACTTTATCATACAGAGTGATTATAATAGAAATTTGCGGCAAATTCCGTCACGTTCGCAAAATGCCGCGTTTCTTGCGAAATTTGCAAGCGCGTTGCGCGGTATTTTTGGTATAATAAAAATACGAATACGACCGACGGGAGAAAACATGAGAATACGTAAACTTTATCTCGCGGCGACGGTCGTCGCGGCGACGGCGGCTCTTGCCGCATGCGCCGGACCCGTTCCGCCCAATACGGACAACGATCCGCCGCCGGAAGAACCGGAGGTCGTCGCGCTCAAGCAGTTGACTGCGGACGGCGATACCGTAAAAAACAGCGACGGCGAAACGATATTGCTTCGCGGCGTCAATGCGGGCGGACTGTTCGTCACCGAGCATTGGATGACGGGATTTGTGTACGGTTCGAGCCCGTCCAACGATTTTCGCTCGCTCACGCAGACTTTCATTTCGCGGTTCGGCGAGGAAAACACCAAAGAGCTGTGGCGGGAATATCGCGATAATTGGTGGTCGGACGCCGATTTCGAGATCTGCGAGAGAATGGGCATAAACTGCATACGTTTGCCGTTTACGTACATGACGCTCGACTTCGCGGCGGTGCGGGATAACGATTACGCGGACGCGGGGAAGGCGTACGATTTTACCCTTCTCGACGATTTCGTGGAGAAAGCGGCGGCGCGAGGAATATACACGATACTCGATATGCACGGCGCGTACGGGTCGCAGAACGGTCAGGACCACAGCGGGCAGATAATAGGTTCGGCGAGCGACGTGGGGTTCTATAGCGACGAGCGCATGATGAAACTCACCGCCGATATGTGGACGGCGATCGCCGAGCACTATGTCGACAATCCCGCCGTCGCGGGGTACGATATACTCAACGAGCCGGGCGAGAAAGCGGGGCTTACGAGCGAGCGGCATTTTGAGTGTTTCGACATGCTGTATGACGCGATACGCAGTAAGGACGAAAAGCATATAGTGATCATCGAGTCGTGTTGGGACGGGAAAGACCTGCCGAAGCCCGAAACATACGGCTGGGAAAACTGCATGTATTCATTCCACCATTATCCGGGCGACAAGCTGACAGTCAACGAGCACGGCACGAGTTGGAACGACAAGCTCGACGGCGTAGAAGAACAAAAATTCGGCTTACCGTTGCAAATGGGTGAATTCACGAATTACGGCAGCACCGAAAAATGGGATTATACTCTCGACCTCATGAACAGGCGCGGCTGGCACTGGACGAGCTGGACGTACAAGATCTGGGGGAATATGCCGTGGGGCGTAGTGAATATCCGCGGCGCGAACGACCAAAAGGTAAACGCGACGAACGACGAGTATGCGGATATACTCGCGAAGTTCGCACTCCTTCGCACGGGCGGCGAAGCGTCCAAACTGTACGCTTTCGGGTCGGGAGAAAACACCCGTTCGCTCGAAAGCATAATCAAGCAGTACGCGACCGCGCCGCTTACCGATATACCGAATTCGGGCGAGTACGACTTTACCGTGAACGAAATGTACGTTACCGCGACCGACAGGCTCGGCGTGACTACCGATTACAACGCGCGGCGCACCGTCAAAATAACGAACGCGGCGGTCGGCGGCGCGACGGTGACCGTCGGCGGCAAACAGATGTACGTCGGTGCGGGCGGTGCGGTCATGTGCGGCACGCCCCAAACCCAAAGTTCGGCAAAATTCGACGCCGTGATGACGGCGAGCGGAGAAATAGCGTTTGTGTCGCGCTCGACGTGTAAATACCTGCGGCTTGCGGGCGAAACGTTTGTCGCCGACGCGACTACAATATCCGAGGCGTGCAAGTTCGCCGCGGAATAACACGCATGATTGCATAAAGTTGCAAAATACGAAATAATGTGTTATAATCGACATATATAGTGATAATTTATGTCGATTATGAGTACTGAAAAATTCATAAACTGCGTCGTCGCCCTGCAAAATAAGGACATGAAAGCACTGCGGATGATATACGAGGCGTATTACAAACTACTTCGTGATACAGCCCGCGGTTATGTGCGCAACAAAGAGGACGCCGAGGACATAGCAATGACGGTAATCGAAAAACTGTGCGATTACCGCGGCGATCCGAAAAAGATAGTAAACCATGTCGGATTATTGGTCCGAATGACGCAAAACGAAGCGATAAACTTTTTACATAGATCGGAGCGCGCCGTGTGTACGGAAAGCGAAGTATTGGCGACGCGCGCATGCGAGCAAGAGGATAATCTGTTTTATTACGATGTGCTCGATTTGCTCGACGACGCCGAGAAAGATATTTTCATTAAGCATATAGTATGGGACTTGACGTTGAAACGCATTGCTCGGGATAGGGGCGAAGCGTATATTACGGTTAAACGAAAATACAAGAAAATCAAAGACAAGATAGCAACACTATATAAAAATTAGAAAATATTTTTGCGGAAGCGATACTTTTTTCGTCGCCGAATTGTCATTTATATAGAAGGCAAAGGAGGCGATATGAACATACTTACCGCATTGATCTTATCTCTGACAATGAGCCTCGGCGCGGGCGTAAAATGCAGTGATGCCGAGATGTATTTCTGCGACGGTTTTTTCGGCGCGTCGTTGATCGAAACGAAAATCGAAACCGTTGTATATAATAGCAAGGACGAATCGGAAGATCGCGAGATCCCGTACGGACTGCCGTGCTATTATTATCCGGGATCATATGAAAATACATGCGCAAACGTCGCGGGGGCTATTGTGCTCGGGTATTACGACAAAGACTATAACGAGCTTATTGCGGGATTTACTTCCGCACGCGTAATACGCGACAGGGTTGTGTACTACCCGCAAACACAGGCAGTGCAAACGACAACCGAGGATCTGTACGTGCGCATGGGCACGAATACGTCGGCGGAAGGCGGCACTTCGGTGTCGGGATTTAAGAACGGCTTGACGTCGTACGTAACGAGCAAGGGCAGAAATATATCGTTTACGCGCGTGGGCGGGGATAAAAACGCACTCATATCTTCATTCGCAAGTTCGCGCCCCGTCGTGATGTTCGTAAATAGATACGTAACGACCGAAATCGAAGAAGTCGCGACGGCGGGAGGAAAGGACACTTATAATAAACAGTATTACGGCGGCGCACACGTGTTGGTGGCTTACGGATATAAAGAGATCGAATATTACGATACGAGCGGTGCGTTGATAAAAAGCATGACGGTGTTAAAAGTGGCGACGGGGCTTGGAAAAGAGCGGTCGTATGTGTTTTTGGATGATTTTACGCAAATAGCAGACGGCTATGCCGTTGATATTTATTGAGGTGCAAAATGAGTAAATCGGATAAAGAGATCAAGAAAAGAGTGCGCGGCGAACTCGATTGCGAAGCCGACGGATTCGATACGTGGCTCGAAAAGAACGGCGAGCGGTTGGACGGGTTCGGAAAATCGACAAATAATGTTATAACGCAGGCGGACGGCACGAAGAAGCGCGTAATGCCGAAATTCGCATGGCTATTTGCGCTGTTTGCGGCGGTGTTGGCGGGTGTCGCCGTCGGCTTGATATTCGGCTTGGGTGCGTCCGACGCTACTGGTTCGCCGTTCGATAGAGAACCGACATTCGGTGCCAACGGCGATTATATACACAGAGAAATGTCCGCCGAAGAAGTCGAGCGGCATTTGAACGAATACCCGATGCTCGGAAAGTTATTCGAATTGACAAGCGATAAGCAATTAACGGAAAAAGACGGGGATATGGCATACGCAACATTTTACGGTGATTTCGAAGCGTCCGATTATTACATCATAACTATCAGAATAGTTTATAATGATATTGGATTTTTCGGACAATATGCATACGAAAATTTGACCGAACATGCCGAAACGGCTGCTTATACGGTGCAATATAGGTATGCGGGCAAACAGGAAGCGGATTTATTTGCGTACTATATGGAGCTGCAACCCAAAAACGAGGGGCGAAAGATTTATATGCGGGTGTTGTCTTTCGATAACGAAATAGATTATTTTATCAATAATTTTATAGATTAGGTGGGATATGAAAACTTTACGTAAATTATTTATAATAGCATTGACAGTAGTAAGCATGGCGATAATCGGCGCGGCGGCAACGGGCTGTTCGCAAACATGCGGTTTGAACTATGCGGCGGAGCGCGGCGGATATATCGACGGAATAGCCGAACAAACGGTCGACGTCGGCGGCGACGGAAGCGGCGTAGAGGCTGTGCCATATTACGGATTTGTATTTGTCGAGTGGTCGGACGGCGTTAAAGCCGCGCGGCGGGAAGATAAAGCAGTGCAGTCGGATATAAACGTCACGGCGATATTTCACAAGAAAGCAATCGACGTAACTTATGTAGCGTACGGTAACGGTACGATAAGCGGCAATGCGTCGCAGTCGGTTGAATGGGGCGGCGATGCGGAAGAAGTGACGGCGGTTCCCGATAACGGATATGTGTTCATCGAATGGTCGGACGGCGTGAAAGACGCGACGCGAAAAGATACCGAAGTAATAGGCGATAAGGTCGTTAAAGCCGTGTTCGTCAAAAAGAGTTACAACGTCAGGTACCTATCCGACGGCAACGGCGCGGTGCGCGATAATAAATCTTTGCACAAAGACTATATACAGTCGGTGAAATATCTCGACAGCGCGGCTTCGGTAACGGCTGTGCCCGACGAAGGTTACGAGTTTGTCGAATGGTCGGACGGATCGAAAGAAATCACACGCACAGACAAAAACGTGCAAAATGATATGGCGATAATCGCGTACTTTGCGATTAAAGAGTTTACGTTGGAGTACGACCGCGGTTTGGATCCGAGTGAAGGTCGCGTTATCAACGGTGCCAAACAGCGCGTGGAATACGGACAAAACGGGCATGAAGTGTCGGCTATTCCGAACGAGGGATATGATTTTGTCGAATGGTCGGACGGCGTCAAGACGCAGGATAGACGGGACGAAAACATAAAGCAAAATATAGAAGTCAAGCCCGTTTTTGTTCGTAAAGAATTTACGTTGGAATACGAATACGGTTTGGATCCGATTGAAGGTCGCGTCTTCAATGGAACCCAACATCATATACAATACGGAACAAGCGGTAGCAAGGCGATTGCCCTTCCCAATGATGATTATGAATTTGTCGAGTGGTCGGACGGCGTCAAAACGAGAGAGAGACGGGACGAAAATATCAAGGAAAACATAAAAATCAAGCCTATTTTCGTGCTTAGAAAATTAAGGGTACAATATGGCTCGTCGATAGGCGGCTATGTGTATAGCGGCGGCGAACGGATAACTTTACATTTGGTCGAGCGCGGAAACGATACGGAACCCGTAAAAGCAATACCCAATGACGGTTATGTATTTTTATATTGGTCGGACGGGGTGGAAACGGCCGAGCGCAACGTTAAAAACGTCACTTGCGATATGTGGTTAACGGCATATTTCGGGTATAGTATGGAGTACAAAGTAAACAACGGTATCGGCGGCAAATTGCGGGGCGAAATCAGTCAAAAAGGACGCCCCGGTGTAGAATGTACGGAAGTAGAAGCGATACCCGACGAAGGTTATGTTTTTTGCGGTTGGTCGGATTCGCAATTTTCTACGGTGCGCCGTGATACGATTGACAAATATTGCCGAGTTTATGCCGCATATTTCGAGCCGAAGCAAAAGACGTTCGCACTCGATTACGGAATGGCAGTAGGTTCGCCTATGCAGAACAGCATAACTATCGAAAGAGATTCGCTTATTGTAACGGGATACGCAACCCCGAGTATGCAAGGCTATTCTTTCGAGGGTTGGTATGCCGATAAAGATTACAAATTAAAGGTAATAACCGGCGACGGAATATATATGCTCGGCTATTACGGATTTGCACTCGAAACCGATACGCTGTATGCGCGTTGGAAAAGCGCGGACGATACGAATCCCGTATTTAAGATATTATTGTTGGGTATCAATGAAATCAATGCGAAATTATATCCGGCAAAGTATGGCGCGGAACAGGTTTTATACGATGTTCACTATGCCATGACGGCGGTCGAGCGCGAGTATTTGGAAGTTGTTCAATACGTAATGTACGACCGGCTCAACGAATGGTTGACGGATACCGTTGCGGTAGAAGTGGATTTGTATTTCACAACGGAATCTATTGACGAACGATATATAAAGGGTTATCGTTCGGCGACAAGCGGTTACTATATGCCTGCAGTTTCGCAAATATCCGTAATGGAATCGTTGTATAACAGATATAACAGCATAATTACCATGTTCGGACTGGGCGAAAATTATAGAGAATTGGTTGGTGGCGGGCATTGGTTAGGATTGTTGAAATATCAAGATATTCGTTACGATGAATTAGATTATTATTATAGTCGTCCGGAGTGGTATAGTAATTTGAAAAAGGCAAAAACTGTCGAAAGTATCGGGGATCGTTTGGTCGGCTTTGACTTCATGTGCCGTTTTGTCGACACTTGCATCAGTTTATATTCGCACGACGCGGCTATTTACAATGTTGAACGATATTATAAAGATGAATTGCATATTTGGAATGACATGGTGTGGTGTCGTGATTATATAAAAGGCATAGCGGAATATTACGGTGAAAAAGTCGGTATTCCGAATAAATTTTGGACTGCCGATGCGAGTTTGACATTACCCATGAACGAAAATCAAGCGATAGTTTGGGAGCCTGCAAATAATCTTATTGCATAAAACGCTACTTTGTAATTACATAATTTTTGATAATTAACCCATAGGAGGTATTTTATGAAAACAAAAGCAAAAACCGGTGTTTTACTCGCTCTCGGCATTGCAATCGCGCTTGCAGTTGTGTTATTGCTATTGGGAAGAGTAGAACCTCGAGGTGCGTTTGCCGATGAGGCGACCGCGGGACAAGCCGAAGAATATGTTGTATCTTCGGACGTGGTAAATGTGGATGCCGAGTTCGAGTTTGTTATTTTGAACGAAACGGATTGCAGTGTCCGATTGCTTAACAAGTCGGAAGCTACAAAGGCAGTAATCCCGACGAGAGCTACAGTGGACGGCAAAGAGTATCGCGTGACCGAAATAGCGGGTAGCGGATTTTCGTCATCGCCTAATTTGGTGCGTGTCAGTTTGCCGAGCAGCATAAAAAAGATAAACAGTAGCGCGTTTACGAATTGTTCCAAACTTAAAAGAATTAATTTAGCGAACGTCGAGGAAATCGGTAACAGTGCATTTTATAAGTGTACCGGTATAACAGACATAATAATTCCGAAGGCGGTTCGCAAAATAGGTTCGAATGTTTTCCGCGGTACCGATATTCAAGTAAAAGTGCGTGCTTCGTCTGCGGGCGAGGAATGGTCTGCTTCTTGGAATAAAAACAACGCAAATCAAGACGTTATTTATAACAGTTCGGACCGTCACCCGATAGAATTGGAGCCTATATACGATGTTACGGCTCGCTCCGCCGATTCGATTGTCGGATATTCCGTCGCAAACGGTCAACCGCGTAACGAGGATTTTTATACCGTGAACGAGGATAATATCGGTGAAATAACTCAACGAGAGAATAGGAACATTTTTATACCGGCAGAGTATGACGGGAAAGCTATTTCGGGAATAGCCGATTATGCGTTTTCTGGAGCGCAGTTCGATCAGTTGGTTGTCGAGTATTCGCCAAATTCTATTTATATAGCCGAATATGCTTTCGCCGATGCAAATGACAATGGCGAGGATACTTGCGACAAAACAGTAAGTGGAAATATCATAATAAATCGCGATGCGGATTTCGACCCGACGGGTTATACTTTTTATAATGCTAAAGTAAAGGCGATAGTTATGCCTAACAATTTCGAAAGCATTGAAGAACATATGTTTGACGGTTGTTGTGGATTGACGAATATATATTTTAACGAGCCTGCAAGCATGACAAGAGATGATATATTGGGTATTGTGGAAAAATTAAAAAATGATGCTATCGACGACGATAAATTTGCAGTCATTATACCCGATAATATCAAATATATAAAAGATGGCGCATTTCAAGGCACTACGGCTATCAAGGAATTGCGGTTAACTTATAAAACTATCGAAGGAGAGCCGTCTTTGATTGTAGGTGCCTCTATTGTGGCAGGGTGGGATAGCAATAATCAAAAGGTGAAGGTGGATAATAAAAGTAAGATTATCGGGTGGCATCCTCAATGGAATAGCAATTTTGAAAATATCATATACACGCATACAATTCACACAGTTACATTCAACCCGAACGGCGGACATTTCGAAGGGGGTAATAGTGATATTATTACAGCGACTGTAGCGCAAGGAGCGACGCTCGAAGAATTATATACTGTAGAAAAAGAGCACGCGAAGTTTCTCGGTTGGCATTATGGCGACGTCAAATTCGAAGCAACAACGATTTACGATTATGACTTCGATATAGAACTATTGGCAAAGTGGGAGCCTGTTAAAGTTGATATCTTACTTTATCTTTGTGACGGGACAGACGAATACATAATAATTAAAGCAAATTACGGAGAGTCTTTGCCGAAGGTGAAAACTCCCGTGCGACCCGGTTATGACTTCTTGGGATGTTATGCATCTCCCGACAAGCAAGACAATCAATATTATTATCATGATATGACAAGTCAGTATGAATTAAAAACCGAAGAACCTATCAAGATATATGCCCATTGGCGGCTTACCGAATATAATATAGAACTGCAAAGCGGTTACGGCGACGGCATAGTATTCGGCAATGTTAAGATAAATCATAATGAGGAAATGCGACATGCGGAAAAACCCGTGCGCGAACATTATAACTTTGCGGGATATTTCGACGAAAAAGGCGGGAAAGGAACAAAATATTACGATGCGGATATGCGTAGTGCTCACGAATGGGACAAATTCGATAACGGCATTTTATATGCGCATTGGACTCCTATCGAATACGAAATAAAATACGAACTCGGCGAAGGCGGGCATAATAACGCAAAGAATCCGACTAAATATACGGTCGAATCGAATTTCACGTTCTATGAGCCGACCCACGATACAATGTATTTCGACTATTGGCAATGCAACGGCAATGCAATAACAGGCACAAAAGGGCTGTCGGGCAACATTACCGTGGAAGCTGTGTGGTCGAAAGATACCCAAAAGATAAAATTAGACCTTACGAACGGTAATAAAGATATGACTGTTGCCGCGCCTAAAGTAATCGTAACATTAACATCGAACAGTTATATTCGTCCGTCGAGCGGTAAATTGATATTGCGGATCGCATCCAATGTAGAGTCTGTTACCGTAAACGGTAACGGATACTATTACAGTATGTCGATAATAATAGAAGATCGTGACGAAGATTTTGTACTATATTTGCATAATATTTCAATTATCGCTTTGCAAGACTATGAAGCAATCAAAATGTATGGCGACAATATGCTGTATTTGTATAATACCGGCAGTGTCGTTATCAGAGGACGTTCTCGGAGCGACGGTAATGGCGGTACGGCTATATCATGCGGTGAGTTGATGATAAACTCGTATATGAATAGTACGCACAGCTTGACGGTAAACGGCGGTGCCGGTTCAAACGGAACTAACGGTATATCTGGCACCGACGGCGGTAACGGCGGTTATGCTATCGAGGCGAACAAAGTCATTATAAATTGCGATAACGTACTGCTTTACGGCGGTGTGCCCGGTAACGGCGGTAATGGTTCGCCGCTGTACGGTTTCAAAGGGTACGGCGGAAGCGGAGCATACCCCGTAAAGGACATGGAAACGAAAAAGATTGTTTTTGTAACAGACAGTTTTTCCAATGTGCATTTTTATAAATCTGTTGACGGCACTGACGGAACGGGGATCGACCGCCCGCAGCCGCCCGTAATAAAGCCCGATCCGGGTTATGTGATACCGCCCATTATCGGCGGCGACGATATTCCCACGCCCGGACCGGTAGTCCCGCCCATAATAAATATCTAACAGTTTTATTCTAAACAAATCACACCGTCGCGGATCGTCGCGGCGGTGTGATTTGTTTGTCGGTATTATATCCCTTTGTTCGTGCCGAAAGTGTTCACTATTTTTTTGAGGTCGATTAGCACCGAATTTATATACGATTGATCGGTGGTAAACTCGAAAGAAAATTCGGTGGTTTCGGGGATCGGTCCGCGGTACTTGCCGCGCACCGTGACGGAGTTGTCGCCGTATTCGATTTCGAGAGTGAGTTCGGACCCGTCTATGTAAGGCACTTCGTACTTCGCGGTGCCGTAAAGCTCCTCGTGGCAGGTTTTGAGCGCGTTGTAAAATTCGTAGAACGTGCCCGTCGAGGCGGGGTAGGCGGTTTCCGACACCGAGATATACCCGATATTTATATTGAGTTTGCAATTCGCGTCGTACCCGCCGTTTATGCTCGTTTCGTCGGGGAATCCGAAAACTTCTTCGATACGCAGTTTGATGCTTTCGTCGTTTCTTCCGCGCAGTTCAAAAACGCGCATCGGCAATTTATAGGCTTTTTCCATATGTATATACCGCCTCAAGACTGTTTATTGGGGTTATTTCAATTATACCGCACGGCGGCGTTGCAAGTCAAATGTTTTGCGTTGACAGGGCGGGATCGTCGTGATATAATATGCGTGACGACTTATTCGCGCGGCGGTTCGTCGCCGCTTGGAGAATCATGCTCAAGGACTATTACGACATAACAGAAGCGGAAGCCGCCGCGGTGCGCGTCCGAAGTAATTACCACACTCACGTTTATCTTTGCGAGCACGCCGTCGGCGATGCTTGCGACTATGTGCGCGAAGCGGTGCGGAATGGTCTCGATACTATCGGGATCTCCGATCACTGCATGCCGTCGCGTCCGACAGGCATGCGGTATCTCACGCAGACGACGCTCAAAACGCTGTACCTGCCGCTCATCGCCGCGGCGAAAAAAGAGTACGGCGACAAAATAAAGATCCTTTCCGCCGTCGAGCTTGAGTATTTCGACGGCAACGACGGATATTACCGCAAACTGCTCGACAGTCTCGATTATCTCGTGCTCGGTCAGCACGAATATTGCGACGGGTATGCGCATTACGATTCGTTCTGCGACTATGCCGACGACGGTCGCGTCGCGGCGTACTGCAAAAGCGTTATCGCCGCCGTGCGCACGGGTATGTTTTCCGTGCTCGCGCATCCCGATCTTATTTTTTACCGCAATCCCGAACTCACGAAGAACGTGAAAAAGTCGTTCGCGGAAATGATACGCGTTGCCGCCGAGTGCGGGGTAGCCGTCGAGTTCAACGCGAACGGTATTCGCTCGCACGGCTTCAGATACCCGACCGATCTTCTCGCCGAGTGCTGTGCGAAATACAATGCGCCGATCGTCGTGTCGTCGGACTGCCACAAGCCGCAGTATCTTTGCGACGGGTACGTTAAGCGGCTTCGCGCGTATGTAGTCAAGTGCGGACTGAACCTCGTCGAAACTATCAATCTTCCCGTAAAATAGGCAGGGCGGAGCATTGCGTTCCTGCGCCGAATTGTAACTCGAGCGGCAACCGTCCGCGCCGTTAAAATATCCGAAAATTTATGTTTGCCGTATATTGACAATCGCGGAAATATATGTTATAATAATAACAGTAATTTGTCCCGCGCGGTATTTCGCGCCGCTTTTTACGGAGGAATGAATGAAACTGCAAGCGATAATTTTCGACCTTGACGGCACTTTGCTCGATACTTTGAATGATCTGACCGTCGCCGTGAACCACGCGCTCGGCGCGTTCGGTTTGGGGTGTATCGAATTATCGCGGGTGCGGCGGTACGTCGGAGACGGCGTGCCCAAACTCCTCGAACGCGCGGTGTACTATTGCACGCACGGCGCGGACATGAAAGACGGCGACGAGTGCGATCGGTCGCTCGTTTCCGCCTGTCTTGCGACGTTCACCGAGTATTACGACAAGCACAACGCCGACAGCACCGAGCCTTACGACGGCGTAGCCGAGCTGCTCGGGGAAGTGAAAGCGCGCGGAATAAAAACGGCGATCGTCACCAACAAGTACGACGGCGCGGCGCGCGAGCTTAAAGACAGGTTTTTCGGCTGTGTCGACGCGATAGTGGGGACGCGAGAAGGTGTGCGCCCCAAGCCGTCGCCCGACGGGGTGAACTTGGCTCTCGAGCTTATCGGCGCGGACGCGGCGCACGCAGTGTATGTCGGCGACGGCGAAACGGATATGCGGACTGCGGCGGCGTGCCGTATGCCCGCGGTCGCCGTGACTTGGGGGTTCCGCGACGCGGCGGTGCTCGAAAAGTTTTCGCCCGCCGTCATGATAGACGAACCGAAAGAGTTGTTGCCCGCGCTCGAAAAAGCGGGGCTTGCGGGGGAAGCATGACTGTAGACGAGTACAGGAAGAAAGTCGATAATGCGAAGCGGATAGTGTTTTTCGGCGGCGCGGGAATGTCTACGGAAAGCGGTATTCCCGATTTTCGCAGTACCGACGGACTGTACAACATGAAGTACGATCTGCCGCCCGAAACGATACTTTCCGCCGAGTATTTTTTGCGGCACATCGACAAGTTCTTCGAGTTCTATTTCGACAAAATGATCTACCGCGACGCGAAGCCGAACGCCGCGCACATGAAGCTCGCGGAGTGGGAGAAGGACGGCAAACTTACCGCGGTCGTTACGCAAAACATAGACGGCTTGCACCAAGCGGCGGGAAGCCGCACCGTGTACGAACTGCACGGCTCGGTGCACCGCAATACGTGTTTGAACTGCGGCAGGAAGTATACGCTCGACGACATGCTCGCAAGAAAGAACAGCATACCGCGTTGCGAGTGCGGCGGCGTTATCAAGCCGGACGTCGTGCTGTACGGCGAGGGCTTGCCCGAGGACGCCGTGGACGGCGCGCTCGACGCGATAGCCGCGGCGGACATGCTCATCATAGGCGGCACGTCGCTTTCCGTTTATCCCGCGGCGGGGTTTGTGCGGTATTTCCGCGGCGGCGTCGACAATGTAGTCGTTATCAATAAATCGGTGATACCCGGTTACGGAAATCAGTTGAACGGCAGGATAGGCGAACTGTTGTGATATGTTCGCGGAGCCGTTCCGACGCGATCCGTTTCCGATTTCCATACCGTTATATCCTATACCCATACCCATTACCTCGATTCCACGCTTAAGCTCATTCACGCCGTTATCGGACAAGGAGGAAGTATGTTGCAGATAGGTGCGAGTACGCAAAAAATCAACGCAGGGCGTGCGCGGTCGATCGACATGATCACGACCGCACTGTTCGAACTGCTCGGCACGAAACCGTTCGCGCAAATCCATGTGATAGATATTTGCGAGCGCGCGGGCGTCGCGCGAAAGACGTTTTACCGCAATTTCGAGAGCAAGACCGCGGTCGTGGAGCGGCTCGTCGATCAGGTGTTTTTCGAGTTTATGCAGAAATTCGATTTTGCGAAGTGCGGAGCGCGAAAGGTGTATCTGTATTGGTTCGAGTACATTCTTTGCACGCGCGAGTTTTCGCTTATTTTCTTCGACCCCGATCTGTACGAGTTTATAGTGCGGAAGATCAAGGAGTTCGTCGAAGCCGAGATCAGCGACACGTTGCACGGCTCGGCGGCGTTCGATCCCGCACTGACCGAGTATTATCTGAACTTCGCGGCGGCGGGCATTGCCGCGATCATGCGCGAATGGATGCGTAACGATTGCAAGACCCCCGCGAAAACAATGGCGGTCATGACGGCAAGCCTGCTTTCGGGCGTGATTATTTTGTAACGCGAACGCGGAAGCGCGAATAAAAATATCTACGGACGGCAACCGCGAAAAACTCGCGCAACGCTTGAATAAATTTGCGGGATCGGAGAAAAATCTTGACAGGCGGCAAAGCGTGTGGTATAATACTTTCCCATGGGGCTGTACAGGCTTCGACGGCGCGGCGTAGCGACGGAAAGCAAGTGATAGGGTTGCGACTATCTAAAAACGCATAAAGGCTATAATTGCCAACAAAAACGAAAACGCCAAAGTCATGAGCTTCGCGGGTCGTCCCGCCGCTCCGGCGATGGCATTCGCAGCTTAATTTAGCTACGGCGTCCGCACCCGCTACCTATCGGCGGGAGCGCGGGCGTAATGAAACGGTAGGCTCCTCGATGCGGAAGCGGTCGATCCGCACCGAGTAACAAGACCTTGCGGGATATGACCTTTGTTTGTTGCGGTCGTATCTCGGACACCGAGCGATAAACTAAACTTGTAGACGTCCCCGCAAACCCGTGTCGGAAACCGGTTCGATTCCGGTCAGCTCCACCAAAAAAATCCTTCGAGCGAATTGCAAGAAGGATTTTTTTCTTCTAAAGTTTTACGCTTGACTTTCTTTTTTCCAAACGGCTATTTCGTTGCCGTTGCAGTACCAATATTTGTTCGCGTCGTTCGGGTTTGTAAGATAGGGATTCGTTTCACTGTAGTAATATACCGTCGCGGCGGCGAGGGTGTGGTCTGCGGTGATATTTATTTTCGACCACTCGGCGGCGGTGCCTTTATAGTACACCGTTTTAAGCGAGTAACAATGTTCGAATGCTTCGACGTCGATGGTCGTGACGCTTTTCGGGATCGTTATGCTCGCAAGCCTTTCGCAACCGTCGAAAGCATAATATTCGATATTTGTCACGTTGTCGGAGAGCACGACGTTCTTTAGGTTTGCGCAATATCTGAACGTGCCGTCGGGGATTGTTTTCATTCCGCGTCCGATCGTCACCGACGCGAGGTTTATGCAATCGCGGAAAACACGTCTTTCCATACTTACGACGCTGTCGGGTACGGTTATGCTTTTCAGCCCGTGACAGCCGTTAAACGCTTGTTCGCCTATAAAAGTTATGTTGTCGGGAATGATCATGTCGGCAAGCACGGTGCACCCGTCGAATGTGCCGATCCCGATACCGGTCACGCCTTTTCCCAAAGTTACGGCAGCGAGCTTCTCGCAACGGAAGAACGCGAAATCGCCTAAAACGGTCACGCTGTCGGGAATCGCTGCCCGCGCGAGTTTATCGCACTCGGCAAACGCATAGTCCCCGATCGTCGTCGTTCCGTGCGATAACGTTATTTCCGTAAGTCCGTGGCAATAGGCGAACGCATATTCGCCGACGGTTGTCACGGTGCTCGGTATAGTTATGTTTGTCAATCCGTCGCAACCGCTGAATGAGTAATCGCCTATAGCGGTTATATGACTCGGAATGTCGATGCTTTTAAGTTCTGCGCAATCGGAGAACGCATATTCGCCGATACGCGTCACACTGCCGTCCGTCGGAACGGTGCTTGTTTTGCAGCCCGTAACGATCGTTTTGCTCGTCGTTTCTATCAAACAGTTTTCGGCGGCGTGATAATGTTCGTTATCGCCGTCCACGGTGATGTCGATCACTTTCGAGCAGTAGGCGAATGCGCCGTTGCCGATGCTTATGACATTATGCGAAATCGTTATGCCCGTCATCGCGGTGCCGCGGAACGCATAATTGCCGATGCTCGTAACGCTGTCGGGAATCGTAATGCCTGCCAAAGCGTTGCAACCGTCGAACGCACAGTCGTCGATAGCGGTGACGCTGTTCGGCATCGTTACGCCTGTAAGTTTGTCGCGATAAAGGAAAGCATTTTCGCCGATAGCCGTCACTCTGTAATACGCGTTTTCCTGCTTGATGTATTCGGGAATATCGAGCGACGTCGCGTTGCCGAAATATTGCGTTATCGTCGCGTTCTCGCCCGAAATCGAGCACTCGAAATCGCTACCCGCATACGCCGCTTCGCCCGTAAGTATTAAGTTGTGCGCGAAGATAAAATCTATCGTTTCGCTCGGTGTGTACACGTCGCCGTTTTCGTCCGTCCACCGCATGATCTCGTAATCTGCGTGCGGTGCGTAAGCCGATACCGTGTACCGCGAGCCGTAATCGACGGTTTCCGATTTGATCTGTTCGCCCGCATGGAAGTACGTCACCGTATACTTTGAAGATATGAATTTCGCATAAACGGTCACGTTGCCCGTCGAACCCGTTTCTATCCGAGCGATTTCCGTTCCCGCACGAAAATATTCGGTCGTGTACCAACCGCCGAAAGCATATCCGACGTTCGGCTTTGCGTCTTTAAGAGTGAAAGTCGGCGACGTCACCGTATACTCGGCGGGGTTTTCGGGATCGTTCTCGCCGTATTCGCATTCGTAAGAGACGGTGTATACGATCGGCGTATAACGCGGCTCGACCGTTGTGTCGGCGACAATATGCGTAAGGTCTGCGTTCCACTCCGCGGTATAACCGTCCTTATGCGGCACTTCGGGGATATTCGCAACGCTTTCGCCGTGCGCGACGACGCGACGCTCGACGCCGTTTGGCGTTACGAAATCGACGTCATGGTACTTGCCGTCTTTTACGACTTTAAGCGTCGCGGACATGGGCGCAATCGGATTGTGATTGTCGTCGCCGATGAACGTTGCGGTGACGGG
>CAJUKG010000013.1 GCA_910586925.1 uncultured Christensenellaceae bacterium | reverse complement strand
TGGTGGAGATAAGCGGGTTCGAACCGCTGACCTCTTGAATGCCATTCAAGCGCTCTACCAACTGAGCTATACCCCCAAAGGCTTTATTAGTTTATCACGACGTGAGGCGTTTGTCAACTGTTTTATTGACAAAATGGAAAATGTGTAGTATAATAATTCGGCTATGAACGTTAATCGGACTTACGACGTGGATATTATTTCGAGCGGTATGAACGGCGAGGGCGTTGCGCGGCTTGACGGCAAAGTTCTTTTCGTGCCGTACACTCTTTGCGGCGAGCGGGTGCGCGTAGTCGTCAAACTCGTCAAAAAGAATTATGCCGCAGGTTCGGTCGTCAAAGTCCTTTCGCCGTCGCCCGATCGCGTCGCGCCGTCGTGCCCGCATTACTTTAAGTGCGGCGGGTGCGATCTCGGGCACGTCACGAACGAGTATCGGGAAAAAGCTCTCGTTTCCGAACTGCGCAATAATCTGCGGAAAATCGCTGGCATCGTTCGCGACGACATAGAGTTCGTCAAATGCGAAGCGACGGCGGGCGTTCGCAACAAGCTGTCCATGCCGTTCGGAGTCGCGGCGGGCAAGCCCGTTCTCGGGCTGTACCGTCAGGGCACGCACGTCGTCGAACAGGTTTTGTGCGAGTTCGCGACGCCGCGCATGAAAGAGGTTGCGGATATAGTCTGCGAATTCGCATTTTCTCGTAATCTTCCCGTGTACGACGGTGAAAACGGACTGCTTCGTCATCTCGTACTGCGCGAGCAGGGCGGGCGACTTTCCGCCACGCTCGTTATAAACAGCGACAGATGCGAACGGTGGGAGAGCGAACTCGGCGCGCTTTTTCCCGAATACGTCGATTTCTTCATATGCCCGAACACTCGGCGCAACAACGTTATACTCGGCGATTCGGTACGGCTTATTCGCGGGAACGAAAGACTTCCGCTCAACGTGCTCGGCGTTAAAGCGGAGCTGTCGCCGCTCGCGTTTTTGCAGGTGAACGACGGTATTCGCGACGCGCTGTACACCGCGGCGATGTCGTTCCTTCGCGGCAAAACCCTCGTCGATCTGTACAGCGGTATCGGCATAACGAGCAATCTCGCCGCGCGGCGTTGCGAAAAGGTGATCGCCGTCGAGTGTGTGCCGCAAGCGGTAGAGGACGCCGACCGTACCGCCGAGCTGAACGGCAATTCGTCGGTCATAAAGAATATCTGCGGCAACGTCGAGGACGTCGTGTCGGGGCTTTGCGATAGATGCGCGGGCGCGGACGTACTCATCGACCCGCCGCGAAAGGGGTGCGGAACGGCGGTCATGCGCGCGATTGCCGACATGCGCCCCGAACGCATCGTGTACATATCCTGCAATCATGCGACCATGTGTCGCGATATAGCGATGCTCGACGGGTACACGCTCGAGCACGTCGCGCTGTACGATATGTTCCCGCGCACTCACCACGCCGAAACGCTCGCGTGTTTCGTGCGAAACAAATAACATTCGTGCGCAATAAACAACAAAAAAATAATTCCTACGGAGTATATATTATGTTGAAAGCAATACTTTTCGATTTGGACGGCACACTGTTGCCTATGGACGCCGACGAGTTCACTGCGGCGTATTTCAACCTGCTCGGCGACGTTCTCGCGCCGCACGGCTACGACCGCAAACTTTTCGGAAAAGCGATGTGGAAAGGTCTGGACGCCATGCTCAATAATGACGGCGAAGCGATAAACGCCGATATGTTCTGGCGCGCGTTCTCGTCCGTTTTCGGCGATAAAGTCTATGCCGACATGCCGATCTTCGACGGGTTTTACAAGAACGAGTTCCATTCGCTCAAAGCGCAGTGCGGAGCGAATCCTCGCGCGAACGAAATCATCAAGCGGCTGAAACGCGACGGGTATAAAGTCGTGCTTGCGACCAATCCCGTTTTTCCGTTCGAAGCGTACAGAGCGCGCACGAGCTGGACGGGCGTCGATATAGCCGATTTCGACCTAGTAACGACGTACGAAAATTCGCATTACTGCAAGCCGACGGCGGGCTACTATGCCGAAATAGCGCGTACGATAGGCGTAAACGCGTCGGAATGTCTTATGGTGGGTAACGACGTCGGCGACGATATGCCCGCGGCGGACATAGGCATGAACGTGTTTCTCATGCCCGAACACATTATAAACAAGCAGGAAAGATCAATCGAAAACTATCCGCGCGGCGGGTTCGACGAACTGCTCGATCACATAGTAAATTTCGACAAAAACTAATCGTCGCGCGACGCTCTCAAAACAGTTGTAATTTGGCGGAAAAAGTGATATAATATTACGTAATCA
Organism: uncultured Christensenellaceae bacterium; assembly: GCA_910586925.1. Classification (GTDB taxonomy): domain Bacteria; phylum Bacillota; class Clostridia; order Christensenellales; family Pumilibacteraceae; genus Anaerocaecibacter. The sequence continues at coordinate 46,481 of CAJUKG010000013.1, read as the reverse complement.
TGGAAAACAAAGATTTTTACAATATCGAAGAATCGCAGGTGTTGCAACAGACTGCCAAAACGTACAAAATGATAGCGTTTCGCGGCAAGGTTGTTTTCCCCGGTCAAGCGGTGCATTTCGACCTTGTGCGGGATAAATCGTACACCGCAATAACTCAAGCCGTCGAGTCGGGCGAGAGCGTGTTTTTGGTCGCGCAGAAGCGGGCGAGCATGGTCAATCCCGCGCCGCAGGATATTTACCGCGTCGGCGTGATCGCGACTATCAAGCAGGTGCAACGTCTGCCCGGCGACGCAATGCGCGTCGTGTTCATTGCGGGTCGGCGCATGCAGATAGACAGTTATGTGTCGCTCAACCCGTACTTCGAAGTGACGCTCAAGGAATACGAATACGAGCGCGACGATCCCGTTTATTTCGAGGCGGTCAAGCGTCGGTTGGACGAGCAGTTCCGCGAGTATCGGCGGATCGACACGAAGATGCCGGGCGACGTATTGAGTTCGCTTTCGGTAGACGACGGCGAGCGGTTCGTTTCAACTGTGGCAAGTTATATTTTCTCCACCGACAGCGACAAGCAGAACATATTGCAGACGCGGTCGCTCTCCGAGCAGTACGAGCTTATACTCGCGGCACTCACGCGCGAAACGGAGATACGCGCACTCGAAAAGCGCATTACCGCCAAAGTGCGGCAAAACATAGACAAGAATCAAAAGGAATATTACGTGCGCGAGCAGATACGCGCGCTCAAGGAAGAAATAGGCGAGGACGCGAGCGAGATCGACGAGTTCAGGCAAAAGCTGGACGCGCTTAAGAGCAGTATGCCCGAGTACGCCTACGACAAAGTAAACAAAGAAATTTCCCGGCTCGAGAAGATGTCGTCGTCTTCGCCCGAGGCGAACGTCGCGCGCGCATATATAGAGCTTGTGCTCGAACTGCCTTGGAGCAACAGCACCGAGGACGACATCGCGCTCGACCGTGCGCGAAAAGTGCTTGCCGAAGACCATTACGGACTCGAGAAAGTGAAGGACCGCATACTCGAGTATCTCGCTGTGTTCAAACTGACCAAAAATCTCAAAGCTCCCGTGCTGTGCTTTGTCGGACCTCCGGGCGTCGGCAAAACGTCGATAGTGCGGTCGATCGCGCGCGCCGCGGGCAAAGAACTCGTCACCATGTCGCTCGGCGGCGTGCATGACGAGGCGGAGATCCGCGGACACCGCAGAACGTACGTCGCCGCCATGCCCGGTCGGATAATAAACGGTATTCGGCAGGCGAAAGTGAATAACCCCGTATTCTTGCTCGACGAGATAGACAAAATGACGGCGGATATTCACGGCGATCCCGCGTCCGCGCTGCTCGAGGTGCTCGACCCCAATCAGAACTATAACTTCAAAGACAACTATCTCGATATGCCGTTCGACTTGAGTCGCGTAATGTTCGTGACCACCGCGAACTCGCTCGACCCGCTTCCCGCCGCGCTTCTCGACCGCTTGGAAGTGATCGAGCTGTCGGGGTATACGTACGAGGAAAAATTGCAGATAGCGAAGCGTTATCTCAAGCCGAAAGCGATCGAGGCGAACGGTCTGTCGTCTGTGAAAGTGGATATGAGCGATGCGGTCGTCATGCGCATCATATCCGACTATACCCGCGAGAGCGGCGTGCGCAATCTCGAACGCGAGATCTCCACCGTAATGCGCAAACTCGCGCTTAAAGCAGTCGAGCAAGACGAAATGCCGACGAGCATCAAAGTGTCGAAAAAGGATTTGCCCGAGTATCTCGGACCTGCGAAATATACCGAGAAATCGCTCGGCAATCTCGACGAGGTCGGTGCGGCGACGGGACTTGCCTGGACGAGTGTCGGCGGCGTAACGCTGTCTATCGAAGCGGCGATCATATCGGGCGGGAAAGGCGAGCTTCGGCTCACCGGCAGCCTCGGCGACGTAATGAAAGAATCGTGTCTTGCCGCGCTGTCGCTCGTGCGGTCGCGTGCGGCGGAGTACGGCGTGGACGAAAAGGCGTTCACCGAAAACGACGTGCACCTGCATTTTCCCGAAGGAGCGACGCCCAAAGACGGACCGAGCGCGGGCATAACCATTGCGACCGCGTTGATGTCGGCATTTTCGGGGCGCAAGGTGGCGCACGACGTCGCTATGACGGGCGAAGTTACTTTGCGCGGCAAAGTGCTCGCTATAGGCGGACTGAAAGAAAAATCGCTCGCCGCGTTCCGCGCGGGCTGTAAGCGGCTTATCATTCCGCGCGACAACGAGAAAGATTTGGCGGAAGTGCCCGACGAAGTGAAGTCCGCGCTCGAAATTATCACCGTAGATACCATAGATAAAGTTTTCTCAACCGTGCTCGTATGATCGTAAAGTCTGCAAAATTCGTAAAAAGCTGTGTCGAGCCGTCTGCGGCGAGTGAGTTCTCGCCGCAGATTTGCGTTGCAGGAAGATCCAACTGCGGGAAATCGACGCTTCTGAACAAACTGATGGGCGCGCGGCTTTGCAAAACGTCGCAGACCCCGGGCAGGACTCGGCTCATAAACATATTCGAAGTGACGTCCGATGTGCAAAAATTCTATTTCGTCGATCTGCCGGGATACGGCTTTCATAAAGCGCAAAAATCGCAAGCCGACGAATGGAGCGAGCGCACCGACGGGTATTTTCGCGAAACGGAAAATATCGCGCAGGTGTTGTGCTTGATGGATATTCGCCGCGATCCGTCCGACCTCGATAAAGTGCTTATAAATTACTTGCGCGACCTCGGACTGCCGTTCACGGTAGTACTCACCAAATCGGACAAGTTGAGCCGCGCACAGGCGGGCAACGCGTTGATGAAAATTTCCGCTTCGCTCGGGCTTGCCCGCGATAATCTCATCGTGACGAGCGGACAGAGCGGCGACGGCAAAGATAAACTGTTAAGTAGAATAGAAGAAATAATCAACAATTAATAATTAACAATTAATAATTAATAATTGCGGTTGATTTAATGATTTTATTATGCGGGACGCATCGGACTGCGTCCACAGCTTTGCATTCCGTCGAAATAACGGGGTGCTTTTTGTTTCTTGTGCGACGTTCCGATCGCCGTGCCCTTTAGATTATTTTCTCACGTCCTCGTTCTTTTCGTCATATATAATTGCATGACGGAGGTCGGGTATGGCGATTAAAGCAGGTTGCGGCGGAAATTACATCGAAGGGTTGTGTTGTCGAGCGGTCATAGAAACCAAGCGCGTTTTCGACGGTTGCGCGTTCAACGACGACAATATCACGCTCACTCTCGTAACAAACGAGCAGATTCCGCAAAACGCGAATTTCGTGACGGCGCGGGCGGTAAGCAGCGAGTTTGACGGTTACACCGTTGTCACCGGTAACGACGGTTGCAGCAGGGTGTGCGGCGACGTTGTGACGAAGTTTGCCGTCACTTACGAGCTGGACGGGGTGTGTCATACCGTAGCGGCGTTTTATCGCGAGCATAAAGACGTGCTTTTACGGTTGCCGCGCGGCGAGGCGATAGTGCCGTATTCGATCGAAGTGCAGACGTATAACGTCGTCGCGAGCGGCGCGATAGTCGGAGGCAATGTCGTGACGGTCACGGGCTGTCTGTTACAGCTTATAAAAGTCACCGCGCCCGTCGATATTCTCGTTCCCACATACGGATACTGCAGTTATCCGCCGTGCACGGGCTGTGTGTGTCCGGGTATTGCGGGGCGGATATTTCCTCGAAGCGGCGACGAATAAAGAATCGGGAAAAATATCGCGAAATTTATATCGAAACGAAGCGGGAAGATTGACATTGCGTTGCGGGCGTGGTATAATTACATACGGTCATGTTTCGCGGTTTAAGCGACGTAACGTAAAGGTCCACAATGAAAATTTTCGCGATTTCCGATTTGCATTTATCAATAAACAATCCCAAGCCGATGGATATTTTCGGCGCGGTATGGGACAACTATCTCGACGATATCGCTTCTTCGCTCGAAGGCGCGGGCAGCGACGATTTGATTTTGCTTGCGGGAGATTTGAGCTGGGCGATGGATCTTAAAGGTGCGGTCGCCGATCTCGAGTACATAGGCAAGTTCCCGGGTAAAAAGGTGATCACGCGCGGCAATCACGATTATTGGTGGAAAAGCATTTCCGCCGTGCGCGGCGTGCTCCCGCAAAATGTTTTCGCCATTCAGAACGACTGCATGCGATTCGGCGACGTAATAATTTGCGGCAGTCGCGGGTGGAGCGTGGACGATAAATCGGAGGACGGAAAACGCCTGTACGCGCGCGAGCTTATACGCATCGAAATGTCGCTCGCCGCAATGCAAAAGATCCGTACCGACGCCGATAAAGTCGTGTTCATGCTGCATTATCCGCCGTTCAATGTGCGATTCGAGCCGAATCCCGTCACCGAACTTTTCAAAAAATACGCCGTCGACGCGGTAGTGTACGGGCATCTCCACGGCAAAAACTGTTACGGTAAACGCCTTTTCGTCAAGGACGGTATCAAATACTACTTGACTTCGTGCGATCAAGTGTCGAATAGGGCGGTGCCGATAGATTTGTAGCATATCGGCAATATAATAATAAAGAATTACACGCCCGAACAAACGGCGACGCGTGTGCGGCGGTCGGGGTCGTTCGGGGTTAAAAAATCAAAAAAATACATATAAAAGTGGTCGAAAAGGGTTGACAGTGGTCACATAGTGTGGTAAAATACAATCATCGAGGCAAATTGTGCCGAGGTGGGGTTTACCGGTGTTTTTTTGTGGGCAGTATAATCATCAATTAGACGACAAGGGGCGGTTGCGCATACCGCCGGCTTTTCGCAAGCTGCTCGGCGACAATCCGGTCATTTTCCGCCACGAGAAGTGTTTGCAGATCTACAAGTCTGAAGATTTCGAAACGCGCATCAAGAGCAATCTCGAAAATGCCGACGTGTTCGATAAGGAAGCCAATCGCCGCAAGCGCGAGATTTTTCCGTCCGTGCAAACGGTCACGGAGGACAAGCAGGGCAGGGTTGCCGTCAATCCCGTTTTCCTCAAAGACTGCAAAATGAAGAAAAGCATAATTTCCATCGGTGTTCTCGACCACGTTGAGATTTGGGACGAGCGCATGTACGATGCGTATATCAACGATCGCGAGCTTCCCGAGGACGACGAAGACGAGGACGGCAAAGACGTAAAGAGTACGCCCGAAAGCGACGATAAGCCGAACACGGACGATACCGAGAGCGATTGATGTATCACGTATCCATACTCAAAAGCGACGTGATAGACGCGCTCGAAGTCGAGCGGGGAAAACTTTACCTCGATGCGACGCTCGGCGGCGGCGGACATTCTCAAGCAATAATCGACGCGGGCGGCAGCGTTGTCGCTATCGACCGCGACGACGACGCGATAAACTATTGTAAAGCCCATGTTACGGGCGACATTACGTACATTAAAGGTCAATACGAAAATGCGGTAAAGCTGCTCGAGAGCCGCGGCATTACGAGTATAAGCGGCGCGGTCATGGACCTCGGCGTGTCGAGTCATCAGCTCGACGACCCGACGCGCGGCTTTTCGTATATGCACGACGGCGCACTCGATATGCGCATGGATAAGACGCAGAGCTTTTCGGCGTACGACGTCGTGAACGGATACGGCGAAGAACGGCTTGCGGACATACTGCGGCGGTACGGCGAAGAAAGTTTCGCAAAGCGCATAGCTTCGGCAATAGTGCGCGAGCGGGGAAAGAAGCCTATCGAACGCACGTGCGAGCTTGCGGAACTCATTCGTTCGTCCGTCCCGTACAGAAAGAGCGGACACCCCGCCAAAAAGACTTTTCAGGCGATCCGCATAGAGGTCAACGGCGAGCTGAAAGGGCTGTACGACGCGGTTTGCGGCATTTTCGGAATGATAGAGAAAGGCGGGCGGCTCGCCGTCATCACCTTTCACTCGTTGGAAGACAGGATCGTAAAAGCCGCGTTCAACGAGTTTGCGACGGACTGCATATGCCCCAAGCAACTGCCTGTGTGCGTGTGTAACCACCGCGCGATAGGCAAGACTATCGGCAAGATCAAGCCGTCGGAGCAGGAACAATCGGACAACCCGCGGAGTACGAGCGCAATGCTTCGCATTTCGGAAAAACTTTAGGAGATACTCTCATGATTTCTACAAAACGTCAAATACGCAGAGACGACGACCGTTACGGCAGCTTCGACGCAGACAATGCGTCGCCGTTGCTTTCCGACTTCGGGATCTCGGGCGACGTCGATTACATCGGAAACAGCATGTTGCGTTCCGACGTCGATATAGATATTACGAATACCGCGGCTTCGACGGACATTCCCGAATACACGACGGAAGCCGCCGCGCCCGCGAATGTGGAAGTGCCGCCTCCCGCGCCGCTTCCCGAGCGTCCCGTTAAACCCGAAGTGCCTCATTCGCGAGAAGACGTACTGCCCACGCTCAAAACGCGCTCGTATGCGACGGAGCGCACGGAAACCGAACCCGCATCCGTTGCGACGGAGAGAACCAAAGAGAGCGTGCGCCCCGCCCGTCGCGGAATTACTTCGCGCGAACGGATAATGCTTTGCGTGTACGTTGCGATCGCGTTGGTGCTCGCCATCGCGGTTATCGCCACAGGCGTATCCATTTCGACGGCGTCCGTTCAGTCGGATGCTCTCGTCGGTCAGATCGAACAAAAGCAGGCTGTGATCCTCGCACAGGAAAGCGAGCTTGCCGTACTTCAGAACGAGGACAACATTCGCGGCAGAGCGACGGAGTTCGGTATGGTCCAAGCGGGCGAATCTGTGTACGACGCGCCCGTCGCCGAAACGGTGGACTACCCGCAGGCGAATCCGCATACAAACCCGTTCGACGAATTCATGGATTGGTTGTCGGGCTTGCTCAATTAAATTCATAACAGCGGAAATGACCGTCGTTTATACGACGGTTATTTTTTTGCGCAGAGATCGGCGGCGGGTTTTATTTCGGCGGTATCCGAAAAAAATGCGTCAAGTCTGTAAATTGGGTATTGACATACGGTTAGAAATGTTATAAAATATATACGGCGAATATAATCGGTGAAAGGTAGGCGAATGATAAACATTGCGATAGTAGAGGACAGCAAGGCGGACGCGCTGCTTCTGAAAGAATATGTCGAAAGCGCGACGGACAAACTCGCGGAAAAGTGTGCCGTCACCGTTTTCGATAATGCGCTGAAGTTTCTTGACGGATACCGCGGTAATTTCGAGATAGTGTTTATGGATATCGAACTGCCGGGGCTGGACGGAATGAACGCCGCAAAACGTTTGCGCGGAGTCGATGCCGACGTGATACTTATTTTCGTGACGAACATGGCGCAGTATGCTGTGGGCGGATACGCCGTGGACGCCATGGATTTTATGGTGAAACCGATTTCGTTCGATAACATTTATCTTAAGCTGTCGCGAGCGTTCAACCGCATAAATTCGCACAGGGAAGAAAAACTCGTTATCCAAGGCAAGAACGGCGCATCTATCGTCAACGTTTCGCAGATCCGTTATATCGAAGTCATGAACCATAAAATAACGTTGAATATGGCTAACGGCGACAAGGTGACGGCTACCGGTTCGCTTACCGCCATCGAAGAAAAATTGAGCACGTTCGCATTTTCTCGTTGCAATAACTGTTATCTCGTCAATCTCGATTACGTTACGGGCATTGACGACTATACCGTGTTTTTGGGCGGCGATACTCTCGTAATGAGCAGAGCGCGCAAAAAACCTTTTCTTAAAGATATAGCCGATCACCTCGGCGGGGTCGTGTAATGTACGAGTTAAACTCGGCGTTTTGGTATAAATTCGTTTTTATGGCGGAGCTTCTGTTAGCCGAAGCGGTGATAGTCTTTCGGCTCAAACGCCGCCGATTGTTCGCGTTGCGGTTTGTTCTCGCGCTTATAGGTGCGGCGGGACTGTGCTTTGCCGTGCCCGTATTTCCGGGCATTTGGAATGCGTTCGTTTATTTGTTGCTTTTCGGTATAAGCATAGGCGCGCTCGTCGCGTGTTTCGACGAGCGCATTATCAAGATAGTGTTTTGCGCCGTCGCGGCGTATACGTTGCAACATATAGCGTACGAACTTTTCAATCTGTCGGCTGTCGCCATGGGCATGTCGCAAACGCAGAATGCTTATGACAACAGTCTGTTCGGCATGTTGATTATATATGCGAACAGCGGGCATGCGTTCGTAAGCGGCAATCCTTTTACGCTTCTCGTGTATCTGTTCGAGTACGGGATCACATATTTCTTCGGTTACTTTTTCATCGACAGAAAACTCGACGGCAGAACCGATTTCGGGCTTGATAACGTAAAAATGTTCGCGGTCGCCGTGATCATACTGTTTTTCGATATAGTAGTCAGTTCGGTCATTTCTTACTACAGCAATTTGGATTATAACAGGGTATATTTGATACTTCTCGATCTGTTCAATCTGTTTTGCTGTATATTCGCGCTGTATTTGCAATTCGACATCGATGATAGGGGCAAGCTCAAAAGCGATCTTGATATAATAAAGCGGTTATGGCAGGAAAAAGAGGAACAGTATAACGAGAGCAAGGCTAATATCGAACTTATCAATCAGAAATGTCACGACTTGAAACACCAAATACGCACGATAGGCAGTCACAACGCGCTCGACGCGTCGGTGGTAAAAGAAATAGAAAGCGTGATTTCGATCTACGACTCGTCGGTAAAAACGAACAACGACGCGCTCGATATAATTCTCACCGAAAAGAGTTTGTATTGCAGTAAGCGGGATATTAAGCTGTGTTGCATAATCGACGGCAAGAAGCTGGGGTTTATGACCGATGCCGATTTGTACGCGCTGTTCGGCAATCTCGTGGATAATGCCATCGAAGCGGTGGAAACTCTCGATAAAGGCAAGCGCGTCATTAGCCTCACGATAAAAGAAACTTGCGGCTTTCTGACGATCAACATACATAATTATTTCAATAAAGAGATCGTTTTCGAGAACAAACTTCCCGTATCCACAAAAGGCGACAATGCTTATCACGGTTACGGCATGAAGTCGGTGCAAATGCTGTGCAATAAGTACGGCGGCGAAATGTCCATAAAAGCGCGGAACAACGTTTTTAATCTCAATATAGTATTCCCGATCAAAAAGTAAGCGGATAACGTATATTTATCGGTTTACGCTCGTAAATCGACCGATAACGCATTACCGATTGTCATTAAAAAAGAAAAATATTATACTCGGCGCATGGAACGTGTAATCACGCGCCGATATTTTATTTCTCGGAGGACAATGATGAGAAGCAGCAAAAAATGGATAAGCATAGCCGCAATACTGATTGCGTGCGTTATTTCGCTTATCGCATGCTCTCCCGTTACGCCCGAACGGACGGAGAAACCCGACAAAAAGGCGACGGACGGCGATGTGTGTATCGACCTCGTTATAAACAGAATGCCTACCAAGCTCGATTACAACGAGGGCGAACGATTCAAACCGACAGGGCTTTTATTCGATGCCGTTTACGAAAACGGTTTCGACGAGGACAAAAATCTTACGGGCGGCGATCTCGACGGGTGGAACCCGTCCCGTCCGCTCACCGCAAGCGACACGAAAGTAAAACTCATATTCGAAGGTTTCGAAAAAGAGATAGATATTCGCGTCAAACCCAAAACTTTGCTCGGCGTCGAGATCACGCGCGAACCGGATATAAGATCTTATTCGCTCGGAGATAAACTCGATTTGAGCGGGCTTGTGGTAAAAGCCTCTTACGAAGAAGGCGATAATCTCAACGAACTCAATTACGTAATAACCGACGGCGACGGCAAAGAGTATAAGAACGGCGACGTTTTGGATACTCCGTCCAACAATCTCAAACTCACGGTAAGCGTGACGAGCGGCGAAACCACCTTTTCGGACGAATTCGTTATTTCCGTTTACAGCGGATTAAGCGTACAGGCGGAGGACTATGTCGATGCAAACGCCGAAAAGCCGACCGACCGCAGTTATACCGTCATCACGGGCAAGAAGGTGAGCGAGGTCGTCAAAACGGACGCGACGTTTACCGGAACGGGATATATCGGCAGCATAGACAAAGGTACGAAGATAGAGTTCAATATCTATTCGGAGTACGAAATACTCAATGCAGACCTCGTGCTTATCGCATCGTCCACATGCCAAGGCAACGGCAAAATGGAGGATATGAAAGTCAACGACATGTTCAAGGCGAGTATCAACGGTGAGGAGATCTATCTCGACGACGATATTATCATCGAGGGTAAGCCTTATCCCGAGGCGGGCAGCGGCGGCAACAAGTGGACGAACTGGGCGGACGTTCCGTTCGGCAAGATAGACATAGAGCCGGGCTTCAGCAAAGTTCTCGTAGAGTGTATAGGCGCGGTGCGCGATACTTCCAATTATCCGAGAACGCCCAACATCGACAGGCTCGATATTCGCGTCGGCGACGAGTCGGGAGAAGTTACGCGCGGCGATTACTGTACCGATATTACGATAAAGACAATGCCCAAAACCGAATACAAGGAGGGTGCGTCTTTCGATCCGACGGGTATCGTTTTCGACGCTGTTTATCGCAACGGCTACGACGGCGACGTCGATCTCGGTGCGGATAAAATCACTGTAATCACAAACGGTCCGCTCACGGCGGATACTACCGAAGTGACGGTTAAGTTCAAAAACCACGAGCACAAAATTGCAGTCACGGTCGTACCAAAGCAACTTGTGTCGATAGAGATAGCGAGATTGCCCGATATTATCTCATACCCCGCGGGGGGGGGGGTACATTTAGCTCGGCGGGGTTAAGAGTAACTGCCGTTTACGACAACGATACCGATGAAGAGAATGTGCAAGGTTATGTGATAACCGATGCGGAAGGTAACGTTTGTACGAGCGAAACCGTATTTACCGAAGCGGGCGAAGTCGTGCTTACGGTAAGTTTAACCGTCGGCGAGATCACGAAGACCGCGACGTTTACCGTGACCGTATTCGACGGAATTACCGTTCAAGCCGAAGCGATACTCGCAAGCGGCGATCCCGTGCCGACAGACGCAAGCTATACCGTGCTTTCGGGAGCGGGCAAAACAAACGCGGCGAGCGGCAGCGGCGCGGGGTGCGTGGATAGTCTTGCGATCGCAAAAGACGGCAATGCCGCGAGCAAACTCGAGTTCTATGTTTATTCGCAAGCCGCAATGCAGAATGCCGAAATAGCGTTCACGATGTCGAGTACCAACAAGAGCGACAGGAACACTTCCGTCATGGGCGACATGCAGTTCAACAGAATGTTCAAAGTGACGGTAGGCGAAGGCGACGGCGCGAAAGTGCTTTCGATCGGCGACGGCGTGATAGTAAAAGGCAGAGAAGTGCCGAACGGCGCAAGCCCGTGGTTCTTATGGACGGACGTAGTCGTCGGGCGCACGGATATAGCGCAAGGCTTCAATAAAATCACGCTCGACTGTATAGGAGAGATCGTCGGTGACGACGGGTATACCCGTGTTGCCAATGTGGATTGCCTGACTTTGCGTCCGAGCGGCGTCGATATATCGAGCAAGGCGTTGCAGAGCGTCGAAATAGTCGAAAACCCGACATACGTGTATTACGGTGCGGGCGCGACGTTTACGCACTCGGGACTTCGCGTGAAAGCGGTGTACGACGGCGCGACCGTCGATAACGCATTCGACTACTTTATCAAGGACGCCGACGGCAACCGTTACGGAATGGGCGACGCACTCGGCAGCGACAAACGCGATTTGGAGCTTTTTGTCGAGATGACCGACTTTGCGGGTACGGTGAAGAAAGCACCGTTTACCGTCCATGTCAATTCGGGAAACGCGATTAAAGTGGAGGCGGAGGCTTTTCTTGCGAGCGGCGCGGAAGCCCCGACCGACGCAAGCTATACCGCGATTAAAGGTAAGTACAAAAAGGAAACCGGCAAAGGCGTCGACAAGACGGATATTATCGGCGATTTTACCAAAAACGATACCGTGCTCGACTTCTATGTATACAGCGATAAAGCGGTCAAGGGCGCGCAAATAGTGCTCACCGCGGCGTCGCTGATACGCGATAAGACAAATAACTGCACCAAGGATTCTCCGTTCAACGCAATATTCTCGCTCGCAATAAACGACGTAACCGTAAAAGTAGGCGACGACGTTGTTATAGCGGGGCGCGCAAGCAACGGCGATTCGCTTTGGTTCTGCTGGACGGAAAACAATATTGTCAAGCTCGATTTGCGTGCGGGCATGAATAAAATCACGTTCAAGTGTATCGGCACGATAATGGACGATATGGCGAGAACGACGAACGTCGACAAGCTCGAAGTCAGGTTTTAGGAGGCAAATCATGGCAGAAAAGAAAAAGATGTTGCTGTCGGTAAGACAGATAGTATATATAGTGATCGCCGTGCTCGTAATGGCAATAATGATAACGGCGGACTGCTTGGCAAGTGCAAACGCACCGATTATTTCAGGGTTCTTCGGAACCGATGTGCAAATCGACGGCGATAAAAACAAGGTGGACGCCGCGGCGGAAAACGGCGACGAGGTGGTGCGCAAAATCGCAAACGAAGGCGTCGCGCTTCTCAAGAACGACAATGTGCTTCCGCTCCCCGCAACGACGCGAAAGATCAATATTTTCGGTTGGGGCGCGACGGACGCGGGGTTCTTGCTTATCGGCAACGGTTCGGGTCGGTCGTACGTCCACAAAGACATGCGCGTCGGACTTCTCGCTGCGTTCAAGGCGGACGGATTCGAGTACAACGAAGAGATCATCAAGATTTACGAAGATTGGTGTACTACGGAGGACAAGGATTGGGGCGAGGGAGCCGATTGGGTCAACCGCTACAACACCAAGATCAAAGAACCGGTTACGTCGTCCGCTTTCTCCGACGCCGTTGTGGAACGTGCGAAGCAGTTCTCGGATACGGCGATGGTGGTTATTTCGCGGTACAGCGGCGAGTATATCGGACGTATTCAGTCTACGCAGAAAAAGCACGGACTTTCCGAGGATAAGACCCGCAATTTCAGCGAACTGTCTACCGAAGAAGAAAGTTTGCTCAAAATGTGCACGAGCAATTTCAAAAACGTGATCGTCGTGTTCAATACCGGTTCGATGTTCGACATGACGTTCCTCGACGACGGCAGTGTCGGCGCGATAGGCGCGGCGATGAACGTCGGCTATATGGGGCAGTCGGGCGCGACGGCTATTCCCAAAATTCTTTCGGGCGATGTCAATCCGTCGGGCAAGCTCGCCGACATCGTTCTCTACAATCCGAGAGAGAACGAAATTACCCGCGTAAACGGTGAATCGAGCGATATAGTGTACGCCGAGGATATATATTACGGCTACAAGTTCTGCGAAACGGCGGACGTCGAGCATTACTACGACGGAAAGTCGTTTATCGGCAAGACGGGTTACGACGCGGTAGTGCAGTATCCGTTCGGGCACGGACTTTCGTACACGAAGTTCGATTGGGAAATCGAGGAGGTAAGCCTCGAGGACGGTGCGGTGCTCGACAAAAATTCGAAAATAGATATAAAGGTTAAGGTCACAAACAGCGGCAGCGTAAAGGGCAAGGACGTAGTTCAGTTGTATTTGACCGCGCCGTACTACAAGGGCGGGATAGAAAAAGCCGCGGTGCAGCTTATCGACTTCCAAAAGACGGACGAGATCGCGCCCGGCGCGAGCGATACGGTCACGTTCTCTCTTACTCCGTACGAACTCGCATCGTACGATTGTTACGACAAAAACGACAACGGAACTACGGGCTGGGAACTCGATGTGGGCGATTATCTTTTGAAGCTCATGACGGACTCGCACCACGTCAAGCCGGGCAAAACCACACTCACGTATAAAGTCGAAGACGATATAATCAGGTATCGCAAAGACCCCGTTTCCAACGGCAGGGTCAAAAACAGATACACGGGAGAGTTCGCGTACGGAAATCTTCCGCTCGACGGCAGTTCGCTCGAACTCGGCTGGAAATATCTTTCCCGCGCCGATTTCGCGGGGACAATGCCCACAGAGCGTTCGGGCGGTGTTACGGGCAAAATGCTCTCGGCGTACTCAGGTTATGTTTATGACGATTACGATTACACGAGCTTGCCCGTGACCGAGGTCGAAAACGACTTGCGGCTCGTCACTAAAGCGGACGGTAGCTATGTCAGCAAAGAGGAATTTACAGGCGAAGATAAATTCGACGGCGCGCTCAAGTACAACGACGAGCTTATCATGCAACTCGGCGATCCCTCGAATTGGGGCGAGGAAGTTTGGGATAAGTTCTTGGATCAGCTCACGCTCGAAGACCTTCGCACTCTCGTCGAGGACGGCGGTTACGGCACCCGCGCGATAGAAAGTATCGGAAAACCTGTATGGCTCGATTACGACGGTCCGAGCGGCTTTAACAGAACGAATATGTCGCCACTCGTCGAAGGTTCTAAGTTTACCGCATTCCCCGCCGAAAACCTCGTCGCGCAGTGCTGGAACAAAGAGCTTCTGTATCAAGAAGGTCAGATAATGGGCGTCGACGGGCAGAACTTCGGTATCGCGGGTATTTACGCGCCCGGCGTCAACCTGCACCGCGAATACTTGAACGGCAGAAACTACGAGTATTACAGCGAAGATCCTATTTTGAGCGGATACCTTGCGGCGTATCTCTGTCTCGGTGCGAAGTCCAACGGCACGAGCACCTATGTAAAGCACCTCGCGCTTTACGACTCGAGTCCGTACACGTCGCAACGCGTTTGGTGCACCGAACAGAACTTCCGCGAAAGCTATATGAAGCCTTTTGAAATAGCGGTCAAAAAGGGGCAGGCGTCAGGGATCATGGTGTCGTTCAATAAGATCGGCGCGACATGGGCGGGTGCGAATCAAGCTATGATAAACGGCATACTCCGTACCGAGTTCGGGTTCAAAGGCGTTGTCGTCACCGACTACGACGACGGCAGCGACGGTAACATGGTGCTTAAAGCGGGCATTCGCGCTGGCGTAAACACGCAGCTCAATCCCAAATACGAGAATGCGGGATCGAACGGCGTAATAGACAAGAAAGATCCCGTTGACATGAATCTCGCTCGCGACAGTGCCAAATCCATAATCTATGCGTTCTGCAACAATTACCGTTACGCGAAAACAAACACCGATAAAAACATGTACTCGGTGGATATAGCGGGACCGCGTACGATAAAGAAAGGCTTCGATTGGTGGATACTCGTCGTCGTGTTCATAAACATTATCGCGTTCGGGTTGCTTATTTGGCGCGGGCTGTTCAACTTCGTGCCTGTATTGCAGCGTTACGAAGGCGCGCGCAGAGAAAAACGCGCTATTCGCAAAAAGGAAAAGGCGGCGGCAAAAGCCGCACAGTCTGCTGATGCGAGCGTCGTGCCCGCGGAGAGCGGGACCGCACCGCCGCCCGTATTCATGCCGACCGAGAACGACGGCGACGGCATGAACGAAACGGGGTCGAGCGAACTTAAAGCCGCGCAGGAAAGAATAGACGCGCTCGAGGAAAAATTACAAACGCTCGAAACAAAACTCGATGAAGTTTTGACGAAGCTGGAGGAGCAAAAACCCCGCGCGCGTAAACCGAAGAACAACAACAACGGATAGTTCGGTGTTTAGGTGAACTCGAATAAACTTTACAACAACAGAAGTAACCGCCGTATAAACGGCGGTTATTTTTTTGTGCCCGAAATCATATGTATTTACAATGCGGAGGTGTGTATGAAAGCGGGCGCGTCCACTATGCGGAGAAGGATATTTTGTGCCATGTGCTTGCTTGCGGCGGTGTTTGTCGCGCTGTTCGGCAGGCTGTTTTATTTGCAGGTTATAGACGGCGGGTGGCTCAGGAGCAAGGCGGCGGAACAGTGGTATCGCGATTTGCCGCTCAAAGCCCCGCGCGGCAAGATACTCGACCGCAACGGCAAAGTGCTTGTCGATAACCGCGACGTGTTTACGCTGTATGCGCGTCCGAACGCGATAACGGACAAGCAGACCGCCGCGACGGTCGTTTCGGAATCGCTCGGCATGAGCTATCAAACGGTATTCGACAAGCTCGGCACTTCCGCGTCCGAAGTGACGATCAAGCGCAAGATCGACGCGAAAACCGCTTTTTCTCTGCGCGAGAAAGAGATAGACGGGCTGTATTACACCCTCGACACCGAACGGAATTATCCGTACGGCAGCGGACTTGCGCAAATTCTCGGTTTTACGAATATAGACAACGTCGGTCAAGCGGGGATAGAGAGCTACTACGACAAGTATTTGACGGGAGTGGACGGGTTCGCGTACACTTCGACGGATATGGCGGGGCGCGAAGTGGAGGGCGCGACGCGGTATTTGCCGAGCATACCGGGTTGTTCGGTCACGCTGTCGATAGATGCGGAGATACAGAGCTTTGCCGACAGCGCGGTCACTGCGGCGGCGACCGAGTTCGACGCGAAATCCGCGTCGATGATAGTAATGGACGTCAATACGGGCGGGGTGCTCGCAATGGCGAAAAGTCCGTCGTTCGACCTCAACGACCCGCCGCGCAACGATATTGATTTACTGAACTCGCTGTCGCGCAACACGATGATAGTGGATATGTACGAGCCGGGTTCGACTTTCAAGATATTCACGACTGCCGCCGCGCTCGAAGCGGGTGTGGTAAACGACAACGACTCTTTCTACTGTGCGGGATCGCGCACGGTGGACGGACAGCGCATACGGTGCTGGCGGTCGATAGGTCACGGCAGTCAGCATCTCGCGGAAGGCGTGAAAAATTCGTGCAACTGCGTGTTCATGGATCTCGCGGGACGACTGGGCACGAATAGGTTTTACGACGCGCTCGAACGGTTCGGTCTGGGCGAAAAGACGGGGATCGACTTTTCGGGCGAGAGCAGCGGCATGCTCATGAACAGAGATAACGTCAAGCCCGTCGATCTTGCGCGTATCGGGTTCGGTCAGGCTGTCGCGGTGACGCCGTTGCAACTGATAACGGGCGTGTGCTCGGTCGTTAACGGCGGAACGCTGTACAAGCCGTATCTCGTGGCGAGCGTGGACGGCTTCGACGGCGTGAACGTGGCGACGCGTCAGCCCGAGCCTGTGCGCACCACCGTGTCCGAAGCTACTTCCCGAAAAATGCGCGAGTATCTTAAAGGCGTCGTGGAAAGCGGCGGCGGCAGTAAAGCGGGCGTGGCGGGGTACGCGATCGGCGGCAAAACGGGCACCGCGCAAAAATACTCGGGCGGCACTATCGCGCACGGCAAATATATTTCGTCGTTCATCGGTTTCGCGCCCGCGGACGATCCGCAGTACGCGCTTCTCATGATAGTGGACGAACCGCAAGGCTATATGTATTACGGCAGTCTTGTCGCCGCGCCGTATGCGGGCAGAGTGTTCCAAAAGATTTTCGATTATACGGCTTTGCCTCCCGTGGCGACGGACAAAAAATACGTCGACATGCCCGACGTGATAGGCATGCCCGCAAAAGACGCCGTCGCGGCTCTCGAAAGCCTCGGTTTGTATGTGGAGATCGCGGGCGAAGGCGAGAGCGCGATAGGTCAAGTCCCCGCGCCGTCTACGCGTATCGCCGAGGGCGACAGCGTGCTCGTGAGAACGGTATAGCTTGTTTCGGGCGGGCGTAATTTCGGATAGCGGAAGAAAAACGATCGACAATGCAAAACTTCGCGGAGTTTTCGGTTTGTCGAATAACAAAGAAATATAATATTGTTTGCTAAATGCGTACAAGCGCGATTTCGTAGCGTACAATATACATATAATAAGTACGAAGATACTGCGTAGCGTAAGGAGAATAACGCCATGAAAGTATGCGAATTGGGCATAGGCTCGGACAGCACGGTCGAGATCACGGGGCTTGCGACGGACAGCGGAAAAGTCCGCGCGGGCGATCTGTTTTTCTGTCTTGTCGGAACGGAGCACGACGGACACATGTATGCCGCGGACGCGCTCGCTTCGGGAGCGGCTGCGGTGGTGACCGAGCGCGAGATAGCGGTGGACGGCGAGCAGATACAGGTGGACGATACCCGCAAAGCCCTTGCGTGCGCGGCGTCGGCGTTTTACGGCAATCCGAGCAAACGTCTCAAAATGATAGGAGTGACGGGCACCAACGGCAAAACCACTACCACTTATATCATTCGCAGTATAATAGAAGCGGCGGGGCACGGCTGCGGACTGATAGGCACGAACGCCGTGGAGTATTGCGGCAAAAAATCGGAAGCGCGGCTCACTACCCCCGACCCGATAGAGCTTCACGCAATATTGCGCGATATGCTCGATGCGGGCGTGGAGTACGTGGTAATGGAAGTGTCCGCGCACGCATTGCATTTCCAAAAAGTGTACGGAATAATGTACGAAGTGGCGGCATTTACTAATATTTCGCGCGATCACCTCGATTTTTTCGGCGACATGCAGAGCTATGCCGCGGCGAAACGCGGATTTTTCGACGCGACGCATGCGCGGAGCGCGGTGGTGAATATCGACGACGCCATGGGCGGGGAGCTTGCGCGAACGACGAAGATCCCGACCGTGACGTACGGCGTGGAAAATCCGTGCGACGTGTTCGGAATTGATCCCGTGATGAGCGCGTACGGTCTTAAGTACGTTATAAACATGTCGGACAAAGTGGGCACGGTCAAGTTCAACTTGACGGGCAGGTTCAATATGTACAATACGCTGTGCGCGGCGGCGGTGGCGATGTCGCTCGGTATAAGTCTCGGCGACATAATAGCGGGTATCCGCAACGTGAAAAAAATAGACGGCAGATTCAATATTATAAATACAGCCAAATGCAGCGTCATAATAGACTTCGCGCACACCGATGACGGGATAGCGAATATACTCCGCGCGATACGCGAGTTCGCGCCCGCCCGTATAATCACCGTGTTCGGTTGCGGCGGCAACCGCGATCGCAGCAAACGTGCGGTAATGGGCAAGATCGTATCGCAGATGAGCGATTATTGTTTTGTCACGAGCGACAACCCGCGGTTTGAAAAACCGAGCGCGATAATAAACGAGATAGTGCGCGGAATAGAGGAGATAGGCGGCAGCAACTATACCGCGATAGAGGATAGGAAAGCGGCGATAAAATCGGCGATCGCAATGGCGGATAAAGACGATATAGTGCTCATCGCGGGCAAGGGTGCGGAACGTTATAACGACGTAATGGGCGCGAAACAGCCGTACAACGACGAACAGTACGTCATGGAACTTGCGGGAGAATTCGGGTTTTGATAAAGATCATTTGCGGTTTTTTGACGGCGTTTGCGAGCGGCATGTTGCTCGTGCCCCTCGTTATATTTCTCGTTCGCAAACTGCGCGGCGGACAACCCATACTGTCGTACGTGGACAACCATAAAGCCAAACAGGGCACGCCGACTATGGGCGGCGCGGCGATAGTGCTCGCGCTTTTGACGTCGCTGTTCTTTACCGAGCACGGCGACAAAACAATGTATATCGTGCTCGTCGTGACCGTCGGGTACGCGCTTATCGGGTTTATCGACGACTTTATCAAAGTCAGATATAAACATAACAAAGGTCTGTCCGCGGCGCAGAAAATAATATTCCAAGTGCTTCTCGCGACGATAGTGTCGGTGTATGCGTATTATGCGGAGTCGGTCGGCTCGACCGTGTACGCGCCGTTCGCGCCCAAACAGATAGAGCTTGGCAGGTTCGCGCCGATATACTATATATTCATATTTCTCGCGTTCACAAATTCCGTCAATCTGACCGACGGGCTTGACGGTCTTGCGTCGTCGGTGACGGCGACGAACGCGCTGTTCTGCGCGGTAATGCTCGGCGTGGCGTTTTTTGCGGGCGTGCTCTCGGGTGCGAGCACGCTCAATATGATAATAATGTGCGCCGCGCTCGGCGGCAGTCTTGTCGCGTTCCTGTGCTATAACACGCACCCCGCGAAGATATTCATGGGGGATACGGGATCGCTCGCGCTCGGCGGGTTTTTGGCGTGCGTGGCGGTGCTCGGCAAAATGTCGCTGTCCATGCTGCTCGTCGGTATTATGTATATCGTAACGAGTCTGTCCGTTATAATACAGGTGATAGTTTTCAAGCTCACGAAAAAGCGGGTGTTTGCAATGGCACCGCTCCACCACCATTTCGAGCGGAAAGGCGTGTTCGAGGGCAAGATCACCGTTATTTATACCCTTGTCACTTTCGTGTGCGGCGCGATCACCGTCGCGCTCATGCTCGTATTGTATTAGAAACGGGAATTGCCGCCGATACATATTTGCGGTTTTCGATTAAGCATTATCCCGTCGTTTCGGTCATACAATAGCGTATGTGTAAATTTCTCGGCAAGCGGTATTTTGTGTACGGCGACGGGCTGTCTGGTCGGGCGGCGTGTCGCGCGATAAAAGCGGGCGGCGGCAAAGCGAAACTGTATTCGGACGATCGCGGAGTATTCGTTCCGCCGCGCCGCTCCGAATACGACGGCGGAATAATAAGCCCGGGCATCAAACCGAGTCATGCGATATACGAATACTGCCGAGAGAACGGAATACCCGTAATGGGCGAGCCGGATATAGGGTTCGCGCTCGCGGACGGACGCAAAACGGTGGGCGTGACCGGCACAAACGGCAAAACTACCGTTACTCGGCTTGTCGCGCAGATGACGGACGGCATTGCGTGCGGGAATATCGGCTACCCGATAAGCACCGCGGCATGCGACGGAAGCGATAAACCGCTCGTTTGCGAACTGTCGAGCTTTCAGTTGCATACGGCGAAAGTGTCGCCGTCTGTCGCGGTGATAACGAACGTCGCGCCCGATCATATAGATTGGCACGGCGGTTTTGCCGAGTATTGCGCGGATAAATGCAATATCGCGCGATATATGGACGGCGGCGCGCTCGTAATAGGCGAGGACGTGCCGCTCGGCGCGCTCGACAGTCTCGAAACGACCGCGGAAATCGTATATTGCAGTACGCGCGGGTATGTGGACGGCGCGTACATAAAGGACGGATATTTTATGTTCGAGGGGGTGCAGGTGTGCCCGCTCGACTATTTGCGGCTGAAAGGCGAGCACAACGTCAAAAATGCGCTTTGCGCGATCGCCGCGGCTATGCTTTGCGGCGCGGACGGCGATTCGGTGCGTGCGGCACTGTCGCGGGTAAGCGCGGACGCGCACCGCGTCGAGGACGTCGGGGTGTATTGCGGCAAGCGTTGGGTGGACGACTCGAAAGGCACCAACGTTTCGGCGAGCATGGCGGCTGTCGAGGCGACGGACGGCAGGCTGTGCCTGATACTCGGCGGTCGGGGCAAGGCGACCGATTTTTCGCCGCTGTTCGAGCGGTTATCTCCGCGCGTCGTCGCGGTGGTGGCGATGGGCGAAACGGCGCAGGCTGTGCGGGACTGTGCGGTGAAGTTCGGTTACGGCAGTATGGTGACGGTGACGGACGGACTGAAAACGGCAGTCGCGGCGGCGAACGGAACGGACGCCGATACGGTGCTGTTGTCGCCCGCATGTGCGTCGTTCGACGAGTTCGGGAGTTACGCCGAGCGCGGCGAAAAATACGCGCAGTACGTAAAATCGCTCAAATAAATTCGGGGGCGCGGCATGAAAAGAAAAATTCGACCTGAAAACATACGGACAAGCGCGGACAATTCGCTCGGCAAATCGGATATACCGATGACGGCGGCGGTGATCGCGCTCGTGGCGTTCGGCGTGCTCATGGTATATTCGGCGGGATCGTATACCGCGTCGCGTATATACGGCAACGAGTTTTATTATGTGATAAAGCAACTGACGGGCGCGGGATTGGGGCTTGCCGCGATGTTTCTGTTTTCGCGGATAGACTATCACGTGCTGTACAAACTGCGGTACGTAATACTCGCGGTGAGTTTGGTACTGCTCGCGATAGTTTTTATCCCCGGCGTGGGAATAACAAATTACGGCGCGCGGCGGTGGATAAATCTGCCGTTTTTCACGATACAGGCGAGCGAGATCTCCAAATTCGGGTTCATAGTGTTCGCGGCTGGATATATAGGCAGCCGCGCGGACAAGATAACGACTTTCAAAGGCATACTGCCGATCATAGCGGTGGGCGGCGCGATATGTCTGCTCATAATACTCGAGCCGAACATGTCGGTGACGATCTGCATGGCGATGCTCATGATAGTAATGCTGTTCCTCGGCGGGGCGAGGATAAAGCACTTGCTGTTTATAATATTGCCGCTCGTCGCGGCGGCGGTGGTGCTTATACTCGTCGAGCCGTACAGGTTCGCACGGCTCATGGCGTTCGTCGATCCCTGGAGCAGTCCGCTCGAAGAAGGGTATCAGCTTATACAATCGTATTACGGATTGGGCGCGGGCGGACTGTTCGGCGTGGGACTTTTCAACTCGCGGCAAAAATATCTGTTCCTGCCGTTTGCGGAGAGCGATTTTATATTCAGCGTGATCGGAGAAGAACTCGGGCTGTTCGGGTGCGCGGTCGTCATGTGCGTGTACGTGTTCATAATCCGCCGCGCACTGAAAACGGCGCAATGCGCATCGGACAGATTCGGCTCGCTTTTGTGCTCGGGCATTGCGGCGATAATAGCGATACAGGTAATGGTAAACATAGCGGTCGTGACCGGCAGTATACCGCCGACGGGACTGCCGCTCCCGTTTATAAGCAGCGGCAGTTCGGGACTCATCGTTTTCATGTCGAGTATCGGCGTCATAAACTCGGTCGCGCGGCGCAGTCACAGAAGCAGCGCGCTCGCATTCGTAAAACCGTCGCGGATAGGCAGGAAAACCGCCGCGGTCAAACCGAAACCCGAAAAAAGGCGGAAAAGCCGTTCGCGCGTTCGCAGGGTGTGACGCTCGCGGTACGCCGCTTTATAAATTACCCGAAATTATTAATTTTTAATTGTTAATTTTTAATTGTTATTGTTGCCTTTTTGTCGCGGACGCGGTATAATAGTTACGTGAAATACCTCGCACAGACATTCTCATACCTCAAAAAAAGTTTTTGGCTTCCGCTCGTGGCAATGGTCATACCTGCGGTGCTGGCGTGTTTTTTGTCCACCCCGTATTGGGAAGTGTCGTGCGTCGCGGCTTTCGATTATAACCCGTACCGTTCGGCGTCGGAAACGTTCGGCATACTGTTCGGCGATTCGTGGACGTTCGTGTGGCCCGTGGTGTTGATCGCGGCGTTCCAGATCCTCGGCGCGGCGATAGTGATAGCCGCAGTGGACATGCATTTTCGGACGGGGCGATTGACGGTGCGGTCGCCGCTTCGGCATATAAATAATACCGTTGCGCCGATAGCGATAGGCGTGGCTGTCATGAGCGTGTTTTCGATACTGTGGCGGTTTCTGCTGTTCGGACTCGTCATGCTCGTGCAGGCGTGTTGCGGGGGAATGGGTTTTCCGGCAGGGGTGACGCTCGCCGTAATATCCGTAATAACGGTGGGAATGTTCGTATTGCACGTGCTCATAATAACACCTGTGCTGTTTTGGGCACCGATAATGATAGTCTACGGTTATAAATTCCGCGACGCGGCGGCTATGTCGTACAAATTGCTGGCGGGGAAACACGTTTTCGTCGGGTTGTTTTTGCCGCTGTTGCTGTGCGCGGGATTACAGCTCCTCGTCGGACTGTTGCAAGCTCACTCGGCTATTTCCATAACGACGTCATTCGTTATTTTCCTGTTCACAAACGCCTATGCGACGGTGTATACCATGGTCGCGTTCTATACGATAAGCGAACTCGACCGCCGCGATCTCAAACCGTATTACGACATGCCGCTTCCCGTCATTCCCAAAAAGCATGACGCATCGAACGCCTCCGAGCAGAAGAAAGAGAACAAAAAATCGGAAATAAAACAGCCCGATGATGCGCCGACGGACGAATCGGAAACCGAAAACAGGCAAAAGCCGCCGAAGTCGTCCAAAACGCAAAAAAAGCAAACACAGCAGAAAGAACGCAAACAAAAACCGAGATCCGAAAAACGGACGGCGGATGCGGGAAATGAAAGTCCGCGTGCGCATAAAGCCGCAGAGGAAGAACAGAAAAGCAAAGCAGATGCCGACGAAGCCATTGCCGCGGAGGAGGGTGAACATGTCGTTTAAGAACGCGTTCAAAAACCTCGTGTCGCATTTCGGGATAGTGTGGTCGATACTGCTGTATCTTGTTATATGCGCGGCGATATTGGTGGGCTTGAGTTTGCCGTTCATACTTCCCATACTCGACGCATTCGAGGAGGCGGAAGTATTTGCGCAAGTTTCGTCGGCATTTTCGGCGTTGTTCAACGACGGCGGTTGGAACGGCTTTATCGACGGGTTGTACGGCGCGTACAATTCGGTAGCGGGGGTGTTTATAAACAACAACCGCATAGTATCGCTCACAATGACGTTCGTCATTTTCGTACTCGTCGTGGCGTTCAGATTCTTCTTCGGACTGTACGAGATCCCGCTCGCGACGGTGCTCGACGGACGGCTTTCGTGCAACGCCGATTACGGGCTCGGCGGTAAATTCTTCTCAACGCTGTCGGTGTCGGTGCGTTATACGCTGATGAAAATGCCGATAACGATACTTTTCGACGGCGTGATGGGGCTTGCGGTGTTCGGCTTGAGTCAACTTATAGGTTTTAATGTGGCGTTGCCGTTCGCGGTGATACTCGTTATAATACTTTTTGTGTCGTTCAGGTGCGCAATGCTCGCGTGCTGGGCACCGAGCGTGGCTGAGGGCTACGGCGTAGTCAAGGGGTTTGCTCGGTCGGTGAAAATATTCTTCAAGCGGTTCGGCTCGGTGTTTTCGTCGTATTTCGTTACGATGCTGTTGCTTTTTTCGTGCGCCGTGTTCGTCACTCTGTTCACGCTCGGCGTGGGGCTTATAGTCGCGCTGCCGTTTATCGACGCGGCGATAGGGTATCTAAATATCACGCTGTATTACAACAAGACGGGCAAGCGGTATTATATAGACAATGCGGTGTTCACGCCGCCGACCGAAAACGCACTGCAATAAAAATTTTGCGAAAAAATCCCTAATTTCGGAATTTTGCATATAAAAATCGAAATAACGGCGGAAAATAAAAATAAACCGAAAATAGGCAAAAAAACTCGAATTTCGGCAAAATTGCCGTTTTTATCTTTATAAGCGAGCAAATATATGAATAAACTATGAATATAGCTTAAAAAATTGCATTTTTTTTGGGCGGTTTATATTGACATTCGGAACAAAATGTATTATAATTGTTAAATGGATAATGTCGAATAGTATACATATTCGGCGTCGGTCCGTATAATTTTCCCAAAACACACACAAAGAAGGGTTGACGATCAGCTATGAAATCGACAAAACAATCGAATAATTTGAAATCGCGTACACTGTCGGTTGTGATTTGCGCCATACTTATTTTATGCGCTTTGTTTTCGTTTGGACTTTCGTCGTTATTGCTTACGACGGATCGTTTGGCGGTCGCCGACGAATCCGAACGAGCCAAGAACGGTCCGCGCTTCGTGCAGGTCGCGGCGGGCGAGGACTTCGCAATAGGTTTGACCGCCGACGGCGATCTTTACGGCTGGAGTTTGCTTGACGAAAGCGACAGCAATAAAGGCACTTCGGCGACTACGCTCGGCGAATACTATACCGTAACCCCCACTCAAATACCCGTATACTTTGTAATGGGTCCGGGACAAAGCGAGACCGCGCAGGCGGCAGATAAAAATGCGTATTATTCAAAAAGCAACGATAGCATAAAGAAGATAGTAGCGACCCGCACTACGGCGGCTTTTCTTACCGATGCGGGATATATATATACATGGGGCAAAGACGATCATTCTATAGAGAATGTATTTATAAGCGATCAAAACGCAAAACCGCGCTACCTGTTGTTGCGTATTCCCGACAACGCGCTTCCCGCGGATTATTACGGGCGCAGTTCGAGTTTGCCCTGGTACAGACCGGATATAATAGATTATAACTATTATACATACGGCGGTAGTGTCGACGCCATGAATTATATGCGCAAAATATCCGGTCAGAGTTTTTCCGACTTCGATATAGCGGCGGGCGAATATAATTACGTTCTTACGGCTACGGCAACGTATAAGGCAGGCGGAGATTCGCATGTCTATGCGTTCTCGTATGTTTGGGGTTCGTTGATGTATTCGACGGTCAATACCGTTCAAGCTCACAGTTCGACCAAATATACTTATGACACATCTAATGATTTGGAAGGCGGCGTTCAAAAAAGAAAAGCCATAGCATTAAAAACTATAGGCGGCGGCGATGATACGGTGATGCTCAACGCCGTTGCCGGCGGTTATAACGTCGGATACCTCTTGGGTGCGGCCAGCAGCAGTTTATCTTTGAAACTGCGCGGCAGAAATTTCTTGACTTCGCAATATAATTCGGGTGTAATTAAAACACTCAACAGTTCGGCTACGTCCGATATTGCATATACTCAAGCGGATACGACGGGCAGTCCTTTTACGATAGCCGGCGGTATTCTCGGCGGGCAAGGCATTACTTCTACCGGTACTGTAGAGGTTTCCGGTGTCGATTTGGCTAAATATTACGGCGACGTGCCGACAGTTAATTTCGCAAATACGCGTACCGTGGCAGTCAAGAACGCGCACGGTCAAGAGGTCGCAACGGAAGAGGTCAGCGGAACAACGGTAATCAAGTACGGCGCGGAACAGTTCGGCGTATCGCTCGGCAACGACGTCGGTTACGGTTTAACGCCGCTTGTAGGCTCGGGCAGTACGGCAACGGGCGGCAAACTTTACGTGTGGGGCGACAATACTTACGGTCAGCTCGGAAACGATCCCGCCGCGGGCAACTATTATAAACAAACGCCTGACGAGCTTATTGTATCTGGTGCGGGCAGGTTCGTGTCGGTCGCGGCGGGCAAACAGCTTTCCGCAAACGAAAAAGCGTTCCATAATTATTTGGATGATAACAAGACAATAATCGGCGTGACTTTCGCCACAGGTGAAGGCGGTAGCGTTACAGGCTTCAGCGATGCCGTAAAGAATGACCGAAAGTTCATTACGGGTGCCGTGGACGAAAACGGCAAGCTCTTTGTGTGGAGCAACGCCGACGGCAAACACACGCCCGAACCGCTCGTATACGGCGGCGGCACCGCGGTAGCGGACGGCAATAAATACATTGCGGTTTATTCGGGTTACGGAAACAATCTGTTTGCCGTGACCGAAATAGGCAAGCTCGTGCGCGTTTATTTGGACGGTACGACGTACGTTCAGCATTATTACGACAAATTCGTCAAATTAAACGAGTCGGGTGCGGCCGTAGCCGTGGAAAATTGGGCGGTCGACAGCACCAACTATATAGAATTCGCGCCGTCGGTCAGCTCCTCTAAAGAGAAAATAGACCCTCATCTCGGTTCGGCGACTCTCTATGTTTGGGACACGACGGAAGTAAAACACGATCCCGAAGCGACCGAGCCCGACACAAACGGTAACGTCACATACAAGCACGGCAGCAGTCAAAATATCGACGGCTTTACTCCGTTTGTATCGAAGAACGATATAGGCGACGTATACCGTATTTTGGGCGTTAAAACCACGGACAACAAGTATACGGGCGACGACGCGAAGCGGTTTATCAGTCCCGAATTCGAGAAAGAGCGCGATATATCTTTCGCGCCGAAATTCTCTTACAAGCCGAGTGCTTCGGCAGAGCCTGTTTACATGACGGATAAACAGCAACAGAATATGTTTGATTTCGAGGTCGTGCACGACGCAAACGGCTTGGGAATTAAAATTACGCCCAATCAATCTTCGCGCGGATATACCATAACAGTCGAATTTTATATTGCGCGTTACAGCTATGCCGCCAATTTTACCGATGCAAGTTCCGATTTCGACAAAGCCGTTTATTACGACTATAAAAAATGTCGGTTCGATTTCAAGGTAGCCGATACCCCCACCGTTTGCGTGTACAATGCGTACGACAGCAAAAACGGCGGTAAATCGAATATCCCGCTGCTCGACCCGAATAACGAATACAACAAGTTCTATTCGATTGCCGTTCAGAACGTGACCGAAGGTATCGACAAACTACTTACGCATTTGAACGTCAATAAGAATACGGTAGTAGAGCGACCGACCGGCGGCGTTAATAAAACGGTTTGGGATAAGCTGTTGGAAAAGCTCGACGATGCGGACGACGGTTTCCCCGCAAGTTCCAAGATAGACGCGGGCGATCTCGAATATTATCTCGGAAGCGACGCCGCGGCGAAGTATAACAACGAATATCAGTGGGTGTTCTCCGATCGCGACGCCGACCGTATTGTGGCAGACAATCGCTATGCGGAGTTGATCACAGGTCAGTATATCGACGCAGTGAAAGGCAAGATCAGGGATATAACCGTGAACGATTTGGACACGGGTATCGTTCTTACCGATATAGCGGACGGCAAAACCGCCGTGCAGCAGCTCGACGATTTGCGTAAAAAGCTCGTTGCGGAGTTCGATAACACATACGGTTTGTTCGATATCAAGCTCGTGCTCGGCGAAGGCGGCAAACTGTTGCTTTCTTTCTCGTATCAGGTAATGCAGTTCGAGGGTACGGGCACCACGGGCACCATAATTTACACCGACAGTACGGTATCGTCGTACAACACGATATACGAGGCGAGTCACGCATCTGCCAATATCAAGCTCACTACTTATTACGGCGACTACTCCGTCGGATATGGCGAGAACGATAAGTTTGACGGCAACTTCGGTAAGGTTTCGGTAGCTGTTCCCACAATGAACGGTAACGACGGGCTTGTGGCGGTGTATTCCGCGCCTACGCTGCGCGTCAACAAGGGCGTGAGCGGCAATAATATTTATACCGGCAATCACGATTCCGAAGTATACGATAATCATTTCGAAGTGACGTACGCCGATCCCATAGTAGTGGGCGAGTCGGTTACAGTCAAATTATCCGATTATTTCAAAAATATAAACGGCAACATTCAATTCACCTACGAAAACTCCGTCGATCCCGAAAAGTTCGCGGAATTCAACAAACAGTTCGTGGACCAAACGGGCTACGGCAAACAGCCCGTCGTTCTCTCGGGCACGACGCTTACCGTCACGCCTACGACTACGCTCCCGATACATCTCACTTTGACGATGCAGAGGTTTGCCAATGCGACCAATACGAAGCCGTTCGAAGCCGAGAACTCCACGGCGGAAAACAGGATCTACGACGAGAAGATAACCGTCGATTTCGTGTTCGGCAATATCCGCGACTTTACTTTCTCGCGCGTAGACGTAAATAACCCCGACAGCGACCCGCATCTCATAACAAAGAGCGAAACGTTCCACATTTTGGGCAGGGGCGAAAATCCGAGTATTTACAATGCCACTTCGTTCGTAACCGTCGGTGGAGCGAATCTTACCAATGCTTCGATCGAGCGGCTGCGCAATCTCGTCCGCATTTCCAACATAACGACTTCCGAGGATACCAAAGCGGCGGACAAGAGATTCTTCTCGGTCATCCCGAGCGACGATAAAAAATCGTTCACGGTAAACCCGCTTTCTTCGGGATCCGGTTCGGTCAGATTTGTCGCAACGCTTTACAATAAGAGCATAGTGTTCTCCGTCAAATTGAACATTGCGGCGAAAACGCTCGTCAACGACGTTATCACGGTCGTAGACGATCAGCGGTTGTATGTGGAATCTATCAAGAACGAGCTTGAAAAGGCGAATTCGGTGGATAATGAACCGTATTTCGAGATCGACGACTACAGAATAATTACCGACGACGTAAAGGGTGCGGTGTACTTTACGCTCAATCCCGGCGAGGGCATAGATATGGCTCAAGGTCCGGCGTTTATAGACAGCATCGCATTCGAGGGCGTCGGTACCAGCGACCCCAATATCCGCGTGCGTGCGAGCACGAGTACCAAGGACAGCACCTCGACCACTTATTACATGCACGTGCGGTTTACGAGCGACAAGAACGCGGAAAAATACGAAGATCTGCCCGCGGGCACGATCATCGAAGCCGTTTACCCGATCATGTCCGGCAAAGTGCGCATAGCGACAGATATTCATATCGACGTGCGCAATCCGCATAACGGTCAGATCGAGGGCACCAAGATCAATATGAGCTCGCAGGGCATGGGGCTTGAAACTGTAGTCACCGTCACGGCGAAAGATCTTCTCGATCAGCTCGGCAGGGAAGGTTCGGACGAGTACACGATAGTCATTATCAAGTCCGACACCGAAACCACCAAGTATTTCTCGTATGCCAAGGTGCAGAACGACAAGGCGATATCCATTACGCCCATCAACAACACGCCCAACGGCGAGAGCCGCGAACTCGAAGTCGCCGTCACGCGTACCGCCAATAACGTAACCACATACATGATGATCACGTTCACCGTGTCGGTCGACGGTATTCTCACCGTGCTCCCCGTCATGTCGGACGAGAATTCGATAGGTTACGGCAATATCTGGATCTACTCGGCACTCATCGTGTTCGGCGTGCTTGCGATCATATTTATCGTAAGACTTATAATTTACTTCAAGAAACGCGCTCAACAGCGCGCCATTATCAAACGCAATCAAGAGCTTATCCGCATGCGTGACCGTATGCACAACAAGGGCGCGACTGCGACCCGCGAGCAAATGGTCAAGACTCGGCTCAAGATGGACGATCCCAAGTATGCGAAAATGTTCCGCGAAATGAAAAAATCGCGGACGGAGGAGAACGGCGGACTTGTCGTAGACGACGATATAGGCGCGGCTACCGCCATTCCCGGCAACGATAAAAAGAAGAAGAAAAAGAAGGGCGGCAAAAAGACCGTTGCGGAGCTTAAAGCCGAACTCGAGGCGAAGAAGGCGGCGTTTGCGGCGGCTCAAGCCCAGAGCGCGCAGCCTGTCAATCCGTTTGCAAACGACGTGCCCGTAGGCGGCGCACCGTTTGACGCGGTGGACGCCGAGTTCGTCAATCCCGACGGCGATTTCGTGCAGCCCGACGCGGGTGGGTTCGACGCTCAACCCATCGACGGCGGCGAGATAGTTTTCGACGCTACCGACTTCGGTGACGGTGAATAAGGAGGGGCGTACGATGAATAACAAACTTACACAAAAGCGCAATATTTTGCTCATACTCCTGTCCTTTATTTCGGCAATTCTCCTCGCGGTAGTCGCGGCGGTATGCGTCATGGGCGTCAGCCCTGCGGCGAATGCCGAGGAAGGCAATAACGCAGGCAGTTCGGTCGGCGTATCGAAACTGATAGTGATCGACGTGAACGGCAGAACGCCCGTTTCTTCCGAGTTCGACGCGCCGTCGGGTGCGAATACGACGACGGCACTCAACGGACAGTCTTTCAGCGAGCGGCATTTGTCTACCGATGTAGTTAAAGCACTGTTCGACCTTGAAGATAAGTCGGGCACGAATCTTTCTTTCGACAAAGATTCCATTATAAAGAGCAGCGACTGTTTCGACGTTTTCTTAGACGACGGCGGCATGCTCGCCATAAAAGCCGTTTCGATAACCGAATCCGGTCTTGACTCGTACTTCTCGGTTGACGTTGTCTATAAAGATTACCAACAGGCAGTCGTCAAAACGGAGAAAGTGGTGTTCAAGGTAGAAGTCAGGGATACCTTTGCGCAACGCGCCGAAGGTCGTACCGCTTTCTATGTCGGCTATAAGCTCAACGGCAACGGCAATGAAGTTCTCGGCACCGAGGAAAAAGAGTCGATCAACGGAACCGAACACGCCCCGATTTTGACCATACGCAACAATACTACATTCTCCGTCGATATGAACGACTACTTGGTAGGACGCGCGTTGTTTAACACGAACGACCATTCCAAAGTCGTCAACAATACGTCCGAGAATAAGTATTGGACCATCAAATCGGCTACCAACTTCACGATAGGCAATGTCGGCATTTTCGAGCTTACGCAAAAGAAGATCGACAACGTCATTAAAATCAGCCCCGTAGCGTATAACAAAGACACGAACACCGCGCCCATACGCGTTGCGCCGTCGTTCACGGGCAGCGTCAATATTACGGCGCAGGACATAAGCGTTTTCAATATCGACAATCCTGGTAAGTCTTTCTGGAACACTACTTTCAGACTGCAGGTACCGCTCATTCAGGTCGGCACCGAAGTTACGGTCAATGTTTGGATCCCGTTCAGATTCGAGCCTGCAAACCCCGTTAAGCGCAGTATTTCGGCGAACATTTTGTCGCTCAATTTAAGCTCGAACTACATGTACGATCTGTCGTCGCAGAAGTATACCGATCTTACGGCGGAAGATCCGTCCACGGCGATCAAGGATACCGCGCCCGATCAGAAGTCCGTTCGCATTACGCCGAGCGATCTCATCGAGTACGTGTTCCCCGACGACTATACCGCCATGACGTTCTTCCATTCGGAAGTATTGCTCGACGGCAAGAAGATCAGCGACTCCAATACGCAGCAGAACCAAGGTTTGACGGTCGTCAGCGAGCTTCGTCCCGGCGAAGACACGCCGAGCGACGTTCCTCTCGCGTATATCGTTTCGGCGACTGAAAGCGCGACGGGCGTTACCGACGGCAGTCATACGATCATGTTCCCCGTGCGTTATCAGGTAATAGACCCCGAATCGGGAGTCAAAAAGATCGACACGCTCAATATCACGATCACGGTCACGACGTACGGCGGGTACTCTGTAGAATTCGCGCCGTTGGCGGGCAAACGCCCCATGACGTATAACGCGCTCACCGACGAGCGGTTTACGACGTTGCGCGATCTCGGGTACATGCTCACGAGTGCGGAGTCCACCAATCCGAGGCTTCTGCTCGTCGAATACGAGAACAACGTTCTCAAGTTCACGCCGCAGATCGAAAACCTGTCGGGCGAGGAGCAGATCCCGATCACCCTCACTTTCACCAACTACAAGAATCAAAAGATCACCTTTAATTCCAAACCCGTCAACGTCAACGTCAACGCGGGAAGTTTCTTCGCGCGTTTCGAGGATTGGGAAGCGGGACTGATAATCGCGGGCGCATGCCTCGGCGGACTTATAATCATACTGCTCATAGTATGGCTGTTTATCCGCGCGATCAGCAGACGTCGGCAGGAAGAAGCGGCGACGCAAGCTCCCGTTTCGTCGTATATCGTCAAGCTCAATTCGACGATTGCGGCTAATCAGGCACAGCAACGCGCCGCACAGACTGCGGCACTCTCGCAGGCGAGTCAAATGCTTCTCGGTGCGGGTCCGACTACGTCCGCCGCGCCTCCGCCCGATACTTTGCAGCTCGCGTCCGGCGTTCAGTCGCAGCCCGGTTCGGGACCGTCCATGTCCATGCCGGGAAGTCAGCCCGCAATGAGCGAGCCGCAAGCCACCGTGCCGCCCGACGGCGACGAAGGTTTGTACGAGCTTATCGCCAAGTATATCACCGACGACGAGCTTCTCGAACGCATATTCACCGAGAAGTACGAGCCGAAAGGCATGGTGCGCCGCACGTTCTTCAAGTCGAAAGATACGCAGGCGCGCGAACTCGAAAAAGAGAAGAAGCGCATTATAGAGCGTTACAAGAAGCCCATGCCCATGGACGAGGCTATCATGAGCGAGAGCGAGATAGCGAAACAGGCGGAGCGCAGTTCTTCGTCCTCGTCGTCGTCCGCGCCCGCGGAAGAAGAACCGCAGGTCGAACAGTTTGTGCTCGACTTCGATCCCGATTCGCCGCTCTACGTCGAACCCGAGGTCACTCGCGACGAGTTCTCCGAGGAGAAGATCGACATCGACACTTCGCCCGAAGAACAGGCTCTCAAAGACATACTGCACAGACTCGACGTATTGCAGAAAGAGCTTGCGGAGCTTAAAAATCGTACCGAAAAGGCGCAGACCGAGCACTACAAAGCGAAGTCTATGGAGGACGAACTCCGCGAGCGCATAGCGAAAGCGGAAGAAGACGACGCGCAGTACGCCAAGGATATCGAGGATCTCGAGTTCAAGCTCGCATCCGCGAAGAACAAAGACAAACCGACTATCACGCGCGACCTCGGTATTAAAGAGGAGAAGAAGCAACGCAACGCGCAAGAACTCGAAAAATTGCGCGCCGAGCTTGAATCGCTTGTCGGCAGTCGCGAAAGACTCGACGCGGTACTCGAAAAACTCGGCGAACAGCAGACCGAACGCGACGCGCTTATGGAAAGTCTTATCGCCGCACGCGATAAAGCGCAGGCGGAATTCGACGATTACCAAGTGCGGCTCGCGCAGGTTCGTGCCCGTCAGGAACTCGAAGCGAAAGTCACTTCGCTTACGCCGCTCCTCGAGCAGGTCAACAACGTCGGTTACGAGATCAAGAAGCTCGACACCGATTCCGAGGCGCAAGAGAAAGAACGCGATACGCTCAAAGCCGCAGTCGCCACCGCGAACGCGCAGATCCTTGCCACGACCGATTTCGGCGTGATAAGCGACTTGAATATGCAGATCGCCGATTACAACGCGCGACTGTCCGAGCTTGACAAGGAAGTCGCCAAGACGACCAAGCGCAAGTCCGAGCTTAATATCGAGTTTAATTCGCATAGACGCAAAGCCAACGATTTCATCGAGGATAACGAGATCCCGCTCGAGGAAGTCATTGCCGCCGAAGATAACGTTATCGGCAATATCGAGCTTGAACTGCTCAAAGCGTCGCGTCAGCGCGACAAGGACGACGCCGAAAAGGCGGTTGCCGAGGCTCAAGCGGTATGCGACGATTTGTCCGCTTCGTCGGGCGACGTCGCGCTCGTCGCAATGGAAGTCGCCGCCAATATCAATGATATCGAAAGCGAGATCGCGTCCGTTCAGGCGGAACTCGACGACGTCAATCTGCAAATGGCTACGGCTGGCGAGGACGAGAAGCTCATGCTCATGGTCGAGCAGGGCGACAAGACAGACAAACTCGAGGAACTCAAAGGCAAGCTCGAGCAAGCGCACGTCGACGGTACCAAGCGCAAGATGGAAGCGCAAACCGATTACGACAACAAGCTCGCGGAAGCACATGTCAAGCTCGACGAGGCGAACGAGGAGTTCAGCCGCGCGTGCACCGTTTATGACGACCTTGTTCACAACACCAACCCGCTCGACCTTGTCGTGTCCGGCAGCGGTGTGATCAGTCAGGACCAAAAGATCATCGAGGCGGAGAACCTCAAGAAACAGCTCGAACGTTCCAAGAACGAGATCGAAGCGGCGCGGCTTGCTACGCAACAGGCGCAGGAAGAAGCGGAACGCGTAAGACTCGAAGCGGAACGCGCGGCGGAAGAAGCTCGGCTCGAGGCGGAACGTATACGTCAGGAAGCGGAGCGTGCCGCGGAAGAAGCTCGTGCCGAAGCGGAACGCGCGGCGGAAGAAGCTCGTGCCGAAGCCGAACGTGCGGCGGAGGCGGCGCGCAAGGAAGCCGAGCGTGCCGCCGAAGAAGCACGGTTAGAGGCGGAACGCGCGGCGGAAGAAGCGCGACTCGAGGCGGAACGCGCCGCCGAGGAAGCGAGATTGGAAGCGGAACGCGCTGTGCAGGAAGCCAACGCCGCCGCAGAACAAGCTCGGCTCGAGGCGGAAGAAAAAGCGCGTGCCGACGTCGAAGCCGCCGAACGTGCCAAGCAGGAAGCCGCCGACGCAATGGCTGCCGAGTCCGAAGAAGCCAAGCGCAAGGCGCAAGAGGAAGCGGACGAAGCCAAGCGCAAGGCGCAGGAAGAAATAGACGAAATGCGCCGTCAGGCGGAAGCCGAAGCGGAAGCGAAGCGGCTTGCCGAGGAGAACAGGCAGAAAGAAGAAGAGGAGCGTCAGAAAGCGGACGCCGAGCGTAACGAAGTTATCGCGAAGAAAGTCGCCATGCGCAAAGAGCAGATAATAGCCGTGCGCAACGAGATGAAAGAGCTAAAAGGCGACGAGGACGCGAAGAACCTGCGCGAGCGGCTGTACAATATACAGCTCACATACGACGAGGACGAACGCGGTTCGAGCGAGCTCATGGACTTCTACAACAAGACCATGGACGACATTCAGAACGCGGGCGAGATCGCCAGACTTCGTGCGGAGAATGCGAAAAAGCCGCAGCGTGTTGTGCGCAAAGTCACCGAGCGCGTCAACCGTATCCCGAGACGCAAACCGGGCGCAAGACCGGGCGCACGTCCCGGCGCAAGACCTGCGGGTGCAAGACCGGGCGCACGTCCCGGCGCAAGACCTGCGGGTGCAAGACCCGGCGCACGTCCCGGCGCAAGACCGGGCGCACGTCCCGCGGGCGCAAGACCTCCGAGACCGGGTGCACCCCGTCCGGGCGGCGGTCGTCCGAACAGACCGAGATAACAAAGAACAAGCATCGCGGCATTGCCCGTCCCTATCGCGGCGGGCAATGCGCACGCGATCGCTACGGCAACAAAATGCGGCGCAGTGCAATGCGTGTCGCGGTAATTGATTCAAACCGCTAAAGTTTCCGGCGGGTGAATATATTCAACAAATATCAATGCGAGGAACATTTATGGACAATCTGGACAAATCGACCTTTTCTTTGGACGATGAGGAAATCGTCGAAGAGGAAGTCATCGACCGTGACGAGGAGTACGATGAGGAGTACGACGACGAGTACGATGACGAAGGATACGACGACGGCGAGTATGACGACGAGGAATACGACGACGACGAGTATGCCGATGAGGAAGAGTATGACGACGGTTACAACGACGACTATTACGACGACCGTCTGAACAAGGTGCTCGACGAGATCGCCGAGCTTAAGCGCGGCATGGTGCCCGCTACCGTTCAGCAGCAACAACCGCAACAAATGCCGCCGCCCCCGCCGCCGATTATGCCGCCGCAGTACATTTATCATCCGTCGGTGCCCTCCGCGGGCAGCGAGGTTGTCATGTACAACGAGATTTCGCGACTGCGCGACGAGCTTGCTAAGAATCAGAGCAGCCTCGAAATGCAGAAGGAAATCACGCGCATAAAAGAGGATATGGCGCGCGATCAGCGGTTTGCCGAGGCGCAGTATAACGCCGAGATCCAACGCTTGCAGGGCAAGATCGACGAATTACTAAAAAACGCCGACGGCCCTCAAAGTGATTCGTCTGTCTACGATGATCAGACGCACCTTGAGGGCGAAAAATCCTTAAACCTTGATAAGCTGTTGTCGATAAACGAGGTAATACTTCGTTCCATGCGCGACAGCGACGCACGCATACAGTCGGAAATCGCACAGCTCAAAAAGCAGCTTGACGAAATCCCGTCGTTGAAAGAACTCAACGGCGCGGTTTCCGCTGTCAAAAAGGCCTTGAGCAATGCGGAGGGCGTAGATTCCGAGGCGATGAGCAAGCTCGCCGCCGACGTCGCCGCACTCAAAACCACGCTCGATGAAAAAGGCGGTGTAGCTGTATCGGCTGCCCCCGCGATTACGACCGTTGTGAGCACGGGAAATTCGGGCGACGTAAGCACGAGCGAACTGCTTCGTCAGCTTTACGAAATTAAGAACGCTCTCGGCGCATCTACCGAGGAAGCGGTAAAGCGCACGCAGGTTTTGTCCGACCTTGCGGGCGAGTATAAGAAAATCAGTCTTGATGTTCAATCGCAAACAGTTCAGTATAAAGATAAACTTTCCGCCGCTTACGGTTTTGCGAAAAAACTTGCGGCGTGCGGCGAGCAGGATGCCGTAGATTTTATCGTCGCGACTAACACCATTCTCGCTAAGCTCGGCGGTCAGTCGCTTAACCGCACGACGTTTGCGGACGTTGCGGCGTTTTGTTCCGAAAACGGCATTATGTCCATTACTTCGGCGATTCGCGACAGCGCGGACAAGTACTTCGGTATTTGCGAAAAACTCGCCAAGACGCCCGTTTCCGGGTACGGCGAATATATTGCCGATCTCGTGGCGCAGCTCAACATACTCGAGGATAATGCGCGTAAAGCGGAGAACAGCGAAATAGTTTCGCAGATCGTCGGTGCTGTGTCTGCCGAAAAACCCGACGAAGCGGAAGTTCGCAAACTTTTGGCGTCGCTCACGGAGCTTAAGGTCTCCGACATAATCGAATTGCCGCAGGTGGAATTGCCTAACGACTACACCCCCGCGCACGCTTCGGACGCCGACAGCATTATCGCACGGCTCGAGGCAATTCATTCGGCGGTGCTCGACAGCGCGTCGCTCGCGGCTGCCAACGAGCAAGAGCGTGAGTCCGCCGACGAGCCTGTCGAAGAAGCTGCCGAAGAACAAGCGCAAGCGGAAGAACCCGTCGAGGACAATCATCTCGCTCAAGCGATCGAGGAACTGAAAGCACAGCTCGCCGAGGCGACTTCTTCGTCCGACATGTCAGCGGCGATAGAAGAAATACGCAAAAATTATATCGACGTTTCGGAAAAGCTCGTGGATATTTCGCGCGATCTCAAGCGTGCAAACTCCACCGTAGTTACGACCGAGGAGGGCAGTACCGTTGTTTCCAAGAGCAACGGCATGACCGACGAGGAGATCAACGAAACGCTCGACAATCTCAAGTATATCCGTTCCAAGCTCGACGAATACGACGAGTTCATTCGCCATATCGACGAGCTCAAGTCGGATATCGAGAAGCACAGCACGGATATTACCGACGCCGTTGCCGAGCAGTACGGCAAAATCGTCAACGAGCTTTCGACGCAGTTCGACAAACTGTACGACGATATATCGAACGTCGTTTTGGAGTCGGAATCGAGCATACTCGGTAAGATAGGCGACGGGCTCGCAACCGCCGAGGCACTCGACGCGGCAAAGTCGGATATTCTTGCCGATACACATTCGATCAAGGACGTGCTTGCCAATACTCAGCCGATCGCAGACATACTCGCCAATACGCAGTCGATCGCGGACGTGCTTTCCGATACTCAGTCTATACTTTCGGAAACGCAGAGCATAAAAGACACTCTGCTTAATATGACCGATTCTGTATCGGCAGGATCGTCGGGCGGCGATAATATCGAGGCAGTGAAGGCGGACATACTCGCCGAAACGCAGTCCATAAAAGATACTTTGGTCGGTATATCCGATTCCGTTTATGCATTGCCGCTAACCGAAAATCTCGAAGCGGTCAAAGAGGAAGTTCTTGCCGACACGCAGTCTATAAAAGATACTTTGGTCGGTATATCCGATTCCATTTTCGCTCTGCCGCTCAACGAGAACCTCGAAGCTACAAAGGCGGATTTGCTTGTCGAAACGCAGAGCATAAAGGATACGCTGTTCGTATTGTCCGATCAGCTCACCGAACTTCAAAACATGTCGGTTGCCGACGCGGTGGAACAGGTGCGCGCAGACGTATCCAACCTTGTCGAAGTAACGGCAATGAACGACGAGAATGCCACTATTGATAGGCAAAAACTTCTCGACGATATAGCATTCCTGCGCGAGCAAGCCGAACTTGCGATCGCTTCGGACGATGAAATTCCGGACGGCGCAACGGCTGTTCAGGACACCGATAAGCTCGTCGGGTATCTCGACGATATTGCCGCGCGCGTGGCTCAACTCAACGCCATTGCCGACGACGCTTCCGCAACTCGCGAAAACGTCGCCGCGCTCGGCGATAATCTTGCCGCTGTTTCGGACAGCGTCGCGCTCGCGACGGACACCGTTGCCGCGATGAACGATTCGATAGCCGCGGTCAATAACGGCGTCAATTCTGCGAACGACGGAATAGTCGCGCTCACCGACACCGTAAACGCGGTAAACGACAGCGTTGCGGCACTCACCGACACGTTTAATGCGGGGCAGGATAATCTCGCGGCAGTCGTGGATTCGGTAAACGCCGCAAGCGACGGAATTGCCGCGATCGGCGATACCGTAAATGCGGTGAACGACAGCGTTGCGGTACTAACCGATACGTTTAACGCGGACCATGATAATCTCGTCGCCGTCGTAAATACGGTAAACGCCGCAAGCGACGGGATCGCCGCGCTCACCGACACGGTCAATTCCGAGCACGACATTCTTGCCGTGATCGAGAGTACGGTGAACGCCGCGAATGACGGTATCGTATCGCTTAACGGCACCGTTGCCGCGACAAGCGACGCGGTTGCCGCACTCGGCGAAGATGCCGTTGCCGCGCGTGACGCCGCTTCCGCCGCACTCGACGCGCTCGCACCAATAAGCGAACAGCTTTCGGCGATACTCGACAGACTCGATTCCGCGCCGGTCGCTTACGACGACGGCGAGGAAGTGCATGCCGACGAAGAATACGACACTGCCGCCGCGCCGATAACCGACGACGAATTGGCAGAGCTTAAAGAGAGCCTCAACGCCATACTCGACACGTTGCCGTTGTTCCCGCAGGCGGACGATATAGTTGCCGCTCGCGACAACACGTTCTCCATACTCGATACGCTCGTGGCAATGCCGCAGGCGGACGACGTGGTCACTACGCGCGATAACGTCGCGGCTATTCTCGACGCAGTCAACACTCTCACCGACAGCGTCGCGTCCGCACTCGCATCTCAAGGCGGTTCGTCGCTCGAGGGGGGCGTTGCCGCGTTGCGCGAAACGGTCGATTCGGTCAACGAGAATATACTGTTCATTCGTCAGAAACTCGACGAAGCTCAGCCAGAAGAACAGGTCGAGGACATTGCGAGCATTATGCAAGACCTCGGGCTTGTTCTCGACAAGATCGAGGAATACGAGAACACCGTTGCCGCGAATAAGCAGGAGATAATAGACGCCGTAACCGGTATTCGCGAGGAGATACACATAAATTCTCTCGACGAAACAATGTCGGCTGCGGGTATCGACGACGAAACCCGCGACGCGCTTGTCGGCGAAATAGCTGATATTCGCGAGCGGCTCGGCAATATCGAAACGGTTGCGCAAGGTCTTTCCGAATTCAATAATGCGATCGACGGCATCAATTCACAGCTCGCGGATATACAGTCCGCTATCGCGACCGGTACCGCCGCGCGCGAGAATGTCGGGCAAGCCGATCAAAACATGCAGACCATATTCGACGAGCTTGCCGAAATCAAAGACAAGCTGTCGGTGCAGTCGGAGTTCGATACCGTCGAAGAAATACTGTCGCTCCGCGAGGACATCAAGGCGTCGCGCATCGTCGATCAAGACGAGGTCACGAGCGAGCTTGAAGCGATCAAGAACGAATTGGCGTTTATTTCGTCGGGCAATATCGTGGACGAGATCCGCGCGCTTCGCGAGGATATTACCGGACTGCCTTCGGGCGAGAACGGTGCCGCGCCCACGGACGGCGAAGTCAACCTCGTGCTTAACGAAATAGTGTCGTTGCGCGACGAGCTGTTTGCATTCAAGGACGAAGTGCTTAACGCGACTGCCGCGCTCGGCGGAAATACCGTCGAGGACGACATGCCGCAACAGGTTGTTGACAGTAACGAGGACATCACGACTATACTCGACGAGCTTACCGCGTTGCGTGCCGATCAGTCGGTGCTCGGCGAGAACCTCGACGAACTCAAAGATATAGTAAGTCGCAGAACGACGCTTGCCGCCGCGGAAACCGAAGCGGACGGCGAATCGCAGGTCGCCGTCGGCGAGCTGAACGTCGTTCTCGACGAAATAATCAATCTCAAGAACGACGTCGACAGAATAGCGGAAAGCGTGGACAACGACAAGTTTGCCGTTATGTCCGAGCAGGTCGACGAGATACGTGCCATAATAGACGAACTCCGTGCGGGAACGACTGTCGTAGCGCAGGCGGAAGAAGCCGTCGCGCCCGCCGCAGTCGACCTCGCGCCCGTCATGGAACAGCTCGAGTCGGTCAATGCCGCGCTCGACGAGCTTCGCATGAACGGCGTATCGGTGCAGACCGAGCAGCCGTCCGAACCCGTTGCGGTCGACCTTGCGCCCGTTATGGAACAGCTCGAATCGGTCAATGCCGCGCTCGACGGTTTGCTGTTAAACCGCGACGCAAGCGGCGTGACGGAGGACGGCGGCGTTCCGCAGACTTTTGCGGACATGTTCGAGTCGTTGCGTGCGGAAATAGAGGAGATCAAGTCCGACATAGCGGATATTTCGGTACCTACCGATTATGCCGCAGAGCTATCCGAGCTTCGTGCCGAGATAGACGTATTGCGTGCCGAGAACGAGGCACTTAAAGTAGAAAGCACCGACGCGGTAAGCGCGCAGATCGAAGAACTCAAAGATATGTTGCGCGGCGCGTTGGCGGGCGAGCGACCCGTCGCCGAAAGCGACAACGGTTCGTATGCCGCGCTCATCGACGAGATCCGCGACCTCAAGGACCAAATCGCCGTCGAGCAGTTCAAGCCGACGGTCGCGCTCGAGGAGGGCGATATACAGGCTATACGCGACGCGGTTGCGAGCAGCATAACCGTTCCCGAGAGCGAGGGCGGTTTAGGCTCGGAGCTTGCGGAGATACGCGACGAGATAGCTCAGCTTCGCTCGCTTACCACGGTATCCGCGGACAACAGCGGCAGCTTTGCCGAAGTTGCGGCGTTGCGCGACGAGCTTGCCGAACTCAAGAGCCTCATCACTTCGCAGGACAATCTTTACGGCGTCGCAGAGGACGTCACCAAGATACGTGCCGACGTTCAAACGCTGCGCGACGAGCCGGATCTGGGCGTAATGAGCGAGATCTTGGCATTGCGCGACGAGTTCCAAGCACTCCGCGAGGAGATAGAGGACGTCAAGCGGATCGCGGGCGAAACGGACAAGGAGTCCGACGATACGCTCATGAGCGAAGTGCAGTCGTTGCGCGATCAGCTGTTTGCTATCAGCATGGCTAACGTCAACGATCCGACTTCGGGCGAATCCAATTACGAAAGCTACAATAACATCATACTCGACGAGCTCGCGGCTATACGCGATCAGGTCAGTGTGGCGGGTTCGACGAGCGACCTTGCGTCCAACGATATCGCCGCAATGATGGACGAGCTTGAAAGTTTGCGCGAAGCGGTGGAAAGCCGCGACGAAATGCTCGATTCCATGGTCGAGCGCGTGGCGCGTGCGAGCACGAGCGGGGCGAACGACAAGATCATGCAAGAGCTTGCGAGTTTGCGCACAGACCTTGCCAATCAGCGCGATGCGGATATGGCGACGCTCAACTTCATGTCCGAAATGGCGCATTTGCTCGAACGTCAGAACCAATATCTCACCGAGAACGAGAATTCGGGCACAAAGATCAGCGACGAGATAGAAAGTCTTAAAGCCGAGCTTGCGGCATCCGACGCAGTTGCGGAGGAAGTCGCGAAACTCCGCGAATTTATGACCCGCTCGGGCGCGGCGTACGACAACGACACGATACTCAACGAGCTTGCGGAACTGCGCGAGGAATTGAGCAGCGAGAAGCCGAGCCGTGCAAACGACATAATACTCGACGAGATAGCAAGGCTTCGCGGCGAAATAATCGCACTTGCCGAGCGCGAACAGGCGCGCGACGCCGTGTCGGAAGGCGATAACGACTTGTCCGATTCGCTTACCGATCTCAAGAACGAATTGACGCGCATAGCGGATATCGTCGAGCCGGACGAGAAAGCGAGCGCGCCCGCGGAGAAAAAGCCCGCGGCGAAACGCGGCAGAAAGCCGGGCACCAAATCGTCGGGTAAGTCGTCGACGTCGGGCAAAAAGAGCACGTCGTCGGGTGCGAAACGCGGCAGAAAGCCGAAGAACGCGAGCAATCCCGCGCCTACAGCTACCGATAAATCCAAATCGGATATCGAATCGGTTATCGACTCCGCGCTCCTCGGTATGAGCGACGACGATGACGATATGAAGCTCAATATCAACGATATCGCGACGGGCGATGCGATGGATATTGCAGACAAGCTCGCGAAGCAGGTCGCGAATAAGCTCGTTATGGAACAGCTCGTCGAACAGCTCGGCGACGGCGGCGTAAGCGAGGAGCGCGTAGACGAAATTCTCCGCGACATACTCCCGCACGAGTTCACCACCATAGCCGAAACAGAGGCGTCCGATAAAGTGCGTCGGCTTGCAAACAGCCTCGTTCTCGACAAATTGAGAGCGCGACTCAACGGCAAAAAGTCGGATGACTGATAAAAGTGATCAAAAATAAAGAAAGGTTGTCTTGATTTATTCGGACAGCCTTTTTCTTTTCTCGCAAGCGCATTTGCGCAGGGGAGTTCGTCATGAAAAAACTATTCGTAAACGATACATTCGAGCTGGGCAGTTATCCGCAGAATATTGTCGTCGATACTGAAATCACGAGCGCGGCAAACAGGCTTTGCGGCACGCCGTCGATTTTAAGTCATGCGTTATGGAATCGGTACGATAACGGCGAGTGCTTCGGGTATACTCGCGATTTCGAGTACGGCGGAAGAAAATACCGCTGTGTGTATACCGAAAAATGCAGTCGCGACGGATTTCTCGGGATCAACGGTTATAAAAAACACACGGTGTACGTGTTCGAGTACGCGCCTGTGGTTTGGCGGGTCGTGCGTGCGGACGCGAATACCGCGCTTGCCGTTTCCGAAAAGTGCCTTGACGTAAAACCGTTTTGCAACGGTGGCTTGCACGCCCGAGATAAAGAGCGGTATGTCGACGGTGCGGCGGTGCATATGAATAATTATAAACACAGTGCCATACGCGAATGGCTCAACGGCGAGTTTTTCGATAC
Organism: uncultured Christensenellaceae bacterium; assembly: GCA_910586925.1. Lineage (GTDB taxonomy): Bacteria > Bacillota > Clostridia > Christensenellales > Pumilibacteraceae > Anaerocaecibacter. The sequence continues at coordinate 2,001 of CAJUKG010000013.1, read as the reverse complement.
CGTATTCGCCGCGGAAGAAAAAGCGCGTATCGCGACTGCGGAAGTAAATAACGGCGCGGAAACAACAAAACGCGCGCCCAACCCGTACGCATGCGAAAATACGACGGATAATGTTTTCCTGTTGAGCTATGCGGAAGCGGCGACGTTTTTCGCGGACAATGAAAGCAGACGAAAAAAAGCGACCGAATACTTAAAGGCGCAGGGCGGCTATGCCTATGCTACGCCCGATAAAAAGCATAATAATTCGGTTTGGTGGTTGCGTTCGCCCGACCGCAATTACTGCAACTGCGTCAGATGCGTGGACGACGGCGGAGCAATGAGCGACGGCGGTTTTTCTTGCGCCAACGAACCCGCGAACAGCGGCGAGGCGGTCGTTCCCGCAATCACTATTATAATTAAAAATTAATAATTAACAATTAATAATTTGCGAAGCCGATTCTTCATTATTAAAGGCAGCCGACAGAAAGGTTTAGCGACACAAAAAACTAACGTCGCAAACGGAGCAGTCCGTACTATTTCAATCTGTAAATTTTTTCGAGCGCGTAGAGTTTGAGTCGCCAAGGCAGTATTTTATACAGACCGAGCATGACTTTATTCATGCAACCGACGGTGCAGACGGGCGGCGGATTGCGTTTTTCGAGGATATTTATGATTTGCGACGAAACGTAATCGACGGAGTAGCCGGACTGTTCTATGTTTTGCAGAGCTTTCGCCGCCGATTTCAACGTGTCGTTATAATCGCCGCAGTCGTCGTATATCTTGCGCCGAAATGAAAACAGCGTTTGAGTGCCGGGCACTATGACGGCACTGCATTTGATTTTCGGACATTCGAGCCGTAATGCCATGGCTAACGCGTTAAGTCCCGCTTTCGTCGCCGAGTAGAACGAATCGTACGCAATGGGCGCGATACTGCCCGACGACGAGAGCAGAACGATCTTCGGGCGTTCGCTTTCGCACAGCGCGGGCAGAGCCGCTTTTATGCAAAGTATCGCACTGATGATATTCACGTCGAATATGTTTTTAATGTCGGCTTTCTTCGCGTATTCAACGGGCGCGGCAAGCGAGATCCCCGCACAGTATACGAGCGTGTCGATTTTGCCCGACTCGGCGATCGCCCGCACGATAGTCTTGTCGTCGGTCACGTCGGCAACAATGTTCGTCACGCCCTCGACGTCGCATGTTTCGCGAGCGATCGAAGTTATTCTGTAGTCGGGATCGTTCATAAGCCGCCGTATAAGCGATAGCCCGATGCCCGTCGCACCGCCTATTATAACAATGTTATTCATAAATATAGTATGCGTAGTATAAGCCGAAATCTTTTGCCTGTCGGAATAATTATTTGCCGCTCGCCGCGAATTCCCGTTACCGTGCGGCTTGACGGTAAAGATAAAAACAATAATTCCGATTTGTATATAACACAAGCGTGTAAAAACGCTTGACACGGGGGGGGGTAATGATATACTAACAATGACTTTATGAAAAAAAGTACACAAGGAGAAAAAAGGTAAATCATGGAATGTAAGGGTTGCGGTGCACAAATAGATATAAGAAATGCGGTAAACGGCGTGGTGGAGTGCGGGTACTGTCACAGAATAGAAACGCTCGCGAAAACAACGAACGACGACGCAAAGCATTTCTTAAAAATGGGCGAGCACGATCTCGACAGCTGTAAGTTCGACGAAGCGTATACCGCGTACAAGAAAGCGAGCGAGTACGACGGCAGAGAACCGCAGGCGTATTTCGGCATGGCTCTTGCCGAGTTCAATATTCAGTACATAAGAGATGTACGGGAAGAAAAAGACCCCGTCACAAAAGAGCTTAAAAAAGTATACAAACTCCAACCGATATGCCACGAAATAAACGAAAAGAAATTCATAGACAATAAAAACTACAAAGCGGCAATGCTTTGCGCAAGCAACGAACAAAGAAGCGAATACCAACGCCGAGCGAACGAAATAGACTATATAAAGCAAGAGTTCAACGAACTGAAAAAGCAGGGAA
>CAJUKG010000012.1 GCA_910586925.1 uncultured Christensenellaceae bacterium | reverse complement strand
CTTTCGTAAATCGTTTGAAAAAATATCTTTTGTTCTTCTTCCGTAAGTTCGGCAACATTAGGTTCGCCGTAAAAGATAATTTCCATTTTGCATAACTCCCAAAAAAAGTTTTGATTTGCGCTTGCAATAAAAGTTATACATAAAACGCTTCCAATTTGGAAGTGGTACAAAATGGGGTTATAGTGGGTACTTTCGGCAATACACAAAAGGTATTCGGGGGTATTGTGGGTATAATACAGCAGTATAACAGCGGTTTTTATTGCACGATTAAAATAAGACTTTTCCGCTTTACTTGTTATCAAGACAAGCACACGCCGTAAACTCACAAGGTGGGGTAAAAGTGTAGTTTTGGTGGGTAAAACATATACTCTACCGAAAAGCGAAAATAAAGGCAATGAGCATAGAAAAAATCGGGGTTTCGCGGAAAGCCTGCGCGCGAACCCCGATTTTTCGTTGTCATTTTGCTTTTCGGCGGTTGTATCGGTTTACTTTATTCTTTTTGTTTGTTTTGTTGTGTGGCGGGTGCTTGTCCGCGCGGCGTAGCCGCGCGCTTGTTTTGACAAGCACCCGCCATCATAATATTATTAAGCAGATAATTTCCTTTTATATAGGCAACATTTAATCAATAGTATAATTGCCGTAAGCGTTAAAAGTCCGCCAACCATATAACTAAACCCCGAATTGATTTGTAAAGATAATTCATTTGGCAATTCAAGGCAAGATAAAATCATTCTTTGCAAAAGCACCAAATTCATAAGTGCGCCCGATATGCCGATAGTTTTCATAGCAAAATATTCAAGTTCCTTTCTTTTGCGCGTTTGAAATAGTCCGATAACCGCAAGCACATAAGAAACGGCAAAATATGTCGTACTTATAATGATTATGAATAGCGGGTAGCGCGAGCCTTTTTCATTGCTGACTTGTCTTATCATAGAACATTCGTCAAACAAGATCGCGCATATTAACATTATTATAGAAATTGCAAGCACAAAGTTTGCTTTCTTTTTTTCGTCATTCGTTTGTTTGGCGGCGTTAAAAGATAGCAATTTACAGACTGACATACCTATTGCATAAATACCCGAATATCCCCAAACAAGCGATTTGACAATAATACCGAAAACTAATTTGAACGCCGCAACGCAAAAGCCCGTAATCATAGTGATAAAGGCTTTCACTCTGCTTGTTCCTATATAATCAAGACTACGGTATTTTACATATAAACTTTTAATTTTATCGGTAAATTTAGACATACTTTTTTACCTTTTATTTGGTATAAGTCAACTCATAAAGCAATTCTGCTATATATTCAATAGACTGCTGCTTATTTGTCATTAACCATTTTGACACCACATTGAAAACACCGCCGATATAATATTGTTTCAAGTAACTTCTTTTGAGTTCGTCGCCCGAAAAAAGAGTTTGCTCGTAACTGTTCAGAAAAGATATATTAGCCTCAATAAATGACTGACTGTTTGTTTTTATTAAGGCAAGACAAGTTTTATCTTCACGGTAAATGAAAGATATAATCTCTACGAGCATTTTTTTGTATGTCATTTTGCTTTGGTCAAAAGTCGTTAGATATTGGTTTAATCGTTCGACAAACTCTTTTTCAATTATATCGTACAATTCAAAAGTGTCGGTATAGTACACATAAAAGGTACTACGGTTTATATCTGCCGTATCGCATATATCTTTTACCGTAACCTTATCGAGACTGATTTTTAATAAACACTCAACTATTGCATCTTTTATTCTTTTTTTAGTATGCTTAACCCGTCTGTCGTCTGCCATATTGATAGCCGCCTTTCATATATTTTTTGTGTTTTCCGACACAATCGCTTTATTTGTTCGATAACATACATATTCGCAAACATTAACGGTTGATTTCCAACACTAATGTATAATATAATATATTCGTAAATAAAAGTCAAGGAGATAAAAACAAATGACTAAAAAGAATTTTGTTAAAATGCTATTATTGGTTTTGGGTGATGTGTCACTCGTTTTAGGTATAATTCTTTTATGTGCGACAACGGGCGCACCGTTTTATTGCGGTATAGCGGCTATGGCGATTGGCGCAATTTTAATTATTACCGCTATACTATTATCAAAAAATTTAATTAAAAAGCGTTCTGTAAATTGGCGCAAAGTATTAAAAGTAATGGCTATAATTCTATTAAGTTGTATTCTTTACGGTACGGGAATAACGCTTATGGTTCTTGTAAATTGGATTGCTGGACTTGCTGTTTTATTGTTAGGTTTTGTCAATTTGCTTTTCCTTGTTCCAGCAGTTAAAGGTTTTACTAAAAACGAACAATGACAAATCAAGAAACACAACAAAAAATAAAGCCTGTATCCGTAAGGAAATATGTGTGCTGTCCTAATTGTGGCACCATTCTTTTACAAGCGGAAATAATTAAGAATTCCGTAACAAAGTGCTCTAATTGCGAGCATAAAGTTTTTATCGAGATAGACAACGGTAGAGTTGTTACAAAAGTTTATGAGAATAATTAAAAACACCGACCTAAATTGATTGGTTCAATTTAGGTCGGTATTGGTGCCGGTGACCGGGCTTGAACCGGTACGGGTTTTCACCCGAGGGATTTTAAGTCCCTTGCGTCTGCCAATTCCACCACACCGGCAAAAATATAACGTATTGACATAGTCAATACGTTATTTGGAGGCACCACCCGGATTTGAACCGGGGGTTAGGGCTTTGCAGGCCCCTGCCTTACCGCTTGGCTATGGTGCCGTACCATATATTATATGCAAGTGGTGGGAACAATAGGACTCGAACCTATGACCCTCTGCTTGTAAGGCAGATGCTCTCCCAACTGAGCTATGCTCCCATGCAGTGCCTATCTATAATATCAAATATTCGGAATAAAATCAACCTTTTTTATGCCGTTTGTCAAAAAAAATATAAATTTTTCTTTTTAGTTACCGATTACGTGCGTAAAACGTTATCGCTATTCATAAAATACTTTATGTAGCCGCGTGCTACTGTGTTTTTCGCCGTGCCGTCGTTGGTCACGCCGAAAAGGAGTTGTATGTATCAAATTACATTGAGTGTCGATAAATCCAAAGCCGACTGGTTGTATTCCGTAGACGATATAATTTACGGAAAGCTCAACGAGTGCAATGCCGTGTCGGCGGTCAATGTTTTCGGCAACCGCGTTTACTGTTCGTTTGCCTGTGAGTCGGAGTTCAAGCCGCAACTCGTTGCGACGGTAAAAAGCTGTCTTGTCGAGACTTTCGGTGTAATGTGTAAGTTCGATTACATCAAACGCAATCTTTCGGTAAATCTTTCTACCGTAAATTACGAGCTGCTTTTGCACACTCTCGTGGCGTTCGATCGCGAGAACGAACATAAACTGCTCAATCGTTTGTTGCGAGTGGAGGACGGCATGACGCTCGACGGATTTTTCAATTTCCGTTTGGGCGAACTTAAACGGCGGTGGCTCGAGATCTGCGATCTTACGCGCACAAACGGCGCATATTTGTACGACGACGAAACTTATAACGAATTACTGCGATTTCTCATAAGTGCCGTCAATCCCAAAATCAACAAACTCACCGTTCGCGAATGTAACGGCAATTACAGACTGACCGGTTCGCTTAAAAACAGCAAGCTCGATCTCAAAATCTGCAACAGTTCCGAACTTATGTACTATCTTGTCGATCTCGCGCCGCTCGAGCTTGTTATAGACGGACGGCTGACCAATCGCGAACTTTCAAAAAGGTTGATCGGAATTTTCGACGCGAAATCCCTAAATTCGGCAACGGGGAAGTCAAAAAAGTAAGTAAATTTGTAGATTTGCGTCGGGAGAGGCTCGATTTTACTTGTAATATTTTCGAGTTAGTGATATAATTGACTTATCACTTTTGAGGTGTAAGTTATCATGGTATCGTTTACTTTCCTGAATGCCGTCGATATTCAAACAATAATTTTCATGGTTATCCTCGGCTTGCTCGTCGTCGCGCTTCTTGTCGTACCGTATTTTCTCGATAAGCGTCACAACAAACGCGCCGAGGTTTCTTATCGCTCGCTTCGTCCCGGTATGCTCGTCAAAACGGTAGGCGGCGTGATAGGCACGGTCAAGGAAGTCAGAAACGTTTCGCCCGAGGATCGAGAAATGGTCATCGAAACGGGAGAAGGCGATAATAAATGCACGTTGGTTTTCGATATAGGCGCATTGTGCGAAATTCTCGTACCTATCGGCGACGAGCATAGCACGCCTGCGGAAGAACCCGCATCATCCGAAGACGCACCCGCGGTTTCCGATGCGACGCCGATCGTGGAAGAACAGGCATCTGTTGCCGAAGTCGCCGAAGAACTCAAGCCTTCGTCGGAAGAACCGTTGTCCATAGACGAACCGACCGCGGTGCCGACCGAAACGGCAGCGGTTGCGGCGGAAGAACCTGCGGAGGCGGAAGCGACGAAAGAGCAACAGGCTGAAGAATCCGTGCTCGCGGAAGTCAAAAAGCCCGCGAGAAAGAAAACTTCCGCGCCCAAAGCATCGGTCGAGCAAAAGTCCGAACAGCCCGCAGAGCAATCCGCGGCGACCGAAGAAGCTGCGAAAGAACCTGCGGTAGCGACGGCGACCAAAACGCCCGCGAAGAAAACCTCTGCCCCGAAGTCGACGTCGGCGGGTAAGACGGGAAGCCGTGCGCCCAAAAAGAAATAGCTATAATCGTAATATTGCAGATCGCCTCCGCATACTGTAAAGTGTACGGAGGTTTTTTATGCGGACAAAAAGACGCGCCGCCCCGCGCGACAGAGGGTATGTATTCGAGGTCGTAAAAGCTAACATAATCGCACTCATAGTGGCACTTGCGGCAATGTTGCTTTCCGCGCTCATAGTCAAGTTGTTTTCGGTCGGCGACGGCGCGATACCGATTATCAATCAGGTGATCAAAAGCGTATCCATATTCGTCGGGTGCTTGGTGTCGCTCAAAAAACCGAATAACGGTTGGCTTCGCGGGCTTATAAGCGGATTTATATTCGTGTGGCTGTCGTTCGTGGTGTTCTCCGCGCTTGACGCGCATTTCGAGTTCGGTCTCGGATTGTTCAACGATTGCGTTCTCGGCGCGGTGTCGGGCATGATCAGCGGTATCATTGCCGTCAATATAAGAAAGCACTGATTTTTTGCGGTAAACAGCCGTCAATCACTTGATTTTATGAGCAAAGTATAGTATAATCATACAAAAGACATACGGAGGCTGTATTATGGCTCATATCAAAGTTATCAGAAAGTCCACTATCAAAAACGGTTGCGATACCGCTTGCGGCGAGTGCCAGACGAGCTGCCAGTCCGCTTGCAAAACAAGCTGTACCGTCGGCAACCAGTCTTGCGAACGCAAAACCGTCAAGGTCAACAACCCCGAGCGCAATCAGGATAAATAATGGTTCACACCTTCCGAATGCTCGATCGGGTGTTCGCGCTCGATACCGAGAGCGGATCGTTCTTCGAGATAGACGAAATAGTCAAAGCACTGTTAGACGGCGACGACATGTCGCCGTTTTCGTCGTGTGAAATTGCGGAAGCTCGTGCGGAAGTGCAACGACTTAAGGACGACGGCGTACTTTTCGCGCCCGAACTGAAATCCGCGCTCCCGCCTTATTCGTCGGTTATCAAGGCGATGTGTCTAAACGTATCGCATAACTGCAATCTCGCATGCGAATACTGTTTCGCCGACGGCGGAACATATTGCGGCGAGCGGCAAACAATGTCGTTTGAAACGGCGAAAGCGGCAATCGACATGCTGATTGCGGCGAGCGGCAACAGACGCAACCTCGAAGTAGACTTTTTCGGCGGAGAGCCGATGCTCGACTTTGACGTCGTAAAACGTACCGTGCTGTATGCGCGTTCGATCGAAAAAGAGAAGGGAAAGAATTTCCGTTTCACGATAACGACCAATGCGTACAAGCTGTGCGACGAAGATATCGAATTTTTCAACGAGCACATGTACAACGTCGTTATCAGTATCGACGGACGGCGCGAGGTGCACGACAGAGTGCGCAAGACCGTGGGCGGCAAGGGCAGCTTCGATACGGTAATTAAAAACGCATTGCGGTTTAAGAAGCTCAGAAAAGGGCAATATTATGTTCGAGGGACTTTCACGCGATACAATCTCGATTTTTGCGCGGATGTGCTGTACCTCAACGATCTCGGGTTCGATCAGCTTTCCATAGAGCCTGTCGTGCTTGAGTCGGGCAGTCCCATGGCTATCCGCGACGAGGACATGCCGAAAGTGCTTGCCGAGTATGAAAAGCTCGCGGCGGAATACATCGCTCGACGCAAAACCGATAAGTGGTTCAATTTCTTCCACTTCATGATCGACATCGACAATGCGCCGTGCGCCGCGAAGCGGCTGAAAGGTTGCGGCGCGGGCGGCGAGTATGTGGCTGTCGCACCCGACGGAACGATTTATCCTTGCCATCAATTCGACGGTATAGAAAGTCAAGCACTTGGCAACGTGTTCGACGGGAAGCTCGACGAAACCGCGCGCAGGAAGTTTTACGGGTGTTCGGTGCCGACGAAATCGGACTGCTCGAAGTGTTGGGCGAAGTATTACTGCTCGGGCGGTTGTATGGCAAATTCGTACAAGTTCAACGGCAGTATCGACTTGCCGTACAAGCCCGCTTGCGAACTTATGAAAAAACGCGTCGAGTGCGCGCTCGCAATCAAAGCTATAGAAGAGAGCGATTGACGGCGGCGCATTTGCGCGTATATCGAGAAAAAAGTTAAAAATCTTTGCGTCACGGCATACTAAATATTTGACTTGTCACTCGGTATTTTATATAATATATAGGTATCATATCGTAAAACGGATAAAAGTATTTCCACGATAACAGGATACCGCGGAGAAAACCTATGGACGAAAAAAATTCTTTGGTCGAAAGTGCGGCGACGCAGACTCCTACGCCTGCAACACCGACGCATAAAGCGATCAAGAAAAAATCAACGATTGTAAAACTTGTGCTTATCGGCGTCGCGTTGCTGATCGGCATGATTTTTGCGTTTGTGCCGATGCAGTTCGGACTTACCAATTATCATCCGTTCCTGTCTGCGGAGTCGATAAGTCTCGGTCTTGACCTGAAAGGCGGCGTTTATGCGGTGTATCAGGCGACCAATACCGACACGGACAACTTCGAAACAAAGATGGAGGGCACGCGGTCGGCGTTGCAGTCCATGCTTTCGGATAAAGGTTATACCGAAGCTACCATTGTGCGCGAGGGCGACAGCCGTATCCGCGTAGAAGTTCCCGATGTCGACGATCCGAGCGAAATACTCCGTATCATCGGTCAGCCTACGTCGGTGCGGTTTGTACTCGACGAGAGCGGCGAAACGGTAATAACGGGCGAGAACGTCGTCAATGCCGATGCCGGTTACGATGCGCAAAGCGGTTATGTCGTGCGACTCGTTCTCGATGCGGAGGGCAGAAAGAAGTTTGCCGACGCCACTGCGGCGAATATCGACAAAACGATGAGTATTTATCTCGGCGATTCCGAAAAGCCTATCAGTTCGCCGACGATCAATTCGGCTATTCCAAACGGCGAAGCGATTATTACGGGCTTTGCTTCGTACGAAGATGCGCAGGAACGCGCGGGGCAAATCATGAGCGGTACGTTCGACGTTTCGCTCGAGCTTAAAGAGTCCAACACGATTTCGCCTACGCTCGGCGAAAATGCAATGTTCTACGGCTTGATCGCGGGTGTGGTCGGTTTTGTTCTCGTTATAGCATTCCTGTGCGCCGTGTACAGATTGCTCGGCGTCGCGGCTTCGTTCGCGCTTCTTATTTATCTCGTGTTGTATTTGTTCTTCCTTGCGGCGTTGCCGTGGGTGCAGTTGACGCTTCCTGGTATTGCGGGTATTCTCTTGAGTATCGGTATGGCGGTCGATGCGAATATCGTTATATTCGAACGTATCAAAGACGAATACCGCGAAGGAAAGTCGATAATGGCGGCGTATCATGCCGGCTTCAAGAAGGCGTTGTTTGCCATTCTCGACAGTAACGTAACCACTGTCATAGCGTGTATCCTGTTGATGCTGCTCGGCACAGGTTCGGTCGGCGGTTTCGCGCTCACGCTTCTCGTCGGTGTAATTATATCGTTGTTCACCGCGCTCGTAGTGTCGCGGCTTATTGTCAAATATTTCATCAACCTCAATTCGTACAACGCAAAACTTTATAACCTCAAGCGCGGCAAGAACTATGTCGGCTTGAGCGCGGACGCAACCGATTCCGCCATTCTTGCGGAAATGGAGCGCGAAGCCGCGAAGAAAGAAGAAGCGAAACAGGAGAAAGAACGCGCCAAGCAAGCGCGTAAGTTAAAACCGGATAACGGAGGTGAGTCGGCATGAAAAAACTAAATAACCTCCTCGACAAAGATTTTCATATTGTAGAAAAGCGCAAGCTTATTTTCGGCATTCCCATTGCGATTTTGGTCGTTGCCGTCATAATGATGATAATTTTCCACTTTACTTTGGGATCCGCGCTTAACCTCGGTACAGACTTTACCGGCGGATATTCGGTAGACGTCAAAATCGGGGACAGGCTTACCGACGACAATCGCGAAAGCTATTACGAAAGAATCGAGGAAGCACTTAAATCGGTACCCGCCGAGAACGGGAAAACTTATAACATCACAATATCCGGTGCGATGCAAAGTCAGGGTAGCGGTTCGTCATCGTCGATTCACGTCAAGTATGCGGCGGTAAAAGGCGTATCCGAAAACGAAATGGCGGAATACGTAAATCCCGCTATCATAGATAAGCTCGAACACGCATTGTTTATCAAGATTCCCGAAGTGGCGATAGAAGGCAATGTTGTCAAAGTTACTTACGACGAACCTATAGACAACGTCGGTGCGAATAATACGTTCGACAGATTATGCGATAAGTTCTTGAGCGGTTTGGCTGCGCTCAATTCCGATCACGGTGCGAACATTTCGGCTATGAAAAGCGATATCGCGATCGCTGCCGATAACAAGAAGCAGGTAGTTATTACGTCTACAACGTCTATAGCTTCGTCGGACGCGCTTAAAGCAGCGATAGTGTCGCAGTTGAGCATATCCGATAACTATTCCGGCTCGGTAATAGGCGGTTCGCTTACGAGCGCGACCGTGTCGTCGGAATTGCTGTTTAACGCAATACTCGCGGTTTCGCTCGCCTTGATATTCATGCTTTGCTATATCGGCTTGCGCTTCCAGCTTTCGAGCGGTCTTGCGTGTATCATCGCGTTGTTCCACGATATTATCATGGTCTTTGCGGCTATGGCGATATTCCATATCGAGATCAACAGCACGTTTATAGCGGCTATCATAACGGTACTCGGTTACTCGATCAATAACTCGATCATACTCTTTGACCGTGTGCGCGAAAAGATGCGTTCCGTGTATTCTAAATCGCAATCGCCCGAAATGATCGCCAATGCGTCGATTAAAGATACGTTGTTGCGCTCGATCAATACGACGATCACCACGCTCATAATGATACTTATGGTAGCGATAATCGGTGTTCCCGACATCAGAGTATTCGCATTCCCCATTATTATCGGTTTGATTGCGGGTACGTTCTCGTCTATTTGCATTGCGCCGTCGTTCTGGGCACTGTTCCAGCGTATCGGTAAGAATAAAGAGAATTTTACTTTCGCGCCCAAAAACAAGAAAGACAAAAACGATAAGAACTCGGTTACAACATCCGAAGTCGGTGCGTAATATTTTGTATTTTATTTTTGGAAAGCCTTCATTCGTGAAGGCTTTTGCGTATAATAAATCGAGAAAATACGAGAATCGGTAGTGTATGAATATCAAGACGCAACAGATCAACACCGTTCGGCTCGACGAAAAAGAGGTCGAACGCATTAGCGAGAAGCTCGGACTGCATAAAAAACTTGTCGAGCTTCTTATGTTGCGCGGTTACGATAATGCGGACGCGATCGACGTATTTTTGCACCCCGACGTGGGTAATTTCTATCCGCCCGAAACGATGCTCGGCATGCGCGAATGTTGCGAAAGACTTTTTCAGGCAACGGAGAATAACGAGCGAGTAGTTGTTTACGGCGATTACGATGCCGACGGAATTTGTGCGGCGTCTATTTTGTCGTTGTTTTTGGCTTCGCGCGGGGCGGAGATATACACGCACATTCCCGATCGGTTGGGCGAGGGCTACGGTTTGAATACCGCGAGCATAGAGCGCATTATAGAAAACACAATGCCCGATTTGATACTAACTTGCGATTGCGGTATTTCCGCCGTCGAGGAAGTGGAGCTTGCCAAGGAATTGGGCGTCGATATTATCGTAACAGATCATCACGAGGTGGGAGAAACCCGACCCGATTGCGTGATAGTCAATCCGCATCAATCGGAGTGCAAATATCCGTTCAAAGACCTTTGCGGTGCGGGCGTCGCGCTCAAGATAGTGCAAGCCATGGGCGGCGAAAAAGAAGCGCGGAATTATTACGATCTCGCCGCTATCGCCACGGTCGCGGATCTTGTCAGCATGACCGACGAGAACAGATTGATCGTTCAGCTCGGATTGTTAGGCATGAAAAACAGCAAAAATCTCGGGGTCGCCGCGCTTGTGCAATCGCTCAATCTCGATTCGGTCACATCTTCGGATATTGCGTTCAAAATCGCGCCGCGCATAAATGCGGCGGGAAGAATGGGCAGTGCGTATCGCGCGTTCGAGCTGTTTACGTCGAGCGATCCCGCACTGGTGCATGACAGACTCAATCAAATAGTGCAGGCGAACAACGACCGCAAAACGCTGTGCGATACCCTGTACGACGAGGCTATCGAAATTCTCAAGCGCGAAGATCTCGTAAACAACCGTGCCATTGTCATAACGAGCGACAAATGGGAAAAGGGGATAACGGGCATACTCGCGGCACGGCTCGTCGGAGATTTCAAGCGTCCGGTGTTTATACTCGTCAAAAACAACGACGAATATAAAGGCACTTGCCGTAGCATAGAAGGCATAAATATTTATGAAGTGTTGAGCCGCAATGCGGATTTACTCAAAGAGTTCGGCGGACACAATCAAGCCGCGGGATTTACGATTTACCCACAATATATCGAAGAATTCAAAAATCGCGTGTATGCGGAACTCGGAGAAGCGGATATAGATATGTTTATTCCGTCGTTCAAGTACGATCTCGAGCTTTCCGAACGCGATATAACGTCCGATTTCGCGCGCGCTCTCGACTTGCTCGAGCCGACGGGAAACAACGGCAATCCCAAACCCCTGTTCATGACGAAAACGACTTCGCTGTCCGCCAGTCCGCTCAAAAACAACGTCAATCATACATTGTTGAAATCCTCGGGCGGGTTGCAGTTCTTTGCGTACAATTCCTATAAGCTCAACACGTATTACAACGGCGCGGCGGAGCGCGAGCTTATATACGAGCTTTCGACGGGCGATTATTCTCCGCGTTTGTATCTGCGCGGGTGCGCCGTGAAGCGGCTTGCTGTAAACGACTCGCTCGCACGCGCGGGGTATTTGCGCATGCTCAATTATAGGCATTACGACAATGTCAAGTATAAAACGTATGCCGAGAACGAGCTTAACGGACTTATCGACGGCAAGTTCGGCATACTTGTTATTGCGGGCAGTAAAGCGGCATACGAGCGTTGTGCCGCACTCGAAAACGACAATATAGTCATTCATGAGATCATGGCGGAAACCGCCGCCAACGTGTACTCGCGCATTATCGTTTCTCCCGAGTTCACGAAAACTTTCATGATAGAAAACTATAAGAAAATTATTTTTGTCGATTATCCGCCGTCGGAGAACGTTATCGGGTACATAAACAGCCGTACCGATGCCGAGGTTTACATTCCCGAACGCGATAACCGCAGCGAGCTGTTTTCGTGCGTCAAAGCCGATCGTGCGGTATTCGGCGAATATTATAATATAATCAAATCGCAGTCAGCGATCAAAGCGGTCAATATTTATGCGTATTTCAAGGCGTTGCATGCGCGGTGTTCTACTCTCGAATTGCCGCAATTTGTGGCATGCATGTCGGTATTTTCACAGCTCGGGCTTGTAACTTTCAAGCCGAACAGCGGAGTTCTGATAAGCGGCGACAGCACTTCGCTCGAAAATTCGGATATTTACAGAACAATCGAGGCATGGCAAAAATGAGTGAGGATGCGAAAGTAATTATATCGCGCGAATGTGAGCATTTGCGGTCGCGGTACGGCTTAATGTATAACGATAAACAAGTCGAACTCGTCGATAACGCGCTTACATTTGCTGTAAACATGCATGACGGGCAGTTCCGCATTTCGGGTGAGCCGTATATCGTTCATCCCATTGCCGTTGCGAACATTCTGCTCGATATAGGCATGGACAGTGCTACCATCGCCGCCGCGCTGTTGCACGACTGCGTGGAGGATACCGCCGCAACTCCCGAAGAAATCACAAAACTTTTCGGTTCGGAAGTTTCGATGCTCGTTTCCGCCGTTACCAAGCTCGAAAAAATAGTATTCAAATCCAAAGAGGAAGAACAGGCGGAGAACTTCAGACGAATGTTTTTTGCCATGGCGAAAGATATTCGCGTCATACTCATCAAACTTGCCGACAGGCTTCACAACATGCGAACGATCGACGCGCTGTCGCGCGAACGGCAAATAGCCATGGCAACGGAAACGCTCGATATATACGCGCCGCTCGCATCTCGGCTCGGTTTGTCGTTCTACAAATGCGAGCTTGACGATCTTTGTCTTAAAACGCTGCATCCCGAGGCGTATGCGAAACTCGTAAAAGACGTATCGCTCAAGCGCGCGGAGCGTCAAGACCTTGTAAATCACATTTGCGAAACACTGCGCAATACCCTCAAAGATCTCAATATAAACGGTCAAGTCAGCGGCAGACCCAAGCATTTTTACAGTATATACAAGAAAATGGTGGGGCAGAATAAGACGTTCGAGCAGATATACGATCTTACCGCCGTGCGAGTGATCGTCGAGAGCGTGCGCGATTGTTACGAGGTGCTCGGCGTTATCCACACTATTTGGAAGCCTATTCCCGGCAGGTTCAAAGACTATATAGCCGTACCGAAACCGAACAATTATCAGTCCTTGCACACGACGGTCATGACGAATTACGGTTCGCCGTTTGAAATTCAGATCCGTACTTTCGAGATGCACAAAATAGCTGAGTACGGTATAGCCGCGCACTGGAAGTACAAAGAAAACCGTGCCGTGGACTCCGACCTCGACGAGAAGCTCGAATGGTTGCGCGGCGTCATGGAGATAGAGAAAGAGCAAACCGCCGACCCGCAGGAATTCTACGACGCGCTCAAACTCGATCTTTACAGCGGACAGGTGTTCGTGTTCACGCCGCGCGGCGACGTTATATCGCTTCCGGAAGGCGCGACGCCCGTCGATTTCGCGTATACCGTACACTCGGAAGTGGGTAATAAGTGCGTCGGCGCGAAAGTCAATAATCGCATGGTTCCGCTCGAAACCAAGCTCGAAACGGGTGACTATGTCGATATTATAACTTCGGCGAATTCCAAAGGTCCGAGCCGCGACTGGTTGCGGTTTGTTAAAACCTCCGCCGCCAAAACCAAGATCCGAACATTCTTCAAGCATGCTATGAAGGATGAAAACATAAAGCGCGGAAAAGAACTGCTCGAACGCGAGGCGAAAAACCGCGGGTTTAATTGGTCCGATTTGATGGTACAAAAATGGCTCGACGTGCTTATGCAACGGTATTCGTTCTCGTCGATCGGCGATATGTATGCGTCGGTCGGATACGGCGCATATACGCCCGGTCAGATCGTGATCAAACTCATAGATTTTTACCGCCGCGAAAATCCGCCCGTGCAGACGCAGGTATTCAGCACTCAATCCAATCGCGACGACGGACGCGGGATCATAGTAAACGGTCACAGTGACATGCTCGTGCGTATGGCGAAATGCTGTTCGCCAGTGCCGGGTGATGCCATAATAGGGTATATTTCGCACGGGCGCGGCGTGACTATCCACCGCGATAACTGTCCGAATATCAAGCATGCCGAGAGTTTCAGGCTCATAGAAGCGCATTGGAGCGGCAAACGCTGTTCGCCGTTCGTGGCGTCGCTTACGGTCGAATGTAAAGATACCGACGGAGTGCTCGCGCGCGTTACGAAAGTTATTTCGGACATGAAACTTTCGATCGAATCTATGTCGGCACGGTCGAGCGATAAAGATTACAAAGGCTATATTTTGCTCAATCTGCGCATTTCTTCGCCCGAACAGCTCGAGCTTGTTATGAACAGGATCAAATCGGTACGTAACGTCGATAGGGTATTCCGTACCGTAAATTAGCGAGGTATTATGGAAATCGTCATTTTGCCGACGGGTATCTATATGACCAACACGTACATTATCGTCAACAACGGCGAAGCGGTCGTGATAGATCCCGGCGCACAGGCGAGTTATATAACGGATACGGTCAAGCGTCACGGCGGAACGATAAAACACATTCTTATCACGCACGCGCACTTCGACCATGTCGGAGCGGTTGCCGATCTCAAAACGGACGGTGTTACCGTGTGCATGTCGGCAGTCGATACCGCGCTTCGTGAAAAAATCCAATCGGTGGGCGATGATATTTACGTCAAGCCGTATGCCGTCGACCGCACGTTCGGAGACTGCGACGTTCTCGAGTTATGCGGGATTAAGTTCGAAGTTATTGCGACCCCCGGGCACACTCCCGGCAGTTGTTGTTTTATTTGCAACGACGAGTGCATGTTTTCGGGAGATACGCTTTTCAGACTCGGCGTCGGGCGCACCGATTTTATCGGCGGCGACAGGACGGAACTCATTAAATCGCTGAAAAAACTTTTCGCGCTTTCGACCGATTATCCCGTTTATCCCGGGCACGGCGAGCCGACGACGCTCTTTACCGAGCGCAAAAATAACCCTTATGCCCGCAGTTGATATTCGTACGGATACTGAGCTTGCCGATGTGGCTAAGCTGTTTTACGGTGACGGATTTCCCGATATAACGCTCGAGCGCGTCGGCGATAAATTCACCGTCGACATTTGCGGCAGTAGATATTCTTTCGACTACTGCGACAAACGTTATGGGATAATTCCCGCCGAGTACCGTGTGGGCAGGCTCTCGAAAATAGCCGTGTATGACGCGCTTGCGGCGTACACGGGTCGTACAATGCCGTGGGGCGCACTTACGGGCGTGCGACCGAGTAAGCTATTTTACGAATGTATGCGCCGCGGAAAATCTCGATCCGAAGCCGCCGCATGTATGTGCGACGTGTATCGCGTCAGCCGTTCTCGCGCGGATATTTTGAGTGAAATAATAACGGCTCAACACGGCAAAGTGTTCTTTGCACCGGAGTATTATAACTTATATGTGCACGTGCCTTACTGTACGACGCGTTGCACGTACTGTTCGTTCGTGTCGCTTCCGATAGGAAAGTTCGCGGCGCAGTCGCGCGATTATGTCGCACTGCTTTGCGACGAGATCGAACGTTCCGTCGAATGTCTTGCCGCGCACGGCAAAAAGCTATTGTCCGTTTATATCGGCGGAGGCACGCCGAGCGCACTCGACGACGACAGTTTCGACAAGCTGTTGGGCGCAATAGGCGATCCGCATTGCGAGTACACGTGCGAGGCGGGGCGACCAGACACCGTCACGGCAACGAAAGCGGATATAATGAAGGCGCACGGCGTGACGCGCGTATGCGTCAACCCGCAAACGCTAAACGACGGAACGCTTTCGGTTATCGGCAGAAGTCATTCCGCCGCGGATTTTTATTCGGCGTTCTACATAATAAAGCAACGCGGTTTCGAGATAAATTGCGACTTGATCGCGGGGCTGGACGGAGAAACTTTGCGTGAGTTCAAATACAGTTTCGACGGTATTCGCGAGCTTCGCCCGCAGAATTTTACCGTTCACTCGCTTTCCAAAAAGAACGGCAGCGTAATACGTTACGACGACGGCGAAAATACTGCGACGAGCGATATGACCGAATACGCGCTCGGGTGCTTGGGCGATTATCGTCCGTATTATCTGTACAGGCAAAAGCGTCAAGCGGGCAATCTCGAAAACGTCGGATTTTCTTTGCCCGATCATGAATGTGTGAATAACATAACCACGATGGAAGAAACGGTGGGGGTCATGGCTTGCGGCGCGGGCGCGATTTCCAAATTCATAGGCGACGGCGTTATTTCGCGGTTTGCCAATATGCGCGACGTTCCGCTGTACATTTCGCGATACGAAGAAAAACTCGCCGCCAAGTTTCGGAGTTTTTCGGCTGTTGTAGACAAAAACGGTTAATTTGCTGTACAAATTCGATAAAATGTTGTATAATCGTATAGATGAATAAGTTCTACCACATACATACATACGGCTGCCAGATGAACGTTCACGAGTCGGAAAAGCTCGCGGGCGCGTTGCGGGATCGCGGTTATGCCTCGACCGACGACGTCGCCGCAGCCGATACAATAGTGATGAATACGTGTTGCGTGCGCGGCACTGCGGAATCGAAGGTGTACGGACATTTGGGCAGGCTGAAAAGCCAAAAGAAGCGTGGCTCGGTCCTCGTCGTTTGCGGGTGCATGACGCAGCAACCGAATGTCGCGAATGAGCTTGCGAAACGTTGTCCGTTTGTCGATATAGTGCTCGGAACGTTTAATCAGTATCTGCTCGGAGAATATATAGATAATTTTCTGCATACGGGGGTAAAAACCGTCGACGTGTGGGAATCGCAACGCGACGAAAATTGCGAAGGCGCGGCTCCGTACCGCACTTCGGGTATCAATGCGTGGGTGAATATTATGTACGGTTGCAATAATTTTTGCACCTATTGCATTGTGCCGTATGTTCGTGGCAGGGAACGCAGTCGCCCGATATACGATATTCTCGGCGAGGTCGACGACTTGCTGAAAAGCGGGTATAAGCAAATAACACTGCTCGGTCAGAACGTCAATTCGTACGCGTACAAAGATAAGCGGTTTATAGATTTGTTGCGCATGCTCGACTGCGATCGAAAATATCGTTTGAAATTTATGACGTCGCACCCCAAAGACATATCGCCCGAACTCGCGTCGCTGTATGCGCAGTCGAAAGTTCTCGGGAAAAGTCTGCATTTACCTGTGCAGGCGGGGAGCGACCGTATTCTCGAGGCTATGAACAGGCATTACACGCGCGACGAATACCTCGATAAGATCGCGGCGTTTCGTGCGCTTGTTCCAGATATAGGATTGAGTTCGGACGTAATGGTCGGGTTTCCGACGGAAACGGAGGACGATTTTATGCAAACGCTCGATCTCGTCGAACGCGTGCGCTATAATAATTTGTTCATGTTCATATATTCGCGGCGAAGCGGTACGCCCGCTGACAAAATGGAACAGCTCGACTACAAGACGAAGCAGGCGCGGATCGACAGGCTTATCAAGGCGCAGTTCGAGATTTCCAAGTCGCTCGCGAGCGAAACGGTGGGTAATACGTACGAAGTGCTCGTTTCGGACAAAACGGACGGACATTGTTACGGCAAAACACAGTACGACGCGGCTGTGTCGTTTGATTCGGACGCCGTCGAAGTCGGGGATTTCGTGAACGTTAAGATAATTTCCGCGAAGAACGCTAATTTACGTGGCGAGGTGGTGTTATGAGTTTGTCGCCGATGATGGTTCAGTACAAAAAGATAAAAAGCAAATATCCCGACACGATTTTAATGTTTCGGCTCGGGGATTTTTACGAAATGTTTTTCGAGGACGCCGTCACGGTATCGCGCGAACTCGAGCTTACGCTTACAGGCAGGTCGTGCGGACTGAAAGAACGTGCGCCTATGTGCGGAGTTCCGCACCATGCGGTGCAGACATATATTTCCCGATTGCTTAAAAAAGGTTATAAAGTCGCCATTTGCGAGCAAATGCAAGACCCGGCGACGACCAAAGGACTTGTAGACCGCGACGTGACGCGTATCATTACGGGCGGCACGATTACCGATCCCGACAGCTTGAGCGACGATAAGAATAACTATCTTATGTCGCTGTTCCTCGATGCGAACGGAGTCGGTGCGGTGTGGACTGATATAACCACTTCCGAAACATACAATTACTATATCGCATGCCCGATCAAAGTTAAGCTGAACGACTTGCTTATGCGCATAAAGCCCGCCGAGATCATTTGCAATTCCAAAATGCTCGAGGAGAGCGTGGAGCTTTCGGCGGTAAAGTACGGCGCGGTGTGCAACATGACGCTGTACGACGACGAGAAATTCGATTTCGAGAACGCCAAGCGCACGCTCGACGGAGTGATCGGCGAGGGGGAATTGCGCAAACTGTGTAAAACACCCGCTTGCGTATGTGCGGAGGGCGCACTCGTCGCGTACGTGCAAAGCCTGCAGTTCCGAAGCGACGTCAATATCGGCAACAGCGAAAATTTCGATACGGCGGCATGTCTCGATATCGACGCCAACACAGCAAAAACACTCGAGCTTGTCGAATCGCAATCAAAAAAACGCGGTACGACGCTTCGCGATATTCTGAATAAGACTTGCACGCCCATGGGCGACAGACTGTTGCAAAAGTGGATCATGCGCCCGCTTTGCTCGCAGCCCGCTATCACGGAGCGACTTGACGGTGTTGACGCGCTGTTTTCGGACAGCATAACGCGCGAGCGACTTAGCGGCACTCTTTCCGACGTGAAAGACGTGCAACGCATATCGTCCAATCTCGCGCTCGGCGAAATAAAGCCAAAAGATCTTGCCGCGCTTAATGTGTCGCTTCATGCCGTTCCCGACGTAAAGGTGTCGCTTGCGGGTAATGCATCCGCGCTTCTTTCGCGGCTCGATAGCGAACTGAATGCATTGCCGGACGTGACGGATCTTGTAGATGCGGCACTCGCGCCGATAGGCGGCGATAACGACGATCATTATATCATAAAGCTCGGTTACGATAAGACTCTCGACGAGTATCGCGAACTTGTCAAGAACTCGCGTGAATATATCGCGAAAATGGAAGCGGAAGAAAAGGAAAAAACGAAGATCAAAAATCTTCGGATTTCGTATAATCGACTGTTCGGGTATTTCATCGAAGTGCCGCGTCAGTTCGATTCGCAAGTTCCCGACTATTATCAACGCCGTCAAACGGTCGCTAATGCCGAAAGGTATTCTACCGAAGAACTCAAGAAACTCGAGTACAAAGTGCTCAACTCCGCCGATCTTGCCGAGAAGCGGGAACGCGAACTGTATCTCGATATGCTCGAAAAGGTGCGAAGCCGTTGCGACGAGATTTCGCGTATCGGCAAGATCCTCGCCGAGCTCGATTGCATAGTGGCACTTGCGACCGTCGCCAAAAAGAACGGGTATTGCAAGCCGCAGATCGAAATCGACGGCACGATCCATATAGTGGAAGGACGTCACCCCGTCGCCGAAACATTGCCGTCCGACGAACTGTTCGTGCCCAATAACACCGTACTCGACAGCGGCGACGCGAAAATCATGCTGATAACGGGACCGAACATGGCGGGCAAAAGTCTGTACATGCGTCAAGTCGCGCTTATTACTATTATGGCGCATATCGGTTCGTTTGTGCCCGCAAAGTCGGCGCGTATCGGGCTTGTCGATAAAGTTTTTACTCGCGTAGGTGCGAGCGACGATATTTCTACGGGGCGCAGCACGTTCATGGTGGAAATGAGCGAAGTTTCCGCAATACTCGAGAATGCGACAAACAACAGTCTTGTACTGCTCGACGAGATAGGCAGAGGCACCGCCACGTATGACGGATTGAGTATCGCATGGGCGGTTATTGAGCACCTTGCGAATACGCTCGACGCGAAAGTGCTGTTTTCTACGCACTTTCACGAACTGACCGAACTCGAAGGAACTATTCCCGGACTGAAAAATTACAAATTTACCGCCAAAGAGAGCGACGGCGGTATCAGATTCATACGAAAGATCATGCGCGGCAGCGCAAATAAGAGCTTCGGCATAGAAGTTTCCGCGCTCGCAGGCTTACCGCAAAGCGTGCTCGTTCGCGCAAAACAGTTGCTCGACAGACTGCTCAATGCCGATATAGCGCATAAAGCCAACGATACGCGGCAGCTCTCGCTGTTCGACAATGTGTCCAAACACGACGAAGTAATAAGATTATTGCGCGAGCTTGATATTAACGAGGTCACGCCGCGCGCCGCGCTCGATATTCTGTCCGATCTCAAGGAAAAAATCGACTGATGAAAATAAACAAACTGCAAAGCGAAATATTCAACCGCATAGCGGCGGGCGAGGTGGTGGAAAGCCCCGCATCCATAGTGAAAGAATTGACGGAGAACGCGATCGACGCGGGCGCGACGGAAATAACGGTATCCGTTCGTGGCGGCGGTATCGACAGTATCCGAATAACCGATAACGGTTGCGGCATAGATTTCGACGAACTTCCGACCGCGTTTTTACCGCATGCGACGAGCAAGATACGTTCGCTCGACGATCTCGATACAATAAGTACCCTCGGTTTTCGCGGCGAAGCATTGCCGAGCATTGCCGCGGTAGCCGACGTTACCATGATTTCTCGCACTACGGAAAGCGAGTTCGGCGGGAAAATAGGATACGAAAACGGCAAACTCGTCATGCACGAAGAATGCGGCGCGAGTTTCGGCACCGTAATAACCGTTACGGACCTGTTCAAATATATTCCCGCGCGCAAGAAATTTCTCAATAAGCCTTCGCGTGAAGAAACGAAAATATTTACTTTGATCGAACACTTGGTGCTCGCAAATCCGAATATAGTGTTCAAGTTCGACAGCGAAACAAAACACTTTTCTTCGCCTGGCGAAGGGTTGGAGAGCGCGGTGTTCGCCGTATACGGCGACACTGTACTTAAAAATACGGTCGCCGTGGAACTCGACGAACCGCCTATGCGCGTAACCGGGTTTGCTTGCGTCCCGACGTTTACAAAACCGTCCAAGAACTATCAAAACGTAATTATCAACGGCAGGTATGTAGAGAGTCAGGATATTCAGTATGCCGTCTACTCGGTGTATGCGCAGTATTTGATGAAACGGCAGTATCCGCTGTTTGTCCTGCATATAACCATGCCGTTCGATATGGTGGACGTCAATGTGCATCCGAGTAAACTGCAAGTCAAGTTTGCCGACACGGTGAAAGTAAAATCGCTTGTCGCGCGTGCCGTAAAAGATGCCGTGTTGCCCAAGCTCACCGACGCGAAAAAACTCGACGAGGAAGATTTCGGCGTAGAACCTTCGCCCGATTACGGTAAAGCGCACATATTGCGTTCGTTCTTCGACGTCGTTCCGAATATGCAAGTCGCCGCCTCGAGTCGGCAGCCCGTCGCCGACGAAATATCGACAGAGCCTGCCTCGAGCTTTGTGCCGTCAAGCGATATTCCCGAACCTCCGCCCGAAAAGCATTATTTGGATATGCAGTCCGTAGAGTACGGCGCGGAGAGCGCGGAGCGGTTCGATCCCGTTGTATGCGAGTATATAGGCAAGCTTTTCAACACATACTTAATACTTGAACACGGCGATAACTGTTATTTCATAGATCAGCATGCCGCGCACGAGAAACTGCTTTACGACAAACTGTTGCGCAGTTACGAATCAAAGCGATTGCAGACACAGCCGCTAATGATCCCGTTCGTGTTCGACGTGTCGGCGTCCGACGCCGAACTTATAAACGAAAATATAGATCTGTTTGAAGATTGCGGATTCGGAATATCGCCGTTCGGCGACTACACGTTTACGCTTTCATATCTGCCGTACGAGTGTGCGGGAATAGACTTTCAGTCGTTTGTATCGGACTTGCTGTTGCTTGTCAATTCGCGCGAGAAAAGCCCCATGATACTCAAAGAACGGCTTATGCAGTCGGCGTGCAAAGCCGCGGTCAAAGGCGAGATAGACGATTTGAGCAAAACAGAGATAGAGAGTTTGCTCGGAGAAATGTCGGCAAAGAATATAACGCTGTTTTGTCCGCACGGCAGACCGATAGCGGTGTGCTTTTCAAAAAAGGAGATTGAAAAGTGGTTCAAGCGCATCGTATAAAAACGATTGCCATAGTCGGTTGCACGGCGGTAGGCAAGTCGGAAACCGCACTAAAGCTCGCAAAGGATTTCGACGGCGTGCTTGTCGGTGCGGATTCAATGCAAATCTACCGCGGGTTCGATATAGGCACGGGCAAGCTCACCCGTGCGGAATGCGGTGACATAGACCACCGCATGATAGACATAGTAGACGGCGACGCCGATTTTTCGGTGGGTGAGTATGTGCGGCTCGCCGAGCGCGAGATTGCCGATATAGCAAGCAATAACAAACTGCCTATTGTCGTGGGCGGTACGGGAATGTACGTATATTCGCTGTTTTCGGGCTGTAATTTTGCCGATGCGCCGAAGAATACGGATTTGCGTAATTCGTTAAAGACGTCGTCGCACTTTTTGGGCGGCAAGATAATGCACTCGTTGCTTACGGCTGTCGACGATAAATCGGCGTGCAAAATCTCGGCAAACGATTGCAAACGCGTAATTCGCGCCATGGAAATATTCGCGTTGACGGGCGAGCTGAAATCGAGTGCCGTCACGCATGAAAAACATTATGACGATTTAACCGTCGTGCTTACGTTACCGCGCGACGTTCTGTACGACAAGATCAATAAGCGCGTGCAAAAAATGTTCGACATGGGACTGATCGAAGAAGCTCTTGGACTGCAACGTTATGCACGGTGCGGGAGCATGCAGGCACTCGGCTACAAGCAAATACTCGCCGAGCCGAGCATGCCGCGCGACGAACTTATCGCTCTCGTTTCGCAAAAAACACGCAACTATGCGAAGCGACAAATGACGTATTTCAACAATATGAAACTTGACAAAGTATTTATCGACGCCCGCGATTACGGCGCGATATACGACTGCGTAAAGCGGTTTACGGAGAATATATGAAGAACATTACCTGCAAAGCTCTCGCGGCTTTATCCTCGCGATTTGCCGAAATAGACGATATTGCGCTCGAAAACCAGCGCAAAGTGCTCGATGCGTTTATAGAGCACCGCATAGCGTTGCGCCACTTTGCACCGACTACCGGCTATGCATACGACGACGTCGGGCGCGATACTTTATGCAAACTGTTCGCGACGGTGTTTGCAACCGAGGACGCCATAGTGTCGCCGCTGATTGCGTCGGGCACGCACGCGCTTTCGATCGCGATGTTCGGCTTATTGCGTCCCGGCGACATGTTGCTGTGCGCTACGGGCAAGCCGTACGACACGCTAAACGACGTTATTTTCGGCAGCGGTATAGGCTCTCTGAAGGACTTCGGCGTGAAGTGCGAGATCGTGCCGCTCAAGGGCGGTAAGCCCGATTTAGAGGCGATTACAGCCAAATTACGCACATGTAAACCCGCTGTTGTGATGATACAGCGTTCTCGCGGTTACGATATGCGTCCCGCACTTTCCGTAAACGATATAGAACGGATATGCGCGCTCGTCGATCGCAAACAGTCGCAAATATTGCTCGATAACTGTTACGGCGAGTTTACCGAAAAAACGGAGCCGTCCTGCGTGGACGCGCTCGTCGGATCTCTCATTAAAAATCCGGGAGGCGGGATCGCTCCGACGGGCGGGTATGTGTGCGGCACGAAAAAAGCCATAGCAAAGATAGAGGGCAGACTGACCGCACCGTCGATCGGTCGGGAAGTGGGGTCATACGCGGCGGACTATCGACCGTTTTATCAAGGACTTTTCAATGCGCCGCACGTGACGGCGCAGGCTGTTAAAACTGCATTGCTTTTTTCGTATGTGTTCGAGTCGCTCGGTTACGAAACGTTACCGCGATATACCGACGCTATGGATGACATTATTTGCTCTATCAAATTCAACGACGCTCAAAAACTGATAAATTTTTGTCGTACCGTACAATCGGCATCGCCTGTAGACAGCTTTGCCGCGCCCGAACCGTGGGATATGCCGGGATATGACGATAAAATAATAATGGCGGCAGGGGCGTTTGTGCAAGGCGCGTCGATAGAGTTATCGTGCGATGCGCCCATTCGTCCGCCGTATATTGCGTATTTGCAAGGCGGAATAACGTTCGAGCACGGCATCATCGCTCTCGAGCGGTGTCTGTCCGCGCTCGGTGTTAACGATTGATCGCCGCGTAAATATTGTTTTGAGTACGCAAATTGCTTGTATGTAAAGCGTGCCGACCGACATACCCGACAATAAATCAATCGAATAAGTATATAATTCGGCAGTGTCGTAAATCATTATCGTATGATTACGGCACTTAATTTTGCCGTAAAATACGCAAGATCTGTAGGAGTAATATAATGGAATATTCGATAGAAAAAATTATCGGCAGGCAAGTAATTGATTCGCGCGGCAATCCGACAGTAGAAGCGGATGTAATACTCAAAAACGGCGTGCTCGGGCGGTGTTCGGTCCCGTCGGGTGCGTCTACGGGAAAATTCGAGGCGGTAGAACTTCGCGACGGCGATAAATCGAGATTCGGCGGGAAAGGGGTATCGAAAGCCGTCGAGCATATCGACACTGTGATCAACGACGCGCTTAACGGTTGCGATCCCACCGATATTTACGGTACGGACGAAGTACTGCTGAAATTGGACGGAACAGATAACAAAAGCAAGCTCGGCGCAAACGCCATTCTCGCTGTATCGGTTGCCGCGGCAAAAGCCGCCGCGAAAGCACTCGGGATCCCGCTGTATAAATTTATCGGCGGAGCTTCGGCTACGCGCATGCCCGTGCCTATGATGAATATATTGAACGGCGGAGCGCATGCCGCGAACACAGTCGACGTTCAGGAATTCATGATAATGCCGATAGGCGCGGATAGCTTCGCCGAAGGTTTGCGGCAGTGCACCGAAGTTTACCACAAATTACGCGAACTGCTGAAAAGCAAAGGACTTGCCACCGCAGTCGGCGACGAAGGCGGATTTGCGCCCAATCTCGAAAGCGACGAGCACGCCGTGCAAAATATCCTCGAAGCGATCAAACAAGCGGGATACAGAGAGAACAAAGATTTCGTGATCGCAATAGATGCTGCGGCGAGCGAGTGGAAAAGCGGAAGCAAAGGTAAGTATACGTTCCCGAAAGCGGGCAAAACATTTACTTCGGATGAGCTTGTCGAGCATTGGAAAAACCTAACCGACAAATATCCTATTTACTCGCTCGAGGACGGTTTGGATGAAGAAGATTGGAGCGGCTGGAAAAAGCTGACCGATAAAATAGGAAACAATGTACAGCTCGTCGGCGATGATTTGTTCGTCACAAATTCCAAGCGATTGAATACAGGAATAGAAAACGGTTGTGCTAATTCTATACTGATAAAACTTAACCAAATAGGCAGTTTGTCAGAAACTATAGACACCGTAAAACTCGCTCATCGAAACGGTTATACCGCCGTCGTGTCGCACAGAAGCGGGGAAACGGAAGATACGACGATCGCCGATCTTGCCGTAGCGTTATGTGCGGGACAGATCAAAACGGGCGCACCCTGCCGCGCCGAGCGCACCGCAAAATACAACAGGCTCATCCGAATCGAGCAACAACTCGGAAAGTCGGCGCATTACTTTGGCACGGAAACATTTAATATAAAGAGATAGCACACACTTTTGTTATCATATAGTATTATATCTGATATAATACTATATGATAATTTTGATATTATAGACATAAATCCGAGATGAAGCGAAATTACGCGGTATGGCGGTTTCATTATTTATGTTTATTATGTGAATAGCAGATAAACAAATGCTTGCTTTTGTTTGGGTTTAATGGTATAATATATGATAATTGTTGCATGTGTGCGCATGCGGGCAAGGAGGTCGATTGTGAACGATTGTATATTTTGCAAAATCATATCGGGCGAGATTCCTTCCGAAAAGTTTTACGAGGACGATCTTATGATCGTCATAGCCGATATTTCGCCTAAAGCGGCAAAGCATTATTTGGCTATTCCCAAAAAGCATTACAAACTGTTTTCGGAAATGTCTGAAGCCGATGCTGTCGATTTGGGTAAGTGTATTCGCAAAATAGGAGAGATCGCTCCGTCTTTGGGCTTGGAGAACGGTTTTCGGTTTGTGATCAATCAAGGCGACGACGGAGAGCAGACGGTTTTCCATTTGCATATGCATTTGCTCGGCGGGCAAAAACTTACTACTTGCGATCATAGAAAATCGGTGTGACGATGCATGACGATATTCGCAAATTCATACTCGATAACGTCGGTCGGTTTTGTAATTGCAAGACGGAAAAGCATCTTGCGGTCACGGCGTGTATCGTCGAGAATATAATTACATACCCGGACGTCGATCTTAACGGAATAATCGAGTCGTTTGCGAAACGCCATATGTCGACGCGGCGAGCGGTCGAGCGCATACTCGACAAGTCGTTTGACGTATACGATGAAGATCTGTATGCCGAGCTTGTTGCTTTTACGGGCACCCATCCTTTCACGAGTCGCGACGCGCTTTGCGATTTCGCGCTAAAGCTCAAAGCGGAGTATTTTTCGGTGACCGATGATGAATGATCTTTCCGAAAACGTGTATTTGAAGACCCGTCGCGTAAGACTCGAGGATTATACCGTCGACGATTATCTTTACCGCGAAACGGCTATCGAACGTGCGGGAACTTTCGACGACGTTGTGTTATCCGTTTGTTGTTTGCTGTTCATGACGGGATTCAATATCAATCTTGCGGGAACGGGTTATCTCACTTCGCTGATCGCGGCATATATTGTCGATGACAGTTTCGATACCGACAAAGCATTACGCAATATAGCGGAAAGAAACTGCACCGATATGGGGTATGTATGCGGCTGTATAGATGCGGCGTTGCGGTATAACCGCGATCTGTGCGTATCCGTGTCGGAGTTACTGCATGCAAACGTTACAAAGATCGCTTCGCTCGACGAAGTGCTTGACATCTTCGGTGCGGCTTATGTAATTTATTACAATTATTCGATTCCGTCTAAAAGCGTTATCTACGTAGATGCGGCGGCATTGCCGAGTATTTGGAGAATTATCGAGAATGAACAAAAACGAAAAAACATTTAATATTTTGATCGTCGACGATGACGAACATATTTGTCAGCTGCTTGAGCTTTATTTGCGGCGCGACGGTTTTGTCGCCGACTATTGCAATAACGGCGAAACGGCTTTGTCGCGACTTGGAGCGGGGAATTACGACGCCGTGCTATTGGACGTTATGATGCCTGGCATGGACGGGTATGACGTGCTGTCGGCACTGCGCAAGTTTACTGCGATACCGGTAATAATGCTGTCGGCGCGCGGCGAGCCGCTCGATAAGATCACGGGACTCGATCGCGGCGCGGACGATTACATAACAAAGCCGTTCGAGCCGGACGAAGTGATAGCGAGGCTTCGGGCGGTATTGCGTCGATCCAAAACCTCGGATGACGTTAAACGCGTCGAACTGTTTAACCTGTCGGTAAACATTACCGACTATACCGTCACCCTCAACAACGAGCGCGTGGACATGCCGCCCAAAGAAACCGAGCTGTTGTATATGCTCGTAAAAACACCCATGCACGTCTTTACACGCGACGATTTGTTAAAGACGATATGGGGGGAGGGTTATACGGGAGATCCTCGTACTGTCGATGTACACATTAAACGAGTCCGCGAAAAGCTCGGAGATAATCCGCATTGGCGGCTTACGACGGTGTGGGGAGTAGGGTATAAAATAGAGGTGTTTTAGCTTCAGTGCTCTCGGCGATTAAACCGTAAGTTTTATCAACGTAAGTTTTTTCGCTTGTTACTCGCGGAGCATTCCGCAAACTCTGTTTCTGGTGGAACGTGTCGAATTCAAGTACCGCAAAAAGATTTTTTAAGTCTTATATTTTTCGCACCGTGTGCTTTGCCGTGGTGCTGTTCTCGACGGTTTTTTTCCCGTTGTTTTTCGCATATCCCGCATTTGGCAAGATCGGCAAAATCGTTACGGTAGTATGCGTAGTCGTTGCGAGCATCGGCGAAACAGTGCTTTATGCGGTATTTTTGCATTATGCTGTTTTTTCCAAATTGCGCTGCGCATCGGCACTATTAAACGTCATGGCGCACGACGGCGTATTGCAGAACGTCGACGACAGATCGGCGGACAGCGCGACGAGCGACGTTCTGTCTGCGGTAAACGTCACGGCGGGCGAGTATGCAAGGCTCGAACAGGTGCGTAAGTCGTTCGTATCAAACGCTTCGCACGAATTGCGGTCGCCGCTTACTTCGGTGCAGGGTTTTTTACAAGCGGTCCTCGACGGTACGGTGTCGAGCGACGAAAGCGAACGTTATCTCAAAATCGCATTCAGCGAAACTAAACGGCTCAATGCGTTGATAACGTCGATGCTCGATCTTTCGCGGCTCGATTCGGGAAAGAACCCGCTCGTTCTTACCAAATTCGATATAAACGACTTAATAAACGACATTATTTCCAAGTTCGAGCCGTCGCTCGTCAAAAAATCGGTCCAGACTGACGTTGATTTTGCGTCACCCGTGTGTTACGTTTATGCCGATAAAGAAAAGATTTCGCAGGTTATTACTAATCTTATAGATAACGCAATCAAATATTCTCCGGCATTTTCGCGCATTATTATTTCGACGAGCGTGCATGAGAATAAAGCATACATAACGGTGCGCGATTTCGGTTACGGGATAAGCAAGCGCGATCAAATGCTTATTTGGGACAGGTTTTATATGACCGACAAGTCGCGTTCGCCGGTCAAGTCCAAAGGTTCGGGACTCGGACTTTCCATCGTGAAAAAGATCCTCGACGAACACGACGAGATTATTTGGGTGGAAAGCAACCGCGGCGCGGGTGCGAAGTTTATATTCACGCTCACTTTGTTCGACCCTGTCAAACACAAAATTTCAACAGGCAACGTGATAAAATCGCCCGAACAGAGCGGCGAATAACGGAGATGGCACACATGATATATCTTGACAATGCCGCTACGACGCGCGTTTTCGACTGTGCGGCGAATGCGGCGGTCGGCGCAATGACTGCCGAATATTTCAATCCGAATGCCACGTATAAAAGCGGTGTTCTCGTGCGCGAAAAACTCGAACGCGACCGCAAAACGATAGCGTCGATTATCGGTGCGCGACCCGACGAGCTGTTCTTCACGTCGTGTGCCACCGAGTCCAATAACTGGGTTTTCGCGAGCGGAATAAAGAACAAGAAGGGCAATATAGTGATCACGGCAGGGGAACATTCATCTGTGTACGAGCCTGCCATGCAATTAAAGAGTCGCGGTTGCGACGTCAGGATCGCACCACTCACCAAAGGCGGTGCGGTAGACGCAGACGCATTATGCCGCCTTGTCGACGACAGTACCGCGCTCGTTTCCGTGATACACGTGAGTAACGAAACGGGAGTTATAAACGATATAAAACGCATAGCTGCCGCAATAAAGGCGAAGAATCCGCGCACGCTTATTCATAGCGACGGCGTACAGGGCTTGATCAAAGTCGGCATGCCGCTTCGCGACAGCGGTGTTGATTTTTACAGCGCGAGCGCGCATAAGCTCGGCGCGCCGAAAGGTATCGGATTGCTGTATATTCGAAACGGAATAAACGTGTCGCCGTTGATTTTGGGCGGAGGACAGGAGCGAGGCTTGCGGTCGGGCACGCAAAATACCCCGTATATCGCGGCGTTCGCGGCGGCTGTAGACGAGCTTTCAAGGCAAAACGATCGCAACAAAATTTCAGCTATACGCGCCGATCTATGTGAATTTTTTGCAGCGCACGGCTGTAGAGCGATCGGCGACGGCGAGAACAGCGGATATATTTTGTGCGTATGCGTGCCGGGTGCGAAAGCCGAAATCTTACAAAATATTTTACACGACAAAGGAATTATCGTCGGCAAGGGCGCGGCGTGTTCGGGCGCGAAGCGAGGAAATCGCGTGCTCGAAGCTATGGGCATTGCCGCGAAAGACGTCGAATGTTGCGTCAGGATCAGTTTTTTTGCGGATACCTCGGCGGACGACGCGCTCGCCGCGGCGCAGGCGATCATTACGGCGGCAAAACAAATCGGGAGCAAATATGTCAAATAACGTCATTCTTATCAGGTTCGGAGAGCTGTATCTCAAAGGCAAAAACAAAGACTACTTCGAGAGCGTACTTAAAGACAATATCCGCAAAAAATTGGACGGTGTCGATTGCGCGTTACATTTCGGGCGCGGCAGGTACGTCGTGAAAGATTATGCGGAGGAAACGGAGAGCGAGATCCTGTCACGACTGAAGCAAGTTTTCGGGTTGCACTCGGTTTCGGTCGCTCGGCGGTGCGGGTATCCGCTTGACGAAATAGCCGAAATTGCTTTACAAATGACGCCGAACAGCGGGTCTTTTCGCATTACTGCACACCGTTCGTACAAAAAATATCCGCTCGACTCGTTGCAAATCAACAAACAGCTCGGCGAACGTATTTTGGACGCAAAACCGCAGCTTACCGTCGACTTGCATAATCCCGACTACGAGTTGTCGGTTGACGTGCGGGAGAACGGCGACGTATATTTGTATGACGACACCGTGCGCTGTGCGGGCGGTATGCCGTACGGCACGGGCGGCAGGGGATTGCTGCTTCTGTCGGGAGGCATCGACAGTCCCGTTGCGGGGTACATGCTCGCAAAACGCGGAATGAGCTTGACGGCACTGCATTTCCATTCCTATCCGTACACGTCGGAAGCGGCAAAGGATAAAGCGGTGCGGCTCGCGCGCATACTCGGCGAGTATTGCCCGACGATCAAACTTAAATGTGTATCGCTTACCGAAATACAGGAAACGATCCATAACAAGTGTAAGCCAAACTATATGATAACGCTCGTGCGCAGATTCATGATGCGGATCGCACAGCGCGTCGCACGCCAAAACGGTTGCGGTTGTTTAATAAACGGCGAAAGTCTCGGTCAAGTTGCGAGCCAAACGCTCGAAAGCATCACCGTTACAAACGCAGTAGTGGATATGCCCGTTTTCCGCCCGCTCATCGGTATGGATAAAGAGGAAATAATCGAAATTGCGCAAAAAATAGGCTCTTTTGAAACGTCGATAGAACCGTATGAGGATTGCTGTACCATTTTCTTGCCCGATTATCCGCTTATAAAACCGATGCTCGACAAAGTATGCGAACAAGAAAAACTGATCGAAAATTACGACGAGCTTATAGAAAAAGCAATCGAAAATATAGAAACGATTATGCTGTAAATATAAGTAAATCAATTCAAAACGGCTGTAAAATCACAGCCGTTTTGAATTTGCCGAACCGACGTTTTGCAAACTTTGCTAATCGTAATCCCATATAAATCTGTCGTAAAAATCTATTATATCTATCTGATTTCTTATCGGCAAATGACGTTTCGAGAGCAGCGTGCGCAATCTGTACCGACGCGGAAGCACGGGGTCGGCGAGATATACTTCGTGCGAAGTCCGCAGTTCTTCGGCGTCTATGTCGTAATACGCTACCGAGTCGGGAAAGGCAAATTCGGCGGTAGTATTTATAACTTCGGCGTCGCAAAGTTTTTTTACTATATTACAGCACGTCGCGCCAGTGATTTTATTGTCGATCGTGCCTTTATCCGATCCGAACCATACGGCAATGGTGTGCGACGGAGTGTATGCGACGCAATAGCAATCGCGATTGCCGTGTATGTCGCCGTTCGTGCCCGTTTTTGCCGCAATTATGCCCGAATAACGCAGTTTTTTTGCCGTACCGTTTGTAGCGCACTTTTTAAGCATATCGGTAATAAGGTATGCCGTATCGTCGCCGACGGCGCGGATGGGCGAGCGCGATATTGTCGGAGTAATTCCGTAGCCGTAATCTACGCCGCGAAGATAGTTCGTGTCGCTGTATACGCCGCCGTTAGCCAATGTGCGGTATGCGTTTGCGAGTTCGACTAGCGTCACGCCCGATTCGGTGCAACCGAGCGCGATTGGCAACGAGTTATCTGTATCGGAAAATTTCAGTCCGAATTTTTCGGCGACGTTTTTAGACGGCTCTATTCCCGATTGCTGTAAAAGTTTGACAGCGGCGATATTCGACGAGTATATCAAGCCATCTTCGAGCGAAATATATCCGCGGTATACGTCTTTGTAATTGCCGGGCGCATAGTCGCCGAACGCCGTCGGTTCGTCGAGTATTTGCGTCATGGGATTAAGTCCGTTTTCGAGTGCGGGCGCGTACGAAATGAACGGTTTGATTGCGGAGGCGGGCGAGCGGCGCGGGTTGATATAGTCGGTCGTATTGGTTTCGTCGCACGCTATGCCGCCGCTGTTGTTGTCGAGCACGACGACGCGAACAGAAAACTCGTCGCCGTAGTCTTTTAATGTATTTCGCACACACTCTGTAAGATCTGCATCGTACGATGTCAGCAGCGTGGCATTATTCAAGAATAGCTGTTTTTCCGAACAGTTCAGTTTTGCACAGGCGTCTTTGAGCAATCCCGAAATGTACTGTCGGTGTTTGCACTTGTTAAAAACAAGTTGCTGTTCGAGCGCGGCGTCGTATTCGGCTTGCGTGATAAACTTTTGCTCGAGCATTTTGCTTAATACGAGTTGTTTGCGCGCATTGAGATTGTCGGGATTGTTATACGGGCTGTATTTGGTCGGATTATTGATGATCGACGCGAGAACCGCGGATTGGGCGAGTGTCAATTCCGACGCGGGCTTGTCGAAAATGACTCTGCTGGCAGTGCCAAGTCCGCGTATTCCCGAACCGAAATACAATATGTTCAAATAGCTTTCCATTATTTGCGACTTGTCGTACACTCGTTCGAGCGCGCGAGCAAGCCGTATTTCGACGATTTTGCGTTTCAGTGTCTTTTCGTTTGATAAATGAGTATTCTTGATAAGCTGCTGCGTGATCGTAGAGCCGCCTTCGCGGAAACTGCGCGATTTCAAATCGGACAGCAATGCTGACGCCATACGTATATAATCGACGCCGCGGTGCGAGTAAAACCGCTTGTCCTCAATGGCCACGAACGCGTCGGTGACGTATTCGGGCAGCTCGTCGATCTTTACATAGATTTTGTCGCTGCCGTATAGCGCGCCCTCGATAGGCTTGCCGTCCGCATCGAGTACCGTAACGGTATGCGAGTACGAAGTCAGATTGTCGAGATTCAATTCCGTTGAATCGAACAGCTTGAAATTCGGTTCTATTATCAGAAAAAACGCACCGATCGCCAATGCGATTACGGCTAAAAATACCGATACACATATTACAACGATTTTGACGGGCTTTTTCATATAAATAGTATCTATTATAAATATGATTTTATGTGTAGTTATCGACTGTGCGCAGATGCGAACATATATAAACAACAAATAATAAATAGAAAATTAAACTGTGATAAATTAAGGCTCGAGATACCGCAACGATGAATCGCTTTCATAAATCTTTATATCGGAATAATCATATAAACGAAAATGTCGTTGCAGACACGAAATGTTCCGAATACCTCTCTTTTCTCTAAAAATACACAAATCACTTCGCAAAAGCTGTCTTTTGCGAAGTGATTTAATGCGTGCCCGTTTTTCTTCCCTATCGTCGAAATATTTTGTAATAAAATTTACGACTGTGATAAAATATCGAGTAATGCCAAAAATATGCTTGTTTGCAATCGAGATCGAGAACGTTTATAATAGGTTTAATATCGGCGTTATACAATGTGCGGCGTTGGGCGTTTGTGGCAATCGACCGACCGCCTTTATAATCTATAATCCTCTTATTACGTTTGCGGCACTATTGTTGTTACGGACTTGTCGAGTCGTAGTATGTGTGCCGCTATATCGGAACGCCGAGCAAGCCGTCGGCAAACGGTTCTGTCAGCTTTAGCGTAGTTATTTCTCCGCACGGCGCGGAAGAATATACCTTGATGTAGTTCGGCGTATAGCCCACATTGTATCCGTTCTCGAGATCTTCGGTATACACAGTCGCTATACTTCCTATATTATCGGCGATAAATCTGTCGTGCAAAGTCTTTTTTATTTCGAGAAGTTTCGCTACCCGCTCTTTCACGGTATCGGGCGGCAGTGTTTTGTATTTTTTTGCCGCCAACGTTCCCGCCCTGCTGCTATACGGAAATACGTGAATGTCCGAAAATGCGCATTTTTCGATAAAAGCGCAACTTTCGTCGAAATATTCTTGCGTTTCCGTCGGGAATCCGACTATTATATCGGTGGTGATACCGGCTGTCGGGAAATATTTTCTTATCAATTCGACTTTGCCGTAATAGAAATCGCAGTCGTATTTTCTGTTCATCGAACGCAATACCGCATTGTTTCCGCTTTGCAAAGACAAGTGAAAGTGCGGACAGAAATTCCCTTCCGACATTGCCGAAAGCAGTTCGTCGTCAACAACCTCACATTCGAGCGACCCTATTCTTTTGCGTGCGTCAAAGCCTGACATTGCGCGTATAAGCTCCGAGAATGTCCGTCCGATGTCTTTACCGTATGCGGACATATCTATTCCCGTAAGCACGATCTCGCGCGATTCTATCCATTCGCATTCGGACACTATGTCATCTATAGACCGCGACCTGCTTCGTCCGCGCAAGTACGGTATAATGCAATACGTACAAAATCTGTCGCACCCGTCCTGTATCTTGATAAATGCGCGCGTGCTCGAGTTCGACGGATAACTTTCATAGCAATAGCTATAAGTACCCTTGGATTTATCGAAATTTTCATACAGTATTATATCTGATATAATACTGTATTTGTCGGTTTTTGGCTTGTTTTTAAGTTCTGCAAAACAATTTAGCACGAATTCGGACTTATTTCTCGTGCCGCCTACGGCGAATACATTGCTCTGCAAAAATTTTTCCCGATCGTTTTGCGAACTGCACCCTACTACTATTATGCGGCAATCGGGATTGAGTTTTCGCATTTTTGCGAGGTATTGTCGCGATTTTTTATCTGCCTCAGCCGTGACCGAACATGTATTCAATACATAAACGTCGGCAGGCTCCAAACCTTCCGACGCATTAAATCCATGTTCTCGCAGTGTTGTTATTATTGATCCGCTTTCGCACCGATTGACTTTGCAACCGAGTGTGATTACATTTACAGTCAAAGTACCCACTCTCCCATTTCGTAGTATACAACGGACAGCGCGGCTATAGCTGCCGTTTCTGCGCGGAGTATGCGCTTGCCGAGCGTTACCGCCTGTGCGCCCGCGGCAGTAAGTTCTGTTTTTTCCGGTTCGGTTATACCGCCTTCGGGACCTACAAACACGGCGACGTCGGAGGCTGTTTTATCTATTGCCGATTGCATACTGCCGTGCAACTCGCGCTCCCATAAGAAAATCATGTGTGTTTTCTTTGCGCGCTCGACAAGTTCGCCGAAGTCTATTGCTTGCTCGATAACGGGTATTACACTGCGCCCGCACTGCTCGCATGCCGCTACTGCGATCTTATTGAGCCTGTCGTAATTGAGTATGATATTGCGTTGCGTGAACGTCGTATATACGGGCACGATCCTATTTATTCCGAGTTCGGTAGCTTTCTGTACTGCC
The DNA here is from genome assembly GCA_910586925.1 of uncultured Christensenellaceae bacterium. GTDB lineage: Bacteria > Bacillota > Clostridia > Christensenellales > Pumilibacteraceae > Anaerocaecibacter. The sequence continues at coordinate 16,938 of CAJUKG010000012.1, read as the reverse complement.
ATTTCGAACCTGTCTTGTTTGATGACGGACAAATACAGAGTAACTGCGGTTTTCGCCTCGCCCACATTGCTTGCGACGTCGATTATTTCGAGAAAAGTTTTATCCTTTTTTATATCGACCACTTTGCAGGCATAATCGGTCCCTTTACCGTCGAATACGGTTATCGTATCGCCCGTGCGAATACGTAGCGCGTATGCGGCGTGGGTGTGAGCTTCGCCCGTAAGTTCTGCGTGTGCTTTATTTATTTCCGGATAGTAAAATCTCATAACAGTTTAAGCAAAAATGCGCTCCATTCGTTTTTGCGGACGTGCTTGATTACGGCAAAGTCCTTGGTATATTTTTGTTTTACGGCGTCGATTTTTTCGGTGATCACACCGCTGATTATGGCATAACCGCCACGCGACAGCCCGTCCTTTATTATTGGCTCCACAGCGATCAGAACGTCCGCAGTAATGTTTGCCAGCACGATATCGGCGGGCGTATCCATTTCGCGCACGTCGCGTAAGAATATTTCGGGATCGGATATGCCGTTGATTTTGCAGTTGTATTTTGTTGCGGTGACGGCTTGCTCGTCGTTATCGGCGAAAACTACCGACTTCGCGCCGAGCACTGTGGCGCAAACGCCCAAAATACCGCTACCGCACCCGAAATCGAGCACGCGCTTGTCTTTGATCGGAATTTCCTGCATAAGCTCGATACACATGGAAGTTGTTTCGTGCATGCCCGTACCGAATGCAAGCCCGGGATTGAGCGTGACGCACACTTCGCCGCCCGTCGGGTTGTACTCGAGCCATTCTGGAACTATGACGATATTTCCGAGTGCGAACGGCTTATAATACTTCTTCCATTCGTTCTCCCATTCTTCCGAATCTATAAGAGTTACGGTCGCTTCGAGCGATGAAAAATCCGCCCAGTCCTCACTGCGCAGTGAGTCGATCCGCGAAATTACCGCCGTTTCGTCTGTTTCGATAGTGAAAAATCCGCTTACCGAGCAACCGTCGGTAGGGTTGAACAGTGCGGCATCGGCGTAGTCCCAACGCTTTTCGTCAAGCACTTCTTTTATATCGCCGTAATCGTCGAAAACCTCGCCCATGCTCCCCGCTTCGTGCAGGATATACGATACGGCATCGGAGGTTTCCGACGAACAGCGCACTGTGATTTGTTTGAATTTCACACTATTTACCTATGGTGGTTTGCAGTGCCGTCATGGCGACGACATTGACTACGTCTTCGCTGCTGCATCCGCGCGACAGGTCGTTCACGGGGCTGTTGAAGCCTTGGCAAATAGGTCCGATAGCTTCGGCTCCCGCGAGTCGCTGTACGAGTTTGTAGCCGATATTCCCCGCTTGCAGGTCGGGGAAAATAAGCACGTTCGCCTTGCCTGCGACGGTGCTTCCGGGAGCTTTGAGGTCGGCAACCGTGGGCACGAGCGCGGCGTCCGCCTGTAATTCTCCATCCGCTTGAAGATCGGGACGCGCCGATTTGATTATGTCGAGCGCGGCGGTCACTTTATCGACGAACTCGTGTTTCGCGGAGCCTTTGGTGGAGAAAGAAAGCAGTGCTACGCGCGGCACGATGCCCGCTATAGCCGTTGCGGTGTCGGCGGAAGCGATTGCGATGTCTGCAAGCTGCGCGCTGTCGGGATTGGGATTGACTGCGCAGTCGCCGAACACCATGACGCCGTTATCGCCGTACTTCGAATCTTTGTCGAGCAACATAATGAAGCACGAGCTGACTGTTTTGATGCCGGGCGCGGTTTTTATGATTTGCAGTGCCGGGCGCAAAACGTCGCCCGTCGCGCTTACGGAGCCTGCGACCATGCCGTCCGCCTCGCCTTTCTTGACGAGAAGCACGCCGAAATACAACGGATCGCGTGCGAGCTTACGCGCTTTATCGAGTTCCATACCTTTTGCCTTGCGAAGCTCGTATAAAAGCTGTGCGTAAGGCTCGATATCGACGGTGTTCACGTCGATGATCTTCACTCCGTCGAGCTTCGCGCTCGGGCATTTTTCCGCGATCGTTTTGGGATTGCCGATAAGTATGAGTTTCGCTATCCCTTCGGCTTGGATCTTCGCCGCGGCGGTGATTATACGCGGTTCTTCGCCCTCTGCCAAGACTATCGTCTTTTTAAGCGATTTCGCCTTATCGCGAATAGAAGTCAACAAATCATTCATAATATGTCCTCCGAATTGTTTACTTTATACATTTGTTGTGTTACAATAAAAGCACACACGATTATTATACTATGATTGTCGAGTAAAGTAAAGTGATTGTAATGAAAAATTGCGGTATCGTTTGCGAATATAATCCGTTTCACACAGGTCATGCATATCAGCTCGGCCGCGTTCGCGATTGCGGCGCGGATAATATCGTTTGCGTGATGAGCGGTTCTTTCGTGCAATCCGCAATGCCCGCATTTTGCGACAAGGCGATCCGTACAGAATGTGCTTTAATGGGCGGCGCGGACGCGGTAGTAGAGCTTCCCGCCGTGTATTCTACCGCGAGTGCGCAATATTTTGCGGAAGGCGGAATAAAAGTAATGCGCAATATTCGCGATATTACGCATATCGCCATGGGCGCGCGCGCATCCGCAAGCGACATACTGTCGATAGCCGATATCAAGATCAAACATTCCGACGCGTTCCGTGCGGAACTCAAACGCGAACTCGATAGCGGCAAGAGCTATAACGCCGCATGTACGGCGGCACTCGCCGTTTGTTACGACAAGTATGTCACAGGCACTGCAAACGTCGCCGACATTATGTCCGACCCGAATAATATGCTGTGCGTAGAATATATCGCCGCAATAGACAAATTCTCGGCTAATATTCAGCCGCTCGTGATCGAGAGAAAAGGCGCGGCGCACGGCGAGATTTGTTCGCACGGCGAGTACATTTCGGCAACAGCCGTTCGCGCCGCCGCGAACGAAGGTCGGTTCGGAGAAGTCAAGCGGTTTATTCCGCATTCGTATGAAAAAATATTACGGGCGCGTGCGGAACACAGTCCCGATATGTCCGCTTATAAACAGATAGCGGCGTTCGCGCTCGAATGTGCGACGGTCGAGTATATTCGCGATCGTCGCAACTGCTCGGAGGGTATGGAATACATTCTGAAAAACATGCCCGCCACACATGATTTCGACAGGTATGCCGATGCTGTAATTAGTAAGCGTTACGGTAAAAAACGCGTTTACAGGCTTATGCTCGATATTTTACTCGACATAGACAAGTTCGCAACGGATAAAAGGTTTATCACTCGCCTGCTCGGCTGTCGGAACGGGTTCGATTTCGGACTGCTGCCGAACTATATAATAACGAATAACGCCGCGATCAAATCCGCCGCGGCGCACGACGAAGATGTTGCATCTGTTTTGTCCGTCGACGAAAAAGCAACATTACTATATAACACGATCTGCCGTCGCGACGGCGATTATTACAATTACTCGATCGTAAAGGTAAATGCTTGACGACATGACTCATCTTCCCGACGAAATCATCTATAAAATAGTCGACGGCGCGGTTCGCACTCCGCTGTACAACTCTATCGCGCGTACGGTGTCCGAACGGTTCAGAAGTATTCATTACATGTCGAGCATTCTCGTGGCGCAATGCGTTCTGCTCAATTTGTTGTTCAACAAAGAGATAACACCGCATTCCGCCGACCGCGCGATCGCAACGATGCGCAGGCGCACGAAATCGCTGTATTCCACTATCGACAGTTCTTACAAATGGATCGACGATCGGTTTGCCGAATACGCGAAAACGGTGCTTGGCAATGACTATGACGCGACGCTGTCGCTCGATCTTCGCAATACCGAATTTATAGTGTATGTTATTTCCCGTGACGTTGCGAACAGGTGTGCGATAAATAAGAACGAAATTATTTATGCTACACTCGGCTATGCCGATATAGCAAAATACAAATTGTAAAAACTATTTGATTTCGGCTATAGTTACGCCCGTATCGCCCTCGCCGTATCTGCCGAAACGAAATTCTTTTATGCGCGGATTGCGTTTGAGATACGCTTGTACGCCTTTACCGAGTGCGCCCGTGCCTTTGCCGTGGACAATGCGCAACGTACTGTGCGGTGGCAGGTCGGCAATTTCGCGGTCGAGAAGTTCGGTCGCTTCGTCGACAGTCATGCCGAGAAGCATAAGCTCTTTATTGACAGGCTCGGTACGGCGAGAAATTTCGCGCCCCGACGAAACATGCTTTTGCTCGACAAGTAGCGACAGCGACGAAACGGGCATCTCCGTCTTTATAGAACCTATGGCGATTACCGCTTTGCTACCGCGAACGCCGACGATCGAGCCTTCTTTATTCAGTCCGTTTACGAATACGCGCGTACCCTGTTTAAGCATGTCGGCGGTGACGGGTGCGGAAGATCTTCGCGGTTTTATTTCGTCGGACGGCACGGCGTCCGCTAATTGTTTTGCCGCTTTTCTCGCGCGGAACAATGCGGCTTCGTCGGCGGCTTGCAGTTCTGCTTTTATCTGCTCGATGATGCGCTCGGCGCGTTCGGAATACTCGTCGGCACGGCGGCGGATCACCGTCCGCGAATTCTCGTTGATGTCGGCGAGTTTTTTCTCGTAATCGTTTTTGAGCGTTCGCGCTTTTTCGGCGTTTTCTTCCGCTTCGCGCTTCAGCCGCGCACAGCTCTCTTTCTCTGCCGAAATCTCGTTTCGCAACTGTTCCGCTTCGCGCAAGATCTTATCGAACGCCACTTTTTCTACGCTTAACGCCGCGCGTGCATCCGCGATAATATGTTCGTCGAGTCCCAAACGCTCGGCGATTTCGAGCGCGTAACTCGAGCCTGAAATCCCTTGAAGAAGTTTGTATGTCGGGCGAAGATTTACGTTATCGAACTGCATGCACGCATTGGCGATGCCGTCACAGCCGAGCGCGAATTCCTTTACCGAATTGAAATGTGTGGTGACGACCGCGGTCACCTTGCTCGATAACAGCTTCTTTATAATGGCGACGGCGAGAGCCGCGCCCTCGTCGGGGTCTGTGCCGTCCCCTACCTCGTCCAGCAATACGAGCGAACTGCCGCTCATGTTATCTGTTATCCGCGACAGATTTTTGATATGCGCGGAAAACGTGCTCAAAGACTGCGCAATGCTTTGCGAATCGCCTATATCGCAATACACGCCGTCGAATACCGACATTTCGCTGTTTTCCTCTGCAGGCAAGAATATGCCGCATGCCGCTATCAGCGCGAAAAGCCCTACCGTTTTAAGCGCGACCGTTTTGCCGCCCGTATTCGGTCCCGAAATCAACAGGATACGTTTATCGGTGAGCGAAATATCGACGGGCACGACGTCGCCCGCGGCAATGAGCGGGTGGCGTGCGCCGTTCAGTACGATCCGCCCCGACGTATTGAGTATGGGGCGGTATGCATTTGTTTTTTTCGCATACTCGGCTTTTGCGAATATTATGCCGCATTCGACGAGCGTTTCAAGCCCGCGAACGAGTTCAGACGCACAGCGAGCTACGAACTCGCTCAATTCGGCGAGTACGCGTTCTATTTCGTTGGCTTCCTCGGTCTTGAGCGTTATGATCTCGTTATTCGCTTCCACAACGGCGAACGGCTCGATAAATACCGTCGCGCCCGTCGCGGAAACGTCGTGAACGAGTCCTTTAACGCTCGAACGGCAATCGGCGCGCACAGGCAAAACATATCTGCCGCCGCGAACGGTGACGATATTGTCGCGGAGATACTTGCTGACTTCGCTTTGCGCGGTGTATCCGTTAAGCCGCTCTTTGAGTTTGGCGTTAGCGCGAAGTATGGCGCGACGCAATGAATACAGCTTGTCGCTCGCCGTATCTTTGATTTCGTTTTCGTTTTCGATAGTTTTGTCTATGGCGCGTTCAAGCTCGTCGCAAGTGCGCACCGGACATGTGATGTCCTTAAGCGAATCGCACCCGTCGGTGTTTTCCACGCTCGATTTCAGCGAGCGCAATGACGATATGCTCGATTTGACAGCCAAAAACTCGGCGGGAGTCAACGTGCCGCCCACCGATGCTTTTTCCACACATTCTCTTATGTCGTCGAAACGGAGATCGGGTCTGTGCGACGCCAAAACACTCACCGCGTCGCCTGTGCGTGTGAGAAGTTTATTCGCCGCGTCGATATCGGATACCGGTTCTTCCGACATGATCGCTGTCGCGACAAGCTCGGACGAAGCAAGCGCGGAAATTTCGCGAAGTATCGCGTCAAATTCGAGATTGGATCTGTCTTTGTTCATTTCAAACCTTTGTTCACGTTGCCGACGGTATACTGTCCGTCGTATTCGCCTAATAGCACGACTTGCTCCGTTTGTGAGGCGTTCAGCTCGGTGCAGTCGAGAAAAATATTCGCGCCCGCCTTCTTTTGCAACGAGTGCGGAACGCAATTCAAAAGTTGCCAATAACAGTGTGCCGCACTGTATTTGCGAAGCGCGAACTTCCGTCCCGCCTCGTCGGTAAGCATATCGCGTCCCGAACAGTTCACGCATTTGCCGTACGGACAGTGGCAAAGCGTCATTAGCGGCGCGTAACCGAATGCGTAAATAAAAACACCGTCGGCATTTTGTGGCAAACTGTCCGCCTCGTACGAACGTATGTGCGGAAGATCGCAGTGCCCGATAATATTATGTCCGATGCCGAGTAAAACAGGCTTATCCGTAATATTCAAGGTATACATATTATTGGAAATAACGCCGTAAATTCCGTCGTGAGCGATTGCGGACAGTATAACGTCGCGGTCTTTTCCGCGCATGGTGACGGGCAGATTGAGAAGTATCGGTTTATTTATGCGCGGTACGGTGAAATCGCCGTAATTGCGCGGGTTTAGAGCGACATAGTCTACAGCCGCAACCGTCTTTTCGGTGAGATCTTCCCCGCTTTCTACCATAAGTATTTTTCCGCTACCCGCGAATTTGTTGTAAATAAGCCCTTTATATGCGTCGGTCGAGCGTTTGATCGGATATGCGCGCAACAGCTTATCGGACAGTGCGCGGTATGCCGTGCGTCTTAATTCATTGAGCGCGGATACAGGCATGAATATTTCGCCGCATATGCGCGAATCAACGGCAGGCTCGAACGGATATTCCGATACTTTACCGAAAACGCGAGCAATGTCGTCCGCCGTGATTGCGCGGGTGCGTGCGGGAAGCGCGACTTCTTCGCCGCAGACCGTGACGGTAACACCGTTTGCGGATAGCGTCGCTTGCGGCGGCTCTCCCGCTTTCAAATCCACGCGAACGGATACCGGTATCGCCCGCCGCGCCGATTTTACTTTTTCGGTCAATGCGCCGTCGAATGTGCGCCGCAATTCGTCGCCCTGTTTGCAGTTGCCGTCGACGGTTATTTCCCCGCCTCTGACACTGCCGCCGCAGATCTCGCGCCCGCCGCGCAGAACTTTGAAGCCATCGAGCGGATTTGCCGCATATCCCGCAACATGGATTTTATTGCCGCGGACTTTGTCGATTTTGCCTATCGGTATGCCGATATTGGACTGCGTTTTGTCGTATACGACGCGAAACGGCGCATCGGCGTCGAGATATGCCGAACAGTAGTCGCCGCGGTTAAACACAGATTTAAGTCGACTTACGGCGTCTGCGATCGGCATATCCGATTTATACACGCTTGTTGCCGTGTATGCGTATTCGTCAGACCGCATCCTGCCCTCTATCTTGATTGCGTCTACGCCTAAATTTTCAAGTTCCGACAGTCTGTCGTACAAACAAATATCTTTTGCGGACAGACTATATCCTTTGTTGCCGCGAAAAGTATACGGCTTGCGACAAAGTTGCATGCATTTGCCGCGATTTCCGCTGTACGACGACGCAAGCGACGAGAAATAACAGTTGCCCGAAAAAGCTATGCACAGTGCGCCCTGAACGAAATATTCGATTTCTATGCCCGTGCTTTTCACGGCGCGTATATCCTCGGGAAGCGTTTCGCGCGAAAGAACCGCTCGGCGTATGCCGAGGTCGAGAAGTTTTGCCGCGCCGTCGCGGTTATGAATACCCATTTGCGTGCTTGCATGGAGTACAAAATCCGGGATCTCGCGCTTTAACAGCTTTATGAACCGAATATCTTGCACAATGGCGGCGTCCGCACCCGTTTCGTATGCCAAACGCGCCGCGGAAAGCGCGGCATCGAGTTCGCTGTCTTTTATGAGCGTATTGAGCGTGACAAACACCTTGACGCCGAACAAATGCGCAAAATCGACGGCTTGCTTGAGTGCGGTGTCGTCGAAATTTTGTGCTTTTGCGCGTGCGCCGAACTGCGGCATACCGAGGTATACCGCATCCGCACCGCCGTTGATGCTTGCGCGAAGTCCGCTCAAGTTGCCTGCCGGTGCGACGATCTGCATTATCGCAGTCGCGCTCCGAATAATACGGTTATTTTTTGCAATACGGTATCCATAACGGACTTGATCTCATCGTCGGAGAAAGTTTTGTTTATCGGTTGCAATCTTACCGAGAATGCGACGCTCTTGTATCCTTCGGCGATTTGCTCTCCGTCGTATATATCGAAAAGTTTAACAGAGTAAATATGCTCGTTTGCCGATTTTACCGCGGCGAGCATATCGCCTACCGCGACGCTCTTTTCCACGACCACCGCAAGGTCGCGATCGACGGGTTGCAGTTTGGAAATGCCCGTGTATTTGCCGAGCGACAACTGTGTAGATAGCGCGTCCGCAATATCGAGCTGTGCTACATAAACTTCGGACGGAATATCGAAGTTCTCGCAAACTATCGGGTGAAGTTTACCGAAATCGCCCTTGATCCCGCCGCACTCTACATGCAGCGATTGTTTGGGGTGCAAGTACGGTGCCGAAGATACTGTGTAGTTCGGAGTGCCGAACAGTCCGCACATTTCGCCGACTATCGCTTTGAGCGTATAAAAATCTCCGTCGTTGCAAACGGCTATGCACAGCGTATCGCGTTCCTGCGGCAGTTTGGTAAGAGGCAGGCTGTCCGCGACGAACACTTTGCCAAGCTCGTAAAATCTCATCGTGTCGTTCTTACGCGCACAGTTTCGCGCAACCGACGCGAGCATCGACGAAACGAGCTGTGTGCGCATAACCGAAATATCGCGGCTCAACGGGTTGAGAATGGGAATTTCTTTGCGTAACGGCGAATCGCTCGGTATTAGCAATTTGTCTAGCACGTCCGGCGAAACAAACGAATAGTTAAGCGTTTCGTCAACACCGAGCGCGCTCAATCTGTCTTTAATCGCCTGAATATCGGCGTCGTGCGTATTTATATATCCGCGGGTTTGGTGCGTGTTCTCGGAATGTGTGGACACTATATTGTCGTAAGCGTAAAACCGCATTATGTCTTCTGCAAGATCGGGGTACCCGTCTATATCTTCGCGATAAAGCGGTATCGTGCATACGAGCGTTTTGCCTTCCGTTTTAACGGTTATACCCTGCTTTTTGAGAATGGAAACCATTACTTTCTTGTCGATATCTATGCCGAGGAGCGAACAGATCTGTTCTTTCGACGTGCGAATGACCTTGTTTTCGGGTGCGGTAATACCGTCGGAAACGACGGCGGAATCTATCACGCCGCACTTCAGTTCGTCTATAAGCGCGAGCGCGCGAGCCGAGCCGAGTTCCGCAGATTGCCAATCAACGCCCTTTTCAAACCGTGCCGACGAATCAGAACGCAGTCCTATCTTACGCGAAGTGCGGCGAACGTTACTGCGCTCGAACCGCGCCGCTTCGAGGAACACCGTTCGCGTGTCGGGAAAAATACTCGTGTACTCGCCGCCCATAATGCCCGCTATAGCGAGCGGTTTCCTGTCGTCGGCTATAACGAGCACGCCGTCAACGTCGTATTCGTTACCGTCGAGCGCGGTCATCTTTTCGCCATGCCCGCCTTTACGCACGTTTATCCCGCCTTCGATAAATTTCCTGTCGAAGGCGTGTAGAGGCTGACCGATCTCGAGCAGTACGTAGTTCGTTATGTCGACAAGGTTGTTAATGGGGCGTATGCCGCACATGCGCAGTCTGTCACGCATCCATTTGGGGGATTTTTCTATTTTGACGTTGCGAATTACCCTGCCTATATAACGACTGCAAAGCGATTTGTCCGAAATGACAACGGACGGTATCTCGCCCGCCTCGACTTGTTTATATCGGAGTTTGGGCATGCGGAACGGCTTATCGAGCAGTACGGAAATCTCTCGCGCAATATTGACTATTGCCTGACAGTCGGGACGATTTGCGGTAATTGATACGTCGAGCACGGTATCGTCATAACCGAGCGTATGCATTATATCCTCGCCGATTACGCTGTTATTAGGCAGAATAAGTATGCCGTCGAAACTGCCGCCGTCGATAACGTCGTCGTCGGCGTCGAGTTCGCTGCCGCCGCAGAGCATACCGAAACTTTCCACGCCGCGAAGTTTAGCCGCTTCTATATGTTTGCCGCCCGGCAGATCCGCGCCTACTTTCGCCACGGGTACGAAATCGCCTTTCTTTACGTTTTGTGCGCCTGTAACTATCTGCACCACTTCGTTGCCGACGTCGATTTGGCACACCCACAGCTTGTCCGAATTGTCGTGATGAACGATGTCGATCACTTTGCCCACAACCACGTTTTTAATGTCGTTTCGCGGCGTTATGATCTCCTCCACCTCGAAACCCACCGAAAGCAATTTGTCGGCAAGCTGTTGCGCCGTGACGTCACCTATATCCACAAAATCTTTCAACCAACTCAAAGGAAGTTTCATGATGTCCTCCTACTTGAACATGTGCAGAAAACGCACGTCGTTTTCCCACAGAAGTTTAATATCGTTGATCTCGCCCAAAATCATCGTTATGCGATCGAGACCCATGCCGAACGCAAACCCGCGATACTCGTCGGGATCTATGCCACAGCCGGCGAGCACTTTGCGGTTTACCATGCCCGCGCCCAGTATCTCTATCCAGCCAGTATTTTTGCACACTCGGCAACCTGCGCCGCCGCAGTTGAAACACGATACGTCCACTTCGACGCTCGGCTCGGTGAACGGGAAATAACTCGGTCTGAACCGCACTTGCGTCTGCTCGCCGAACATGAATTTGGCGAAGCTGTCGAGCGCGCCCTTGAGATCGCACAGCGTGACGTTCTTGTCTATGACAAGCCCTTCCATTTGGTGGAACACGGGCGAATGTGTGGAGTCGTCGTCATTGCGAAACACTCTGCCGGGACAAATCATTTTTATAGGCGGTTTGAACTTTTCCATCAGTCTTATTTGCCCTGCGGAAGTCTGCGTGCGCAATAAAATTCCCTCGTTTATAAAAAACGTATCCTGCATATCTCGCGCGGGATGATCGGGTGGAACGTTCAAAGCCTGAAAGTTATAATAATCGGTTTCTATCTCCGGGCTGTCGTAAACAATATACCCGTTGCCCACAAAATAATCGGTGAGTTTTTTGCGCACGACGCTTACGGGATGCTTGCAACCGACGGCATGTTCGGGTTTGTCGATAGACAGGTCTATGCCGTCGGCGTTCAGTGCGGCGTCGATCGCGAGGCGGTGCAGTTGCTTTTCTTTTTCGTCGCACATGGCGTTGAGTTTTACGCGCAAGTCGTTGATCGCCTTGCCCGCCTGCGGTTTTTTGTCGGGCGGCAGATCTTTGAGCGATTTCATAAGCTCGGTCAGCACGCCCGACTTACCGAAAAGATAAGTTTTGAGTGCGGCAAATTCTCGCTCGGAGTTCGCGCCCATGGCGGCGAGCTTTTGTTCGGTTTCTGTCAAAATGCTATTGAGATCCATAAGTCCTCCGTAAAACATATATCAAAAAAACGCCCCGAAAGGCATCGGGGCGTCGATGACGCGGTACCACCCGAATTGGGTCTTCATTATGCAATAACGCTGCATACGCCGTCGCTTACTGTTGATTTCGGCAACGGTGCTCGCACGGTGAATATTTTCGGGCGTACCGTCTTTCAGCCGTGGACGGTTCTCTGTCGTTGCCCTATCTTGTGCCGCACTCAAACGCATCTGTATCGTGGCAGAGCACGACCGAAGCCGTATTCGCATGCCACGATAATATTCTACCACAATTCTTTGATAATGGCAATCGTTTTAAGCACAAAATATTCGGATTTGTTTATTTAGGCGATATTTAAGCCGCAAGGTCGAGCATATCGCCTACCGACATAGATTTCAAATACGTTTGCGGCACGTCGCCGACGATTATCATTTCGCTCATCAGAACTTGCGTGGATATGTCTATTGCGGACGGCAGTCCCGGCACGGCAACCGCAACCGAGCTGTCGATATTGAAAAACAGCCTGTGCAATGTTTGATTTACGCCAGTATCGGTAAATACCGAAGTGATCCGCGTTTGCGTCGAGCCGACGAGATATATCTTGATTTTAATATCGGGACCCATTCCCGTGAACAACGTAACGCCGCTGAGCGACCCGAGCGGCACGCTTATGCCGTCGCTGCCTATCGAATTGATATTTTTTTGCGCAAGCACGGTGATGCGTTGAGCGAGCGAGTTGATAGTGTCTACGTCCGTTTCCACGCCCGTAATATTGCTTTCAGTGTCGCGCGTAACTTTGATATACTCGGCGTCCGTATTTTCGCTCATCACGTCGAGGACCGCCGCGCTAACCGCATCGGTAGTGAGATTCTTGATGCGCTCGTTGGAAATGGCGATTATGACGGGCGTAACGTTACTGCGAATGAATATCACCGCGCCGACGGTGACGGCAATCAATATTAAAAGCACTATAAGCAATATTTTTCGCTTACGGTGCTTACGTTTTACCGCATAGCACTTCATAAAATGAATATATGCTATGAGCGCGGGATTTGATACCCGATCGGTAAATTTATCGGTCAAGTCGAATGATTCATTTAGTTCGCGGATTGAACACGAGCGTTACTATATAGCTCATAACGACGGCGATTCCCACACCGTACGCCGTTCGCGCAAGCCCGCCCGCAAACGCGCCGATAAAACCTACGGTACGCGCCGCTTCGATTGAGCCTTTCGCGAGTGCTGCGCCGAATCCTACGATCGGCACGCTTATTCCCGCCTGACACACTTTGAATATATAATCGTACACGCCCACCGCCTCGAGCACTATTCCCGCAATCAAGAATATCACGAGAATACGTGCGGGAGTGAGTTTTGTGCGAACGATCAGAATTTCCGCTATCGCGCACAGCAATCCGCCGACGCAAAATACTATGACATACGTTCCGATATTTTGTAATACTTGCATGATTTATTCTCCATTGAACGGACTTTCCACTACGACCGCGTGAGAAATGCACGGGATCGTTTCGCCTTGATAACAGCTCTGCGTACTCATGAGCGCGCCGGTTGCGAGATATGCTATGCGTTTGTATTCGCCGTTCATCAATTTATCCATAATAAACGAATTGAAGATCGTCGCCGAGCACGCGCAACCGCTTCCGCCTTGATAGCATTTTTGATCGACGTCGTAAATTATATTGCCGCAGTCGATATAATTCTGACCGAGCTTCAGTCCGCGCTTGTCCATTAAATGCCGCAGTATATCCGAACCGAGTTTGCCGAGGTCGCCCGTCACTATCAAATCGAAATCGTCGGAGTCGTAGCCCGTTTGCGTCAAAAGCGCGAACATGGTGTCCATAGCCGCGGGAGCCATGGCGGCACCCATATTGTTGAGATCGTTTATTCCGAAGTCGGTTATAAGCCCGGGAATAGCCATTACGATTTTCGGAAAGCGTCTGTTATCTTTTGTATTAGTCGAAACGACCGACGCCGCCGCACCCGTCACAGTCCATTGGGCATACGGAGGGCGTTGACAACCGTATTCCAACGGGTACCTGAACTGTCGCTCCGCCGTAGCGAAATGGCTCGACGCCGCACACACCACATTTTCGTAATACCCGCCGTCAACGAGCACTGCGGACATCATAAGTCCCTCGGTCATTGTGGAGCACGCACCGTATATCCCTATATGCGGTACCCCTATGTCGCGCGCGGTGTAACTCGAAGTCGTCATTTGATTGAGCAGATCGCCAGAAACCATCACGTCGATATCGTCTATTTCCTTGCGAGCATCGCGCACCGCGCCGCGTACGGCGGTGTCAAGCATGCGAATTTCCGCACGCTCGAAAGTTTTTTCGCCCATTTTATCGTCTGTTTCGCATTTTTGAAAATACTTGCCGACGGGACCTTTGCTTTCCTTTTCGCCGACTACGCTCATTCTGCCGACGATACGCGGCGTATTGAAAAACCGCATAACGCGCTGTCGCGGCGAAATTTTGGGCGGCTCGGGAAATTCGAATTTCGTTTCCGACTGTTTGCTTTCTTTACTTTTGAATAGCGGCATCAGTACATCCCCAAAATACAAAGATTGATAAGCCCTGCGAGCGACGACCAGACGATACCGTTTACGACGACGGGACCCACTACCGAGAACATTTTGACGCTCGTACCGAAAATCAAGCCCTCCGTTTTGAATTCCATCGACGCGCTCGCCATGGCGTTTGCAAAACCGGTTATCGGCAGGAACGACCCTGCGCCGCCCTGTCTTGCGATCACGTCGAAAAATCCAAGTCCCGTAAACAGTATGGCGACCGAAACGAGTATCATAGACGTAATATTGGAAACCATGTCTTTGGGGGTATCGGGCGCGATGAGCAGCACTATGTCGCCTATTGCCTGTCCTATCACGCAAGTAATGCCGCCTATTGCGAAACTGTGAAAAATCGCTTTTGCGATATTTGTTTTAGGCGTAACGTTATTGACGTACTTGTTGTACGCGGCGTTACGAACTTTTATCACGTCGGTATTTTCGCGCATACTAACCTCTTTCGTTTTTGTCGCGGGACTTTTTGTCGGGTACAAACTGCTCGCGTTCCGAAAAAACGATCAAGCCGTCGCCCGCATTTCTTTCAACGGTTTTCATACATTTAATTTGCATAACAAATAATGATATTATTCATTAGATCGTGCCGCGCATTGCAAAACGGCAAAGAAAAATCGCCGCTGTTTTTCGCGACGATCGAACATTGACTTTCGGCACTCGGATCAGTCCGCATATTCGGCACGTATCTTGCGCAATATTTTGCTTTCGAGCCGTGAGATCTGAACTTGCGAAACGTTCATAACACGTGCAACGTCGGACTGTGTTTTATCGGCGAAATACCTAAGCATGATTATTTTTCGCTCGCGCGGTTCCAAATCGCCGAGTATCTGCTTAAGCATCATTTTGTCGAGCTTTTCTTCGTCGTTTTCGCTCGTTTGCAATTTGTCGAGCAGCGATCGCGAATTGTCGTCGTTATTATCGTATATAGACACGGGACGCATGCCCGAATCCATAATGAACACCGCTTCCTGCGCTTCGATCCCGAACGCTTCGGCTATCGTTTCCATGGTCGGCGACTCGCCGTGTTCGTGCTTGTATTCTTCCACGAATCGCGCGATCTTGACCGCCGCGGACTTTGTGCCGCGCGATACCTTGATCGGTCCGTCGTCGCGCAAAAATCGCTTTACTTCGCCCGCTATCATCGGAACGGCATACGTAGAAAACCGCACGCCGAACGTCGCCGAAAAATTGCGGATAGCCTTTACAAACCCGACGCAGCCGAGCTGATAAAGGTCATCGTACTCGACCCCGCGGTTTTTGAACCGTCTGATGACCGATTTTATGAGCGGCGAATTTTGCACTATGAGTTGCTCGCCCGCCGTTTTGTCGCCGTTCTGCGCGGCGGCTATCAGATTCAGAGTGTCTTCTTGTTCCAATCCGCACCTCTGATCGTCTTTGTCATCGTTACCACCGTACCCGACGGCGTGTTTCGCGTCACTTCGAGCGTGTCCATGAACGATTCCATTACTGTAAAGCCCATGCCGCTGCGTTCCTCGTCGGGTTTTGTGGTAAAAAACGGTTGCATGGCATTCTCGATATTTTCTATGCCTATGCCCGTATCCGATACGACGATATGTACGGTGTCGGTGTCGATTGCCGTGTCTATTGTGATTTTTTGCGGACCTTTCGCACCCGAATAAGCGTGAACGATACAGTTTGTCACCGCTTCTGAAACAGCGGTTTTAATGTCGTTTATTTGATCGACCGTGGGATCGAGAGCAACGCAAAACGCCGCAACCGTGTTGCGCGCAAACGCTTCGTTTTCGGAAAGAGCGTCGAAAATAACAGTCATTTCGTTTTTCATAAATCAACCCGCCTTGAACATGATATCGTAAATTCCGGACAGAGTAAGCACTCTGTCTACGGTGGGACGCGGCGATTCGATATATACGGTTATGCCGCGCGGCTTCAGTCGCTTATACCTGCCTATCAGTACGCCTATGCCCGTCGAATCCATGAACGAGAGGTCCGACATGTCGATGTACAGTCGCCTGATATTTTCTTTTTCGAGCAGTGCATCGAGCGACATGCGGACGTACGCACTCGAGTGTTCGTCAAGTTCGCCCGTAAGTTTCACGTGCAGCTCGTCCGAATTTACATAGTGTTCTATTTTCATGGTTTTTTGCTCCCGAAATATAATAACAAAAAAAATACGGCAGGTTTTGACCGTAATTGCCGCAAATTTTCATATTTTATCGAAAACGAGTTCGCTAAAATTTTTTCGATTTTTATATATGTTTTTAACTATATCAAAGCGGTGTACCGTAAAATCAGGCAAAACAAAAGAGCAACCGATTACCGTAGTTCCCATAGGGAATTTTAGGCAAGCCGCAGGTGAAAGAGAATTAGGCGTGGCGTGAAGCCACGCCTTTTCTCTTGTCTTGGTTTAGTTGCTTGTTTTAATAATCTTCATCATCGAAGAACGACGGGGCTATTTCGCCAACGAAGTTATAGACGATTTCTACGGTCTGTCTGTAATGTCCGTTTACTTTGGCTTTCTCGTGGACGATTACCTTGTCGATGAACGAACGCAGAATTTCGGGCGTAATTTCTTCGAAGTCGCTGTACTTGTGTA
>CAJUKG010000011.1 GCA_910586925.1 uncultured Christensenellaceae bacterium | reverse complement strand
GTTTGAGTATGGTGTAATTCTAAATGGTGCTTAAACTTCGCTGTACTTGAGAGTTTTACAGAGTTTGTTTGAGTATGGTGTAATTCTAAAACAAACGCAATAGTGATTGGCTGTAAATCCGCTCCGAAGCGAAAGGAACGGGTTTATTTTTGCGCGATTTTGCACGCGCGGCAGTTTGATCCGCATTATTGCTTCTTTATACTGCCGACGTCGGTAGAGGGGAATAGCGAAAAAAATATAAAAATTTATGTAAAATATATTGACAATGTGCTATGCAAGTGTTATACTTAAGTTAATGGAAACGTTTCCAATTTAATGGCGACGGTCTAAATACAGTTTCGGAGAGAATGATGGCAAGTTTATCGCTTCGGCATGTGCGCAAGGTGTATCCCGCGCGGCACAAAGCCAAGAGCAAGAATAAGGCAAAGGTTGCGAGGGTAAACGACGATTTTGTCGCGGTCAAGGATTTCTCCATGGAAATCGACGACGGCGAATTTATCGTATTCGTCGGTCCGTCCGGTTGCGGGAAGTCCACCACTTTGCGCATGATCGCGGGACTAGAGGATATTTCGTCGGGGGAGCTTTACATAGGCGATAAACTCATGAACAATGTCGAGCCGCGTGACAGGGATATAGCGATGGTTTTTCAGAGCTATGCGCTTTATCCGCATATGACGTCGTACGATAATATTGCGTTCGGGTTGCGCATGCGCAAGATAACCGTGCCGAAGCTCGACGAGTACGGCAAGCAGGTCGTCGATATTGATAAGCAAAAGATCAAAGAGTTGGAAAAGTCGGTAAAAGCGGTTACGAAGTCTATAGCGACCGCCGACAAGAATGCGCGTAAAGAAGTGCTTGCGCGTGTCGCGAGTTTGCGCGATCAGCTCAAAAAGGCGGACGACGAAACGCTCAAAGCGGAGATCGAAGCCCGAATCGGGGCTATCGACGTCGAAGCGGAAACGGCGAGCCGCGCCGAAGTGTTCAAGACCGAGGCGAATACGCGACTTGCGAAACTCAACGAGGATCTCGAATATTTCAAGAATACACCCGTCGAGCTTACCGTCGAGCGGCATTATACTGCCGCCGAGATCGACGAGAAAGTGAACTGGGCGGCAAATATACTCGGAATTACCGAACTGCTCAACAGCAAGCCGTCCGACATGTCGGGCGGACAGCGGCAACGCATCGCGCTCGGCAGGGCTATGGTCAGAGGTCCGAAGGTATTCCTCCTCGACGAGCCGCTCAGCAATCTCGACGCCAAGCTCCGCACCGCGATGCGCTCTGAGATAGTCAAACTGCACAATCAGCTTAAGACGACGTTTATTTACGTCACGCACGATCAGGTCGAGGCGATGACGATGGGCACGCGCATCGTCGTCATGAAAGACGGTATCATTCAACAGATAGATACGCCGACCAATCTGTTCGATTTCCCGCAGAACAAATTCGTCGCTGGATTTATAGGCACGCCGCAGATGAATTTCTTCGACGTGAAAATCAAAAAGGACGGCAATTCGCTGCTCACCACGTTCGCTAACGGGGAAACGCTTTCTTTCGATCTCGCAGAACTGCGCACCATGCGCGAAGAATATCTCGACGGCAACGAGCACGATGTCGTTATGGGTGCGCGCGGCGAGAGCATATCCGTTTCGGACAAGGGACTTACCATTACCGTAAACATCAAAGAAGTTTTGGGCAGCACGACGCACGTCTTTGTCAAGATGGGCGAAAGCGAATACATAATCTGCTTGAGCGACCGCGTCGAGTTCACGCCCGGTAACGATATAAAGATCTCATTCAACGAAAAGAAACTGCATTTCTTCGACAAAAAGACGGACGAAAGCATTCTCGGCAGAGATTTCGCGAATAAGACGGAAGTTGCGGAGAGAAAGCCGGAAGCCGAAGTAAACAAGACGGAAGTCGAGGAAAAGCCGAAGAAGGCCACGCCGAAAAAAGCGACGGCGAAGAAAGAGCAAGCCGCCGCGGTCGATGACGGCAGTGCGACTCTCAAGAAAAAGACCGCAAAAACGGCGGTCAAAACAAAAAAGCAGTAGATGAAAAGTTGGCTTAAATTCATAAGTTTGAGTTTTTTCTCGGACAAAATAGCGAACGAAGCTCCCAAGCGCGGGTACGGCAATCTTTTTCTTGCGGCGGTTCTTGCGATAGTGTTCATGGTGTTGGGCATGATGGGGGCGACGTTCCTGCCGTTCTCGTCGTTCTATCACAGGTCGAGCGATTTCCGTGCCACGGTGGAAAAGCTGTTGGTGAGCGACGACAGTCGCGTTTCGATCGCCGTTGCCGACGGAGTGCTTTCCGCGGACGCTTTCGTCGATACCGTATCGAACGAAGCGGACGCCGCCAAGTATTCGGCGGGCGGATACGACGTTGTGGTGGATACGCGCCCGTCCGGTCTTTACGACGATTTTACCGCATATTGCGTGTCGAACAGCGGATCGGAAATAACGTACGAGGAATATCTCGGGCTGAACGACGACATGAAAACGCTGTATACTTTCCGTATAAGATATTCGGGGAAAGAGCTTGTTCTCGACGGCGATGCAGTTGCGAAATACGAGAGCTATCTCGACGGAGTGACCGAGCGCGAAATAACGGACGCATATAAAGAGTTAAAGAAAACCGCGGGAAGCGGATATGCGTCGGCGTTATACGAGCTGTACGTCAAAGCGTATTATCCCGATCTTTCGGCGTACGAAACTCAGGGTGCGGCACCCAAACTGCGCAACTTCTATTTCCATAATTACTTCGAGCGCGAAACAATACTGTTCGTGTTCGACGATTCGATAATCGGCAGGTTTGCAACAGACGGCGGCATACCGATCACGTTTTACGGGTTCTTCGACGATATGCCCGACGGAACGGTCGAGCCGACGGCGCAGGGCATGGAGGATTTCATAGTCGATAGTTTCGCGTCGAGCGTGCCGCTCATGATATATGCGAACATGTCCGGGTTTTTCTCGGTGGTGCCGTTTGTAATACTCATAGTCGTGCTCCTGTCCGTCGCGCTCATGTGCATGAAACGGATTATACGGTCGGACGCTTTGACGTTCGGCGGTGCGGTAAAGACGGTGGGTGCGTTCACTATGATAGGCGGATTGCTCGCAGGTGTGATAACGTTGCTGCTCGGGTTTGCTTTGTCGAGCAGGTATGCGATCGCAGTGAGCTGTATATCGTTCTTCGCCGTGTTGCTGGTGCGGCTTGCCGTCATGATAATCGCGGACTGCGTGCGGCGCAAACGGACGGGTGCGTCTGTCGGCGGTGCGTTTGCAAACGACGAAACGAAAACGGACGACGATGCCGAAGCGGGCATAGCCGACGGAGGTGGGATATGATACTTTGCATAGGCGAAATACTCGCCGACATGATCGGCACCGAAAAAGACGGGAGCGTTTTCTATGAGCGCAAGGCGGGAGGCGCGCCGTTCAACGTAGCGTGCGCCGCCAAAAAGCTCGGCGCGAAAACGGCGTTTGTCGGTTGCGTCGGCGACGATATAATAGGCGACTATTTACAAGCGTTTGCGAAAAACCGCGGTTTGGACCGTGTGCTCATCGAGCGCGACGGCAAGAAGAACACGACGCTCGCTTTCGTCGAGATAGACGGCAGCGGCGAACGTTCGTTCTGCTTTTATCGCAAGAATACGGCGGACAGCTTTTTGCCGAGCGTGCCCGCGGAGCTTTTCGACGGCGCGGACATAGTGCATATAGGTTCGCTCATGCTTTCGGAAGAAGAAGGGCGAAAATACGCGATCGCGACCGCAAAGCACGCCCGCGAAAAGGGTAAGCTCGTAAGTTTCGACGTGAACTTCCGCACCGATATTTTTCGCGACGAAAAAACGGCGATCGAGATCTACAAGGGCATGCTCGAACTCGCCGACATAGTCAAGTTTTCGGAGGACGAGGTCGAAATATTCGGCGACGGGTACATACGCGGATTAAAAGACAAGCTCGTGTGCATAAGCCTCGGCGGGCGCGGCAGCGAGTGGAGATATAAATGCAATAGCGGCGTCGTTCCGTCGATAAAAGTATCACCCGTCGATACTACGGGGGCGGGCGATGCGTTTTACGGCGGAGTGCTCAAAGGTCTGGACGGCGTTCCCGCAAGCGAGTGGACGGCGGAAAAACTCGACGGGGTTTTTAAGTTCGCAAACGTGTGCGGAGCATTGAATACGCTCTGTCGCGGTGCGATAGACGGACTTC
Source organism: uncultured Christensenellaceae bacterium (assembly GCA_910586925.1). Lineage (GTDB taxonomy): Bacteria > Bacillota > Clostridia > Christensenellales > Pumilibacteraceae > Anaerocaecibacter. The sequence continues at coordinate 68,690 of CAJUKG010000011.1, read as the reverse complement.
CCGACGCCGCAACGGTAGAGAAAATGCTTGTGACAATAAAGTAGCGGCGTAAGCCGATACGAGAAACGTCGAACGACGCAACACGGTAACGTCGGTTACCGAAAGGGGAATCATGAAAGCCAAAACACGGTATATTCTGTCAATAACGGTATGCATAGCGATCGCGCTCTTTGTCGCGATCGCGGCGGTTTGCGCGTGCGCGGTCGGCGGCGGCGAAGCGTACGCCGAATCGGTGTATATCGACGGTTACGGCGACGAATTCGAGCTTGAAGAAACCGAATACGCCGCAGACGAGTCGCGCATGTTCTCGGCGACGGTGAACTTTATCGACGGCGACGTCGCGGGACTTGTTTTCGGCGCGGAGGACCTCGAGCATTATTGGTCGTTTGACGTGGACAGGGGGCTGAACGAAGTCAAGCTCACTTATTTCTATTATACCGACGGGCGGCTCGACGAGGAAGTGCTCGAGAGCGAGTATTACGTCGGACCGTCCAACATGAACGAGGGCGAGCTGTCTTACGTAACGTCGCGTACCGCAAGTTTGGAGCAGGTGTACCTCAAAGCGGTGATAACTCCCGAGGACGACGGCGTTTATGCCGAGTTCTATGCGGACGGTATAAGACGGTTTGTTTTCACCGACGGAAGCGCGGAGGCGCGGACGATAAAGCTCGGGGATTATGAGATAGGCGGCGAAAAGGCGGTTTACGGCGGCGGCAGTTTCGGTTTCCACGCTTACGATACCGAAGTGCGTTTTACCGATATTTTGAGCGGCGCGTCCGATTTCTCGTATTACAGCGAGCTTTATCGCAATCAGTATCATTTTTCGCAATTTGCGCATTGGAACAACGACCCCAACGGGCTTGTGTACTATAACGGATATTATCATATTTACTATCAGCACAATCCTTACGGCAATACTTGGGACGCCATGCATTGGGGACATGCGCGGAGCCGCGACCTCGTGCATTGGGAAATGCTTCCGATAGCACTCGTTCCCGATTACGATTTGGACGAAACGCTCGGCTTTATGTGGTCGGGTTCGGTCATGCCGTATCGCAAGGGCGACAGCGCGACGATCGACAACGACGAAAATTACAAGTGGTTCGACGAAACGGGCAAAAACGACGGCGACGTCGTGGGGCTTATCGGATTTTACACCCGTCACGACGATGCCGATTTCGGCGGTAACCGCTATCAAGTGGTGATGTACAGCAACGACGGCGGGCTTACTTGGAACAAGCGCGACGCCGTTCATCGCACGACTTCCAAACTGCCCGACGGGTATACGCTCGGCTGTAACGCCGACGGCGAGCCGTGGGGTCCCGACGTTCGACCGAGTTGGCGCGATCCCAAAGTTTTCGACATTTCGGGACTGCCCGGCATATCGGACGGCTATAAGTGGGGCATGGCTCTTACCGGCATGGAAGACCAAATGCTGTACTTCCTCAAATCCAAAGACCTCGTAAAGTGGGAGCACGGCGGCTCGTACAAAGTCGAGTGCCGACCCGAGTGTCCCGACGTTTTGAATATCGACGGGCATGCGGTGATCACGCTTACTTCGCGATATTATTTCGTTTGCGATCTTTCTTATTCCGACGGCGCGATAGTAATGACCGATCTCGCGGGCAATAAGATAAACGAGCTTCTCACGGGCGACGCACGGCTTAAACGCATGGAATACGGCTATGATTCGTATGCCGCGCAGTCTTTCAATATCGACGCGAACAGCGACAGTGCTTATGCGGGCAAGGCAGTGGGGTTGAGCTGGTTTTCTGGCGTGCCCGGCGATCCGCTCGTAATAGACAGCGGCGCGCTCGCGACCGCACGCAAGGTGTGGAACGGCGGCGGCATGACGATCCCCGTAATATACGGTTTGAGCGGAGAAGGACTCGACACGGTGCTCACCGAAACTCCGATAGTAAAGGACGACGCGGAGTTTGCGAAAATCAAAACCAACGTCGTAGATAAAAAGTCGCTCGCAGTCGGAGCTTCTTCGGATAATCCGCTCGCGGACGTGAACAGCCACACGATCGAGCTTATTGCGACGGTGTCGAATCCCGACAAGGCGAGCGTGTCCGTAAAAGTAAACGAGCGCGTCGATTCGCAGGGCAATCATTATTATACCGAGATAGGCTGGAACGCGACGGACGGCTATTTCGTCAGTCGCGAGCATACCGAGAACGGGGGACTTGCGCTCGGCAACTATGCCCGCCGATATGCGACGGGACTCGGCAAGGACGCCACAGAACTCTCTTTCTACATTCTCGCGGACAATAACTGCGTGGAAGTGTTTTGCGACGACTACAGACTGCCGTTCTATGTTCTCACTTTCGCGTCGCCGTACTCGACGGGCGCGAGCATGACGACGGACGGCGACGTCATCGCCGATATTACGGTCAATGTGCTTTCGACGACTTGGAGAAAGCCGACTTCCGAGATCATGATAAACCTCTCGGCGATTGAACTCGATCTCGGCGACGAACTGACCGTGGAAAAAGAAATAACCGCTTTTGCCGAGGGCAGTACGCTCGAGTGGGAAGTCGTCGGGGCGGTACCCGACGAAGAAGTCGGCGAGGGCGAGGACGGTACGGTCGTTCTTGTGGACGCCACCGAAACGGGCGCGGTCGTAAGAGCGTTGCGGTCGGGCACTGCGCAGATAAAAGTATCTGCGGGTTCGACATATCGCATTATCGACGTGTACGTGCACACGGGCGAACTCGAAGGCGATTTCACCTTCGATACGAGCGGCGTCGTGTCGGGCGATTGGTACTTCACCGAGGACGGGCTTGTCGGAACGCAGCTTTCGGGCGACGGATTTCTGCTTTCCGAGCAAACGGGCGGCGACTTTGTTTACGCCGCGGATTTCGACCTCGGCGACGGCGCGGCAGCGGCACTCGTGTTCCGTGCGACGGCAAACGGCAGAGGCGGGCTTTCGAGCTATATCATAGCGAATTACGACCATTACGGCAAGGTCGTCAAACTCTGGTCGCAAAACGGCGATATCGCCAAAGCAAATGTCATTTCGGGCAATATCCGCGAACTTACGCTCGCCGTCAAGGCGCAAGGCAATAAAGTGCAGGTGGTGTTTAACGGAAAGCGGGTAATAGACGCGACTATAAGAGATAACGATCCGCTCGAAGGCAAGTACGGACTCAATGCCTGTGCGACGAGCGCGACGTTCACTTCGCTCACCGTTCATAAGAGCGAGCAGGTATACGAGGGCGAGGACGATATGGAACTCGTATCGAATATCGACCAACATGTTTTGTCGGTCACGAACAACACCGCCGGCAACACGCTCGTGCAACCCGATTTCTACTATGCGGACGGCAAGACGCTTACGGTGTACGAGGAATACTTTGCATTGTTGCCGCGGGCGGGTAAGTTTACGTTCACAGTGGAAGGCTCCGCGCTGTCGTTGCGGTATGTGATAGACGTCAAGGGCGTGCCCGAAACGGTTATCGAATCGACGACGGTGGAACAGCACGGCAATGCGGTCGTGTACATAGGCAATACGAAAGTGGAATACGTCAAAGTCAATCGTTGCGCGATCGCGAGTGCCAAGTACGAGGTGCATGATTATTTACTGACGATAGACGCGTCCGCGCTTACCGTCGGCAATAACGATATAGAGATCGCGCCCGACAAGACGTTTACGGTGACGGTGACGCCGCGGAAGTCGGAAACCGTCGAAGTGTATCAGCCTCCGTTCGTTCCCGATTACAAGCCGTTCGGCATTGCGTTCGGAACTGTTTGCGGCGTTATAATACTCGCGGTAATAATATTCATCGTGTTGTTCGTGCTTTACAAAAACGGTAAAGTGCGCTTGCCCGAAACCGACAAGCCCAAAAAGACGGCGGCTGTAAAACGCAGAGATGCGGGGCTTATAGGCGGCGCGCTCATCGACCTTCCGATACTGCTACTGCTTATAGTGTGCATGGTCGCTTTACCGGGCGGATTTACGGGGTCGCTCGTTTGGCTTATAGTCGCGGCGGTGTTCGGCTATCCGTTCTTCGCGCAGTTGTTCTGGAACGGCAAAGTCCGCAGAATAACGCTCACCGTGACGCGCAGTATGGGCACGCCCAAAGAGATATTCAACGTGGATAAGAGCGGCAACAAGTTCAAGGCGGCTTTGCGATATATCGGCGCGGCGTTCAAAGTGCTGTGGGAAGGCATAGCTATAGCCGTATCGGCGATAGTCGCGCTCATTCGCGCTCCGTTTATGTTCAAGTCGCAAATCCACGGCGTCATGTACGGCGAGTTCGGCGATTCCAACGAAGCCGAAGAAAGCGGCGCGGACGAAGCCGTGCCGTCGGCGGAATAGCCGACCGAAAATAATCGTAAGAGGAGTTTGCATATGGCAGTCAAAATATCGGACGTGGCAAAATCGGCGGGGGTCGGAATAGGAACGGTATCGCGCGTTCTGAACGGCGGCTCGGTCAATCAAAAAACTAAAGAAACGGTCATGCGCGTCATTGCCGAGCTTGGTTACAAACCCAACAGCATGGCGAAACGCTTGCGCGAGCAACGCAACAATACCATCGCGCTCATGGTGCCCGTTTTGTATCATCCGTTCTTTTCCAAGCTCGCGGACTGCGTGGAGCGGGAGGCGGATAAGTTCGGGTATTCGATGCTTTTGGTGGCGTCCCAACGTCATGTCGAAAAAGAAAAGAACATTATAGAACGCATAGAAAAGCGGGAAGTGGACGGCGCGATATTCGTCACTCACTTCGATCACGATCCCGAAGAATTCGAGGGATTGCCCCTCGTTTCCATAGACCGACATCTCGCGGACGGGATCCCGTACGTGACGAGCGATAACTACGAAGCGACGAAAAACGGCGTGGAGTATCTTTTGCAAAGGGGTTGCAAGCGCGTCGGTTTCATCGGCACGAAGCCGATAGTCGAGTCGGAAGTCATGTACCGCGAAAAGGCGTACAGGGACGTCATGAGATCGCACGGCATGGAGGAGATAGCGGTCAACGAGGTAATAGGTCACGGCGACGAGGAGATGCTCGTAAAAAAGTTTCTCGATATGTACGGCGACGTGGACGGCGTGTTCGCATCGGGCTACAGCATAGCGCAGGCGTTTTACGCCATGAGCGCGTCGGTCGGCAAAAAGTTTCCCGACGACTGTCAGCTCGTTTCGTACGACGGAGTATTCGATATTTGGGGCGGCGCGATGACTTGTATTCAACAGCCCATAGAGGCAATGTCGGCGTCGGCGGTTAAACTTCTCATAGACAAGATAGAGGGACGCGAAACTCCTGTCAGGACTGTTCACAACGGCACATTCGTAGTAGGAGCTACTACCAAACAATAAAAAAGTTTTCGGAGGTTATTATGAAAACAGGCAAGATTCTAAACAAGATCATCGCGGCGACGTGCGCGGCGGTATCGCTCGTTCCGCTTGCGGCTTGCGGCTCTACGCCGAACGAGCTTGAAAGCCGCGTGGACGAATATGGCAATAAGATCGTCACGATCATGTTCCATAAAGCGAGCGGCACGCCCGAGGCGACCGCTTATAAAGAGGTCATCGACGCTTTTGTGACCGCGCACAACAACGAGATAATCGTCGAAGCGGAATACGTGAACCAGTCGGCCGGAGTCAATCAATATCAAACGACGCTCACTCAAAAATACAAGGACGGCGGCGGCGCGCTGTACGATATAATAGCTTACGACGCACCTCTTTGCGCGGGCTATGCACAGAGCGGCATGCTGTACAATTCCACCGAGCTTTTGGGCGATTACGTCAACGAATTCGTGCCGAACTCCATTCCGAAATACAACGGCAACGTTTACGGGCTTCCCATTCAAGAGGCGAGCGCGGGTTTCTATATCAATAAAGAATGGTTTTCAAAAGCAAAGATAAAGGACTCGGAAATAGAAAGCTACAAGAAGAACGGTTGGACGTACGACGACTTTTATAAAGTGTGCGGCAAGCTCAAATCGGCAGGCTGTTCCAATCCCGTCGATTTCCAGCTCGGCTCGTCCGATAAAGAAACACGCACGTTCCTCATGTATCCGTTCGGTTATTCGGCGGGCGGCGATTACGCGACCGCGGACGGCAAAACTGTCACCAATCACTTCAACAGCGAGAACACCGCAAAAGGCGTGGAGTTCATCAAGAAGTGCATAGACAACAAGTATACTAACAAGAATATCGGCAGCACAGACTTCCTTTCCAAAAAGCAGAACGAGGCGGGTTCGGTCGCGATGTTCCTTTCGGCGGGCTGGACGATCACTCAGCTCAAAGGCAGTTACAGCGGCAACTTCAACGGCGGTTACGGCGAGGGTTGGGACATACTCCCTTATCCGAGCGCGAGCAAAGCGTCCGCCGCTTCGGCTACGGGCAGCTGGTGCTTCGGGATCACCGACAACGGCATACGCGATAAATCGGTCGCCGTCGAGCTTATAAAATGGCTCACCTCGGCGGAGAGCGCGCAGACGATTGCCGACAAAACGGGAATGTTGAACGCGAGAACGGATGCGAAGTATACGGAGAATACGCCCGAAAAGTTCTTCCGCGATCAGTTGCTCGCGACGGGAAAAGCGCGTCCCGCAATGACGGCTTACGCCGACTTTACCACAGAATTCAACCTCATGCTCGACGACTTTACGAATGGCGGCAAAGACGTATTGACGACGCTCAACGAACGTGCGAGCAGTTTGCAGGATAAAATCAACCGTAACCGTTAATATCAACGTGGTGGAGGGTTGCTTATGGGCACCATATCTATTATCATACTCGTCGTGCTTGCCGCAGTGCTCGGCACGATGATAACAGTCGACATAGTAAAGGCGAAAAGAGCCAATGTCAAATACCATTGGAAGCAGTGTATCGCGGGCTACGTAATGATGGCTCCCGCGATAACACTCGCGTTCGTCTTTGTACTGTTGCCGATACTTTTTTCGCTGGGATATTCGTTCACGGATTATCACTTGCTTTATCCGAACGACATTCATTTCGTAGGGTTCGATAATTTCAAAACCCTGTTCAACGAAATCGGAAATCACGGCGAGCTGTATAATGCGATATTGAATACGCTCAAATTCGTCGTATTCGTCGTGCCCCTTCAAATCGGGCTTGCGCTCGTTCTTGCACTGTTCACGAGCAGGAAAAAGCCGGGCGTCAAGGTGTTTAAGGTTTGCTTCTTCGCGCCCGTCGTCATATCGCTCACGGTCACTTCGTTCCTGTGGTTGCAGATACTTGCGCCGACCGAATCGGGCATGCTCAATTCTTTCCTTTCCGTTTTCGGCATCGGACCGATAGACTTCCTCGGCGATCCCGAAACCGCAATGATCTGGATAGTCATTATGAGCGCGTGGCAGGGCTGCGGCTATCAAATGCTTATTTTCAGTTCGGGGCTTACGAATATACGCGACGACCTGTACGAAGCGGCGTCGCTCGACGGCGCGGGCGCGTGGGATAAGTTCGTGAATATCACGCTGCCCGGACTGAAGTCCACGTTGCTTTACATAACGATAACCGTTTTCGTCGGCGCGTGCCGCGTGATGATCCAGCCCATGTTGATGACGGGCTACAAGATGCACACCGTGACGTTGAGCTACTATATGTACGAAATGGGTTACGGCTCGTATCTCGTCGGCTTGTCGGCGGCGGTGGCGTTGCTTATGACGATAGTGATAGGCATTGTCACGTTCATACAGCGCAAGGTTTTGAAGGGGGACTGATATGGAAAAACTGACGTTGAATTCGGAACAGGAACTTTTGGAATCTTTCGAAGAACGCGGGCTGGACGACTCGTCGCTTGCGGGCGCGCCCGACGCCGAGAGCAACAAAGTGCTCGAGGAGCAGGTGGAGATAGAAAAATCGGAGCTTGTGGACACACAGCTCATATACGACTACGCATCGGTGAGCATTCCCAAAAACAAAAAGAAAATCGCGCTCGACGTAGCTTGGTATGTCGCGGGCGCGGTGCTGTCGCTGATATTCATTCTGCCCATACTGTACATGCTCGCGGTGTCCACGAAAAGCCAGCTCGCGGCGGACAGGGCGACGGGTATCGCGATGTTCCTGCCCGACTTTGCCAACCTCGGTACGTTTTTCGACAACTACGGGCGTGTGCTTACCGAGTACGGCATATGGCGCAACGCGCTCAACAGCTTGATATACGCGGCGATCGCGATAGTGCTCAACATACTCGTGAACGGGCTTGCGGGCTATGTTCTGTCGAAGTTTAATTTTCCCGGCAAAAAGTTCTTTACGTTCATAATACTGTTTTTGATAATCGTGCCCGTGGAAACGTCTATCATACCGTTATACACGATAGTCACGGATATGCTGGGGCTTAAAGGTCCGACGATGGTGGTGGGCGTAATACTGCCCGCTGTCATAAGTATTTTCAACATATTCCTTTTCATGCAGTTCTTCGAGAGTATTCCCAAGGACTACGAGGAAGCGGCGAGAATAGACGGCGCGGGCAATCTCAAGATATTCTTCAAAGTGATACTTCCGCTTTCCAAGCCTATAGTCGCGACCGTCGCCGTATTTTGCTTTATCGGCGTGTGGAACGACTATCTGTGGCCTATGATGTTGCTGTCGGCGTATCCCGAACTGATGCCCGTTCAGGCGGTGCTTCAGACCATACAGAGCATAGACGGCGTAACGACGGGCGAGATAATGGCGTCGCTCGTCATAACGAGCATACCTATCTTTATCGTATATATAGCGGCGCAGAAGTACATAGTGCAGGGCTTCGGTTCCGCGGGCTTGAAGATGTAATATCCGCAATCGACAGGAGATCGACATGGAAAAAATCAGAAAAAAAGCAATAGCATGCTTGCTTGCGGGCGCGATCGGCGCGACATCGTTGGGACTTGTTTCCTGCGGCGGCAAAGCGGACCCCGACCTTTTGACTTCGTATTCGTTCGAGGACACAGTGGGGAGCACGACGTTTAACGCCGCCACGGGCAAGTACGACAAGATAAATTACGTATTCAACGCCGAGAACGCGGAGTACCTCGTCAAACAGCCGTCCGACCCCATGACGCGAGTCGGCGTCAGCGGCAAGTCGCTTTACCTGGACGGCTTTTCCACCGAGATAATAGATTCCGATTTCGAAATACCGCGGGGGGGGGTTACTTTTTCGGCATGGGTCGCGCCGCGTACATTCGAGTATATAGCCGATTACGAGGAGAAGGATTCCGTGTATGCGGCGGGTCAACCGCGCTTGACTTCTGTAATCAATAAAGGCAATATCGCAATTTGTCAGGGTTTCGAGCTGGGTTACGGCAAGCTCGGAATGTGGGGGCTGCAGCTCGCACTTTACAGCAAGACCAAGCGCAGCCGCGCAGTGTACGGGTTTTACGATCCTATAAACACGTTGCCGCTGTACGAGTGGACGCATATCGCGGCTACGTACGACGGCGACACGGGATATATCGCGCTGTTTTTCAACGGCGAAAAGGCTTACGAGGATATCATTCCCGAGCTTGCAAATACCGAAATAATCAACACGACGGGCAACGTTCCGCTCCGTATAGGCGGGTATTCCGCGCCAAAAGACGTGTACGGCATAAAGCGTCAGTTCGTCGGCGGACTAATGGACGAAGTGCGGATATACGGCAGGTCGTACACTCCCGTCGAGGTTAAATCGCTGTATAAAGAAGCGGCGGTTTCTTCGCATCCCACTCTCGATTATTCGGAAGTCGCACTCGATCCGAGCGTTTACGAAGGCGACAGATACCGCCCGCAGTACCACGCCATACCGCCCGCGATATGGATGAACGAGCCGCACGCTCCGTTCTATTACAAGGGCAGGTATCACGTGTTCTATCAGGCGAGCACCTCGGGACCGCTGTGGTCGGACGAGATACGCTGGGGGCATATCGTAAGCGACGACATGATACATTGGGAGTACGTGAAAGAAGCGGTCGTGCCCAATGACGGCGTTTGCCCGAAAGGTGTGTGGACGGGCGGCGCGACGATAGGTCCCGACGGCGCGCCGTGGCTCGTCGTCACGGCGGGTACCGATAGATACGGCAATCCAAATCACGGCGGGCAGAACATAGCGTTCGCGCACCCTGTCGATCCCGACGATCCGAATCTTACCGAATGGGTACTCGAGGATACTCTCGCGATCACTCAAGTCAACGACGATTCGATGGGTGAGCGCGAGCAGTTCCGCGATCCGTTCGTTTGGTACGACGACGAAACCGAACAGTATTTGATGCTCGTGTCGTCGTCGGTACCCGGTGCGGGCGGCACGGCGAACATATTCTCGTCATACGACATGCACGATTGGGAACATCACGGCTTTCTTTACGAATGTCCGTATCCCGAGTACGCCATAGCGGGCGAGCATTGGGAATGCACGACGTTTCTGCCCGTAAGCACGAAGGACGGCAAAACCACGAAATACGTGCTGTTCGATACTCCGCAGTACGTTGCGGAAGGCAAGGCGGTGGAGAGCTATTATTGGATAGGCACTTTCGATAAAGAGAATTACAGATTTTTGCCCGACAGCAACGAGCCGAAACTTTTCGATTTCGGTACGCAGACGTTCAACGGACAGAACGGCGTTTGCTATCTTACCGAACAGCAACAAGAGCAAGGTCTTACGTACGAACAAGGTCGTTCGGTGGTATACGCTATAGCGCAGGGCAAAGACGCGGGCACTATGCACAACTACTATTCGGGTTGGGCGCACAGCTTTGCGTTCCCGCTCGATCTGTGGCTGTCCGACGACGGAACGAAACTCATGCGCGCGCCGATAACCGAACTGTCGTCGCTCGACGGCACGGTCGCTTACGAGTATGCGGGCGAAGGCGTATCCGCTTCGACGATAGATGCCGCCATAAGCGCGGTGCGCGGCGATACCGTGAAGATCGAAGCGGAGTTCACGATAGCTCCGTCGTCCGAGGAATACTCGGCGAGAATAGGCGTCAGGTACAATAACAATTCGAGTTCGCAAGGCACCGAACGCACGTTTATAGAGTTTGCAAACGGCAGAGCGAAGATAAACAGAGATGAGTCGTCCATGCTCGACGGCGTGGTCGAAACGTCCGTTCACGAGTGGGATTACGGCGAAACGACTACGTTCAAAGTGACGGTGCTTCTCGACAGGTCCATGCTCGAAGTGTATATCAACGACGAGGCGAGCGCGTCCATGCGAATATATCCGAAGTACGCCGATTCCGATCATTTCCGCCTGTTTGACGACAATGCGGGAATGAGTATCACGAAGTTCAAGATCGTCAAGATGAAAAGCGCGTATTCGGCGGACGGCTCGATCACGCCGCCGTATTTCGGCAACGTCGGCAATCTTGCCGATTCGGTTTAGGGGTGGATGATGAAAAACAAATTACGTATTCTTACCGTCGCGGCGATCGCGGCGTGCGCTTTGAGCGCGACGGCACTCGTCGGCTGCTCGGTCGAACTTGACCCCGTGTACAATACGGGCGATACGGAGCTTGTCAACGGCGGGTTCGAAACGGGCGATCTTTCGGGCTGGACGGTGGAGAGCGGCAAGGCGTTCGACGACGACAGCGTTTCGTCGGTCACTACTTTTACGTTCGAGGACGACGCCGAGCACAATAACATACCCGTCAACCATACGGGGAATTGGTATCTGTCGGGCAAGGGCTACGACGGCACGCGTCATCACGCATATACGGGCAGTATCCGCTCGAGCAATTTTATTCTCGGCGGCGACGGCACGATCTCCATGAAACTCGCGGGCGGCGCGCTCACCGAAAACGGCAACGCGAAAGACAGAGAGAAGATATGCTTCGTCGGCGTGTACCGCGCGTCCGACGACATGATGGTGGCGAAGTTTACAAACGAATACTTTGCCAAACACGAGAACAGTTACGTGGACGTAGACAAGTACGAAAACGGCACGTTCCGCACCGACAACTTTTATGCGTACACAAAGAATCTCGCCACCTACAAAGGCACCGAACTGTATATCAGGATAGTCGATAACGATACGAATTGGTATTACGGCTATATAAGCGTCGACGATATCCGCATAGGCGGCGGCGTGTCGCAGGATACGGGCGCGCTGTTCGTAAAATCTCGCGACTATGTGACCGACGTCGAAGCCCCGAGCAAGTACGAGATAAAGAACGGCGGGTTTGAAACGGGTTCTCTCGCGGGCTGGACGATAGTGAGCGGCGACGCGTTTTCGCACGACGGCGTAAATACCAACGAATATTATTGGAACGAGAATATCCCGTATAACCGCGACGGCGATTATCACTACGGCTATTACAAGCCGCAGGCGACGGGTGTAATGCGCTCGAGCGAGTTCGTGCTCGGCGGCAGCGGGTACATAAGCTACAAGCTCGGCGGCTGTCGCAATAATCTGTTGACTTATCTTCGGTTCGTCGTGAAAGACGAGGACGGCGATATAGAGATAAAGTACAGCAATTCCGAGTATCGCGATTATCAGTTCCCGTACGTCGAGAACGGCATGCGTATTCTCAATCTCGTACAGTATTACGCCGACTTTTCGATGTATCTCGGCAAAACAATGTATATCGAAGTCGTTGACGAAAGCACTTCGCCCGACAGACACGAGTGCATAATTCTCGACAGCGTGCAGACGTATTGGGAGAAGAAACCCGTGTGGTATACGAGTCAATCGTTCGAGGCGAAAACGGATCCCGACAACGTAGACGAGGAGCCGGACAGCATTTATCAAGTGAAGAACGGCACGTTCGAAACGGGCGATCTCACGGGCTGGACGATGAGCGGCAATATCGGCGAAGTGTCCGACGCCGTCGGTTGGTGGGCGCAAAACTTCCCGTATAACAAGAAAGGCAAATGCCTGTTCACGGGCATAAACGTCGAGGGCAATACGGGCACGCTCACGAGCGACGCGTTCACGGTGGGCGGACAGATCATGACGTTCCGCATGGGCGGCGGCGCAAACCCGATGAAAGTGTACGTGTCGATAATCGACGCCGAAACCGAGGAGGAACTTGCGCGGTTCGGCAATCTGAACTTTGCGGATAAAGGCACGGAAACGCTCAACACGACGAGCTTCCTCGCCAACATGAACAAGTATAAAGTGCATTACGCCGACCTCGGCATCGAGCAGGGCAGACGGGTCAAGCTGCGCATTACCGATAACGCGACGAGCAACTGGGGACTTGTAACGGCGGACAGCTTCATCACTTATTACGAGAGCTTGAGGGACGTGCCGAAAGACGCGGTCGAGGCGCGCAACCTGCTTCCGTACATTCCCGAAAAAGTGTTCGGTCAGGACGACCCGCATCAGATCGTCAACGGCAATTTCGAAACGGGCGATATGACAGGCTGGACGAAAGTGTCGGGAAACGTCAATCTGAATTCGGCGGTATCCACCGCGAACGATTTCTGGAGCGAGGGTATTCCGTACAACAAGAAAGGACTGTTCCACTTCGACGGCTGGGCGGCAGGCGGCGAGGGCGACGTGTTCGCGATAAGGTCGGAGAACTTTACGCTCGCGGGGAGCGGCAGGATCTCGTTCATGATGGGCGGAAGAACGTCTGTCGTAAAGGTGTATAACGCGACGACGAATGCACTCGTCGCCGAGTATCATAACACGAAGTTCGCGGATAAGAACTTCCCGTATATAGACAGGGATTGCCGCCTTGCGACGCTCACCACGTATGTGGCGGACTTGAGCGCGCACATGGGCGAGAGCCTCTATATCGAGCTTTGCGATACGGGCGAAAATAATTGGGGGCTTGCGTTCTTCGATGAGATCATCACATATTACGAAACCGCGCCCGATCTCGGCACCGCTTGCGACGTAGTTCGGCTCACGCATAAAACGTCGTCGCAGGGCGCGTGCGACTATAGAATACCTTGGGTAGAGGCGGTCAACGTCCTCGTCCCCGACAATAAAGAATAAAGGAGAAAATCATGAAAAAAGCAATCAAGAAACTCATTGCCGCGGCTGTTGCGGTAACGCTCGGGATAGTGCCCGTGAGCGTCATGGCGGCGTGTGCTTCGGACGGCGGCGAACCGGGCGGCGGCATTGTTCAGCCGAGCGACCCCGTAAAAGTCGCCGACGGCATTAGCATTGCGGCGACGGACGGCGAAGTCAAGTATATCACAGTCGCCGACTATATCACGGCTAACGGCAATACCGTCACCGCGAACTCATCGAACGAAGGCGTCGCGACCGTCGCCGTTTCCGAGGGGCTGCTCACGATAACCGCAGTCGGCGCGGGCGAAACCACGGTGACGCTTTCGTGCGTCGGTGTGTCGGTGAGCTTTGCGGTAACCGTCGCGTCGGCGGCGGAAGTCGTGCCGAGTCTTAAAGCGGCGGAAGTCATTTCGACCGACAGGTACGACGTATACGACGGATCGTACACCGTCGATCTCGCCGCGAATATCAATAACGCCGATAAGATAGCGGGGTACAGCGTGGACGGCGCGGAGGTGGACGGAACGACTTATAATATAGTCGTAGACGAAGCCGATTACGGCGATTATTCGCTCACTCCCGTAAGCAAAACGATCACCGTCGTAGCGACGATGGCGGACGGCAAAGGCTCGCTTACTTACACGTTCACGGTGCCTATCATAAGCACGGCGGTGTATCGCGTCGAGAACGGCGGGTTTGAAAAAGGCAATCTCGACGGCTGGACGCCGAGCTGGGAGAACGAATCCGATGCGTTCGGCGCGGTGACAAACGATTTCGGTTATTGGAATAACGGCAATCACGCGAGCGGCGGCAATGCGTACGAAAAGGACGGCAACTACCTGTTCTCTTGGTGGACGTGGGACGACGACGCGAGCGGAGAGGTCAACCGCGAAGATAAAGTCGGCACTCTCTCGAGTTCGGCGTTTACCCTCAAAGCGAATGCGACGGTGTCGTTCAAGCTCGGAGGCGCGGGGGGGGGTATTCGTTTTATCGACGGTAACGGAAAAATACTCGCTCAGTTCGCCAATACGAAGTTCGCGGGACGCGAAGGCAAGCTCAATCAATTCTACTATGTGTTCGACAACGCCGAGGATATAGCGGATTGCAAAGCGGTAATATACGACTACAATGTGTCGGGAAGCTGGAACGTCGTTTCCGCCGATTCGATCGTTACGTATTACAAGAGCGTAAACGACGTGCCGAAAGGCGCGACGCTCGCCGTAAACACATACGCCGACAAAACAGCCATAAACGCCGCGATCGAGTCCGCAGAGGCACTCGGGGTTCTCGAGCAGGGCGACTACACGATAGAAAGCTATGACGATTTTGTGGACGCGCTCACCGACGCGAAAAACCTGTGCAACGACGATTTTGCCACCGTCGAACGCGTAAATGCGGCAACCGCCGCGCTTACGGCGGCGCAGAGCGCGCTCGCGCTTCGCGAGCCGTCGGTAAAGACGGGTGCGGAAAAGAACTTGGTGATCGAGCCGTCGGGAAGCAAAGAAATAACCGTTTCCGACTACTTCGACGAGAACGGACTTTCGAGCATTACGTACGATATAACCACGCAGTCCGATAAAATCGCGTTGTCCGAAATTTCGGAGGGCAAGTTCACGATAACGGCGGGCAGCGACACGGCGGAAGGCGTGACCGTCACCATGGTAATCAAGTACAAGGATGCCGAAAAAGCGTCGGTCACTCTCAATATAACGGTCACCAACGCGGTGCTCGCACCCGAAATAACGCACGAAAACGTCGATCATGCGGAAACCGTCGATTTGTTCGCTATAAACAGCACGCCGAAGTCGGTGGTGCTCGACTTAACGGCAAACGTCATCAGAAACGGCAATACCACGCTTAAGTACACCGTCAATGTGGGCGACGGCGCGGAGTCGGCGGAGATAGCGACGCCCGACGAGTATTCGTTCGAGATACCCGAGGGCGAGTACGGTTTGACAGCGACGCCCGTCGCGATCACCGTGAAAATCGCATACGAGGCGACGGCTGGCAGCGGCACGCTTACTTACACGTATACGTTGAACGTTATCGACACTTCTGCATACAGAGCAGTCAACGGCGGATTCGAAACGGGCGATACAAGCGGTTGGACGGTCGCGCCGAATGATTACGGCACTGTTTCCGCCGCTACCGAATATTGGGACGGACTTTCGCATCAACAGGAAGGTACGCACTTCTTCTGGGGCGACGAAAACAAGTCGGGCACGCTTACGAGCTCGACGTTTACGGTCGGCGGCAGCGGTTGGATCACGTACAGAATGGGCGCGGCGTCGCATTATAACGAGCAGTACGTCGAAATAGTCGACGCGTCCGACGACACCGTGTTGAAAAGGTTTATCAATCAGAACTTTA
Organism: uncultured Christensenellaceae bacterium; assembly: GCA_910586925.1. Taxonomy (GTDB): domain Bacteria; phylum Bacillota; class Clostridia; order Christensenellales; family Pumilibacteraceae; genus Anaerocaecibacter. The sequence continues at coordinate 52,431 of CAJUKG010000011.1, read as the reverse complement.
CGGACGCGGGCGGATACGACGGCGACGCGAATAAAGTCAGCGGCATGACGCTCAACAAGTATAAAGCGGATTTGTCCGATTATATCGGTAGAAGCGTATATGCGCGAGTGACCGATAACAGAGTGGGCGGCGGCATAGGCATGATGCTGTTCGACGATCTCGCTACATATTACGCGAAAGCGGAAGACGTGCCCGCGGGATTCGTCGAAGCTACCGATTGTCTGTACAGCGTGTATAACGGCGGCTTCGAACTCGGCAATATCGGCGGTTGGAAGGCGACCGGAAATCTGGTCGAAACCGTAGTCGATTTCGATACGTATTTCGAAGGCGTTTCGCACCAAAAAGAAGGCAAGTACTTCTTATGGGGCAAAGAAGGCAAGACCGAAGCAGGCACGCTTACAAGCACTACGTTCAGAGTGGGCGGCAGCGGTTGGATCACTTATAGAATAGGCTCGGCAAAGCATTTCGAAGCCCAATATGTCGAGATAGTCGGTGCGTCGGATAATGTCGTTTTGAAAAAGTTCATCAATCAAGATTTTATCGACGCGGGCGCATTTGACGGCGACGCAAATAAAAACAGCGGCATGACGCTCAATAAGTACAAAGTAGACCTTTCCGAATTTATGGGACGTGACGTTTACGTGCGTATAGTCGATAATTGGCTTGGCGGAGATTACGGCAGGGTGCTGTTCGACGACCTCGCTACATATTATGCGACGGCGGAGGACGTGCCCGCGGATTTCGCAGAGCCTGCGAACTATCTGTATAATGTAGTAAACGGCGGCTTCGAGTTCGGCAACATAAACGGTTGGACGGCTACGGGAAACATGGTGGATAACGTGGTCGATTTCAATACGTATTTCGAAGGCATTTTACACCAAAAAGAAGGCAAGTATTTCCTATGGGGTAAAGAAGGCAAGACGGAGGCGGGCACGCTTACAAGCACTGTGTTCAGAGTGGGCGGCAGCGGCTGGATCACATACCGAATGGGCGCGGCGTCGCACCCCGAAGCTCAATATGTCGAGATAGTCAGGGCGTCGGATAATGTTGTTTTGAAGAAGTTCGACAATCAAGATTTTATCGACGCAGGCGGTTTCGATGGTGATGAAAATAAAGTCAGCGGCATGACGCTCAATAAGTACAAAGTAAATCTTTCCGAATTTATGGGTCAGGATATTTATGTGCGTATAGTCGATAATTGGCTCGAGGGCGGTTTCGGAATGGTGTTATTCGATGACCTTGTTACATATTATGTGACGGCGGAAGAAGTGCCCGAGGGCTTTACGGAGCCTACCGATAGGCTTACTCAAGCTGACAACGAATAGTAGAAAAACGTCATTAATATCGTTTGACATTTGTTGCGAAAAGTGCTAATTTATACTACACACGGACGCACCGCCCGCATCATGCGGGCGGGCGTACCGATTTACTACTCTATAGGCAATAGGTTATGCAGAACAAGTTTTTACCGGAAATTCATATAGCCGCCGAACAAGGCTGGATAAACGATCCCAACGGTCTTATCAAGTTCAAGGGCAGGTATCACGCTTTTTATCAGTCGTATCCCGCCGATACTTTTTGGGGTCCGATGATTTGGGGACACGCGGTGAGCGACGATCTCACGCATTGGGAGATCCTGCCCAACGCGCTGTATCCCGACAGAAAGTACGATCGCGACGGATGCTTTTCGGGCAGTGCGATCGAATGGAACGGCAGTCTTTATCTAATGTACACAGGTCACAGCTTAAACGGCGGCGGAAGCGCGGTGCGGCAGGTGCAGTGCCTCGCGAAAAGCGATGACGGCGTATCTTTCTCCAAACTCGGCGTAGTTATTTCGGAGGACGATTTGCCCGATGATTACGTCCCCGAAGATTTTCGCGACCCGAAGGTGTGGCGCGAGAACGGCAAGTTCTATGCTATCATCGCGGCGCGGAAGCGGCACGGACGCGGCAGGCTTCTCGTGTACTCGTCCGACGATCTTATGAAATGGACGTTCGAGTTCGACGTGTTCGGCAGGGATTGCGCGGGTATAATGCTCGAGTGTCCCGACTACAAGCCCGAACTCGGCGTGCTTATTTACAGCGAGCAATTCGCGCCGATGGACGGCAGTCGGCATCTCAATATACATACCACGCGGTATGTGCTCGGCAAGCTCGATTACAAAAACAAGCGGTTTTCGGGCAGTGACTGCGGGCATATATGCGACTACGGTTTCGATTTTTACGCGCCGCAAACTTTTCTCGACGAGAATTTAATGATAGGCTGGATGGATATGTGGGACCGTAACCATCCGTCGTACATATACGGGTTTGCGGGCATGCTCACGGTGCCGCGGCGCATCGAAATAGTCGGCGGCAGAATGATGCAAACCCCCGCGATCGTCACGCAGGCGGGCGTCGCGAAGAAAATCAAAAGCACGCTGTCCGATAAGATGATAACGGGCATGTTCACCGTTTCGGCGAAGAATTTGCGGTCGCTCGACCTCAAAATGCGCTGCGGCGGAGATTGCTTTACTTCGCTCAAGCTCGTAGGCGGCGAGTGGGTATTCGACAGGTCGAATTCGGGCGCGGAAATAAGAATGCACGAAAAAGACCCCGACAGCGTTCGCGGGATACGCAGAATGCCGTTCGGCAGCGGGTACGAAACGCAGCTGACCGTCGTCATGGATAAGTATTCGGTGGAGATTTTCGAGAACGGCAGAGTCCTCACTTCGACGATCTATCCGCCCGACGGCGCGGACGGCTTGGAGCTTAATCTCGACGCAGACGAGTGCGTGTATACGCGATACGATATAAGCCCCGCAAAATAAACGAATAATAACGACAGATCCCGCAGAGAAGATTTCTCGGCGGGATTTTGCGTGCCGAAAAATATGTGTATAATGCGTTAATGATACGAACGACCGTTTTTTGTGACGAACGGGAGTTTTTTTGTCGTTTCTGCAACGATAATTGCCGTTTGCGATTTGCAAGAGGGCATTTATGCGACACGTAATGTCGAATATACGCAAAATGTGTTCGGTTGTATTTGCGGTGTTATACTGTAACAAACCGACGTAAATGCGGTTAATATTTTGGAGGGTAAAATGAAAAAGAGCAAAACATTATCTCTCTTATCCGGTGCGCTGATAGCGGCTTTGGTATGCGGAGGACTTGTCGCGTGTGCCGCGGACGAGCCTGTAAATACCAACGGACCGACCGACGGCGTTCTCGGATTCGTAGCGGTCGACGGAACAAATTGGGATACGTCGGTCACGTTGGCGTCCAAAAAATTCAATTTGGCAGTCGACTTGAAAAAGGATAACACCTTGACGTTGAAAGGTGTTTGCGGCGGTAAAGCATCGACGGGCGGCACAGGCGGTCCCGGAGGACCCGGCGGTCCCGGAGGACCGGGAGGCGGTTTCCCCGCAGCCGCAGCCGAAGAATCGAACGATGAAGAGGACAATACCGATTACTCGCAATTCGATTTCGAATTGGGCGGAAGTTGGACGGAAGAAAAAGGTTGGGGATACACCGTTAAGTTCAACGACGGAAACAATACCGAGATAGTAGTGAACTTCGACAAAACGTCGGGCAGACATTATTTCTATTATTATATGTCGCCCGAGATAGGCGGGGAGAAAGCCGCCGAAACCCTCGTCAAATTCGAGGCGAAAGATTCCGCGTATCGCAAGTCGTTGAATGCGAACTATGTCGTAAACGAAGAACGCAAATGCACATATATGTTTCGCGGCGGCGCGGAAGGCGGCAGCGGAAATCTGAGTTCGGCATACGTGTACCTGATGCCGAACGGCGGGGTCGTTTCCCTTTCCGGCACGTCCAACAGTCTTACGTATAACGGAAAAGGGAATTGGACGGAAGATAAGCAAAACCATGTCATTTCGGGCAAGATAGGAACGACCGATTTTACGACGAACGCATATTGCGATGTCGCGGGTCGCGAGGGTTATCGCATGAAATACACCGTTTCGGGCGGGTTCGGCGGCAGTTCGACGATGACGCTTTACGCGTCCTGCGATACGTCTAAATATACGTGGGACAGATACGTATCCTCCGACTTCGAGGGCGAAGTGGTGGAAACGTGGAACGGCGCGGAAGGCGCGAGCGCAGATTATATTTTGGAACTCACCGCAAAAGGCTACGTTAATATCAAGGAAGGTTCCAAGACGGTGTTTTCCTCGACGTACACGAAAGAGGGCGACACGATCATCATAGACGGAGAGGAATTCGTCGATTCTATACATATTACGTGGACTGTAAAAGGCGGAAATCCGTTTACTCCCGACAAGACCTACGACTTGACGTTTGAAAAACCGGAGGCTTAACGAATCGTCATGGAGTATACGGAAAAATCGGCAAAATTAAAAAAACTCGGGAAAATATTCAAAATCGTATCGCTGTGCTCGGGGATAGCCGTCGCGTTGCTGATCGTACTGTTTTGCCTTATGCCGGCAACGCAGCTTACGACCGATATAGGCAAATACACCAAGGGGTACAACTATTACGGTTGGCAGCTCGCGTTCCTCGGTTGCGGTTATCCGCCGCTTAAGATTCTGTGTCTGTTTGAAGAACAGAGTACGATAGCCGGCGATTACGTGCCGAATACTTGGGATTTCGACACGAACGCCGCACTCATAATCGGCATCGTACTGCCGATACTCGCGATAATCGTTTGTGCCGCAGTATCGAGCAGAATGAAAAACCGAGGCAAAGCGGTGTGCGAGTTCGTTACGGCGGGCGCACTCGTCATAGGCGGGATCATTCTCGCATGTTGCGCATCCGTTTCGGTGGGTACCGCAACGGACATGGGCGCGGGCGTCGGTTTCAAAAATCAATATCTTCTTCCTGCGATCGAGGCGGGAACGTACAAAACGCTGTTCTATCCCATATTTCTCTGCATCGTGTGCGTACTCGTGGCGGCATTCAAGACTTTTCGCGGCATGTTCCTGATTTATCAGAGAAATTACGTGCGTGCGAACAAACCCGTTTCCAACGGCAACAATAATAATCAATAAAACAAGGAGACAATTATGGCATTAAGCAAAAAGAACAAGCTCATTACGCTCATAACCGCAATAGCGGGCGCACTGCTCGCGATTATGATAGCCGTAACCTGCATTATGTATTCCATGCGCGAATATATGGATCAGTTTTTGGGCACCGGCAAACGGCACGTGGTGTCGAGTTCCGATCTCGAAGGCGATTACATAGACTTCAAGACTTCGAGCAAGGAAGAAGCTCTCAAACTCGCGCAGGAAATGACCCAACGCACGGCGGAAGAAGGCATGGTTCTTCTCAAAAACAAGAACAACGCACTCCCGCTCGCGGCAGACGCGAAATTGACGCTTTTGGGTTATTACGGTTGGCACAACAACATGTCGGGCGGCGAGGACCCCGCGACGACGGCGGGCGCGATCTCGTTGCATAAAGGTTTGGAAAACGCATTTTCCACCAACCCCAACGTAAATTCGACCAATATATACGCCAAAGCCGAATTGAAAGAAGCGGAAGTCGAAAGCACTCTCGACGCGGTTAAAAACTCGTTCTCGGAATACAAAACCGCAGTCGTCACGCTCAAAAGAAATTCGGGCGAAGGCAACGATCAGGTGATGAACTCGGGCGCGGCGGAGAATAACCGTACCGGTCTTACCGCAAACCGCGCGGAGATGAAACTCATCGACTACGCTTGCAAAAACTTCGATAAAGTAATAGTAATAATCAACGCCGCCAACACGATGGAACTCGGGTTCTTGGACGAGAACGATCCCAACGTCGAGAACGGCATTTATACCGATCCGTACAGCAAAGACAAATACGACGTGAGCAATATAGTCGCCGCTATCTGGGCGGGCTGCTGCGGCTCGCAAGGCGGCACGGCACTCGCAAACATTCTTAACGGCAAGGTCAATCCTTCTGGTCACACGCCCGATATTTATGCGCGCACGCTTCGCAACGAGCCGACGTACGTAAACTTCTCCGACTTCAAATACGAAAACAGCGCGTCGCTCAATTCGTATGCCACAAGCTCGTACTTCGTCGAATACGAAGAAGGCATATACATCGGTTACAGGTATCACGAAACGGCTGCCAAAGAGGCTGCAAACGGCAATTATCAAGGCTACGATTACGATAAAGCGGTAGTGTATCCGTTCGGATACGGCTTGTCGTACACGACGTTCTCGCAGGAATATGCCGAAACGCCGACGTATGACGCCGCTACTCAAACGTACAAGTTCAAAGTAAAAGTCACGAATACAGGCTCGAAACCGGGCAAGGGCGTTGCGCAGATCTACGTCAACGTTCCTTACGAAAAAGGTCAGGTGGAAAAGGCGCACGTTACGCTCGGCGGTTTTGCCAAAACGGAAGAACTCGGCGCGGGCAAAAGCGAAACCGTCGATATAGAGATCAAGCGCGACTACTTTACTTCTTACGACTACAAGACCGAAAAAGCGTATTTGCTCGATAAAGGCGATTACAATTTCTATCTCGCGCTCGACGAATACGGTAGCCACAGCTGGGCGGTGATCGACGGCATGAACGCCGAAGATAAAGCAAAACGTCTGTGGAAGGATACGTTGAACGAAAAAGTCGTATTCAACGCCGCGGGCGCGGGCAAGAGAATTACCGACGAAAAAATCGCCACCAACGTTATGGACGACGAAACCAACTATAAATTCAAGGCTTACAACGAAGGTTCGACGGGCGACGGGTATATCCACGATTTCACGCGTGCGGACTTCAAAGCGTCGTTCCCGACCGCACCCGCGGGGCAGGATTACATACTTTCCGATGCGAGGGCTTTGAAACAGATCGCCAAATACGACGTTTGGGCGGATAGCGAACAGAACGGCGTGGACGAAAAAGGCAATGCGATCTCGGGAATGCCCGATGTGAACACCGATAAAACGAGCTATACTCTTTCGGATATGCGCGGCGTGGATTTCGACGACGCGAAATGGGACGATTTCATCAATCAGTTCACGGTGGAATCCATGGCGTATATGTTCTCCAACGGCGGCTGGCAAGCCCCTGCGGACGAGGAGAACGGCGTTCCCAAAACTTGGGATACCGACTCGCCGTACGGCTATTACGGTCATTCGCTCACGATTAACGGCGTAAACAAGTGGTACTGCGGCGCGCCTATGGTCGCCGCGACGTTCAACACGAAACTCGCTAAAGAACTCGGCGAAACGTTCGGCGAGGAAGCGTACCAACAAAAGCAGACGGACGGCGCGCCTATTACCGGACTTTACGGTTTCGGTATGAACCAGCACCGCAGCGCGTTCGGCGGACGCAACTATGAGTATTATTCGGAAGATCCCGTGCTTTGCGGCAAAATAGGCATGGCAGAGGCTTCGGGCGCGTCCGGGAAAGGACTTATAGTGTACATGAAGCATTACGTATTGAACGATCAGGAATATCACCGTCAAGATAACGGCTACTGCTCTTGGGTGAACGAACAGGCGTTCAGAGAAGTATACTTGCGCGCGTGGGAAATATACATGAAAGAAGCCAAAATGCAAGTCAAGTATTACGCTGTCGACGAAGCGACGGGCGAGTACAAGATGGCTGAAAAGACCATGAGCGCGGCTACCGGTATCATGACTTGCTATAACCGTATCGGTGCTACTTACGGCGGCGCGTCGATCTCCATAAACGGCATACTCCGCAACGAGTGGAACTTTACGGGCACTGTGCTTACCGACGCGGGCGGCGAACCCGATACGTACATGACGACCGACCTCGCGCTCCGTCGCGGACAAAACCTGACGCTTACCAATAACGGTACGCAGGGGTTGTACGATACCGAGAGCAAAACTGCGGTATGGTGGCTCAAGAACTCCACAAGACATCTTTTGTATAATAAAGCCAACTCGAACATCATGATGGGCATGGCTCCCGGCGATTATATTTACTACGATATGTCGCCTTGGCAAATAGGCATCATCGTCGGTTGGGTCATCATCGGCTTGTTGGCTGCGGGCGCAGTCGTCGTCGACGTGCTTATCGCGAAAGACATAATCAAAATAACCGAAAAAGCAGTCGTCAAAAAAGACGACGAAGACGAATATTAAGCATCATACTCCTCTCCTTATAAAGGCAAAAGCCGTTCGGTCGTCGGGCGGCTTTTTGCTTGTTTCATACGTTCGTGACCTATTTTTCGCCGTTTGTAAAAACATTGTTGCAATTTGTCACGAAACATGTTAATATATCTATGTTATACACAGGAGATGTAGGGAATTTGACCGAGGCGTTTTTATTGTTTTTCAAGCATATTCTCGATATACCGTTTGCCGTGCAAATCGTATGCGCCGCCGTGTCGACGGTCCTGTTGCTCGGCGTGACGCAAAAGACGAAGATTTGGCGTATCTTCGTCGATGTGTCGTGGCTGTTTTCGGTTATGTTCGTGCTTAACATGCTGTTTACCGTTTTGGGATACTATACGCCGGTGAGGCTCTCCGCCGATATCGCGTATTTGATCGGAATTGCGATATACGCTTTGGTGGCGAGCAGGCATAAACCGATCGTTCGGCTTGCCATGTCGAGTGTGGTCTTTTCGCTTAATACGTGTATGGCGTCATTCGGCACGCTGTTCGGCAATATGTTGGAAATGCACATAGACGGATTCGATATAGCGATCACGAAAATCGTGGCGTATATCGCCGTCGTCGCGGGGGGGATAGCATTATTCAAATACCCGCTATATAAATTCGAAACGAACAATTTCGATTGTATTCTCAATATAACATGCAACATACTGTCGGCGATACTCGTTATAGTATTCGGATATGTTCGGCTTGCAAGTTCGGAAATGAATATGCTCGGCAGGAAATTTTCGGGGTATATGTCGCTTGTCGTCGCCGTGCTGTTTATCATAAATATAGCGACGTATTTTATCATGTACTGTTTGTGCCGCGAGCGCGAGCGCGTACTCGAGTACAGCGTTAATACGCAGAAGAGCCAATCGCTGCGCGAGCTTTTGACGCTCAACGAGCAGAAACTTATCGAATTGCGGGAAGTGCGTCACGACGTAAATAATCAGTATGCTTATATGAAACTGTTGCTCGAGCAGAATAAGTATGAAGAATTGAAATGCTATTTCAACGAAGTTACGGGAACGCTCGCCGCGCCGCTTTTCAAGTCTGTCAACAGCGGGAACGCCATTATAGATTCGGTGCTCAATCTCGAGCTTGCCAAAGCCGACGAAGCGGGCGTCAAAATAAATATGCGCGTCGAGGTGCCGCACGAATTGCCGTTTAAGAAATCGGTTATACTCGGGATATTTACCAATGCGATCGACAATGCCGTCGAAGCGGTATTGCAAGATAAAACGGACGACGGCGTTGTGGACGTCGTTGTAAGCATGCAGGGCGATTATATGCTGTTTTGCGTCACCAATCCCACCAAACTCGCCGACATGAATAACGCTGCCGAACTGTGTACAAACAAGAAGAACAAAAACGTGCACGGTTACGGCATGAAAATAATTCAAAAATATGTTCGAAAATGCAACGGTATTTTCAGATGTTATGTAAAGGACGGGCAGTTCGTGTCGGAAAGTCTGTTGGATACGCGTATAAAGGCGGGGGGGGGGTTAATAAATGAACGCGAAATCAATAAGCGTCGCCGTATGCGACGACGAACTCAGAACGTTGGATATTATCATGGCGTCGGTCAAGGAGTGTTTTCTCACGCACGGCGTACATGCGGGAGTCGACGGGTATAAAAATCCCGCGGACTTGTGGGCGGCATTGAAAAAGCAATCGTATAACTTGCTGTTTCTCGATATAAACATGGCGGGAATGGACGGTATCGCTTTGGGAAAAAAGATAGTCGAAACGAATAACCGTCCCGACATAATATTCGTGTCGAGCAATACCGACAGGGTGTTTGAAACTTTTGAAGTCAACCCGTTCGGATTCGTGCGCAAATCGAATTTCCTGACCGATATTTCGTCGGTAATAGACAGATACGTTGCCAAAAAGTCGGAAGACGGGCAAGCATTATTGCAGTTCGGGTTGAAATCGGACGGCGGTATCGTAACGCTTAACGTCAAAAATTTGAAATACGTCGAGTGCATGCGCAACGAGCAGATATTCTATATGGACAAGCAAGATGCCTGCACGATCCGCTCGCGCATGGAAACGCTGGAAAAGCAATTATCGACGTTCGATTTTTTGCGCATACATAAAGGTTATCTCGTTAATTGCGCGTACATAAAACGTTTCGATACAAACTGCATCACATTGACGACGGGCGAAGTATTGCCGATAGGGCGTTCCAAGCATACCGAATTTATGGAGAAATATCTCGAATATATTCACAAGAACGGCATTTCGATAATCGGATAACGTTGCGCCGATCATTGCCGCGCACATGCGAAAATGGAACGTCGCAATCGACTGTCAAAAGCAAAGTTCGTTACGGGACTTTGCTTTTTCGCATATGAAAATACATAAATTGTTTTGCACATAAGTATATACGTCGCATATATAATGTGTCGATCGCGCACGTCCGCGACAGTGAAAAAATTTCAAAAATTACCGTAAAAGCGTTCTTTTCGACTTGACACGGGGGGGGGTGTGATATATTATATTTATGATTTCGACTGTATAATGTCGATAAACGAGGAGTTTTTATGAAAAGTAAAGGCAAGAAAATATGTAAAGTCGCGCTTGCGGTTGCGGCGTGTGCGGTCGCGTCCGTTTCGCTCACCGCTTGCGGATTGTTCGGCGGCGAGGGCGGCGGTGACGGCGAAAAGTTTTCCGTTCGCTTCGACGCGGGTTGGGGAACGATTTACGGCGACCGTATTTACGACACCGAGGTGACAAGCGGCGCGCACGTCGCCGAGCCGAGCGAAAAACCGATTTGCGACGGGTATGTCTTTACGGGCTGGAATCTTACGGGCAACGCGCAGGACGAGATGTGGAAGTTCGACGCCGACACCGTGACCGAACATATCACGCTTTATGCCGTGTGGAGCAGAGCTTACACCGTCACGTTTTTCGCCGAAGGCGGAACGTTCGGGAACGGCACCGATACATACGAACTGACGGTTGCCGAAAACGGCAAGATCGCTCCGCCGACGGTGACGCCACCCGACGATTATCGCGAGCTTGCGGGCTGGACGTTTAACGGTTACGAGTGGAATATCGACGCCGACGGCGTTACGCGCGACATGACGCTTCGCGCCAAATGGGAACTTAAAGCGTCGATCGCCGCCGCGCTCGAGCCGTTCGACTACTATCCGCACGGCGATGCGTTCGCAATAAGCGGGATCAAGGATAAATCGACGACATCGGTCACTGTGCCGAACGTCGTCGATCATATCGCGCCCGAAGCGTTTGCGAACTGTACTTCGCTCGTGTCCGTCGAGATACCCGCAAGTGTTATCGAGATAGGGCGATCGGCGTTCGCGGGTTGCGCTTTGCTTCGCGACGTCACGCTCGCCGAAGGGCTTACGGCGATCGGTGCCGCCGCGTTCGCGCAATGCGTTTCGCTTGTAAATATATCGCTCCCGAACACTGTTTCCGCTATATACTCGTCGGCTTTTTCGGGTTGCTCGTCGCTCGAAAGCATAACGCTTCCCGCCAAAGTGACGAGAATCGAAAGCTATACGTTTAACGATTGTGCCGCGCTCGAGAGCGTGGAGATAAAAGGCGAGGTTACGACAATAGGAACGAGTGCTTTTTCGGGCTGTGCGTCGCTCGAAAACTTCGATATTCCCTCGAACTTGGCGTCTTTGGGGTCAAATGCGTTTAACGGTTGCGCTTCGCTCGCAACGGTGACGGTGCCCGCATCTTGCGCGGACGTCGATTGGTGGATGTTCAAAGACTGTACGGGACTTGTTTCCGCAACGCTGAATTGCCCGATAGTGGACACGGGCATGTTTTACGGCTGCACGTCGCTTGCGGACGTGACGTTCGGCGCGACGGTTACGGAAATAGGCTCGTCGGCGTTCAAAAACTGCACTTCGCTCGTCGAGATCGAAATCCCCGACGGCGTGACTACTGTCGAAGGCTGGGTGTTCGAGGGCTGTACGGCATTGAAAAGCGCGACGCTCGGCAGCGGCGTCACGGTCATCGAAAGTTCGCTGTTCGCGAATTGCAGTTCGCTTCGCGGCGTGGAGTTCGGCGATATAACCGCCATACGCAACGGCGCGTTCGAGGGCTGTGTGTCGCTGTTGAGCTTTACTATCCCCGCGAGCGTGCGGACGGTGGGCAGCGACGCGTTTGCGGGTTGTGCGCGGCTCGTCGAAGTTTACAACCTGTCGAGCGCGCAACTTACGGGCGTGGGATTTATACCGTACATAACGAAACACGCCTCGGCGAGCGAGGCGAGCATAATCGACGGAACGTCGACGTACGTGTTTTGCACGCGCAACGAAGGCGGCGACACCGTTAATTATCTCTTGGACTATACGGGCGACGCCGTGAATATAACGCTTCCCGCATACTACATGGGCGAAAGCTATGCTGTGTTCGATTACGCGCTCGCAATTAACGACAGGCTCAAAAACATCACGTTTTCGGCGGGCGTTGCGGAAATAGGCAAGAACGTGCTGTTCGGAAGCCCTGCCGTCGAAACGTTAGAAGTGCAAAGCGGTAACGCGAAATATACATCGAAAAATAATTGCGTTATAGAAACGTCGGAACGCAAATTCGTACTCGGCTGTAAGTCGTCGGTCATTCCCGCGGACGGGACTGTTACGAAAATAGGCGGCGACGTGTTTTGCCAAAACGCGGCTATCGAAAATCCCGCGTTTGTTATCCCGTCGGCGGTCACTGTCGTCGAGCGCGGTGCGTTCGCAGGTTGCGACGGTATTGTTCGCACTGCCGATAACGGGGTCAAGTACGTCGATAAATGGGCAGTGGAGATCGCTTGCGGCGACGACGTAGACTCTATCAACGTCACGCTCGACGCGAATACCGTCGGTATCAGCAACGGCGCGTTTTCGTCGAACAGCGACTATGCCGTGAAAAGAAAAATCGTATCGTTTACCGCAAACGCTTCGCTCGAATATGTGGGCGAAGACGCATTTTACGGTTGCAACAACTTAAAGACGGTCACGCTTAATTACGGACTTCTCGCAATAGGCGGCAGTGCGTTCGGCAGCTGCGACAAGCTCGAAGAAATAGCGATCCCGAACAGCGTCGCGAGAATCGGATCGGCGGCGTTCATGTCGTGCGACGCGCTCGCGTATGTACGGCTTTCGAGCGGTATCTCAGTGGTCGAGTATCAAATGTTCGACGGCTGTGCCGCGCTCGCGACTGTCGTTATTCCGCATAGCGTGACGCGTATCGAACACGATGCTTTCGCGCACTGCGCCGCAAACTTGACCGTGTATTACGGCGGCGACGCGAGCGGTTGGAGCGGCGTGCGCAAGGACAGCGGGAATTCTCTTATATCGGGCGGTTCGGCGAAAATCGTTTACTTCTCGGAAACTTCCGCGCCCGACTGTTGGCATTACGGTGCGAACGGCAAACCCGAACTGTGGGCATAGCGATCGGATACGTATAGAATAACGGGCAAAGGACACCTCGAAAGATCGGGGTGTCCTTTGCGATATATAATATATCGGTAAGTTTTGACTGCCGATTTTCGTGTGCGGCTTGACGCGAACGCAAAAGGGTGGTATAATGATTTCGTAGGAGTGATTTCGTGCGGCTTTCGTCGCGTGATTTATGTTGCGGAGGATTATGGAGTTCGTCGTGTTTTCGCAACCGATAGCGGCGGCGTTGTGGCTTGCCGTGTACATACTTGCCGTGCCGAGCTGTCTTGCGCGCCGCGGCGGTTTCGTCGTGTCGATAGGTTGCGGAATAGCGACGGCGGCGGCAACGGTCGTGACGCTCGTATTCGGCGGCGAACTACTCGAACTCGCGGTCGAGCTTGTCATTCTCGCGGCGATATGTCTTGTATGTCGGGGGTGTCGCCGTGAACTTTAATTCGCTCGCGTTCTTGATATTCCTGCCTGTCGTGCTCGTCGCGTGGCGACTTATCCCGCCGAAGTATCGTTGGGCGGAACTGCTCCTCGCGTCGTATGTGTTTTATGCCTGGTTCAACGCGTTGCTGCTCATACCCATACTCGCGATCACATGTATATCGTACCTTTCGGCGCGGAGCATGGCGGCGGCGGAAACGCGCGGCAAGAAAAAAGCACTGCTTGCCGTAACGCTAATAGTATGCCTCGGCACGCTGTTCGTTTTCAAGTATCTCGATTTCGTCGTCGGGCTGGGGTATTCGATAGCTCGGCTTTTGGGCGGCGATAAAGTGTTTTCGGGGTTCAATATAATTCTCCCGATGGGGATTTCGTTTTACACGTTTCAAACGCTGTCTTACGTGATCGACGTGTACCGCGGCACGGTGCCGCCCGAAAAGCATTACGGGTATTATTCGCTGTTCGTGGTGTTCTTCCCGCAGCTCGTCGCGGGACCGATCGAACGCCCGCAAAATCTGATACCGCAGCTTCGCGATGCGAAAAATCCGTGCGCAGAAGATATTTCGCGCGGAATAAGAAAGCTCGCGATCGGGTTCGCGAAAAAGGTGGCGGTCGCCGATTTCGTCGGGAGGTTTGTGGATCATGCGTTCGGTTCGGCGGGGAGCGGCGGAGTCGCTTACGCGGTAGCGACCGCGCTTTTCGCGGTGCAGATATACTGCGATTTTTCGGGATATACAGATATTGCCGTCGGCAGTGCGCGGCTCATGGGGATAAAACTCTCCGAGAACTTCGACAGTCCGTACCGCTCGGCGAGCATACGCGAGTTTTGGCGACGTTGGCACATAAGCCTTTCGAGCTGGCTGTCCGACTATCTGTATAAGCCGCTCGGCGGCAGTCGGAAAGGACTCGCGCGGCAATGCCTCAATATTTTTATCGTGTTCCTGTGCAGCGGACTGTGGCACGGCGCGTCGCTCAATTTCGCGGTGTGGGGACTTCTTCACGGCGGGTTCATGATAGTGAATACGTTGTACGGCGCGATCAAGAAAAAACATAAAGGATTGCAAAAGGCGTCGGGAAATATCGCGTACCGCATAGCCGCGCACGCGCTCACGCTGTTCGCGGTGTGGTTCGCTTGGATATTCTTCCGCGCGGGGTCGCTCGGCGACGCGGCGCATATAGTGACCGATATATTTACGTTATCTCCCGCGGCGGGCGGGTCGTGGCTTTCGGGACTCGGCATGACGGCGGGCGAGATCCCCGTGCTCGCGGCGGTGCTTGTACTTCTCGTTGCGATAGAGCGATTGCCCGTGATAGACGTGAACGCACTGCCGGTAAAGACAAAGACTTACGGCGGCGCGATACTCGCGTACTTCGCGGTGATAGGAATTATCGCCGTCATGTGGCTGTACGCGCTTAATAGCGGCGGCGTCGGAGGGTTTATTTATTTCAGGTTCTGATCATGAGAGCAAACACCGATAAAAAACGGCTCATCGCCGTCATAATAACATTTCTGTGCCTGCCGCTCGTCGTTATGGCGGTGCTTTCGGTATTCGCTTTCGCATTGCCCGCGCAGTACGGAGAAACGTTTCTCGGCGAGCTTAAATACAAGGCGGAGCGGCTTCGCGACACCGACGGCAAGAGGATAATAGTCATCGGCGGAAGCAGCGTCGCGTTCGGACAGGACAGCGCGCTGATCGAAAAATACTTGCCAGAATATTCCGTCGTCAATTTCGGACTGTACGGCGATCTCGGCACCAAACTGATGCTCGACCTTGCCGAGCGCGAAATACGCCGCGACGATATTGTTATAGTGTCGCCCGAGCAAGACGGGCAAACGCTTTCGCTGTTCTTTTCGGGCAGTGCGGCGTGGCAGGCGTTCGACGGAGATTTTTCGCTCCTTCGCGGCGTTAAAAACGAGGACGCGGGCGCGCTCGTCGGGGCGTTTCCGCATTTCGCGGGAAGAAAAGCCGGGTACTGCTTGACGGGTGCGCCCGAGCCGAGCGATATTTACCGTCGCGCGTCGTTCGAGGAGCACGGCGATATAAAGAGCGGGTTGCGTCCGTACAATATCATGCCCGCAGGCAGCGACGTCACGCGCAAGGTGAGCTTGTCCGAAGCCGTTGTCGAAAACGATTTTGTCGAATATCTCAATGTTTTCGCGAAGTCTTTACGATCGCGTGGGGCGAGCGTGTACTACAGACTGTGCCCGATCAACGCCGCAGCGATCGAGGACGGCGGGGATGCGGACGCGTTTTACGACTATATGTACGACGCGCTCGATTTCGAGTTTATCGGCGATCCGCATAACAGCGTGATCGCGCCCGAATATTTTTACGACTCCAATTTCCATCTCAACGACAGCGGGGTGGTTGTCAACACGTACAATTTGATTCGCGACGTAAAGGCCGTGATCGGCGACAGTTCTCCGACCGATATCGCAATACCGCCGCCACCCGAAGCCCCGCCCGTCGCGACGGAAGGCGATAACGGCGACGAGAGCATGTTCGTGTACGAGGACACCGAAAAAGGCTGTCGGATAGTAGGACTTACGGGCGACGGCAAAACGCGCAAAAAACTCACCGTGCCCGCACTGCACGACGGAAAGACGGTAACGGGTTTTACGCAAAACGCATTCGTCGGCGCGACGGAACTCGAAGAACTCGTTTTGCAAGAGAACGTCGGCATGATAGAGGACAGGTCGTTCGAGGACTGCCGCTCGCTCGAAAAGGTGATACTTTTACATTCCGCGCCCAATAAGTGCATACCGGGCGGAGATCTGTTCGGGTCGGCGAAGTTCGGGATCTACGTGCCTCGAAAACTCCTCAAAAGTTATCGGGTGAGCTATTTCTGGGCGGAGTACGCGTCGCGTATTTACGCCGCGGAGGTGATTGCGTGAAAAAGCTCATTGCGATAATCATATCCGTTATACTCGTTTTCGCGACGGTCGGCTGTTCCGCGCCGACGGGCGGCGGGAGTTCTTACGACACGGTGCGCGTTGTCGTCGAGGATTCGGATAACTATAAATGCGCCCGAAAGATAGTGGAAGGCAGGCGGGGCGGCGACATAACGTTCGAGATAATAATAGGCAACGACGACGCGTTTACGGGCGTCGATTATCCCGATTTCGATTACGAGCAAACGGTGCGCGGCGCGGGTACGGGCGTTTCGGTCACTCTCCGCAAAGTCAAGTATTCCACCGTCGTGCGTCCCGTCGTGGAGCGCGGTGCGGTCAAAAAACCGACGAAACCGACCGAAGTGCTTTACAGCGCGAACGACGCGTCGGGCAGGACTTTCGTCGATACGCCGTCGAATAAGCATTTGCGATACAACACTCCGTCGGCGCGCCGTGCGTTCGGGCGCGACGGGTATATACAGATCGGGTGGAACACCGAAGCGGACGGCGGTGGCAGACATATCGGGTTCGGAAGCCGTCACGACCGCGGCGAGTGGACGGTGCTTTACGCCGAATGGGCGAAAGAAAGTTCGGACGAGCTTTTCGAGTATGAAATATCGGACGGCGTTGCGACGGTCACGAAGTATGTCGGCGGCGACGGCGACGTGGTAATACCGCGCGTTCTCGGCGGTGCGGAAGTGGGAAATATCGCGAGCGACGCGTTTCGCGGCGTGGATATAAACACACTCGTTTTTCCCGATACTCTCCGCGACATGCAGAGCGGCGCGTTTCGCGGCGTCACGATAAAAGACCTTTACATTTTCGACAATATGACCGACATGTCGCCGACCGCGTTTATCGACTATACGCTCGTCACTCTGCACGTCAACGCTTATCGCAATCCCGGGTATTGCGGATCGTACTTCGACGTGTTCCCCGATAAGTGTGACAGGCTTATCACGCTTGCCGACAAAAAGAAGATAGTGCTCGCGTGCGGCAGTTCGGCGCGGTTCGGGTACGACAGCCGCATGATAGACGAGGCGTTCCCCGAATACGAAGTGGTCAATATGGGCGTGTACGCATACGAAAACATGCTGCCGCAGTATTTGATAATCGAGAACTATATGCGCGAGGGCGACGTGCTTTTCAGTACGCCCGAGTTCGATACGATAGAAACGCAGTTTTGCATAAACGGCGAGATCGACTATGTGACTTTCGCAATGGTCGAGAGCAATTACGACCTGTTTTCGGTCATAGACTGCCGCGACCTCGACGACGCTATGAAAGCGTACGCCTCGCACGTGCTGTGCGGCGGGAGCGAGAGCGGGTCGTACGACATATCGGCATACGACTATGACGAGGACTTTGTCGATATAGGTATTCCGTCGTACAACGAGTACGGCGACTATATAGTGCCGCGCCCCAATAACATAGATGAAGTTTTGTTCGGTACCCGTCGCGCGTGCTTTAACGTGCGGTACTTTCCGCAAGACTATATCGACGCGATAAACGGCGTGTACGGGCGTTTCCTCGATAGGGGCGTGAAAGTGCTGTTCGGGTACTCGCCGCGCTCTCGGACGAGCGTCACCGAGGACAGCGACTATTGGTCGTGTTTCGCACTCGACGGGTATTTTCGCAACAATCTCGTCGTGCCCGTCGTCGGAAGGATAGAGGACTGTCTTATGAGCGCGTACTATTTTTACGCGACGGACAATCACCTTTCTTCGGACGGAGTGAAAATTCACACGGCGCAAGTTATAGAAGATTTGAAAGAATTTATATAAGCTCGGCGGCGTATTTTTAATCAAATTCTAATCAATGTAGCATTGTTTATTAAGAAAGCGTGTGATATAATATAACCGTACGATTGTACGCATTGTACTTATTATGGAACAGGTCAGATGCACAAACTGCGGGTCTACCGCGATCATACCGAATGATTCGGGCGAGTTTTTCGTATGCGAAGCGTGCGGCAGCACTTTCAGCGTCGCGCGCGCCCAAGCGTTTTCCAAAGTGACGCTCGACCATACGCAGGACATTCGCGCCTGGCGCGAGTATCTCGCTAAACAGCTCAAACTGCAACAGGACAGCAACAAGGCGCGCGATTACGGCGGCGTCAAACTTTTCGCACAAAAAATTCTTTCCGTGCTGCCCGACGATTTTTGCGCGAGGTTTTATGCCGCGCTCGCAGACCGTTACGGCGGCAACGACGTCGCGTATACCGAGTTCCTGTCGGCGTCCGATTTTTCGGGCGTTACTAAAGACGAACTGAAAGAAGTCACGGCGTCCGTCGTTGCGACGGTCGAGCCGAAGTACGTCGATGCGGTGAAGGCTTTCGTCGAGAGAGCGTATCCCGAGAACAAAGAGCTGTACTCCGAACAGATCGACCGCAACGTGCGGCTGTACATACAGAAATTGCGGTACACCAAAGTGACCGACCGCGACGTGTTTATATGTCACCGTACCGCGGAACCCGATCAAGACGTCGCCGACGCCGTTTGCACGCGGCTCGAGGAACGGGGCTTAAGATGCTGGATCGCGCCGCGCAATATACTCGCAGGCTCGCAGAATTACGAACGCGACATACTGATGGGCGTCGAGAACTGTCGGGTGTTCCTTTTGATATCGAGTTTCAAGTCGATCTATTCGGACGACTGCGAAAAAGAACTCAAGGCGGCGGTGCTGTCGGGCAAAGCACTTTACAGCTACAAGATAGACGATACGCCGTACGACGGCGCGTTCGAGCGTGCGATGAGCGCGGTACAGTGGCTGGACGCGACCGACGATCCTTACGCGCATCTCGAACAACTCGTGATAGACATAATGGGCTTGCTCGCCGACGACGAACGGCAGAAAGCGGAGCTTGAAGAAAAGCGGCTCGCCATGCGCGAGAAAGAGCGTGTGCTCGCCGAAGAACGCCGCGCCCGCGAAAACGAGCGGCTCGAGCGTTTGGAACGCATAGTCGGCGGCGGACTGACAAACGCCGCGCCGACGACGGCGCACTCGGGGAAACTCCGCCGCGCCGAGATAGAAGTGCAGTCGCAGAATTACGACAAGGCGAGAAAACTGCTCGACGAAGTGCTCGACGCCGAGCCGGAGTGTGCGCATGCCTGGTGGCTTTTGATGCTGTGCGAGTACGGCGTACCCGACGACGAAACGCTCGCCGCACGTAATATAGATTATACGGCGCACAGGTATTACAAGAACGTCGAACGGTTTTCGGACGACGAACCCGAGTTCGCGTTGCGCGTATCGCGCATGAACGACGAACGTCGGAAAGCGGCGTTCCGCGGCGTGTCGGATGCGTTGAAGCGCGCGCGGAAGTATTTCGAAGCGGACGATTATCTCGGCATGAAAGTGGAGCTGAAGTCGGTCGAAACCGCGTTTTCGGACGAGTCGAGCATGCTGTTTACACGGTTTTCCGACCTCGCGAGCGAATACTATTGGCTCAAGCTGTGGAGCAAATACGGTCAGAACGAGCTGGTGTGCGTAGAGGATATCACGCGCGAAACGGAGTACCGCAAGGCGGTCAAGTACGCTTCCGCAACGCAAGCCGCGACGTACGAACGCGCGTGTTCCACGATTGCCAAGAACGCGAAAAACTATTTGCGCGAACGCAGTAAGAACCCCGCCAACGACGGCAAGCTCGTCGAGTATCTCGTCGACAACAAAGGCATACTGCCGATAGACGTTTATAACTATTATTCGTCGTTGCTGTATTTTCGCAAAATGCTTTCGGTGTACAACCTCACCGAGGCACAGCTCGAAAACTCGACGGTCGATATTTCCACGAACGAGTATTTCATGCTTGCGCAATCGCTCGCTACCGACGAACAGCGCGACAAGTACGACAGACTGCTCAAGCGGCTCGACGAGAATCGCGAACAAAAGAACGGCAACGCTCTGACCGAAAAGATCAAAAACGGCGGCAAGTCGGTCATCGAGAATGCGAAAGACAGGATCTCGCATGCGATACAAACGGCGTCCCTCGTCGTGTTGTGCATTTTGGATTTCGTGTTTTCGATCGTCGCGGTCACATTGCTCGATTGGGCGTACGACGGCGGCACGGCGGTGGTCGTGTTTACGGTATTCGTGCTCGTCGCAGGCATAATGCGAGTTGCCGCAGACGCGGCGGTGCTGTCCAAAAAGTCGCGCGGCATCATAGCGATTACGTACATAAACCTCGTGTTGAGCATAGCTTCGGTCGCGGCATTTTTCACGCCGTTCGTGCGCAACGCGCCTTACGCGCTAATCGTTATATGCGTTCTCGTGAACGTCGGCGCGATAATACTCGAGGGCATAAAGATACAGCAGTACAAAAAACAGTTCGACGGCGACGAAAAAAAGCGGTAATGCCGCATCGCTACGGACGGCGGAACATATGTGCATTTGCGCACATACCCATTAAGAAAGAAAAGATCGACGGAGGTCAAGCATTATGGCAGACAAAGTACAGGTAGTCAAGTTTACCGGCAACAATACCGATTTGTATACGCGCGAGAGCGCGGACGCCCTTCGCGCGTCGGCGCAGGTGATAGTGCCCGAAACGCACACCGTGCTTCTCGTAAAAGACGGCATTGTGTCGGAAGCTCTCGCGGCGGGGCGGCATGATATTTTCGACGTCAAAAACGGTTTGTTCGGACCGAAGAAAAGCGACGAGTCGGCGACAGTGGATTTCGTGTTCATATCCAAAACGGTCAAGCTCCCCATGCTGTGGGGCACGCCCGCGCCGATACGCACCGTCGATCCCGAAACGGGCGTACACGTGACGGTCGGGTTCAACGGCGAACTCGAGTTCCGCGTGGGCACGCCGCGCAAGTTCTATCTCGAGCTTGTCGGGTCGGAAACCGACTACGATATAGTCAAACTCAAAAAGCGTGTGCAGACTCGGTTGATGAGCGTCGTCGAACAGTTCATAACGCGGGCGGTTGACGAAGAGAATATGTGCTATGCCGA
This sequence comes from uncultured Christensenellaceae bacterium, assembly GCA_910586925.1. Taxonomy (GTDB): domain Bacteria; phylum Bacillota; class Clostridia; order Christensenellales; family Pumilibacteraceae; genus Anaerocaecibacter. The sequence continues at coordinate 30,644 of CAJUKG010000011.1, read as the reverse complement.
TTTCACGCTCAAAAAAGTGGAGATAGCGCAAAAAATCAAAGGCAACGTCGCGGAGTTCCTCGACAAGGGATACGGACTCGAGCTTTGCTCGTTCACCATAGCGGGCGCGACGCTCGCCGACGGCGATTATCTCAATATGGAGAGAAAACGGAACGAAGCGGCGTCCTCGAGTATGTTCTGCCCGCATTGCGGAAAGAAGATAGCGCGCGATTCCAAGTTTTGCCCCGAATGCGGCAAGGCGGTGGCGGGCGAGCGCGTTTGCCCGAACTGCGGCAAGCATAACGGTTCGGGCGTCAAGTTTTGCCCGGAGTGCGGCACAAAGCTGTAATATGCGTGCGCGTTAACGCTTGCTTTATCGGGCGCAATGGTGTATAATACATGAGAATACGCAAATGCCCGCCGCCGCGCGGCTCGGCATTTCGGTCACGGAGGCTTTAATGGAAATAGCCGAAAGAGCAAAACAGATTTCGCCGTCGCTCACTCTCGAGATCACCGCGCGTGCGAAGAAGATGAAAGCGGACGGCATGCGCGTCGTGTCGTTTGCGGCGGGCGAACCTGATTTTACCACGCCCGAGTATATCATGGAGGGCGGACGCAAAGCACTCGAAATGGGGCTTACGAAGTACACGCCCGCGGCGGGTACAGTCGAGCTTCGCAAAGCCATTTGCCAAAAGCTCAAGAACGATAACGCGCTCGATTACGACAAGGCGAATATCGTCGTGTCGAACGGCGCGAAACACTCGCTTTTCAATGCGTTCATGGCGATACTCAATCCCGGCGACGAGGTGATAATTCCGTCGCCGTATTGGTTGAGTTATCCCGAGATAGTAAAAATGGCGGGCGGTGTGCCCGTGTTCGTACAGACCAAGGCGGAGAACAGTTTCAAGCTGATGCCGTCCGAACTCGACGGAGCGGTGACGAAAAAGACAAAAGCCCTCATTCTCAATAACCCCAACAATCCGACGGGCGCGGTATATACCAGAAGCGAACTCAACGCGCTCGGCGCGGCTATAGAAAAATACGAGATATTCGTCATTTCGGACGAGATTTACGAAAAACTCACATACGAGCGTCGTCATCATTCGATAGCGGCGTATTCGGATATTCTCAAGGAGCGCACTATCGTCATAAACGGCATGTCCAAGACGTACGCAATGACGGGCTGGCGCATAGGCTATGCCGCCGCCGACGAGCAGATAGCTTCCGCAATGTCGAGCATGCAAAGCCACAGCACTTCCAACGCCAACTCCATTGCGCAATACGCGTCGTTCGTCGCGCTTTCCGATAAACTGCACGGCGACGCATTCCTCGAGGACATGCGGGCGACTTTCGATGCGCGCCGCGCGCTCATGATGTTGCGGCTTCACAGGCTGGGGCTTGAATATATCGAGCCGAAGGGCGCGTTCTACATCATGGCTTCGGTCAAGAAGTTCATCGGCAAGAGCATAGAAGGACAGCGCATAACGAGCGCGTACGATTTTTCGTCCGCACTGCTCGAACAGGTGCAGGTCGCGACCATACCCTGCGAGAGCTTCGGCGCACCCGAATATATAAGACTGTCGTATGCCGCGTCGGAGATAGACATAGAGCGCGGACTCGACGCCATGGCGAGCTTCCTGTCGCAACTGCACTGAATTTCGGCATAACGGACGCACCGAAAATAACGTTCGGTCGCGTTCCGCAAAACAAATCGCAAAGTAAACAAACCTCAAGGAGGACATCATGATTTCTGTTATTTACGGAGTAAAAGGCTCGGGCAAGACCCAACGCATTATGGACGCGTGCAACAGCACCGCCGAACGCGCTACCGGTCAGGTGGTATTCATCACCGACAACAACAACTCGCTGGGCGTGAACGCGAACGTCAAGTTCATCAACGTCGCGGACTACGGCGTGCGCAATACGTACGAACTCAGCGGATTTATCAAGGGCATGCTCGCCATGAACTTCGATATCCAGCATGTGTTCATCGACGGTCTTTCGCGACTCCTTTCCGTCGCGCCCGACGGCTTGAAGCCCGTTTTCGACGCTATGGAAAAATGCGAGAACACCGATTTCATGGCTACGGTGTCGGCGGACAAAGTACCGCAATTCCTCGAAAAGTACATAGTAGCAAAGGATTAGCATGAAGTATACGTCAACCCGCGACGCGTCCGTTTCGGTAGATTCGGCGACGGCGGTAACCGACGGTATTTCGGCGGACGGCGGATTATTCGTGCCCGTCGAACTGCCTGTTTTGCGCTATCGGGATATGCTCGAACTCGACTTTTCGGGACGCGTGGACAAAGTGCTCCGTGCGTTCTTCGATTTTGACGTTTCGGGTATCGCGAAAGCGGCGTGCGCGAAGTTCGACGACGACCCCGCAACGATCACCAAGCTCGACGACGATCTGTTCGTGCTCGAACTGTGGCACGGCGCGACGTGCGCGTACGGCGATATTTCTTTTTCGGTATTGCCGCGGCTTCTCGCAAGAGCCAAGGCGGCGCGCGGTATGACCGATAAAACGCTCGCCCTCGTCGCGGCGGACGGCGACACGTGTAAAGCCGCGCTCGAAGGATTCGGCGGCGCGGACGGCACCGAAGTTTGCGCGTTCTATCCGACGGGCGGTGTGAGCGCGGTGCAGGAACTTTCCTTGCGCACGCATAGCGGCGACAACGTGCGTGCGGTCGGCGTAAACGCTTCGGCGGACGACGTTCGGATCGCAGTGAAAAAGGCTTTTGCCGACGTCGGTTTAAGAGCGCGGCTTGCGGAGAATAATATAACATTATCGACGGCGGACTCTTGCAATATCGGCGTGCTCGTGCCGCTTATAGCAAACTATTTTTCGGCGTATTGCGACCTCGTTCAAGCGGGCGAGATAGAAGCGGGCGATAAGATAGACTTCGTTGTGCCGACTGGTAGTTTCGGAAACGCTCTCGCGGGCATGTATGCGCGGCGCATGGGCGTGCCCATAAACAAGCTCGTGTGTGCGTCGAATGAGAATGACGTCATTACAGAGTTTATTCAAACGGGTATGTACGACGCGAACCGCGAGCTTTTCGCGACCGAAAGTCCGTCCATGGATATTCTCGTCGCGAGCAACGTCGAGCGGCTCGTATTCGAAACGAGCGGCGGCAACGCCGAGCTTACCGCAGAACGCATGACCGCGCTCGAAACGGAGGGCAGGTTTTCGGTCACGCAGGGCGAAGCGGAAATCATTCGCGAAGCGTTTGCGGGCGATCATGCCGACGACGACGATACCGAGGAAGCCGTTTGCGATATGTTCGACGAGTACGGGTATCTCCTCGACCCGCATACCGCGACGGCGTACGCAGTATGCATGCGGCGTGAAACGGTGCGCCCGACGGTAGTCGTATCTACCGTAAATCCGTATAAGTTCGCGCCCGCAGTGCTTCGCGCACTCGGCGAGGATGCGGCGGACGAAGCGACTCTCGCCGTGCTCGAACAAATGGAAGATATTACCGCAATGGAGATCCCCGAACAGCTGAAACGGCTTTTTACCGCGGAAGTGCGGTCGGACGATACTGCGGAGATCGACGGCATTGCCGAGTATATCTCGACGCGCTATTGCAAGTAAACGGTCGAACCGAAAGGCAAAGAAAAGGCAAGAAACAAAACACTTTAAAATATGGAAACTATAAACGCACAAACAACAACGAATACCGAGCGAAAGAAGCGGGTGTTCTCGGCTATCAAGCCGACGGGCAATCCGACGCTTGGCAATTATATCGGCGCAATGAAGTATTGGGGCGGCATGTCCGACGAATACGACTGTCTTTTCGCGGTTGCGGACTTGCACGCGATAACGGTCGCGATCGAGCCGAAAGAGCTTCGCGAGAACAGCAAACGGCTGTTCGCGCTTCTTATCGCACTCGGCGTCGACCCGCAGAAGAACATTCTGTTCATGCAGTCGCACGTGCCTGCGCACGCGGAATTATGCTGGCTTCTCAATAACTACACTATGTTCGGCGAAGCGAGCCGCATGACGCAGTTCAAAGACAAAAGCCGCAAAGCTCCCGACAACGTAAACGTCGGGTTGTTCGACTATCCCGTGCTCATGGCGGCGGACATACTGCTTTATCAGACGGATATAGTGCCCGTCGGCGAGGATCAGTTGCAGCACGTCGAGCTTTGCCGCACGATAGCCGCGCGGTTCAATAACAGGTACAGTCCCACTTTCGCCATGCCCGAGGGCAAAGTGCCGAAGTTCGGCGCGCGGGTGCACTCGCTATCCGACCCGACGGCAAAAATGGGTAAGAGCGAGGGGAGCGGCGACGGCACGGTTTTCATACTCGACAAGCCTGAGGACATAATGCGCAAGTTCAAGCGCGCGGTGACCGACAGCGACAGCAAGGTGAAAGCGGCGTCCGACAAACCGGGCATAACCAATCTTTTGACGATTTACGCGTCGCTCGACGACTGCACGATCGAAGAAGCCGAAAAAGAGTTCGAAAATTCCGACTACGCGAATTTCAAGCGTCGCGTCGGCGAGGCGGCTGTGGAAACGTTGCGCCCGATACGCGAGAAGTACGAAGCTTTGCGCAAAGACGAGGGCGAGCTTATGCGGCTCATGCAATCGGGCGCGGAAGCCGCTTCTCGGATAGCGAAGCGTACGCTCGACAAGGTATACAAAAAAATCGGGTTCGTGCGTGTCTGATGTACGGCTATATCGTTCCCGAAAGAAGTACGCTCGGTCAAAGCGACTTCGTGCTTTACAAATCGTTTTACTGCGGGATATGCTGTGAAACGGGCAGGCTTTGCGGTCAGTTCCCGAGGTTTACCACCAATTACGATTTCGCGTTCCTCTCCGCACTGTTGCATGACTATGCGCAGTCGGACATAGTAATAGAGGAACACGGGTGTGTGCTCAATCCGCGGCATAAAGCGATATTACAGTCAAACCCGCTGCTCACTCGGCTCGTGTATGCGAACATAATGCTTTGCTACCAAAAAGCGGAGGACGGCGTGCGCGACGGCGACGGGATCAAATATCGCGCGGTGCGGAGCATGCTCGCGGGCGCGGTGAAAAAGGCGGCGGCAGAGTGTCCCGAACTGTGGGCGCGCGTGAAGCGGTTCGATGAAGAACAGACAGCCGTCGAAAAGCGCGGCGAGAGCAGTATCGACAGGGCGGCAGACCCGTTCGCGGCGTTTATGCGCGAGCTTCCCGAGTTTATTCTCGGGCGTGCGACCGACGACAACATGCGCGGGCTGTGCTATAATATAGGCAAGTTCGTGTATATCGTCGACGCGCTCGACGACATAGCGGACGATAGAAAACGCAGACGGTACAATCCTTTTCTCGCGCGGTATGCGGACGGCGCGGATAAAACGGAAACGAATGCGGCAAAACAAACAAAAAGAATCAAAAACTTCAGAAAAGAATTTCTCTCGGCGCACAAGGAAGAAATACTCGGTATATTGAATTCGGTGTGCGTGCGAGCGGAGCAGTGTTGCGACGGACTGCGGTTTACGCAGAGCCGTTCGCTGATAGAAAACATAGTCAAGCGCGGAATGCGCGCGAAAACGAAGGAGCTTGCGGAGTCGGTCAAAAAGCTGGACAGTCCGCGACTGTAACGGCAAAGCGACCGCAAAAGCGGCGACGGAATGCGAAAGTATATTTCGGAAAAAGACATCGAGTGACGGGAGGTCACGGTTATGAAAGATCCGTACGGAGTATTGGGGCTGGACAGGAATGCGACGCCCGAAGTATTGAAAGCGAAATACGACGAACTGCACGCGATATACAGCGAGCAGCGTTTCAAGTCGGGCGAAGAAGGCAACGAAGGCGCACGGAAGCTGCAGGAGCTTGAGGAGGCGTGGATCGTAATTTGCGCGAATATCGACCATGCGGAAAGCGAGTCCGCGTGGCACGGCGATTACGGCGAAGTGGACGAGCTTATACGTCGCGGCAAGTACAACGAGGCGCAGGACATTCTCGACGGCATTTCCGACCGCAACGGCGAATGGCACTACATGCAGGCGATAGTGTTTTACAAGCGCGAGTGGCTCTCCGAGTCCAAAACACAGCTCGAAATGGCTCTCCGCGAAGATCCGAACAATAAGAAATACCGCGCCTCGCTCGATAAACTCGAGATGGCAATGAAGGGCGGATCGTCGAGCGGCGACAGACCGCATACCGCCGAGCCTCCTCCGACGTATGTCGAACAACCGCAGTCACAGCCTGCCGATATGTCAAACTGTCTTTCGACATGTTGTTGCGCATACTGTCTTACCGACTGTCTGTGTAACGCCATGCGTTGCTGCTGATGACGGGGCAAGCAAAGAAACTGACGACTGCGGCGGTGTGCACCGCGCTCGCGGTAATAATGTGTGTCATGACGGCATATTTGCCGCTCAGCTTTATGCCGTTATATTTAGCGGCATTTTGCATATTTTCGGCTTGCAAGCGAAGCGGACTTATGTACGGCGCGCTCACCGCGATCGCGGCGGCGGGCTTGATGTTCTTGATCACGGGACTGTCAGTCAAATGGCTGTTGTTTGTCGTCATGTTCGCACCGTACGGCATAGCGGCGTTTTTTGCCGACAGATTCACTTATTTCAAGGTCAAAACGGCACTGCTTCGCGCACTCGTCGCGATCGTGTATTTCAACGTGACTTTCGGCGCGGTGTACGCGATCACGGTCAACGTCGCGAGCGTCGGGCGGGAAGGAATAAACGTTGCGGAATGGGTGGAGCTTGTCGGCGGATACCCGATACTCGCGCTTATCGCGACCGCGGTGCTTGTGCCGCTCGATTTTATATTTTCGGCAATGTCCCGCGTCGTGTTGCGACGGATACCCGGATTTACCGAGAGCAAGAAACCGCCGCTCGGCGACGGTAATGCCGACAAGCCGAAAGCGGACGACGTGTTCGGTTACGAAATAACCGATGATCCCGACCCTCCGCGAGAGCGCGACGGCAGTGACGACACGCACGCCGCCGAGTGAAAACGGAAAGCGAATACTTAAATTTCATCATACGATCGAATTATGAAAAACAGCGAGAAAAAAATTGCGCCGTGCCCGATCGACGGGGGCGAGCAAATACCCGAAACGGAAAACATAACGCCGACAGATGCGGAAAACGTCGCTGACGGCGCGGAATCGCACGCGCCCGAACCTGCGGCGGAAATCGGCGAAGCGGCGACGGCAGTCGCGGAAATCGACGCGCCTGCGACAAAAGCGGGGAAGAACAAAAAACCGCGCGGCAGGATAATTAAATCGGTGTCGCGGCGCATGATACTCAATTACTTCCTGTTCGCGACGGTGGTGCTGCTCATGATGTGGGTACTGCTGCTTTTCGGACTGAACGGATTTTACGACGCGATCATGCGCGACGATATACACAGCATCGGCTCGGCGGCTGCAGCCGCATTCCCCAAGCGCGGCGACGATAACGGTATGACGGTGTTTTACCGTGACAAACTGTCGGAGATCGCGCGCACCAATTCCGCATCGTTTATCGTGTTCAAGAGGGACGGCAACGAGCTGAAGCCGGTCATCGTGGTCGATGCGATAGGGCAAAGCAGCGATACCGTGAACGAAAATGCATCCATACTTCGGCTTATAAATTCGCTCGATTACGAGAGTATTCTCAAGAGCGACATTGATACGGGTATGGCGGATACGGAGTACGGCAAGCTCGTGTATTATTGCAGCGAGCATTGGGTGGACACCGACGAAGGTCCGACGTTCATGTATATGATCGCGATGAAATCGAACAACGCGCTGCTCGTCAATGCAGGTAAAGTTTTGCTGTTATTTGTGTTTTGCACGATCGTGGTGTTGGTGCTTGCGTTCGTGTGCGCGCTGTTCGCGGCGCGGTATCAAACCAAATGTCTAACCGAGTTTACGCGGAATGCGAAGCGGGTGGCGGACGGCGATTACGACGTCGAGTTTACGGGATACGGGTATTACGAGTACGATACGCTCGCTACCGCACTGAACAGCGCGAAGAAACGACTCAAGAGCACCGAGCAGTTACAGCGCGATTTGATCGCCAACGTTTCGCACGACATGCGCACCCCGATTACCATAATCCGCGCGTATGCCGAAATGATCCGCGATCTGCCGCAGGACGAAAAGAAACGCGAGAAGATCACCGAAACGATAATCGCCGAGGCGGATAAACTAACGACGTTTACCGACGACGTGCTCAACTATTCGCGGTTGTCGTCGGGCGTTACGGAGTTCAATTTCGAGGACTGCGACATTTCCGCGGCGGCGGAGGATATTCTCAAGCGTTTCGATTATTTCAAAGAGCGCGACGGCGTCAAGTTCGAAACCGAGATCGACAGCGATCTTATCGTGCATTGCGACAAGAACAGGATCGAGCAGGTGATGTATAACTTTATCGGCAATGCGTTCAATTACTGCGGCGACGACAAAGTGATAATCGTGCGCGTCAAGAATATGAACGGCACGGCGCGTGTGGAAATTACCGACCACGGTAAAGGCATCGCGCCCGAAGAACAGGAATCCATTTGGAACAGATACTATCGCGCGGCGCGGTCCAAGCGCACCACGGTCGGGTCGGGGCTTGGGCTGTCCATATGCTATAACATACTCAAGGCGCACGGCGTCGAGTTCGGCGTGAATTCCGAACTCGATAAAGGCAGTACCTTCTGGTTCGAAATGAAAATCGTCAAACCTTGCGGGGGGGGGTACTAAAAAAATTAAGAATTAATAATTAACAATTAATAATTATTGTTAACTATTATTTTTGGTTTAATGAGATCTCTCCGTAATATTAATCGACCTTGTTTCCGTAGGGGACGCAGCCCACTGCGCCCCTCATGCGTCCCGCGCGCTCCACATTATATTCTTTTGTCATTCTGAGCGAATGCGAAGAATCTATTCCTTATATTCTAATTGCGCGTTTGTAATTCATCATTTTTCATTCCGTATAAAACCGTTGACATTATCAGTCACTTATGATATAATCTTTACATATCACTTATTATCAAGTATAGGAGATTGCAGTTCGTCCTTATGGACCCATATCAAATAGGTATATTAGTAGTATTGATAATCCTCGTGCTTCTGTCGGCGTTCTTCTCGTCGGCGGAAACCGCTTTTACGAGCGTGAACCGCGTGCGGTTGCATACCCTTGAAGCCAACGGCGTCAAGTGGGCAAAGCGCGTCGGCAAAATGATCGACAACTACGACAAACTTATTACGACAATACTGATCGGGAATAACATAGTGAACATCGTAGCATCGTCGCTTGCCACGTTGTTTTTCGTGTCGCTCATGTCGGACAGTTCGCAAGCCGTAACGGTGTCCACGGCGGTGATGACGCTCGCCGTGCTCATATTCGGCGAGATCACACCCAAAACGATCGCCAAAGAACACCCCGAAGGGTTTGCGCGTGCGTTCAGCGGCGTGCTGTTCGTGCTCGAAGTGATTTTCTTCCCGCTCACCTGGATATTCTCGCAGTGGCGAAAATTACTGCTTAAGATTTTCAAGTTCAAAAAAGAACCGGGCATCACCGAGGACGAACTTCTCACGTACGTCGAAACTGCGCACAGCGAGGGCGGTATCGACGAACACGAGTCCGAGCTTATCCGTTCGGCTATCGAGTTCGAAGATCTCGACGTCGGCGACATAATGGTGCACAGGGTGGGCGTCGTCGCGGTGTCTGCGGACGAGAGCATGGAGGACGTCGCGAAGAAATTCCGCGAGAACGGTTTTTCGCGCATGCCCGTGTACAGCGGCACGATAGATACCGTGATAGGCATCGTTCACGAAAAAGATTTCCTGATAGCCACTCTCGACGGCGCGAAAGATTTTGAAAGCTGTATTCAAAACACGGTGTGTCTGTCGCAGAACATGAAGATCTCGGCGGCACTGCGCATGATGCAGAAAGCCAAAATCCACATGGCGGTCGTCGTTGACGAGTACGGCGGCACGAGCGGTATCGTCACCATGGAAGATATTCTCGAGGAACTCGTCGGCGAAATTTACGACGAGCACGACGAGATCGAGGAGTTCATCAAGACGACGGGCGACGGCGAGTATATCGTAAACGGCAACGCGCCGCTGCTCGACGTGTTCGATTACGTCAAAGTCGACGTGAAAGAAGAATTCGAGTCGTCGTCGGTCGGCGGTTGGGTCACAGAACAAATGGAAAAGATCCCCGTTGCGGGCGAGAATTTCGATTATCTCAATATGCACATTACGGTCACGCGTTCTACGCAAAAGCGCGTCGCGGAAGTCAAGATAACGGTGACCCCGCAACAGGAAGAATAAATAACGCAGTAAGGTCTTATGAAATAAGCGCGCGCCGTTCGGTGCGCGCTTTTATCGTTGCGCGTCGTGCCGTCGTCGCGTTTTGCGTCGCGTGCGCGGATTGTGCTCATGTGACGCGGATATGGCGAAACCGCGCATGCAACATAACCGCGCACCAATCGTATAATTGCGCTTGACATTTCGACGCATGTAATGTACAATAATATTATCTTACTATAGGATGGATCGGTTTTTGGAAATCGTATCGAGTGTATTATCGTTAATAGCCGGGCTGGGCGTTCTCATGATAGGCATGAGAATGTTGAGCGACGGACTCGAGCGCAGTGCGGGTAAGGGAATGCGCAAGCTGTTCGGCAAAATCAGCAACAACCGTTTTGCCGGCATAGGCGTCGGCGCGGTCGCGACAGTGCTCGTCAATTCGTCGGCAGCTACCACCGTCATGGTAATAGGCTTCGTCAATGCGGGGCTGATGACGCTGTTCCAAGCCACTTCCATCATAATGGGCGCGAACATAGGCACTACTCTCACGGGCGTTATCATCGCGCTGTCGGGATTCAACGTCAGTTCGTATTTCGCGATCCTCGCGTTCATCGGCGTCATAATGATGATGTTCTTCAAGAACGATACCGTGAAGAAAATCGGTTCGGCGATCGCGGGATTGGGACTCATGTTCGTCGGTTTGTCGCTCATGAGCGGCGCGTTCAAAACCCCTGCGATAGCCGACGCCATGCAGGGGCTGTTCCGAGTGATAGACTTTCCGCTCCTTCTCATTCTCATAGGCATGGTGTGCACCGCGCTGTTTCAGTCGTCCGCCGCCATGACCGCGCTCGTCGTTACCATGGCTGCGCCCGCTACGGGCGGACTTCCCATAATCCCTATGGACAGCGCGCTTTTCGTCATTCTCGGTACTAATATCGGTACTTGCGTAACTGCCATGATCGCGTCTATCGGCGCGAGCACTAACGCGAAGCGCACCGCCGTCATTCACTTGCTGTTCAACCTCATCGGCACCGTGCTTTTCACCGTCATCATCTGGGTTTTCAAAGACGACGTGGTGTGGCTGTTCGGTAAAATGTCGAGCAACGCGCAAATGCAGGTCGCGCTGTTCCACGTGCTTTTCAACGTGCTTACGACGTTGCTTCTCGTGCCGTTTATAAAGCCGCTAACCAAATTCGCATCCGTCGTCGTGCGCGAAAAGCGCGGCGGCAAGGACGAAGCTCCGCATATGTACTATATCGACGACAGGTTTTTGCAGACGCCGCCCATCGCCGTGGCGCAGGTGCGCCGCGAGGTGGACAATATGGCGGAAATGGCGAAAACAAACCTCAAGCGCGCCATGATAGCCGTACTCACCAAAGACACGTCGGAGGGCGAAGCGGTCGAGCGCGACGAGCAGCGCATCAACTTTATCAACAAGGGCGTAACGAAGTACCTCATTAAACTCTCGTCGCTGTCGCTCAACAGGGCGGACGAGAAGTTTATCGGCTCGCTCCACCATGTGGTGGGAGATATCGAACGTATAGCCGACCATGCCGAGAACTTCATGGAAGAAGCGCGGGCTATGGCGGAAGGGGAGTGCGTATTTACGCAGGAAGCTATCGACGAGCTCGAGGATATGTACGATAAAGTAATGGGCATGTTCGACGAGGCGATGTACATATTTCAAAACAACGCGGTCGACAGACTCAATGCGTTCTCCGCGCTCGAGGAAGAAGTGGACATCACGTGCAGACTGCTCGACAACAATCATATCAAGCGTCTGAACGAGGGCGGTTGTTCGGTCGAGAGCGGTACGCATTTCTATTCGATAACGAGCGCGCTCGAACGTATCGGCGATCACCTCACTAATATCGCGTTCTCCATAAAATCCCCGTCCGGTTCGCAACGCGAGGCTATGGAAAAAATCGCGGACGAGCAGAAACGCCGCTCGCACGAACGCAAAGCGGGCGGTAACAGTATTCTCGCCAAGGCGAAAGTAAGCGACGACGCGGCAGCCGTCGATACTACCGAAGACAAAGGAGAACGGCAATGATTTACGTATTGGGCAGCATAAATTACGATATTTCGCTCGAACTCGAAAAAATGCCCAAAAAGGGCGAAACCATGCTCGCCGACTCCTGTCAAACGGGTTTGGGCGGCAAGGGCGCGAATCAGGCGGTCGCGATTTCGCGGCTTGCGCGTAAGTACGAGGACGGGCGCAAGGCAGTCAAGCTCATAGGACGCGTGGGCGCGGACGCGTTCGGCGCGGACTTGATAGGCAGGCTCGACGGTTACGGCGTCGATACCGAGTTCGTACGCCAAGTAAACAGGAATACCGGTATTGCCGTCGTATCGCTCGTCGGCAAGGACAACCGTATCGCGGTGTATAGCGGGGCGAACCTCGGTTTCACCAAGTCGGACATAGACGAAGCACTCGAGCATGCGACAAGCTCGGACACCTTGCTTTGCCAGCTCGAAGTGCCGCTGTATATAGTGGGGTACGCACTGCGTAAAGCGCGGTCTATCGGCATGACCACCGTGCTCAATCCCGCCCCCGCCAAAGAATTGCCCGACGATTTCTATTGCAATATCGACATCATCGTTCCGAACGAGCACGAAGCGGAAACGCTCACCGGCATAAAGCCCCGCGACGAGCAATCTCAGCTTGCGGCGATGGATTTCTTCCTCGATAAAGGCGTGCGGTACGTCGCAATCACCCTCGGCGCGAACGGCGTGGCGTTCTCCGACGGCATGAAACTCGTTGGTCGCTTGCCCGCGCATAAGGCGGTCGCCGTGGATACGACGGGGGCGGGCGATACGTTCGTCGGAGCACTCGCGCTCACATACCCGCACGTCGGCATGTACTCGTTCAAAGAAGCATGCCTGTTCGCGACCCGCGCGTCCGCCATAACCGTTTCGCGGCGGGGCGCGTCGTCGAGCATACCCACGTTCGAAGAAGTGTGCGAGCTGTATAGCACCGAAATCAAATAGCATTGCTAACATGCGCATGCGTGCATAAAAGTCCGATCGAAAGTCGGGCTTTTATTTTGCGTTTTTAATACATATGCGCATATGCGCACCGATTTGTTTCCGCGTTTTACCGCAAAGATCGTTGCGGTATGCGACGGGCACTAACAAAAAAAGCCGTGCGGCTGCTTTACATTTTGTTTCAAAAGGTGTAAAATATCGGTATGACGTCGGTGGCGATAACAAAACCTCTATATCGAAACAAGAAGCGGCGGGCATGGGAACTCGATTTCCTGCGCGGCGTGGCGGTCATCGCAATGTGCTTCGACCATTTGATGTTCGACCTCGCGTATTTCAAGTCGTGGTTTTCCAATTCGCGCGACGTGCACAATGCCGTAATGGACGCCATTGCGGAATTTGCGCGAGCGTATTGGAACTCGGCGTTCGGGTCGTATACGGGGTTCAGGTTTTGGGCGCATCATCTGTTCGTGTTTTTATTTCTGTTTCTCGTAGGAACGAGCTGTGCGTTTTCTCACGACAACACGCGCCGCGGCGCGTTGCTCGGCGTCGTGTCGATAGTGTTTACGGGCGCGACGTTCGCGCTTCGCGAGATAGGGATAATGCAGTACGGCATAGTGTTCGGAATACTGCATTGCATAGCGATGTGCATACTGTTATGCGCCGCGCTCGATATTATAACGTCGTGGAACAAGTATCTCAATAAGTATCTCCCGCTCGCGATAGGCGTCGCGATAGTGGCGGCGGGGGTGCTTAACGATTTTTGGCAGACGCCGTGGGATAAAGTTTTCACGAGCGAGCATTTTCTCGATTACATACTCGGTAGCCGTGCGTACGGCGACGATTGGTTCGGCATTTTTCCGAATATCGGCGCGGTGCTGATAGGTATGTATTGGGGCAAAGCCGCATACCCGATGCGCGCTTCGCTGTTGCCGCGGCTCGACGGCAAGTGGAACAAGCCGATAACCTTTGTCGGGCGGCACGCGCTTATCGTGTTCCTGCTGCATCAAGTGGTGCTTGCGGCGGTGTGGGGCATAGTGTGTCTGTGCGTCGGATACAGGTTTTAGAAGGAGATTATCATGCTGTTGTATCAAGCATTGAAAGATCATGTAAAAAAAGACAGGCGAACGGAAGCATTGCTGTATATGGGCAAGTCGTTCGATTACGGCAAGCTGTTCGACGGAATAGACGAAGCGGCGGGGAAACTCGCGGGGCTTGTAGGTGCGGGCGACGTCGCGACGGTCTGCATGCCCAACACTCCCGAGTGCGTATATATATTTTACGCGCTCAATCGGTTGGGCGTCGTCGCGCATATGGTGCACCCGCTCGCGCCGCTCAATATGGTCAAAAAGTTCATGGCGGCGGCAAAATCGAAAATTCTCATAACGCTCTCTATCAATCTCGAAAAGTACGCCGAGCTTGCGAAAGAATATAAAATCGTGTACGTGCACCCCGCGCGGTCGCTGAACGGCTTGCTGCGTTTCGCGTTCGACGTCAAGGTCAAACCGTACCGCGGCGATAAAACGGGCATGCTCGATTACGACGCGCTGAAAGCAAATCCGCTTCCGCCCGAGCCGACGCGCGGCGACGATACTGCGGGCGTGTACTTGCACAGCGGCGGAACGGGCGGCGAGCCGAAGATAATCGAACTTTCGGACGGCGAAATAAACGCGCTCGCTTTTCGCGGTCCCGAGGCTCTCGGCACTTCGGAAGTGCGGGGAATGTATATGCTCGGCGCATTGCCGATGTTTCACGGTTTCGGACTGACAATGTGCATACACGCCATACTCACTTTCGGCGGGGTGAGCGTGCTCATGCCGAAGTTCGATCCCAAGCTCACCGTGAAGCTGCTGAAGAAAAACAAAATGCATTTCATGATAGGCGTGCCCAATCTGTTCCGCGCCCTGCTTAAGCAGAAAGGATTTCGCGGCGACGCGCTCAAAAATATGTACGTCGGGTTTGTGGGCGGAGATTGCGCGCCGCAAGATCTTCTCGACGAGTTCAACGGCAGAATGGAAGCGGCGGGCGCGAAGGGCAGGCTGTTCGAGGGGTACGGACTGACCGAAACGGTCACTGTGTGCGCCGTCAACAATTACGCGCATAACAGGCGCGGATCTATGGGATACATGCTGTCCGATCTCGACGCGATAATAGTGCCGCCCGACGGAACGGAGCCGCTTGCGGACGGAGAAAAGGGCGAGATAGCGATTTGCGGCGACACCGTTATGAACGGTTATCTCGACAACCCGCAAGCGAACGCCGAAGTGTTTTTCGAGCGCGGCGGCAGGCGTTACGTTCGCACGGGGGATTTCGGATATAAAGACGGTGACGGATTTCTGTACTTTATACAGCGTTTGAAACGCATAATAAAAATTTCGGGGATAAGCGTTTATCCCAAAGAAATAGAAGCGTCCGCGCTCGAGCTTGCGGGCGTGACGGGTGCGTGCGCCGTGGAGTATAAGGACGGCGGCAAGACGCGTATCGCGCTGTATCTCACAGGCGAAAAACAGGACGCGGACGCGGTACGGAAAAAAATAGAAAGCGACCTGTCGCGTTACGCCGTGCCGACGATCGTAAAAACGATCGACGCACTGCCTGTGACGGCGGTCATGAAAGTGGACACTCTCGCGCTCGCGGCGATGACCGAGCGCGAACTGACGGAGGCGAAATGAAAATAAAATTTCTCGGCACTGCCGCCGCGGAAGGTGTGCCCGCGGTGTTTTGCAACTGCGACAACTGCAAGCATGCCCGCGAAACGGGCGGGAAGAATATACGCACGCGCAGTCAAATTCTTATCGACGACGACATGCTTTTCGACTTTCCGATGGATACGTATATGCACGCTTTGCGGTTCGGCATAGACCTGTCGAAGATAACCCGCGTGCTCATCTCTCACGCGCACATGGATCATTGCTACCCGCAGGAATTCTGTATGCGCGGCGGACCGTTCGCGAAAAACCTCGCGGCGGATAAAGTGACCGTGTATTGCGACGCGACGGTGCGCGAAATGTTCTTGTCGGATACCGCGCGCGAGATCCGTCCCGAAGTCGCGGCGGGAATAGACGTGGTGACGTTGCACCCGTACGACGAGGTGAAAGGCGATACGCGGATAATCGCGCTTCCCGCACGCCACACGAAGGGCGAGGAATGTCTTGTGTATTACGTGGAACGCGGCGGCGCGGGCGCGATGTTCGTCAACGATACGGGCGCGCTCGATTCGACGGTGTACGAAAAGCTCGCGGCAATGGGCGGACGGGTGGCGTTCGCGTCGTTCGATTGCACGTACGGCAAAGGCTCGGGCACTTCGGGCAGGCACATGGGCATTTTCGACGTAGTGGACCAAGTGAATAAAATGCGTGCGGCGAAACTGCTCGCGCCGAACGCGGTGCTGTACGCGACGCATTTCTCGCACAACTCCGATCTCGATTACGAGGGCATGAAAGCGGTCGCGGCGGAATACGGCATAAACGTGTCGTACGACGGTTGCGAAGTTACAGTAAACGCTTGACAAAAGGCTTGTAATCGAATATAATGTAAATGTCTGATCCGAAAGATTTTTCTGACGGCAAAGACGGCAAAAAATGTTTTTATCGCGACGGTTTCGGTCGCGGCTTTGTCGTTTTGTATGCGCGTTTTTCGGATAGGACGATCCGAAAGGCGCGTTTTGTTTTTATAAACGGCGCACCGAAAAAATAAAGGACGGCGAAAAAATCATGGAATCCGAAAATCGCATTGCTGTTGTAGGCATACTAATATCGGACGGCGAGAGCGTAGAGAGCGTCAATGCCGCACTGCACGACATGAGCGAGTTCGTGCGCGGACGCATGGGGTTGCCGCTCCGCGACCGTAATCTGAACGCCATAACGCTCGTGCTCGACGCGCCCGCCGACGCCATAAACAGGCTCGCGGGCAGGCTCGGCAAAATAGACGGCGTGTCGGCGAAAGTAATGTACAGGTGAAACAATTAACAATTAAAAATTAAAAATTAATAATTACGGATAAATAAATCCGAAGTCAGAAACAGAGGTGGAATGATCATGAAAAAACTTATATCGAAAATCTTTGCGGCAATGCTTTGCGCCGCGCTCGTCTTTTCGTTCGCGGCGTGCGGCGACGGTATGAACGACGAGGGCAAGACCGAAACGCCTTCTACCGTCAACGTGTATATGCCCGACGGTGCGCCCGCAGTCGCGCTCGCGGCGTTCATGGACGGCGGTTACGACCGCGCGAAGTTTACCGTCGTGACGCCTGCGGCGGTCATAGCCCAACGCGTAAGTTCGGGCGACGCCGATCTTGCCGTCATGCCGATAAACGCGGCGGCAACGCTGTACAACGGCGGCAAAGACATAGTGATGCTCACCGTCAATACGCACGGCAATCTTTTTATCGTCGGCGACGGCGACGGCATAACTCTCGACGATCTCGTCGGGAAGCGGCTCGGCGTTATCGGCGAGGGCAACGTGCCCGATCAAGTATTGCGCATGTTGCTCGACGCAAAAGGCATCGGCTACGAGAAATCGGAAGAAGCGGTCACGGGCAAGGTGGCACTCACTTACGCCGACGACGGCGGCGTGTTGCTTCCATTGCTCAAACAGGGCAAAGTGGATTACGCATTTCTCGCCGAGCCTGCGGCGACGACGGCTGTCGGCAATTTTTCCAAAAAAATCGTCGCCGACGTGCAGGAGCTTTGGCGCGCGCAGTTCGGCGGCGGGTATCCTCAAGCCTGTCTTGTCGGGCAGGGTAAATTCGTGCGCGAGAATAAAGCGTACGTCGATAAGTTCATAAAAGACCTCGCCGCGGTTGACGGTTGGGCGGAGCAAAATCCCGACAAAGCACTCGCCGCGATCTCGTCGCATATGGAAAGCGGCGCAACCACTTCGCTCAAGATCCTAAACGCGAACGTTGTCAAAAACTGCAATATCAAAACTGTCGCCGCGCTCGAAATGAAATCGGTGTGCGACGGATATTTCCAAAAACTCACCGAACTGAAAACGGGGCTCGGCACTACGGTGCTTAAAAAAGTCCCCGACGAGAATTTCTACTACAAAGCATAGCGATTGAGTAAAGCCGTGCCGCTTCGTGCGACGTCAAGTCGAGAGGCTGTTCGTATAATAATGAAAATATCGAAAAAACTTATTTTCAATATCGTATACGCCGTCGCCGTGATAGGCGTCGTGTTAGCCGTATGGGCGATAGCCGCCGCCGCGATCGGCTCGGAGTTCGTATTGCCGAGCATAGGCGCGACGGCGGCGACGCTCGGCGACGTGCTCGGAAGCAAACTGTTTTGGTCGGGGCTTGGCGGCACTCTCGCGCGTTGTGCGATAAGCTATGCGATCGCCGTCGCGCTCGCTTTTTTGCTGTTGTTTTTGTGTACTGCGTACACCGCGGTGCGGCGCATAGTCGAACCGATAATCTCGGCGTTGCGGTCATTGCCGGCAGTCGCGGTGACGCTCATACTCATACTCGCGGTGGGAGCTTACGGCACGCCTATCGTGCTGTCGGTGCTCGTTATCATGCCGATGATATATTCGGCGGCGCGGGCGAAACTCGCGGTGCTTCCCAAAGAACTCGAGGAAGTGACGGTGCTGTTCGGCGCGAACAAATTTCAAACGATGAAAATACTGTGGCTTCCGTGCCTTGCGCCCGCATCGCCCGATATTCTTTCTTCCGCGCTGTCGTACAATATCAAGACGGTCATCGGCGCGGAGATACTCGCGCAAACGGCGGGAAGTTTGGGAATGTTGATGAAACTGTCGCAGCTGTATCTCGAATCGGCGATGCTGATAGCGTACGTGATAGCCGCGGTCGTCGTGTCCGTGATCGCAGAGATCGTAACGAAAGCACTATTGAAGCTCGCAGTCAAACGTTTCGCGTATTAGCGATGTTGTTCGCATAAAAACGTACATAGCCTATTGACAAATATTTCGGTATGGTATATAATGTATGAGTATGCAGGAAAAGAACAAGAAAACGACGTCTACGGCGTCAATAAAAACGCAAACGCGCACGCGTAAACCGACGGCGGAAAAAACGGCGGACGATAAAGAACTCGTCATGACCATTCCCGAATCGGTCGAGCCGAATACCGTGCCCATGTCGGAAACGGCGGCTACCAAAAAGCCGCGGAAGTCCGCTTCGCGCATAATCACCAAAAACGGCGAGATAGATACTCCCGTCGCCGATTCGGTGAGCGCGGTGATCGACAGCTCGGTTTTCGACGACGACGTGACCGAAGAACCCATCGCGGGATATTATCACAAATCCATGACGATAGACAGCGCGATGTTGAGCCACGAAGCGGAACTCGCACGGCGCAAAAAGTCCGTCAAGCGCAAGCATAAGACGGTCGATATAACGCTCGCCGAGCGGTACGAACCAAATCCCGACATGGGACTTTCTTCCGAAGTCGTCGCGGAGCGGGTGGAAAAAGGTTACGATAATTTCGTAAAGAAGCGCACGGGTAAGAGCTACCTGTCCATTTTCATTTCCAATATTTTCACGTTCTTCAATATTTTGACGTTCATCGTCGCCGCCGCGCTAATAATAGTCGGGGCGGGGCTTACGCAGTTGTTTTTCATAATAATCATTCTCGCGAACGTGGTTATCGGGATATTCCAAGAGATACGTTCCAAAATGAAGATAGACAAGCTGTCGCTCGTGTCTGCGCCGAGTGCCGTCGTCATACGCGACGGCGAACGCAAGGTCATTCCCACTTGCGACGTGGTGCTCGACGATATAATTTGTTTCGAACTCGGCAAGCAGATCTGCACCGATTCCGTCGTAGTGCGCGGCGAGTGCGAGGTCAACGAGTCGATGCTGACGGGCGAGAGCGAGCCTGTAAAAAAACGCCCCGGCGATACGCTGTACAGCGGCTCGTTCATAAGCAGCGGATCCGTCGTCGCGCGCGTCGAAAAAGTGGGTACCGCGAATTATGTGGAAACGCTCACTTCGCACGCGAAGAAATACAAAAAACCGAAAAGCGAACTGATGAATTCGATCACGCTCATAATCAAAGTGCTGTCGCCGTTCATCATCGCCATCGGCGCGCTCATGGTGTGGACCAACTACCGCAATATCGTGCCGAGCGGCGCGACCGCCACGTATGCCGATTGGAACAAGATAGTAACTTCGGCGGCGGGGTCGGTGATAGGCATGATCCCGTCGGGCATGTTTCTGCTCACGTCGCTCGCGCTCGCGGCGTCGGTGCTTCGGCTCGCGAAAAAACAGACGCTCGTGCAAGACCTGTACTGTATAGAAATGCTCGCGCGCGTGGACGTGCTGTGCCTCGACAAAACGGGGACTATCACCGACGGGTCGATGGAAGTGAACAACGTCATTCCCATTAAAGGGTTCGAGAGCGATTATTCGCTGTCCGATATTATAGGGTCTATGCTTACCGCGACGGGCGACAATAATCAAACCGCGCTCGCGCTCGCGAATAAGTTCGGGTACAGCAAAGCTCTCAATCCGACGGCGGTACTGCCGTTCTCGTCGCAACGCAAACTGTCGGCGGCGAGTTTCGACGGCGAGGGCACGTTCATGCTCGGCGCGCCCGAGTTCGTGCTTAAAGATATGGGCGTGCGCATAGAGAAGCTGATCAACGAGAATGCGGCGAACGGCTTCCGCGTAATGGTGCTCGCGCACTCGCCCGCGGAAATAGTGGGCGAGAAACTGCCCGCAGTAAGACGCCCCGTTTGTCTTATCGTCATAGAAGACCATATCCGCGAAGACGCCATAGAAACGATCAAGTGGTTCAAGGAAAACAACGTTACGGTCAAGGTCATTTCGGGCGACAACCCGATCACCGTGTCCGAGGTCGCGCGGCGCGTTGGCGTCGAGAACGCCGAACTGTACGTATCGCTCGAGGGCTTTTCCGATCAGGACGTAATAGAAGCGGCGAACAAGTATACGGTATTCGGCAGGGTGACGCCCGAACAGAAGCGACTTCTCGTTCGCTCGATCAAGGCGAAAAGTCACACCGTCGCAATGACGGGCGACGGCGTAAACGACATACTCGCAATGCGCGAGTCCGACTGCTCGGTCGCCATGGCGTCGGGCGCGGAAGCGGCGCGCAACGTCAGTCACTTGGTGCTTTTGAATAACGATTTCACTTCCATGCCCGACGTTGTTATGGAAGGCAGGCGAGTGGTCAATAATATACAGGCGTCGAGCGCGATGTTCCTCATGAAGACGTTTATGTCCATCGTGCTGTCGATAATCTTCCTCGCGTTGCAGTCGCCGTACCCGCTCGCCACAAACAACCTGCTGTCGCTCGAAGTGTGCGTCATAGGCGTGCCGTCGTTCTTCCTCGCATTGCAAGGCAATAAGAATATCATACGCGGCAAGTTCCTGTCCAACGTCATAGCGCGCGCAGTGCCGGGGGGGATCGCGCTCGTGCTCGGCGTAATGTCTATGTACCTGTATAATGTGTTCATGCCCATCGCTTCCGCGCCAGTCGCGACGGCGTACCCGCCCGAGCTTACGAGCATGATGGTTCTGACTATTACGTGCGTCGGCATGATGGTGCTGTTCAAGCAGTGCGAACCGTTCAATGCGTTCCGCGTCGTGCTCATGCTCGGCGTACTCGCACTGACGGCGGCGGTGTTCTTCGTAGTGCCGACGATAGGGCTTGTAAAGATCGACTTCGAGCAAACGTGTTTCGTAATTTCGGTGTCGCTTGCGAGTTATTTCGTCGTAACCATTTTGACGAAGATTTTAAGTTCTATCAAACTAAAGTAACACTTTTAGAAAAACCGAGGCGTTGTGATAAAAATATCGCAATGTTTACACAAAAAAATATATAAAACCGTTGTCTATATCATAACTTTAACAAATTAGTATGTTAAAATGTATATACTGATAGTTTTACGTGAGGTACGAAATGTCAAAATTTTTGATAGCCGACGACGAGGAAGGTATTCGTCAGATTATCAAAGAATACTGCGAGTTCGAAGGGTACACCACCGATTTCGCCGCCGACGGCATGGACGCCGTGAAGAAAGCAAAGGAAACCGACTATGATATGATCATCATGGACGCGATGATGCCCAAGCTCGACGGATTTTCGGCGACAAAAGAAATTCGTAAGAACAAGCAGACACCTATCATCATGCTTTCGGCGCGAGTCGAGGAGTATGATAAACTCCACGCCTTTGAAATGGGCGTCGACGATTACGTAACAAAACCGTTCAGCCCCAAAGAACTCATGGCGCGTTCGGCGGCGATCATGCGTCGCGGCGCGATGAGCGAGGACAAAATGGTGTGCGGCGAGCTTACCATAGATTTCGCGGGCTGCGCGGTATTCATAAGCGGCAAGCGCGTTCCGATGACTCCCAAAGAATGTGAGTTGCTTTTCCTTCTCGCGCGGTATAACGGCAAAGCGTTTTCCCGTCAGGAACTTCTCGACAAGATCTGGGGCTTCGATTATTACGGCGACGAGCGCACCGTCGACACGCATATAAAAATGCTCCGCAAATCGCTCGGCAACGATTACCGCGACAAGATAGTCACGGTTCGCGGAATGGGGTATAAAGCGGTTCTGTAAAAAGAAACAAAATAATATACAACATTAAAGGAATGCTTCGGCGTTCCTTTTTAATTAAAAATTAATAATTAACAATTAAAAATCGAGGATAATTGAATTATAAAAGATTTCTCCGCTTCGGTTTTATGCGAAGCGAAAAAGTCAAAAGTATTTGCAACGCGTCATTTCTACCGCAGTCGAGAAATCCCGTTGTATTCTGTCATTTCGACCGAACGAGCGAAGCGAGTGCGCGGAGAAATCTCATGCGGTGAGTGATTTCCATAACGGCATATAGTCGGAATGGATTTCTCCGCTTCGCGCTAATTATTCGCGTTGTATAAAAATTTAATTTTTTGTCGCATATATTTGACATCGCCGTCGAATTTTGCTATATTGTTATAGGTTGCGTTTTTACGGTATGCGTAAGGCGGGGTAAGAGCGCGGTTCAATAAACATAGGGAGCATTTATTTATGGAAATGATCTACGGCGTAAAAGACAAGCCACCTTTCGGCAAGCTGGTCTTATTTGCGTTACAACAACTGCTTGCGATACTCGCGGCGACCATTGCCGTGCCGATGATTATTCAAAACGGCATGCAGCCGTCGGCGGCACTTTTCGGTGCGGGCGTCGGCACGATAGTGTACCTGCTGTTCACCAAGTTCAAAAGCCCGGTGTTCCTCGGCAGTTCGTTCGCGTTCCTCGGCTCGATGTCGGCGGCATTCGCGGGCGCGTCGACTATGGCTC
Source organism: uncultured Christensenellaceae bacterium (assembly GCA_910586925.1). GTDB lineage: Bacteria > Bacillota > Clostridia > Christensenellales > Pumilibacteraceae > Anaerocaecibacter. The sequence goes on along the minus strand of CAJUKG010000011.1, from coordinate 7,162 downwards.
TCGGCTATCTCGGGCTTCTCATCGGCGCGGTGTTTGCGGGGCTTGTATATGTTATTATCGCAATCATCGTCAAGTTTTGCGGCACGAAATGGATAGATAAAATCATGCCTGCCGTCGTTATCGGTCCGACGGTCGCTATCATAGGACTTTCGCTCGCGGGCAACGCGATAGGCGATCTTACAAACGGTTCGTTCTCCGACGGCGGTGCGTACATCTCGATAGTATGCGGACTTGTGACGCTCGGCGTTACAATCGGCTGCTCGGTGTTCGGCAAGAAGATGCTCAAGATGATACCGTTTATCATAGGCATACTCGCGGGATATATCGTCGCGACGATATTCACCGCGTTCAGCTATATCGACGGCGCGCCTTCGGTGCTTCGAGTAATAGACTTTTCCACATTCCAAACTTTGTCGCAAGGCTCGGCATGGTATCCCGATTTCTCGTTCCTCACCGCGTTCAACGTGCACGGCGGCGGTTACGGCGACGGCAATATCGGCGCGTATATCGGCTCGATAGCGGTGGCATACATTCCCGTCGCGTTCGTCGTGTTCGCAGAGCATATCGCCGACCATAAAAACATTTCGTCGATAATCGAGCACGATCTTCTTAAAGATCCGGGACTTCATCGCACCCTTCTCGGCGACGGCGTCGGGTCGATGGTGGGCGCGATCTTCGGCGGTTGCCCCAATACGACTTACGGCGAGTCGGTCGGTTGCGTCGCGATCTCGCGCAACGCGTCGGTAGCGACTATATTCGTCACCGCATGCATGGCGATACTCTCGGCGTTCCTCGCGCCGTTCACGCTGTTCCTTTCGAGCATACCCAAGTGCGTAATGGGCGGCGTGTGCGTGTCGCTGTACGGCTTTATCGCGGTCAGCGGTCTTAAGATGATACAAAAAGTGGACCTCAACGACAACCGCAACCTGTTTACCGTATCGGTGATACTCATTGCGGGCGTGGGCGGTATGATCGTGCAGTTCGGCGCGGTGACTATTACGTCGGTCGCGTGCGCGCTCATACTCGGCATACTAACTAACGTGTTCGTCAATATCGGCGGTAAGGACAAGCCCGTCGCCGCCGAAAATACCGCAGAGCAGTCCGCCGAAACTCAAGGCGAAAGCGAAACGAACGAGGAAACTCCGACCGTTTCGGACGATACGGCGGAAGTGTCCGAATCGGACAAAACCACAGAATAACGAGGGGAACGATCATGAAAAAATTCGATAACGTTACAATACTCAACCACCCGCTCATCAGTCACAAAATAGCGATACTGCGCTCCGTCGACACGCACACGAAAGATTTTCGCGAGCTTGTCGAGGAAATAACGGTGCTTCTTACGTACGAGGCGTTCAAGGACGCGCCGACGCAGGAAGTGGAAGTGACCACGCCGCTCGAAAAATGCAAGCAGCAAATGGTGGTGGAAAACTCGATAGCGATAGTGCCCGTGCTTCGCGCGGGGCTTGGCATGGTATCGGGAGTGCACACGCTGTTCCCGACGGCGAAAGTGGGGCATATCGGCATGTACCGCGACGAGGAAACGCTCGAGCCGCAGGAATACTATTGCAAGCTGCCCGACGGCATCGAGAAGAAACGCGCGATCGTGCTCGACCCCATGCTTGCGACGGGCGGCAGTGCGAGCGCGGCAATAAATCTTCTCAAGAAGAAGGGTTGCAAGGACATTCGGCAAATGTCGATAATCGCCGCGCCCGAGGGGATAGAGCGGCTTGCGACCGCGCACCCCGACGTGAAGATCTTCGTCGCCGTGTGCGACAGATGCCTCAACGAGAACGGGTACATTCTTCCCGGGCTCGGCGACGCGGGCGACAGACTGTTCGGCACGAAATAGACGGGGTATTAAACATAATATTGTTAAGCATAAGATCCGCATGGCAGAAACCGTGCGGATTTTTGTGCGAAAAAGTATTATTTTGCCGAAAACGCCGAGTATTATAAACGCGAAAAGTAAGCGTTTCGCCGAGTATTATAACGCTTTCGACAAAACGCGACGGAAAGTGCGGTCATTGAAAGTAGCTCAATTCCCCCGAACACTCGCATAGGCACAGCGTGTGCGCGCAACTCTCGCAATAGCAGTTGCCGCAACAGTCGCAGTGCAATGCGTGTTCGGCGGGCAGGATCTTGTGGCAGCGGGCGCACACCTTTGTTTCGGAAGTTTTCATACCGTTATGTTGTGCGGCGGGGCGGGAATATATTCGCGCCGTCGCTTTGTAGTTATTCGACAAAATGCCGCGATCCGAAAAACCGCAAAATGTGAATATATGGGTTGCAAACCCTTGCATTATTTTGCTTATTATGGTAAAATCAATAATGGAATATAGTAAAGGAGTCGCAGAATAAGTTCGTGGCAATCTTACTCGCGTCGCTTAATTTCGGCTCCTATACTCGGCGGCATAATATGTCAGCCGACTATGCAAGAGGTAACAATGGGTCTTATTTCTTTTATTACAGGCAGTGACAACCGCCGCAACGTAAAAAAACTTTCCGCAAAAGCGGAACAGGTGCTCGCGCTCGAAAGCCAATTTTCGGGCATGTCGGACGATGAACTTCGCGGCATGACGGAAAAATTCCGCAAGCGGTACAAAGAGAATTTCGAAACGCTCGACGATCTTCTGCCCGAGGCGTTTGCCGTCGTTCGCGAGGCGGGTAAACGCGTGCTCAACATGCAGCACTTCAAAGTGCAGATCATGGGCGGTATCGCGTTGCATCAAGGCAGGATCGCGGAGATGCGCACGGGCGAAGGTAAAACGCTCGTTTCCACCCTTCCCGCATATCTCAACGCGCTCACGGGGCGCGGCGTGCACGTCGTAACGGTCAACGATTATCTCGCGCGGCGCGACGCCGAGTGGATGGGTAAGATACACAGGTTTTTGGGTCTTACCGTCGGCGTTGCCGTATCGGGCATGAGTCCCAACGACAAGCGCAGGGCGTATAACTGCGATATAACGTACGGCACGAACAACGAGTTCGGTTTCGACTATCTGCGCGACAACATGGTCGTGCGTCGCGAAGACATGGTGCAGCGCGACCTCGCGTTCGCCATTATCGACGAGGTGGACTCCATTCTCATCGACGAGGCGCGTACCCCGCTCATCATTTCGGGCAAGGGCGGCAGAAGCAGCGAGATGTACACCAAAGCGAACAGGTTTGCGCGGCGGCTCGTCAAGGACGAAGACTACGAGATCGACGAGAAAAAGCGCGCGATAAACCTCACCGATCAAGGCATCGAACGCGCGGAAACGTATTTTGAAGTGGAAAATCTCGCCGACGTCGAGAACACCGAGCTTTATCATTATATCAACAACGCGCTCAAAGCGAACTTCGTAATGACGCGCGACAAAGACTATGTAGTCATGGACGGCGAGGTCATAATCGTCGACGAATTCACGGGGCGTCTGATGATTGGTCGGCGGTACAACGACGGTCTGCATCAGGCTATCGAAGCGAAAGAGAACGTACGCGTTCAGTCCGAAAACAAGACGCTCGCGACGATCACTTTCCAAAACTATTTCAGACTTTACGACAAACTCTCGGGCATGACGGGTACGGCAAAGACGGAAGAAAACGAGTTCAGATCCATTTACAAACTCGACGTCGTTACCATTCCCACCAACGTGCCGAGCAAGCGCGTAGACGAGAACGACTTGCTGTACACCACCGTGAACGGCAAGATCCGCGCCATTGTCGAGGACATCAAGGAATGTTACGACCGCGGTCAGCCGGTGCTTGTCGGTACGACCAACGTCGAAAAGAGCGAGGAATTGAGTAAGATCCTGCGCAAGGAAAAAATCCCGCACAACGTTCTCAACGCGAAGAACCACGAAAAGGAAGCTATGATCGTCGCGCAGGCGGGCAGACTCAAGCAGGTCACGATCGCCACCAACATGGCAGGCCGCGGTACCGATATCATGCTCGGCGGCAATGCCGAGTTCATGGCGAAAGACAAGATGGCGAAAGAGGGTTACGCCGAGGAGGACATAGACCTCGTATCGTCGGTATTCCCCGTTCACACCGAGGAACAGCAGGCGGCGCGCGAGCTGTACCGCAAGTATTACGAAGAATTCAAAGCGGAAGTCGCCGCCGAGAAAGAGCAGGTCATAGGGTTCGGCGGGTTGCGTATAATAGGTACCGAGCGTCACGAGTCTCGGCGTATCGACAACCAGCTTCGCGGTCGTGCGGGACGTCAAGGCGACATAGGCTCGTCGATATTCTATTTGAGCGCGGAGGACGACGTGCTGCGGCTTTGGGGCGAAAAGCTCAAGAGCGTCATGGCGATGTTCAAAGTTGACGAGGATACGCCGCTTTCGGCGAAGATGCTTTCCCGTCAGATAGAGAATGCGCAACGCAATATCGAGGGGCGCAACTTCTCGGTACGTAAGTCCGTTCTCGAGTACGACAACGTAATGAACAAACAGCGCGAGATCATTTATGCCGAGCGCAGCAAGGTGCTAAAGGGCATGCCCATGCGCGAGGAGATAGTCAAGATCATGCGCGACAGATGCGATTTCGTCATGGACTCGTACACCGATCCCAAAGTCGATTACAACGAGTGGGAGTCCGAAGAACTCAACAAGGAGGTTTCGCGCAAACTGTTGCCCGGCGTGGAGGAATTCTTCGACGAAGAAAAACTTCGCAACTTTGCGCTCGACGAACTCAAGGACATGCTGTTCGACGAAGTAATGCGCAATTATCAGGCGAAGATCGACGAAGCCGCCGAGCACGGCGTCGAATTCGAGGAGATCGAGCGGCGCGTAATGCTGTCCGCGGTCGATCGCAGGTGGATGGATCACATCGACAATATGGACGCGCTTCGCAGCGGCATCGGTCTTAAGGCGTACGGTCAGCAAGACCCCGTAATGGCGTATCAGCGCGAGGGCTTCGAGATGTTCGACGAGATGATCGAGGGCATACACGACGACGTCGTGTCCATGCTCACGCACGTGAACGTGCAGTATCAGCCCGCACCGCCCAAAAAACCCGCGCCCGCCATGGAAATGGTGGAAAACCGCGGCGGCGACGGTTCGCAGGAAAAGAAGCCCGACGTCAAGAAACTTTCGGAACGCGTCGGCAGGAACGATCCGTGCCCGTGCGGCAGTGGCAAGAAATACAAGAACTGCTGTTGGGATAAGGATCACGGCGCATAAAATCCACTATATATTGTATTATTTATTGCATTGGTACTATATATTGATTGACACAAAATTCAAATTTTGATAAAACTTGGCTTTGTCCACCATTTGTCCACCGATTTTTTATCGAGTGGACAAATTTTTTGTTATCGATGGTTCGATTTGACCTCGTGAAGAGTCGCCCAATAACAGTTTTCAGGGGAGTAGCCTACATTTTTATCCCTTCTACTTAAATACAAATCGTCTTGATATCCGGCAGAAAATGCCCAGCTTTCAAACGGTTTGAACTCTTGCCACTCATCACACAAAACGATATTATTACGGACATAGAATTCATTTGTTTTGCATCTATTGACTACGCTTAACCAGATGCCGTGTAATCGTTTATTGGTCGGTGTTTTATCTATCTCAATTTTTATATTGTCATCAATTATTTTTGATGTTGTGTCTTGGATTAGTTTTGTATTTTCTACATAGGTATCCATTGTCATAGAAAAGGTGGAGTGTCCAAGACGCTCTTGTATGTCTTTAACGGCAACGCCGTTTTCATACAGCATTGTACCATGCGTGTGTCTTAGAGCATGAAATCTAAAATCTATACCAAGTTCATATTTTGCTATTTTAGCAGGATATTTCATTGAGTCTGTGCCGTGAAACTCGCCGTTCTCTTTAACCATGACGAGGTGTACTCTCGGAAGAGGTATCTCAACTCCAAATGAGTCGTCCATAGAAACGATACGATAAACTTTTCTATTGGATTTTGTTGTTTCTTCTTTCAGATAATGTTTTATATAAAGGTCACCGTATTCAACCTCATTTTTTTCTTGCGATGCTTTATATTCTTTAAGCTCGTTTGTGAGATACTCACTTATGTTTATTGTCCGATAAGAAGATAAAGTCTTGCAGGCGCCAAGATACCATTTTGTGTGAGCGTGTCCTCTTATGCCGCCAGCCCTTGTATTGTTTCTGTTTCCATCAAAACCATCAATTTTTTTTGCAGCTTTGTTGACAATAAGAATTCTGTTTTCTAAATCAATACAATCCCATGTAAGACCATAAACTTCAGAAACACGTAGTCCTGTAAAGTATGAAATTAAGAGGGCATAGTATTGATACGGCGAGTTTTTGAATCGTTCTAAAAGTCTTGTAAATGCTTCCTTCGATATATATTGTGTTTTTTTATGTGGCTCCAATAAGGCGCCTTTTGGAAGACTTACATCCAATGCGGGATTGTCTTGTATAAATTTTGCCGTTGACTTAGCATACTTAAAAGCACCTTTTAAGACTTTAATAATGTTATTCATAAACACCCTTGTAAACCCTCTTGTAACATATATATCATTAACCATGTCTTGAAGAGTTGTGGTGTCAATGGATTTAAGTTTGTATCCACCTATTCTTGGGACAATATGATTTTTAATAATGTTTTTATAGGCGGCTACGGTAGCGTCTGCGAGGTTCATCTCTGCATATTTCTCTATCCAGTAATTGAGATAATCTGCAACAGAAAGTTCAGATGGCACAAATACTTTACCTGCATTTTCATATGTAGCAAGTGCTATTGCGCCAGCGTTTAGTGCTTCTTTCTTTGTTGCGAAACCGGCTTTAGAGATGTGCTTTCTTTTACCATTTATCCGAGCTGCCTCAAATCTGTATTCCCAATTTGGCTTTTTGTCGGGTTTGTTTTTGTTCCTGTCTCTTACGTTAATTTTCGCCATTGTAATCTAACTCCTTAATTTGAAAGGGATTAGTTAGATCTTTTCCTTCATAACGGCTCAAAAATTCAACCAGTGCTTCTTTTCTGACTTTGTATTGCCCCAACTTCAAGAATGGGAGCAGACCTGATTTTCTCAGCTTGTGAACGTAATCTACGTTCGTTTTTAAGAGTGCTGCTACTTCTTTGACCGTATAAAGGATGTTATCATTTACGCTAACACCTTTCATATTTTATGTATCCTCCACAATGGTGGCAAGTAACAGCTAAAAAAATCATATTTCATCTTGTCATTACC
>CAJUKG010000010.1 GCA_910586925.1 uncultured Christensenellaceae bacterium | reverse complement strand
AAAGTGGCACGCGAGCTGGGTTCAGAACGTCGTGAGACAGTTCGGTCCCTATCCTTCGCGGGCGTAGGATATTTGAGAGGATTTGCCCTTAGTACGAAAGGACCGGGGTGAACGCACCTATTGTGTACCTGTTGTCGCGCCAGCGGCATTGCAGGGTAGCGACGTGCGGAGCGGATAAACGCTGAAAGCATCTAAGCGTGAAACCCACCTCAAGATTAGATATCCCATCTATACGCAAGTATAGAGTAAGACTCCATGTAGACGACATGGTTGATAGGTCGCAGCTGTAAGTGCAGCAATGTATTCAGGTGAGCGATACTAATTAGTCGAGGGCTTGATCATAACCGATTGCCTAACAAATAGGCGATTTACAAGATTAAACCCGTATGCGAGTTAAAGTTATGTGCAGTTGCCTTTGTTCGACGGGACGAAGGACGGAGAACATTCATCAACTGAATAAAATCCGCAAGAACTTGTGCGTCAATCGGCGTAAGCAAGAACGCATGATCCTCGGTAGCTCAGTAGGTAGAGCGTTCGGCTGTTAACCGAATTGTCACAGGTTCGAGTCCTGTCCGGGGAGCCATTGCGGTGGTCATATCGTAGGGGTCACACCTGTTCACATTCCGAACACAGAAGTTAAGCCCTATGGAGCCGAGAGTACCTGTCGGGTGACTGACCGGGAGGGTAGGTAGCTGCCGCATTTCATTGAAAAGACATCATGAGAGATCATGGTGTCTTTTCTCTTTGTAGAAAAGCGATAGCCCTATGTCGCAGGGAGTATCTGAAGTGTGACTGACCGGGAGCGAGTAGGAAAGCTGCCGCATTTCATTGAAAAGACATCATGGTCAACATGGTGTCTTTTTCTTTTGTATAATTAAAAATTAAGAATTAATAATTAAAAATTATCGACCCGCTTCGCGGGTGATTGATGATGCGGGACGCAGTAGGCTGCGTCCCCTACGAAATGCGTCGTGTGTTTCCTATCGGCTGTATGGAGCGCAGCCCACTGCGCTCCGCATTTTTAATCGACCTTATTCCGTAGGGTGTGACGTCCTCGGCACACCGCATTATGTAATGACGTATGGAATGTATATAACGAACCTGCAACCGCAATTATTACCTATTATTTTTTATCTATTATCTAACAATAAACTGTGTATAACTTTTTTCTGAAACGTGCGTAAATATTCCGCAATTCACTTGACACGGGGGGGGGGGGTAATGATATACTAACAATGACTTTATGAAAAAAAGTACACAAGGAGAAAAAAGGTAAATCATGGAATGTAAGGGTTGCGGTGCACAAATAGATATAAGAAATGCGGTAAACGGCGTGGTGGAGTGCGGGTACTGTCACAGAATAGAAACGCTCGCGAAAACAACGAACGACGACGCAAAGCATTTCTTAAAAATGGGCGAGCACGATCTCGACAGCTGTAAGTTCGACGAAGCGTATACCGCGTACAAGAAAGCGAGCGAGTACGACGGCAGAGAACCGCAGGCGTATTTCGGTATGGCCCTTGCCGAGTTCAAAGTGCAGTACATAAAAGATACGGTCAATAATAAACTTCAACCCATATGTCACGAAATAAACGAAAAGAAATTCATAGATAATAAGAACTACAAAGCGGCAATGCTTTGCGCAAGCAACGAACAAAGAAACGAATACCAAAGACGGGCGAACGAAATAGACTATATAAAGCAAGAGTTCAACGAACTGAAAAAGCAGGGAATAGACTACGATTGCTTTATATGCGTGAAAGTGACCGACGAGCAAAAGAACAGAACGAAAGATTATACCATAGCCGACGATATGTATACGTATCTGAAAGATAAAGGCTGTAATCCCTTCTTTTCGGAACGCGAAATAAAGAACAGAACGGGCGCAGACTACGAAGCGATGATATTGTACGCATTGTACACGTCGGAGTGTATGATAGTGGTGTGCGGGAACGAGGAGTATTTGCAAACGCCGTGGGTAAAGAACGAGTATACGCGGTTTATAAGTTTGATCAACGACGAGCAGAAAGAACGCGACGCGATAACGATAGCATTCGACGGCAAGCCGATAGAGAAGTTACCGGGACGTAACGGGAAACTGCAAGGAATAGACATGAAAGGCTTCGGCGCGTCGGAACGAGTGCTCGACTTCGTGCAAACGCATACCCCCGAAGCGCAGGAACGACGTAAACAGGCGAACGAGCGTAAACAACGGGAAGAAGAGAGGATAAAGCAACAGCTCGAGGAACTGAAAGCGCAACAGGACGCGGCGCGGGAAGAACTCGAACGGAAACTCGCGTCGGTACAGAGCGGCGGCACCGCGGCACAACCGACGGGCGGCGCGACGGTGCAGTCGTTGCTCGTGCGTGCGAAACAGTTCTTGATGAATAGAGATTTCAATAATGCAAAAAGTTATTGCGACAGAGTTCTCGATATAGATCCCGAGAACGCCGACGCCTGGTTTTATTCGTTGCTCGTTGCAAATTCCGTTTCCGACGTCGATAATTATATCACGGAAATAATGAAAACAAAGCCGAATACCGTAGCCATAAATATTTTTCGCGACAGTGCGGCATATATAAATTTTCAGCGTTATGCGCCGAACGACGCGCGAGCAAGGGATTTGCAAGCCGCATTATCCGAGCGATACGACGAGTTTGCCGCGGCGGAAGCGGAATTCATGCGTCAAGCAAACGAACAAATGCAGATAAACAATAAAAAGAGGAAAAAGTGGACAGTGGTTTTGGTGTTTTCGAGCATTCTTTTGGGGCTCGGAGCATTGATATTTTTATTGTGTATAGCAATGAGTTTGATAGGCGCGCTGTTCGGCGATTGGGTTACGGATAATGCGTTTTACGCGTTTTTCAACGAACAGCCCATAGGCTGGGTGATAATGTTCGGAATGATGATAATAGGCGGTATAGGGCTTGGTATAAGCCTAAAACCGACGTCTTGAAAAATAATTGTGCCGATTGAATTCGGAACTTTTTAATTTTTCAAACATTTGCTTGAAAATGTGATAAAAGTATGATATAATCTATTTAATACATAGTTTTTCGGAGGCGGATATGAAGGTAGTCAAAAGAATAGGCGTATTTGAAACGAACAGCTCGAGCACGCACTCGCTGTCGATAGTCAAGTCGGACATGGTGAACAAAAATGCGAAGTACGGCGTTATTACGTCCAAACTCGACAAACTGTACATGGCGTGCGGTTGCGCGGAGGAGATATATCCCCAACGCGATACCGACGAAGTGCGCGAGGCGGAAGAACGGTTCGCGAACGGCGAAGAAGTATACGATAAGCTGTCCTATCAAACGGTTATACGTCTGCTCGTCGAATCGTATTGCAAGCTGACGGGTGAGGACTTCGATACCGTGCACAACGCTATTCTCAAAGAGAACAAATCGGGCAGGGCGTGCCACATGCGGTTTTTCGAAGAGGGCGCGCTGTACGATGCCGATTGGGATTACATGCCGTTCTACAACATGTTTCGCTACGGCACGCGCGACGAGATAATCGCCGCCGTCGATTTGTATTTCGACGACGAATACGCATTGATGTATGGCGAGCGTTACGGCGGGATTTAGTCGTGAAGGATCCGAAAACCGCGCACGGCGGAATACTCGCCGAGTATCGCAACGGCAATTACGTCGTTACGCTGTATGCCGACGGCACGAAGGTCAAGTTTACGCGCGACGATTTTTTCGTCGCCGATTTTCCCGATTCGATAGATCTCAAGATAACGGATCGGTGCGATATGAACTGTCCGATGTGCCATGAAAATTCGCGCGCAAACGGCGAGCACGGCAGGCTCGATGCGCCGTTTCTTGCCGCGTTGCACCGCGGTACCGAGCTTGCGATCGGCGGAGGCAATCCACTGTCGCACCCCGATCTTTCGGCGTTCTTGAGCGAAATTAAAGCGCGTGGCGCGATATGCAATCTCACCGTCAACGAAAAACACTTTTCCGATAACACCGAACTGCTCGAAAAACTGCTCGCGGATAAACTCGTGTACGGATTGGGTATATCGGTAGGCGAGTGCTCGAAAAAACTGCTCGACTTCGCGGCGACGCACGGCACCGTCGTATTGCATTTGATATGCGGCATGGCGGACGAAAAACTTTTCGCAAGGCTGTGCGACAGACCGCTCAAAGTACTGCTTCTCGGTTATAAAAAATTCGGGCGGGGCGAGAAATTTTATTCCGCCGCCGTCGAAAAAAATATCGAATGGCTCAAGAACAATGTCGCGGCACTGTCCGATCGGCTCGCTGCGGTGTGCTTCGACAATGCGGCGATCGAACAGCTCGAAATGAAAAAAGTCATACCCGCGCCGCTGTTCGACGCGCGGTACATGGGCGACGACGGCAACGGGTCTATGTATATCGACCTCGTGAAAAAGCAGTATGCGAAAAGTTCGACGTCGCGCGAAAGGTTTCCGCTCGAAACGAGTGTCGATTCAATGTTCGCAAGAATAAAAACGGCGTGAAAACCGCAAAATAATGAGTCGCTATTAGCGGCTCTTTTAGGTGCATAAATATAAAGATTACAGTGCTTGCCCGTAGGCGATAAGCATAAGTATCCATATCACGAACAGCGTAACGGGAAGAAGTGCGGCGAGAAGGAAAAGCGCGCACGTGCCTAACCCGAACGACGTCAGCACCCCTTTCGTTATGCGCGACTTGTCGCGCCCGCTCAAGTTCGGGTTTAATCTCGTGTCGATGAGCGCGGCGACGATGCCGAGCAAAAACGCGGCGGGGGTCACGTAAACGACCATTATATCGGCAACGTCGTTATATCCCGTCAATCGTAATATTATGCTCGTGACCACGGCGCACCCCGCAAGAGCGAATAACGCTATGTAAGCGATCGTCGTCGGTCGCTTTTTGTTTTTGCCGTTTGTTTTCACGAAAACATTATATCACACGCCATGGCGATTGTCAAGATTGAGGACACGGCGTACCCGACGTTCCGCAAAAGAGATTCCTCGCTTTCGCTCGGAATGACAAGTCTGATTCGCTGTAACGTAAAACACGCTTGTCATGTTGAGCGAAGCGAAACATCTCTAAATCCACACAATAATTATTTCGAGTTAGTTTTGTGCTGTTACGCGGCGTTATGCGAATAATGCCGCAGAGCAATCAAAAAAGAGCCGCCGAAGCGACCCTTTTCTTGTGTAGGGATATGAGTAAGCGGAAGCAAGCGTGGGGGCTGCCGCTTAAACACCGTAATTATATGTACCGATTAGCAGCAGCATTTATCTTTGCCGCCGCAGCAGCACATAAGAATGTATAACATGAGCAAATCGTTGCAGTCGCAGCCCTTTTTGCAGCCGCAGTCGCAGCCGCAACCGTGCCCGCCGCAGCAGCTGCAGAGCAACAAGAGCATGAGCAAATCGCAGCAGTTTCCGCCACAGTTGAACATTTCGCGTCCTCCTATCAAGTATTTTTTTGCCTTCACCGTCCGTCGCGTCCGCGGATACGCGAGGTCGGCAAGGTTTTTCTTTGGCTATAGACGTCTATCTACAGTCAGTGTATGGATTTTTCGGCGGTGTGTGCAAAGTATTTGCGTATTTTTTTCAAATGTGATAAAATATAAATTGCGCGGGGCGGGGAACCGTTTCGCGCGAAAACCCTTGAGGCTGTGGGCTATCCATTAGGAGAGGATTAAGTTCTCGCTCGCGTCACTTAATCATCATCTCCGTTAGCGAAGTCCAACAGCGGGAGCGATCATGAAAATAAATACGCGTTCGATTACGCTTGCGGCGACGCTTGCGGCACTTTGTTTTGTCACTGGACTGTTGCCATACGTATTCTTTTTGCCCGTCACCGTCGCGGCGGCAACGCTGTCGGCGGGGGTAGTGGCTTTTGTCGGACTCGCATTCGGCGTCGTGAGTATAGTTTACAGTTTCGTAATGCCCGCGTCGTTTGTGGCGGCGGCGTTTATACAGGCACCGTATATAGCGATACTGCCGCGCATAATGGCGGCACTCGGCGCGTTCGGCGTGTATAAACTGCTCGCGCATCTAATTAAACCGCAAAAGCGGGGCGGTAAGATCGCTTGCATTGCGGCTTCTTCCGCGATCGGGAGTCTGCTCAATACCGCGCTCGTCGTCGGCATGATGTTTCTCGCACTGCCTTCTTACGCGGCGGACGGCGTCACGCTGTACGTGGCGGTGCCTTCGATGCTGATAAGCGGCGGGATAGAATGTGCGTGTATGGCGGTGCTGACGCCGCCGATAGTGTTGACGCTCGAGCGGACGGTGCTTCGCGGGCGAAATAAGCTGCAGGCGGGACAAAAACCCTGCGACGGAACGACGGACGGTACAAAGGTATGATACTTGTTTTCGATATAGGCAATACGAATATAAAAATGGGCGTATTCAACGGCGAAGATCTCGTCGATACCCTGCGCATGGCGTCGGCGAACAAAACGGGCGACGAGTATTGGTTGCTCGTAAAAGACATGCTCGCGCTGAAAAACGTTTCGAGTTCGGACGTCGAAGGCGCGATCATAAGCTCGGTCAATCCCAATCTGAACTACACGTTCGAGCATATGGTGGAGAGTTATTTCGGATTCAAGCCGATGACGGTGGGGTCGGGACTCAAGACGGGACTGAATATCAAGTACGACAATCCGCGCGAGCTGGGCGGCGACCGCGTGGCGGGATGCGTGGGCGCGTATAAACTTTACGGCGGTCCGTGCATAGTGATAGACTGCGGCACCGCGACTACTTTCAACGTGGTGACGGCGGGCGGCGAACTGCTCGGCGGCGCGATCTCGTTCGGACTTAAAGCGGCGAGCGAATCGCTGTCCGCATCGGCGGCGAAGCTCCCGAAAGTAGAGCTATCCGTGCCGAGCCGCGCGGTGGGCAAGACCACCATTTCCAACATGCAGTCGGGGATCATATTCGGATACTCGGGCATGATCCAAGCCATGGTCGAGCGCATTAAGAAAGAAACGGGGCTTTTCGACGCGCGAGTGATAGCGACGGGCGGAATATCGGACATAGTCAATAAATGCGTCGATATAATAGATGTCGTGGACAGAACGCTCACTCTCCGCGGGCTGAACATACTTTACCGTATGAACAGCAAGAAATGACGAGTGCGGCATGTCGTCGCCGCAATCGTTACATTGTGGAAAAATTCGGCATAATTGCTTTATTCATTTCTCATAATATTAGTATCCGCGCCGCCCTTTGCAAAAAACGGAAAACAATTTTCGGATAATGGCGTAAAAAGGCGTTAAAATGTTTGACAAATTTTGCGCGTAATAGTATAATTTTACAGTATATGTACAAAAGCATCTATTAGGAGATGGTCTTATAAATGAAAAACCTCAAGTCTTTGAAAAAGATGGGCGTCAAATCAACAGCGTTGTTGCTTTGCCTCGCTACATCCGCAACCGCAGCCACGTTGGCTGTTCCCGCGCTTCGCGGCGCATCGGCGGACACTGCCGTTTCCGGTCCGCAGATTTCCGTCGTTCAAAACGTCAAACTCGATAAAACCTGCGATTACGGCAAAACGTTCAATGTGCCCGCAGGCGCGATCGTCACTTCTCCCGACGGCGAAGTAAAGACGTATACCGAAGCGACGGATGTACTCGCGAATCAGGTAGGTAACTACAAAGTGCGTTTCGAGAAAGACGGCGCGGGTTACGACTTCTATGTGCGCGTTCGCATGGAGGAGGAGTACACGCTCAAGGTCGATTACAACGGTGCGGATATTCCGTCGTATATCGCCGTCGACGGCACGTTCGAGCTTCCCAAAGCGCGCGTGGTGTATTTCGACGACGACAATATTCTTCGCGAACTTGACGAAAAGTCCTATACCGTTACCGCTCGCGATTCGCGCGGCACCGACTACTCGTTCGGCGAGGGCGGCAACCGCACTTTCAATGCCGGCAAGACCACCGGTAAAGTGTTTATCACGTACGACGCGGTGATCGGCAACGGCGGCACAAAGCATTTGAGCCAAACGTTTACCGTCAACGTTCAGTCCTCCGTGCAGAGAACGGGCAACCCGACTCTTTCCGTTTCGGGCGTGCAAAGCACAGGTTCCGTCAACCGCGCGCTCACTCTCCCGAAGGCGGTCGCCACCGACCTGTATGACGACAATGTTAAAGTCGTTATAAGCGTCGAGGGTCCCGACAGCGCGAAGGGTACGGGCAGCTATCCCGTAAGAACGGTGGATATCGACGAGAATGGTTATGCATACCGCGACGCGAACAACGACGCGAAATACACCGAGATCCTGTTCGATAACGACGGCGTAATGACATTCTATCCCACCGAGATCGGTACGTATAAAGTAACATACACCGCATACAGCGACGCGTACGACGGCGGCAACACCGGCAAGTCCGCGACCCGCACGTACTCGATCGAGGTTTCCGATCTTGTCGCGCCCGTATTCAAAAATATCGAAGAATGGCGTATCCCCGAAACTTGGGGCTTGCACGTTTCCAATGCGGACGGCGAGATTTCCGAAAAGAGCGGCAAAATCACTTTCACTATTCCCGAGCTTGTGGACAATAAAGACAAAATGCCGAAGGCGAAGCTCGAGGAGGGCGAGGAAGAAGGCGACGATCTCGTTTCGCTGTACTTCCGCATAACCGACGCCGACAATTCGCAGACCATACTTTCGTTCAACAATATTCTTTCCAACGATAAGAAGGACGAGGCTTCCACCGAATCGACCAAACCCGGTCAGTTCAAGTATAACGACATTTACGAAAAAGGCGACGATACCTCCGACGTAATCAAATTCAACCTCGACAACAATACTTTCACGTTCGACTTCAACAAGTACAACAAGAAGAACTCGGCGGGCGAAAAGCAGGATCTCGCGGGCGAGTATACGGTGCTTTACCGCGCACGCGATAAGGCGAACAACACCGCTTCGAGAACGTTCACGATCAAACTCGAGGAGAACTATACCGACGACGCGAAGCCGACTACCGCGGAAGTCACCGTTCCCGACTATATTTCCGTCGCGGACAAGACCTTCACCGTACCGCAATCGGTCGTCGCGGACGCCAAAGACAGCAGACTCAAGAAAGACTACCGCATTTATACCGATAAAGCGAACGCCGAACCGAAATTCGTCGACGTCGAAGGCGGCGAAGTCGCCGATATAATAGACGGCAAACTTGTTTTCAATAACGGCAAAACCAACAAGAAATCTCTCGAACTCGGCGAAAAACTGTACTTCTATGTAGCCGCTACCGATAACGTCGGCAACTTCAAGAGCAACTGCGTAGATAACAACACCGAACTCGATCTTACCGATCCCGCAAACGCCGACAAATTCACTAACTGCAAGGCTTCGCTCACCGTCGTTCCCGACGCCGCAAAAGCGTTCAAATTCGACGGTACGAACATGACTGCCGCAAAAGTGCCCGGCGCAGGCGATACGACCGAGGAAAGCAAAAACACGCTTTACGCGCAAGATAACGTCAAGTTCGGCGGCTTCACTATCGAAACCGAAGAATCCATGCGTTATTACACCGGTTTCGAGGTCGCGGCATACGATCCGAAAGGCAACAATATCAACGTGACGCTTTTGACCTCGTCCAAGATCACCGAATCGGGTAAAGCTTTGATAGTCGTTCGCGACATTCAGTTCAACGTCGCGACCGCGACCGCCGATGGCGAAGCGTACACCCTCGTCGTGCGCGTGTTCGACGTCAACGGCAACAGCGAAGTTTACGGCTACAAAGTAACCGGCGTCGTTGCGAAAGACGACGACAAAGTTCAGCCGTCGGCTATAACCGAAATCGGCTCGACCGCAGACGCGTACGTCACGTACAAACTGCGCAACACCTCGTTCGATATCAACGGTTCGAGCAAGGAAACCTACAGAATAACCCGCAAGATAAGCGGCGGCATATTCGCGATAATGGGCAACGAGCTTACCGCAAAGACGCAGGGCGCGTATACCGTGAATGACGGCTATGCGAAAGACGAAGGCGTTACTGCGGACGGCATTACAGTCGAGGAAATCGTAGACACGTATTCGTGGTCGGTATCAGACACGTCCAGCCCCGTGATCGACGTTCAAGGCGTCATGCCCACGTACAAAGATTTCCCGAAAGCGGAAGGCGATACCCCCGCGAAGAAGAACGTCACGGTCGAACTTCCCGCTATCATCGCTTACACCGAAAACGGCGTTGCCGAAGTCAAGATCGAAGTCAAGAATCCGAAGGGCAGCACAGTCAAGTACGACGAAGAACACCGCACTTTCGAAGCGACGATGGACGGCACGTACACGGTGACCGTTACTGCGACGTACAAGTCCGCAGCCGAAACCACCGCCACGTACAATATCAACATCGGCGACGTGCAGGGTCCCGAATTCAAACTCACGGAAGGTACTGCGACATCCGCGACGTACACCGTCGGGCAAGTATTCAAGTTCGCGAAGCTCGAACTTATCGAAAACGAATCGGGCGTCGAAATCACGAAGAAGCTCATCAATCCGTCCAATGAAACCGTTTCGGACGCTACGATCACCGGCTCGTATCAGAATAACAAGGAACGCCAAGACAACGGCACCGACATCAAGCTTGATATGGCGGGCACGTACAAGATCGTTTACACCGCTACCGACGCAAACGGCAACGAAACCAAACAGGAGTTCGAGATCACCGTTTTGAGCAACAGCGCGAATACCCCGACGACTTGGACGACGCTTTCGACGGTCCTCATCATCGTCGCGATCGTGCTTCTTGCAGGCGTGATCGTGTATGTGGTTCGCTTCCGCAAGGTAAAGAAATAAGAATTAAGTTATAAGCGGCTACACGGTCGCTTATAATTTTTTGAACGGCGACCGAATATAATGTTTTACGTATGTGCTTGTTTCGGGCAAAGCTCTTAACAGGCGCGACGAAAACAAATATATATTCGGTCGTTCAATTAGATTGAACAAGCCGATAAATAACAATTAAAAAACAATAATTGTTGATAGTGCTTTGATTGCCGATGAAACTTATACGGTACGGCGGAAGATCGAACGTCCTCACAATATTGCTACTACAATATTCGAGGCATTGCGAAAAACGACAGAATAACGATATAAGATTATAAGTCCCGAAAGCAATATCAACGGAGTAAGAATGGAGAATGTAAGGTATAATATTTCGCCGTGCACAAAGGCGGAAGTAGATGTTTTTATAGGCAAGCTCGATACCGCGACGTACGTGCCGAACGGTTCGGTTAAATCCACCGAGCGTTCGCATTACGACAGGTATTCGTTTTTGTACGGCGATCAAAAAGTGGCGGTGGTTTACGACGTCACCGCATGTATTGTTTCGGTCACCGCGCCGCAGGACTGCGCGAACGCGCTTCTCGATATATTCGGTCCGAAGAACAAATCGGTCAAGCGGTCCACGGTGCCGGCGCACGGCGGTGCGCGAAAGCCCGCGCAGGCGCAGGCGCAGGACGGCAAACAGCCCGACGACGGTCGCAAGGCTCACGGCGCGGAAATCGGCGACGACGTAAAGCGTGCGAAACTTTTCGTTCCGCCCGACAGGCTCAAGCGTCGCAGCGAGTATGCGCCCGTGCCGACTTTGCTCGCCACGTCGCGCGGCATGATCGTCACAACGGACGAGATTTATCCGCCGCAAACGGTAAAGCGCAAGCGCGTGAACGACGGGAAGCCTACGGACAAAAATCCCGAAAGCCAAATCCAAAAGCGTCCGCTCGTTTCGTACGGCGAAACAGACGCGCCGTCGCGCAAGCAGACCGAGCACGGCGAGGATAACGACAGGCAGTACGGCATAGCAATATCGGTGAGCGGGCGGGCTAACGCAGGTTCGACGCCGCGCCGCGCGGTCATATCGTTCGGAAGCGAGGACGAGGGCAAAACGCCCAAGACCGCGATCAAGATATCCACGCGCACGTCGGTATCGCAGGACAAGCCGCAGATCGGCGGACAGCAACAAACAAAACAGCAGTCTGCGCAGCAACCCGCGCAATCGGGCGAACAGCAAAAACGCGGACGCGGCAGACCCAAAAAGTCGGAAAACAAACCGCAGGAAAACGCGTCGCCGAATAAATCGCAACAGCAAAACCCGCCGCAAGAAAATTCGCCCGCAGGCGAACAGCAAAAGCGCGGTCGCGGCAGACCCAAAAAGTCGGACGTTGCGGCGCGCGAGGAACTCGGCGCGAAACAGGACAAACTGCCCGAATACAAGAACGGATATTCGGTAAAGAACTATCCGCCCGACGCGCTCGGCGGCGCGGTCAGAAGGTTGCGCGATTACGGCAAGACGGTCATTTTGGACGGCGTCGAGTTCGGCGGCACGCCGCAGGAGCTCAAGGCGTACACGGTGACCGACGGCAGCGGGCAAAAGGTGATTTTGCGGTATGCGACAAAGCGCATGACTTTACAGCTTCAGGGCAAGCGTTCGGAGCTTTTCGGCGAGGTCATGGCGCAGGTCAGTCACGACAGCGATTATTCGTCCGCGCTCGAGAACTATGTGGAAAAGTCGGACGGCGGCAATCCCGCTCGCGGCAGGAACAAAGTGTCCGACGTGCAAAACAAGCTCAAGAAGCGGTTGCCGACGGCATACGGATTTTTGTCGGAGCAGTCGCGGATAGATTTTTCGTACGGCATACACGACTTCGATCAAAAAGACTTGCATCTTTCCGACTATTCGGTGTTGCTCGTGCCCGCATTCCGCGGTTTGGAACGGTTCGTGTTCGACCTGCAAAGCGCGGAGAATATAAATGTCAAGATGATAGGTCAAGCGTTCGACAAGGACGACAGCGGCAGGTACGTGCTCAAGAGCGGGTATTTGCGGCGCATAGACAGCGTTATATATCCCGAAGTGCTTGTGTCGCTTTATACCGAGTATTTCTCGCAACGCAATTTCTTCGCGCACTCGGACAATACCGACAGCAATGCTTCGCGGTCGCTGCCCGAACGCGCGGACGCGCAGAGGATATTCGACAGACTGCTCGACGTCGTCGAGTACAACGCAAAGAAACTCAAGGAAATCGGTTTTTCCGTTCATAAGTAAAATACGACAGGAGGAAGGCTTTCAGCTTACATTATGTCAAAATTCATATTTATCACAGGCGGGGTCGTATCGGGACTCGGCAAAGGCATTACCGCGGCGAGCATGGCTATGCTCATCAAGGCGCAGGGTTACACGGTCGATATGGTGAAGTTCGACCCGTACTTCAATGTTGACTCGCTGTACTTGAGTCCGTATCAGCACGGCGAAGTGTTCGTAACCGAGGACGGCGGAGAGGGCGATCTCGTTATAGGACACTACGAGCGGTTTTTGGACCAGAACCTGTCCGAAAACAGCAACATTACGAGCGGCAAGATATATTCGGCGGTCATTCAACGCGAGCGCGAGGGCGCGTACGGCGGCGAGTCCGTTCAGGTCGTTCCGCATATCACGGGCGAGATCATTCGCACGCTCAAGCGGCTCGACAAGCCCGAAACGGACGTCGTAGTGTGCGAGATCGGCGGTGTCGTCGGCGATATAGAGAACCACCCGTATCTCGAGGCTATACGGCAATGTAAGGTCGCGCTCGGCAAGGGCAATTCGGTGTACGTGCACGTTACATATGTGCCCGTCATCGAAATGAGCGGCGAGCATAAGACGAAACCGACGCAGAACTCGGTCAAAGAACTGCAAAACATAGGCATACTGCCCGACATAATCGTTTGCAGGTCGGACTACGCGCTCGACGAGGCGGCGATCAAAAAGCTGTCGCTGTTCTGCAACGTGGACTGCAAGTCGATAATAGAGAGCGTCACGACTGATAATCTGTACCGGATCCCGTTGCGACTGCATGCGCAAAACTTCGAGGGCGTCGCGCTTACCAAGCTCAAAATGGAAGTGCGCGAACCCAAGCTCGACGCGTGGCGGGAAATGTGCGAGCGTGCCGAGAGTGCCGCGAATTCCGATAAACGCATCAATATCGCGCTCGTCGGCAAGTACGTCGAGAAAGCGACGGCGTATCAATCGCTCATGGACGCGCTCAAGACGGCGGGGCTGCTCAAGAATATCGCAATAGACATCGCGCTCGTATCGGCGGAGTCGGTTGCGGAAAACCCGAGCGTGCTCGACGGGTACGCGGGAATAGTTATCGCGCCGGGCTTCGGCGTGCGCGGATTCGACGGCAAGATCGCCGCGGCTAAATATGCGCGCGAGAAAGACGTGCCGTGCCTGCTTATAGGACTCGGCGCACAGGCGGGGCTTGTCGAGTTCGCACGCGACGTGTGCGGCATGGCGGACGCCGATTCGCAGGAATTCAATACCGATACGCCTTACAGCGTCGTGCGCAGCGTCGAGCCGCCCATGCTCAAGAAAGGCGCGTTCCCCACGATGATCACGCCGGGCACGTATTTAAGTAAGATTTACGGCGAGCAAACGGTTAGCGAGCGTCACCGTCACAGATACGATTTTTCGGATACGTACGAACAGCTTTTCCTGAAGAACGGTTTGGTGTTCTCGGCACATTCGCCGACGGGCGTACCCGAAGCGTACGAGATCCCGACAAACAAATTCTTTATCGGCACGATATTCAGTCCCGAATATCATTCGCGACTGCTCAATACCAACCCGATATTCTCGGAATTCATCAAAGTTATTTGCTAAAGCGATCGAATATAAATCCGCTCGGCATGCCGTGCGGAATCATAGCGTAAATATATCGCGCAATATCTTGCAAACAGGGTCTTGCGCGATTATTATTTTACTTTATGAAGTTCGTCGGGTCGACGATAATATACGCTTACCTGCAAGCGGTGGGAGTTGTCAACGACCACGATCCCGATTGCGATTTCGGGGATTGCCCGCAATAAGATCGGCAATTAAAAACCCCGCTCGTTGCGGAGCGGGGAGGCGCGTTATAAATTCTTGAACTGATATTCGTACAACTGTTTATAAATGCCGTTCTTGTCCATGAGCAATTCGTGGGTGCCGCGTTCTTCCACGCCGTTCTGCGTGATGACGATTATTTCGTCGGCGTTTTTCACTGTGGACAGGCGGTGGGCGACGACGAGCGTCGTTCTGCCGCCCATGAGCTTGCCGAGCGCGTCTTGGATCTGCATTTCCGTCGCGTTGTCGAGTGCGGAAGTCGCCTCGTCGAGGATCAGAACGGGCGGATTCTTGAGGAACGCGCGCGCAATGGATATGCGCTGTTTCTGTCCGCCCGAGAGCTTTACGCCGCGCTCTCCGACTTCGGTGTCGTAACCCTTGGGAAGCGTCGTAATATAGTCGTGGATATTCGCTTGCCGCGCGGCTTCGGCGATTTGTTCGTCGGTCGCGTCGAAGTCGCCGTATGCGATATTCTCTTTGATCGTGCCGTTAAACAGAAATACGTCCTGCTGTACTATGCCTATGTTCTTGCGGAGCGTGTCGCGGGTCATGTCGCGAATGTCGTGTCCGTCGATCGAAATACTGCCGCCGTCGATCTCATAAAACCGCGGAATTAGGTGGCACAGCGTCGTTTTGCCGCCGCCCGACGGTCCGACGAGCGCGACGGTTTTGCCTGCGGGAATATCGAGCGAGAAGTCGCTCACTACTTTCGCGGCATCGTCGTCGTTTTTATAGCCGAACGTTACGTTATCGAACACTATATGCCCGTCGATATGCTCGGGGGAGAGCGCGCCGTCGCGGTCGGTTTCGGGCTGTTCGTCCATGATCTCGCAGAACCGCTTGAAACCCGTCGCGCCCTCTTGGATCTGGTCGTATATGGTTATAAGCGTGCGTATCGGCGCGATCAGGGTGGATATGTACAGCACGAACGCCGTGAAGTCGCCGACGTCGATTATTCCGTAATAGAAAAACAGCCCGCCCGCGAGAAGTACCGCGAAGTATAGAAAGTCGGTGAAAAAAGTCATTGTCGAGTGGAACTTGCCGAGCAGTTTGAACTGTTTGCAACGGCTTTCCACGAACACGTCGTTGCCCGCGTCGAATTTTTTCTCCTCGTGAGATTTTGCGGTATAAGCCCGCGATACGCGCATGCCTGAAATCGCGCTTTCTATATCGGCGTTTACTTCGCCTTGGGCGATCCGCGTTTGCTTGTAAACGGCGTTCATCTTTTTGCGGATAAGCAGAGCGTAAACTACAAAGAACGGAATCAGCGCGAACACTATGAGCGCGAGATAAATGTTGATCGTGCCGAGCACCGCGAACGCGCCGACGAGAGTGATCGCGGACAGAAACACGTCCTCGGGACCGTGGTGCGCAAGCTCGGCGATCTGAAACAGATCGTTAGTCATGCGGCTCATGATCACGCCCGTTTTATTCTCATCGAAATATGCGAACGGCAGTTTTTGCAGGTGGGTGAACAATTCCCGTCGCATGTCCGACTGTATGCGCACGCCGACGATATGTCCCCAACAGTGCAGAACGTAATTCAGCCCCGCTTTCAACAGATAAAATCCGAACAGAAACCCCGCCGCGGCAAGCAGCATGGTCAGCAGTTTATTGGGCACGTAATTATTGATTATCTCTTTGGTGACGTAGGGATAAACGAGGTTAAAGACAGAAATAGTAAACGCGCACACCATGTCGATGATAAACAGCGTTTTGTGCGGCTTGTAATAGCGCACGAACCGTTTCAGCATGCCGCGCTTTCGAGTGTTTTTGCTCTTTGTTTTTGTCATAATGATTTTTCTCGGAGAAAATTCCCCGCGCAGGTCGCGCGGGGAAGGGAAATTATTTCGTTTCGGGTTTGTAGATATTTTGGTCGCGGTCCGCGCCTACTCCGATCATGGAAACGCGACAGCCCGCAAGCTCCTCTATTTTTCGGATATACGCTTTGGCTGCGGCGGGGAGGGCGTCGAACGTCCTGCATGCCGTGATGTCCTCGTCCCAACCGTCAAGCTCGATATAGACGGGTTTGCACCCCTCGAGTATGCTTATGTCGGCGGGGAAGTCTTTCACGACTTCGCCGTTACGCACGTAATGAGTGGCGATTTTCAGTTTCTTGAGTCCCGTCAAAGTGTCGAGCTTGTTGATAGCGAGCGACGTCAGCCCGTTTATGCGCACCGCGAGCCGAAGTATTACGGCATCGAGCCAGCCGCACCGCCGCGCTCTGCCCGTCGTCGTGCCGAACTCGTGTCCGACGTTCAAAAGGTGTTTGCCCACTTCGTCGTCAAGCTCGGTCGGGAACGGACCCGCGCCGACGCGCGTAGTGTACGACTTGGCAATGCCGAGACATTCTTTGATCGCGGTAGGTCCGACGCCCGCACCCGCGCAGAACCCGCCCGTAATGGGGTGCGAGCTTGTGACGAACGGATACGTGCCGCTGTCGAGATCGAGAAGCGTCCCTTGCGCGCCTTCGAAAATCACCCGCTTGTTCGCTTTGATCGCGTCGTAAAGAATTACGCCTGTATCTACGGTGTACTTTGCGAGCCGCTTGGCATAACCGCAGTATTCTTTGTACATGCTGTCGAAGTCGAGTGCCTTGCCGCCGTACACCGCGGTGATGATTTTGTTTTTAAGCTCGAGATTGGCGCGGAGCTTCGTCGCGAACACGTCGGGGTCGATAAGGTCGATCATGCGGATACCTATACGGTCGCATTTATCGGCATAGCACGGACCGATGCCGCGCTTGGTCGTGCCGATCGCGTTGTCGCCCTTGGCTTTTTCGGCAAGCTCGTCGAAAACTTTGTGATAGGGCAGAACGACGTGCGCGCGCAGGTCGATGAGCAGTTTGTCGAGCGATACGCCGAGCGCGACAAGACTGTCCATTTCCTCGAGCACGACTTTCGGGTCGATAACAACGCCGTTGCCGATAATATTGACGGTGCCGGGGTAGAGTATTCCGCTCGGAATGAGATGCAGTTTGTACGTTTTATCGCCGTTGACTACGGTGTGACCGGCATTGCTTCCGCCTGTAGCGCGAACTACGTAGTCCGCTTTCTCAGCGAGAATGTCGATGATTTTGCCTTTGCCTTCGTCGCCCCATTGTGCGCCGACAAGTGCCGTTGTGTTCATAGTAACCTCCGAGGTTAATAGTAAATTAAAAATTAATAATTAAAAATTGCGGATAGATTGATTTGTAAAAGTGAATGGTGACGAAATTTATTCATTATGCCGAACAGAATAGCTACGTAATCGTTGACTTTACTTCTTTTTCAAAATCCGAGTTGTGCAATAATTTTTTCATGCGGTACCATCCTCGTGTAAAGTTTTCTTGTTTACTTCTTTTTCAAAATCCGAGTGGTGTAGTAATTTTTCATGCGGTACCATCCCCGTGTAAAGTTTTCTTGTTTACTTCTTTTTCAAAAGAAGTAAATTGTCGTGCGCGACGGACATCATCAGCTTGATGCGGTTGACCTGATTGACCTCGCTCGCACCGGGATCGTAATCGACGGCGACAATATTGGCGAGCGGATGTAACCGCTTCAGCTCTTTCATGACGCCCTTGCCCGTGACGTGATTGGGCAGGCATGCGAACGGCTGCATGCAGATAATATTGGGCGCGCCTTCTTCGATAAGCTCGAGCATCTCGGCGGTGAGGAACCAGCCTTCGCCGACCATGGTGCCGAGCGAAGTGACAGTTCGCGCCTTTTCCGCGAGCTTGCGTATGTGCGTCGGCGTGCCGAATTTAGTGCCCTCGAGCGCGTCCACCATGGGCTTGCGCATTTTCTCGAGGAACGAGATCGCGAAATCGGTCAGTTTTTTGGTCAGCCACTTGCCGTCGAGCAGTTCGTTCTTGATCGTGGAATTGTAGCACGAATACATAAAGAAATCGAGAAGATCTGGCACGACCGCTTCGCCGCCCTCGCGCTCGACGAGTTCGACGGCGTAATTATTGGCGGCGGGGTGGAACTTGACGAGTATCTCGCCGACGATCCCGACGCGCGGCTTGACGACGTCGAGCAGCGGCAAAGCGTCGAACTCGCGCACAATGTCCGCGCAGTATTTTTTCGCGGGCACGTCGCCTTTTGCGAACTCGGCGGCGAGTAAATCGTTCCACTTGGCGTAAAGCGACTGCGCCGCGCCGGATACCGCCTCGTACGGTCGGGTGCGATAAAGACAGCGCATCAAAAGATCTCCGTAAATAAGCGAATTGACGAGCGACTTCAATAGCGGCAGCGTGATCTTGAACCCCGGATTTTTCTCGATGCCTTGCGCCGAGAGCGATACCACGGGGATCTGCGCCATGCCCGCGCTCTTGAGCGCACGGCGAATGAGCGCGATGTAATTGGTCGCGCGGCAGCCCCCGCCCGTTTGCGTCATGATGATCGCGGTGCGGTCGAGGTCGTACTTGCCCGAAAGCAGTGCGTCCATGATCTCGCCGACGACGATGATCGTCGGGTAGCACGCATCGTTATTGACGTACTTAAGCCCTGCGGCGACGGCGTTCGCGCTGTCGGGCAGGACTTGAATGTTATAACCGAACCGCCGCATCGCGGGTTGTACGAAATTCAAGTGGTACGGCGAGATCTGCGGCGAAAGAATGGTGTACAGTCCGCGCATCTGCTCGGTAAACAGTACGCGCTCGGGCTGCGGCGGGGGAGTTACGGCAGTGCGGCGTTTAATTTCGCGGTCCTTGATGACCGCCATGAGCGAGCGTATGCGAATACGCGCCGCGCCGAGATTGTTCACCTCGTCGATCTTCAAAAGAGTGTAGACTTTGTTCGCCGCTTCGAGCAGTTCCTGTACTTGATCGGTCGTTACCGCGTCGAGTCCGCAACCGAACGAATTGAGCTGAACGAGTTCGAGATTGTCGCGGGTGCGCACGAAGTTCGCCGCGCTGTAAAGCCGCGAATGATACGTCCATTGATCGACCACGCGAAGCGGGCGCGGAGCTGTGTCGAGGTGCGCCACGCTGTCCTCGGTGAGAACGGCGAACCCGTAAGAATTGATCATCTGTGCGACGCCGTGATTGATCTCGGGGTCGAGATGATACGGTCTGCCCGCGAGCACGATGCCGTGTCCGCCCGATGCGTCGAGCGAAGCGATTATCTCCTCGCCGCGTCGCCGCGACCACGAATTGAACTCCGCCTGTTCTGCGTACGCCTTTTTTACAGCCGCCGAAATCTTGGACTTCGGGAGCTTGGGGAACTCCTCGGCAAGCCGCGCGATCATGCGTTTTTGCGAAGCGAACGGCAGGAACGGCGCGGCGAAAGTGACGCCGTTTTTAATGAATTCGTCGCGCATGTTCAGGCGAATGACCTCGGGATACGAGCCGACGACGGGGCAGTTGTAATGATTGTCGGCGTTTTCGTCCTCTTTGCGCTCGAACGGTAAGCAGGGATAGAAAATGAATTTCACGCCGCCGTCTATCAGCGATTGAATATGTCCGTGCGCGATTTTCGCGGGGTAGCAGACCGATTCCGACGGCATTGTTTCGATGCCGAGCGAATACACGTCGCGCGTACTCCGCGGCGACAGCTTGACGCTGTAACCGAGTTCGGTGAAGAAAGTGAACCAGAACGGATAGTTCTCGTAAAGATTGAGCACTCGCGGTATGCCGACCACGCCGCGCGGAGCCTTGTCCTCGGGCAGCGGGCGATAGTAGGCGAAAAGCCGTTTGTATTTTTCGTCGAAAAGATTGGGGAGCTTCTCGACCTTTTTGTCGGGCGCGTTGCCGCCGCGTTCGCAGCGGTTGTTGGAAATGAACGTGCGCCCGTCGTCGAACTCGGAAATGGTGAGCAAGCAGTGGTTGCCGCACTTTTCGCAACGCCGCGACGACTTGACGACGCGGAATTTTTCAAGCTCGGCTTTGGTCTTGATGGTACTGCGTCCGCCCGTGTAATTATTGCGACTGATAAGAGCCGCGCCGTACGCGCCCATTAGTCCCGCTTGGTTGGGGCGGATCACTTCCCGTCCCGAAACAAGCTCGAACGCGCGAAGCACCGACTCGTTGAGGAACGTGCCGCCCTGAACGATTATTTTATCGCCCATCTCTTTGGCGTCGCGAAGTTTGATGACCTTGAACAGCGCGTTCTTAACGACGGAATAGGCGAGTCCCGCGGAAATATCCGCGACGGACGCACCCTCTTTTTGCGCCTGCTTGACGCGCGAATTCATGAATACCGTGCAACGCGACCCGAGATCGACGGGTGCGGCGGAATCGAGTCCCACTTTCGCGAACTGCTCGGCGTTCATACCGATGGCGCGTGCGAACGTTTCGATAAAGCTCCCGCAGCCCGACGAGCATGCTTCGTTCAGGAGAATGTCGGTGATGACCCCGTCTTTGATGCGCAGGCACTTCATGTCCTGTCCGCCTATGTCGAGCAGGAACTCGACGCCGGGCAGTATGGTGTCGGACGCGGTGAGATGCGCCATTGTTTCGATCTCGCCGTTATCGAGGTTCAGCGCGGTCTTGATAAGGCTTTCGCCGTAGCCGGTGATCGTGCCGTAACCTATGTAACCGTTTTCGGGCAGAAGATCGTAAATATTCTTGATGATGTCTATGACGGAAGCGAGCGGATCGCCCGAGTTGGAGCCGTACCAAGAGTAAAGCAACCCGCCGTCCGCATTTATAAGCGCGACTTTGGTCGTGGTAGAGCCTGCGTCGATACCGAGAAACGCGGGACCGCTGTGCTTTTTGATGTCCGCGAACGGAATGGAAACCTTGGAATGTCGCAAACGGAACTCGGTCAGCTCGTCTTTACTCGAAAAGAGCGGGGAAAGGCGGGTGACTTCGCTTTCGCCGACGTTCTTGACCTGTTCGAGCTTTTCGGAAAGCTCGGCGGCGGTGTATTGTTTTTCGGACTTGTACGCCGCACCGATCGCGTTGAAAACCTGCGAGTTCTCGGGAAAGATCGCTTTTTCGGGTTTGAGCGTGACGACGAACCTGTGTCCCAGCTCGCTCAAAAAGTGAAGCGGTCCGCCGAGGAATGCGACGTTGCCGCGAATGGGTTTGCCGCAGGCGAGTCCCGAAATAGTCTGATTGACTACAGACTGAAAAACGGACGCCGCAATGTCCGATTTTTTCGCGCCGTCGTTGATGAGCGGCTGAATATCCGACTTCGCGAAAACCCCGCACCGCGACGCGATGGGGTGTATGATCGTCGCGTCCTTGGCAAGCTCGTTCAAGCCTTGCGCGTCGGTGTTGAGAAGTATAGCCATTTGGTCGATGAACGCGCCCGTGCCGCCCGCGCAGGTTCCGTTCATGCGTTGGTCGATACTGCCTTTCAAGTAGGTGATCTTCGCGTCCTCGCCGCCAAGCTCGATGGCGACGTCCGTTTCGGGAATGAGCCGCTTGATCGCTTCCACGCCCGCTATAACTTCTTGCACGAACGGTATGCCGAGCCATTCCGCAACGGAAATACCGCCCGAGCCTGTGACGGTCACGGTGAATACGTCGTAATCTTTAAGCAGATCTTTGAGTACGGTATAGAGCGTTGCGCGGACATCGGAATTGTGCCGCTGATAGCTCGAATGTACGAGCGTGTCGTTATCGTCGAGTACGGCGGTTTTAATCGTCGTCGACCCTATATCAAGTCCGATTCGATACATGATTTTTTCCTTAATGTCGGCGGCGGGCAGATGCCGCCCGTCGCTATTCTATATTATATAATATACACACGGCGTTGTCAAGCAATAGATAAACGGCGAAAGGCGATAAATTTTGCGTTATGCGGGCTGATTTTGCGCAAAACCGTTGACGAAGCGCGTTTGCGGTGGTAAAATAACGGTAATAACAGGTAATCGGAGGTTAATATGATCATCGAACAGAAACTTTCCTACGGCGTGTACGCCGTTACGACTTGGCGCGACGGTACGCCGCAAGGCTGTATCGCGAACTGCGCCATACAGGTGACGAACGAACCCGAAACTTTCGCGGTGAGTATCCATCACGACAATTACAGCAACGAGTGCATAAAAAAGAGCGGCAAGTTCGCCGTGTCGATACTTGCGGAGGACTCCGACCCCGCTATAATAGGCGCGCTCGGTTTCAAGTCGGGACGGGACGGCGATAAGTTCAAAGGCATAAAGTATGACGTTTGTGGAAAACTGCCCGTCGTAACCGATTCGTGCGGGTATATCGTTTGCGACGTCATCGACACGATGGAAACCCCTACGCATACAGTGTTCTTGGGCAAAAAGACGGCGGGCGACACGTTCGGCGACAGAAAGCAAATGACGTACGACTACTACCATAAAGTGATAAAGGGCAGCAGTCCGAAGAATGCGCCGACATACGTCGAGGGCGGAGCGAACGCCGAGAGCGCGACCGCGAAAAAGAAATTCCGTTGTACGCTGTGCGGATACGAATACGAAGGCGACGAACTGCCCGCCGATTACGTTTGCCCGATTTGCGGCGTCGGTCCCGAACTTTTCGAGGAGGTGAAATAATGATAGAATTCAGAACGAAACTCGACGGTGCGAAATCGGCGGCACTTTTCAGACATTCTTTCAAGCGCATTATTTGGCTGCCGATACTGTTCTCTGCGATATTTATAACGATCGGCGTTGTTTCGATAGTATTGCAAACGGAAGAAGGCGATTTGCCGTACGGCATAGCCATGACGGTCATAGGCGCGTTGTTCCTGCCGATAGTATACCTAATATCCAAACTTGCGCAAAAAAAGTCCGCCGAGTCGATGTCGGTCATAAGCGATACGACCGAAGAAATATATACGTTCGACGAAGATCATATCACCGTGACGCAACAGAAAGGCGACGAATACTACTCGCAAACGAAAGCAACGTATCCGTATTTGTATAAAGCGCGGGAGGATAAAGATTTTTTCTTCCTGTATATATCGAAAATGCAGTGCCACGTAATAGACAAAAATTCCATAACGCAAGGCAGTATAGACGAAATGCGCAACCTGCTCGCCGTGCAAATGGGCAGTAAGTTCAAACCCATGAAGTGTCAAAACAAATAATAATGCGGGACGCATGAGGGACGCAGTGGGCTGCGTCCCCTACATAATGTCCGAAAATTCGTTACGGCAATAATGCGTTGCCCGTTTTTCATTATTCATTAAATTTGCCTCCCCTTCGAGGGACGACGCGATAGTATAATTACAGCATACGAAAGAGAAAAGCAACGCATTGTAGGGCACGGCGTCCCCGACGTGCCGCATAATAAACATAAATAACCCTGTCATCTCGACCGCAGTGAGCGCAAGCGAACGGAGCGGAGAGATCTCATTTTATTTTGTCTTTTCTCATAATAAAAACCGACAGGCATTTTTTGTGCTTGTCGGTTTTATGGTGCGGAGGACGAGACTTGAACTCGTACGGTGTTACCCACAGGCTTCTGAGACCTGCGCGTCTGCCAATTTCGCCACCCCCGCACGCGCAACAACATTATAGAGTATACAGTAACGGGGCGGGTTTGTCAAGCGGTTTGTTGCGGTTTTATAATATAGTCGCGGTTTTGCCGTGTTTATCTCGCGATTTATACTATTAAGCGCATATAACTTTTCAAAAAATATGCAAAAAGTATTGACAAAATATGAACAATATGTTAACATTATCCTGTATACACACGTAAATGTGAACAAATTGTTAACAAACGACTGTTTTTACGAGGTGAAGTATGAAAAATCATACGAACGGAACCGGTAATACGAATATCTTGCGACGGGTGATAGTGCTTGTCGCCTCGATCTTCACCGCGATAGCGGTGGCGATCGTGTGTGCGTTGTGCATCAACGTCGAATCGCCGATCGTCGACCGCGACGAAGTAGGCGGTGGCGACGCTTTGACGAGTACGACGTACTCCAATCTTCAGAACGACCAAACTGCACCGGGTGCGCTGAAGAACGGCGACGTTATAAACTATTCGTTTAAGACGAGCGGCTATTACCAAATTAAACTGCCGCGCGGTCAGTATACGCTTCAAGTCTGGGGCGCACAGGGCGGGTATTATGTGAATTCCTGTCTCGGCGGCAAAGGCGGTTATACCTATGCCACATATAACGTCACTTCCACTTCGGGCGAGTATATATACATATATGTCGGCGGGCAAGGAGCGTCGGGTTCGAGCGGCGCAAAAAGCGGCGGCTATAACGGCGGCGGCAGTGTCGACCGTGCAAACGGCGGCGGCGGCGGCGGCGGCGCGACGCATATGGCTCTTGCGCAGGGCACTCTCGATGCTTTGAGCTCTACGACAAACCAAGCGAAAGTGCTTGTCGTTGCGGGCGGCGGCGGCGGTTCTACCACAAACGCGCATGGCGGTTCTTACGGTCAGGGCGGTTACGGCGGCGGCGCGAACAATAACGGCGGCTCGTCGTCGGGCGGTTATATTACAGGCGGCGGATATCAGGCAAGCGGCGGCAAATCAAACCAAGGCGGTAGCGCAGGCAGAGGCGCAAGTGCTTCCGACTGTCGTCCTGTTACAGGTCAAGCCGGCTATTTCGGTCACGGCGGTGCCAGCTACTCGGGCGGTTACGAAGCAGGCGGCGGCGGCGGTGGCGGCTGGTACGGCGGCGGCGGTGGCGGCGGCGACTCCAACGGCTCGGGTGCGGACGGCAGAACGGGCGGCGGCGGCGGTTCCGGTCACATCAAATCGGGACTTTCTGGCGGTGGCAGTAACGGTACCCAATCGGGCAACGGTAAGGCGACAATTCAGGTCGTTTCGGTCAACCAAGGTCCGACGGCGAGAAACGGCGGCACGACAATTCAGAACGCCTCGTCCGCGAACTACTATCGCGGCACGTCGCGCAATATAGACATAGCGGCGAGTACGATCGCATACGACCCCGATTACACCAATATTTCGGGCGGCAACACCAATAACGTATTCTATTCCAATGGCACGAGCGGCAATTTCGACGCCTTGCCGAGCGCGAATGCGGGCTTGTGGCTCAATTCGGGTTGCACTGTTTCCGCGAGTTCATATTTAAGCTGGAATTGGCAGAGTAAGTCCACGCTTCGCATAACGGAGATCAAAAAATACCCGCGTGCGGGCGACGGTTATGCCTCGACAAACGGCAAACTTCCGCTTTACGTAAAAATGCGCGATGATTTCGGTGCTACGGCGACGCGCGGTACGAGTACGATACTTTTCTATCTCGTAGTCAACGACAGGGCGATCACGCCGAAGGCGGATGCCTCGACGCACACATATTCTTCGGGCGGTAAATCTTACGAATACCGTTACGGCGATGCTACTTCCAATAATGTCGGCGGCAACTATATGGGTACGCCCGGCAGTATTTACAATCCCAATTACACCGACGGTTCGCATATAAAAACGGTATTCCTTCCCAAGCCTATCGCACCTACCGATACGGCGGGGTATACCATTTACGCGAAAGACATTTTCGACGATCTCGATACGAATTACGATAAAGTCGGGTTCCGCACGATAACCCCGCTTTCCGCGTATTCGCAATATTCGCAATATTACAGTATTTCGTACAACACGAGTTCTGATTATGCGTCGGGCGTTGCGCCTTCGATAACGATTAAACCGACTAACATCAGACCCAACGGCGCGGTTTACGTTTGTGCGACGATATATGCGCAGACGAGCGAAACCAACACAAAAGCGGTCATAGGCTCGCAGAACTCGGCGGTACAGCTCGTGTTCCGCTTGGCGAACACCCGTCCGTACTTCGCTTCGTCCACCATGGTCGAAGGCATGGCGGAACCGTATATCGAGCTTGAATCGGGCGGCGCGTCCGTGACGCTCGATATTTCGACCATGATCAAGGATTTGGACGACGGCAATTCGCTTAACGCGTACTTCGCGGGCGACGTTAAGATCCCCACCAACGAATATATTCAGGTGGACGCGTCCAATATCGAAGTGCCGCTTCGCGACAAGATCGGCAACACTCCGAGTAACTACTATAACAGAACGTCCGTTCAAGATACGGGCGAGAACATTTCTTCCAAGTCGGGCGAGGGTATAACCGCGACGGGATTCAAGAAAGATCTGATCGCCGCGACGGGTAGCTCGGGTGCCGCGAATGCCGCCGTTACGTACAGTTTCGACAGCAACAAAGTGATCAGGTTCACCCCGCGCGCATCGACGCAGTATATGTACGGTCAGTCGGGACGGCTCGGCGACTTCTACATTATGGTGCGCGTCATAGACCCGTCCGACGTGAGCGACGACGGCATTTGGTTCCCTATAGCCATTCGCGTAACTTCGGCAAAACCCGCCGAAACGCCTACGGTTGCGAACTTCACTCTCGACTTTAACGACACGTTCGTTCCCGGCGCACCCGTCACCAACGACGGCGTCGGCAGCGACGCGCGGCAAAACGAGCCCCGCCGCAGCATCGTTCTCACGCCCGTGAGCTATGTCGGAAGCGACGGCGTTGTGCGAGGTATCGGCAGCCCCGACGACGCGCTTAACAAATATACTTCGGATAAAGACGCGGACCACGCTTTGCCGTTTACGATAGACCCCGATACGTTCATATATTCGGGCGAGGGCAACGACAAGACCCGCGCTCTCAACGATATAGTCATGCTCGACGGTACGAGCATCGACAATATCATAAATGCTTACGACACCGCGGCATTCTACACGGTAGAACGCATCGAGCTGTACGCGAGCAAAACGGTATTCTCTCGGCTTTCGATGAATAAGACTCAGCTCGAGTCTTTCGGCGTGCGCGAACACGGCGACTGCTACGCGTTCTACGGTCTTAAGATCACGCCCAAGCGTTCGACGAACGGGGAATACTTCCAATTCGACGTCAAGGTAAAAGACTCGCACGACGCCAAGAACACGGTGCGCGTGTGCATAAAAGTCGACAACCGTGCGGTGCAAGCCCGTCGCAGTTCGTATCAGGGCATGGGCGACGACTCCGCGACGTTCGATTACAAAATCAATTTGGCGAACGCGAACAGGAAAAGCAACGACACCAAAAACGTGTTCATGTACAACCCGAGCATCAACGCCGTGGCTGTCAACTATTACATAGAGCGCAACGACGTGCTTCAGATCACGCCGTACGATTTGGTGTACGATTTCGACGTCGACTGCGATAATACCGTTTTGAACGCCATGAACGCAGGCTCGATCAAGTACAATACCAACCCCGTCGACGAGGAATTCCCGAGCGTTGCTCAGTTCCTCAATCACCAATACAATATCCCGCATACTGCTTCGCCGTCCGCACCCGCAACCGAGGCGACGGGCGTGAAGCTGCAGAACCTTTCGTTCACCAATCTCGACAATTTCAGAGCGAACGCAGAGCAGTACGCAGGTTATATCGCCGCTACGGCGGAAAATAAGTGCGTTGTCGCGGGCGGTGCGGAATACATGGTGCCGTGCATCAAGATCGTCGGCGTATCGCGTACCACTTCGGCGGTCGTGCAGTTGCGCTTCACCGTGACGGACGGTTTCTCGAGCACCGATTGCCTCGTTACGATAGTCGTCAACAACTCCGCGCCTATGCTCAACACCGAGAAAAACCATCCCAAAGAGAACGAGGAAGATAAGCGCATTGTCGAGCCGTACATCATGACTACCGAACTCGGCACCAAAGTCCGCAACTCGTATATGTTCACGACGCGCGAGATCGCGTACGACAAGGACGGCGACATCCCGACGTTTATCGCGGGCAGTGCGAGAATAGTAGCCAAGATCGGCGACGAGTATTACGATCGGCTCGATTATAACGAAGCCACCGGAAAATTCGTCGGCGCGGCGGACGGCAAATACATTCTCTCCGAGTATGCGCACGCGCAGTTCACCAAGAACGAATACGGCGAGGACGTCGTGCAGGTGACCGCACTTTCGTCCACGGAAATTTTCTCGGTGCCCATTTACCTCGAGGTAGGCGTGCAGGACGGATTCCGCGCGCAACCGAAATGGGATAATTTGCACGTGCTTATTCACGTGAATAACGCGCAACCTGTTTTCGTCACAGACTCGCTCACGCTTAAAGATACCGAGAACGACGTTTATGCGTGGCAGATAGGTTACGAGGATGAAGCCGAGCTTCGCGTCGCGCGGTATATCTACAACAGCGAAGAATTGTACAACGCCAATCCTAAAGCCGCAGGTGCGTCGAACATACAGTATCTGTTCTCCGATACGGACGGCAGAGAGAACGCAATGCTCAATCCCTTGAAGTGGAGCGATAATATAAACGGCGCGGTCGCCGCGCTCGTGAAGCCCGTTGGCGAAAAACCGACCGATGCAATGTTTGCGAGCTATCCGAACGCCGCGATTTTGTACACGCCCACATACGTGAACGACAACAGCGGCAACACGCACTTGAGCTTGCGAGTGATATTCTATGTGCGCGAAACGGACGAACACGGCAATGTGGTATTTACCGAACTCGGAGCCGCCGACGAACGCGTCAAGACGACGCAGTTTTGGGCTATCGAGATCGTAGACAGCGGAAACAGCGAGGAGCAGTACGGTCCCGCCACGATCGCGATATCCATAAAAGACAATCACCATGACGTCCCCGTATACAATGCCGACAAGACTGTGAAATCGACAGGTAAGTCCGCATCGTTGGTGCTCAACTTCGATTACGAATACAAATCTCCCGGTATTACCGTTATGCATACTTATTATCGCACCGACGGTAATCTGGAAGCCAACACCGCGATCAAGACCGACGACAATGGCAATACTTTTTACGCCGTCGATTATAACGGTTTCGCCACCGACAAAAATTATCAGTTCGAGGGCGACATCCCTACAAATCAGACTACGTTGCAATCGGCTACGTTCGCCGATGACTTTAAGTATCAGTATTTCGTTAAAACCATTTCCCGCACGGTCGCAGGAAAGGAAAAAGTAGAGGTAACTTACAAGTGCTATCCCGACGCGTCGAACGCGTTCTATTACCGTCCGATCGAGATAGAAGCTGCGGGCATAGGCGGCGGCGTTACCGAAGTGCCTATTAGTTATATCGCTATGCCGAAACGCGCGTCGACCTCGACGGACAGTCAGAGCGTTGAGCACGTCACGTTCGCGAACGCGACGGCGGGTCCGCTCGATCCCAAGAACAACCTCGTGCTTTCCGACTCCATGTACTCTACCTGGGGCAATAATCCCCAAACTCTCGGTTACGTGTTCGAAAACCTCACGCTTTCGGATATAGACGGCAATACCTGGTCGGGCGCGACGCTCAATAATAACCCGTATATCACCATCGGATACAAAGCGAATACGGGCAGCTATGTCGCGAGCGATAAGACCAAGTATCTCAACGACAAACGTTACACGATCAGCACTTCCGACGATTCTACCCGTCTTAACCGCAACCCGATCACGAGTATCGTCAACGGCAAGAGTATTTACCGCGAGGATAAATACGGTCTTACGTTCGAGAAAAAACCGGGCGGCGAGCGCGCGCGCAATCGTCTCAAACTCACCGTCGCGCTCAAAACGACGGCATTCAACGACAATCAGCTTATCGGCAGTGCCGTGGAATACGCCGAGGTGGATATCATTCTCAAGAATGCGGCTCCGTCGCTCAAGTATGTCGACGAGACCGAAGTAGTAACGCCGATAGACAGCGGTACCGATACGATGAGATTGTCCATGACGACGAGCGACACGCAGGGCAAGACGCTCGTGCTTCGCGACGGCAACCCCGTCGAGGACGATAACGGCAACCTCGTTCCCACGCCGACAGGCGACTGCTATATCACATACGACGACGCCGATAAAGGCGACGTCATGAAGTTCCTCATGTCGTCCGCCACGGCTACCGTAGACGATAAAGGCAACGTAGTAGGCGGTATGTCGAAGGACGAACGCGATTATATTACCATTGATTCCAATTCCGGCGGTCAGAAATCTGCGGCGTTCAAGATGTACTACGACGTATCTTACGGCGAAACCGTGGAAGTAGACGGCGAAACGATCTCTATGGATAAGTACAAAGAACAGTACGTGCCGAACCCCGGTTACGACAAGTTCTTCGACGTTTCGCCCAAGGACGGCAGATCGTCCTCCATTCAGTTTACTCCCAAAGCCAAGACGCAGCTGTCTTTCCCCGAGGGCACTACTACTCAACAGCGCGAGGACATTCTTGCCGAGTATCATCTGAAAGAAGACAAGAACGGTATTTATTATCCGTTCCGCGTCCTGTTCTTCGACGAGGTCAACGGCTCGTCGTTGACGGAAGGGTTCTGGTTCGTTACGGTGCTCAAAGTGTATATACGCAACGACGAGCTTCGTATCAACCCCAAAATGTTCCAAAACGATAAAGGCGTCATCAACACGATAAACGTCGGCGGTACGTATGTGCCCGAATACAAGTTCAAGCTGTCGCGCGGCGCGGACTTCTTTATCGACGTATCGTCGTTGCTGCTCGATAACGACATCAAGCTCGACGGCTCGTCGTTCTCGGTATCCGATGCGAACTTCACGGACGAGGAGAAGTATACCCGCGATTACCTCGTAATGCCGACGTCGTTCAGAAAGATCGACCCGACGGGCGAATTGCCGATCACTATAGGATCCGCTCCCGAGGATTCGGGCATGTCGGAATCCACGATAATGTTCTCGGCTGACTCCGCGTTCAAGAATCCCGTCAGCGTAATGTATACGTTCTCCGACAGTGTGCGGGACAATACGATGTCCGTAGTGTTTACCGTTTCGTACAACAACGAAGCTCCGACTGCGAATAGCGATACTTTCGGCGGATCCGAATCCATCAGCATCGTCATGCGCACGGGCGACAGCTTCACGCTGTACGCGGCAGACCACAGTAAGTTCGACAGCGACGTGCGCGGCGGATTCAATTCGTGGAAGGGCAACAGCGGCTATGTTTACAATTACGTCAACGGCACGCCGCACGAGCGTCCCGACAAGAATGCCGCGGAACTCGCGACCGCATTTCTCTACGATTCTTCGGGAGAGAGCAGCGCGAGCAAACATCTCGGCGGGCTTATAATCGGCAGCGACGACGCGGCGAGTACGTTGCGTATCGTCGACTACAAAACGTTCTCCGATATCAACCACGTGGATCTGTTCTCGTATTCGACGGGTGCCATGTATCTTTGCGAGGACGGCAGCGTCGGCAGACCCATGAGCGTCACCGTCACCGCGAAAGCTGTTGTAAATACGGTGTATACAGTCACGTTGCAGGACGGTTTGGGCGTTAAAGTCGAAATCAATATCAATATTTCGGTCGTGTCCACCGCGCCTACCGCGAAGCTCAATAATCTTCCCGCGGGGCTTGAAGTGGCGTACGACGACAGCCACAACGTCATTCCCAATACCTACGAAATAGCTCTCGATTACGACGAAACGAAGGAATTCGACCTCGGCGGCGATTACGGCTTTATGACCGACGTGGACCGCGACGACGAATATCATCTGTCCGTGTACAAGGGCGTAGACAATACGAGCTTTACTATCAACAACCCGCAAGGCGTTTCGGCTATATCGGTAGAGAGCAAAACCGAACAGTCCGTAACTTCGATAGTTATAAAGGCTACCGATTACATGAACCGCGCGGGCTTGTACTCGTCGGTCACTTTCCGCGTAGCGGATATGCACGGCGCAGTGTCCGAGTTCATAACCATTCGCGTTAAGATCAAACCTCGCGAGGTAAGAACGATAGCGACGCAAGACCGCGATTTGTCGCTCGAGCTTAAGAGCTATGCCGAGTATGTCAAGGACGGTCAGCCCGTTACGATAGATCTCGTTGCGGCGGGAAGCGACGCGAAACTTTTCTCCGACTCCGATGTCGCTGCGCCGTCGGCGAAGTACGACGTCAATGTCTACGCGCTTCTTGTCAAACGCGGCGAGAATAACTTCGAGCCGATCCGTCACACAAGCGACGATTTCGATCGCGATTCGTGCCTGCTCGTTTCCGTCGAGGGTTCGTCTATTCAACCCGGATACGGCGAGGTCGCGACATACGTTTCGCGCTTCTTCTCGGTGTCGCTGTCCGCAGACGGCAAGACTTTGGAATTCATTCCCAACTCGGCTACTATTTCGCCCGAGAAAAACAATGCCGCGCTTGCGAACATACAACTCTATATCGAGCTTGTAAAAGATTACAGAGACGAGAATGACCGTCCCATGGATATGAAGACGGCGTTTGCAAACGTGTCGGTTGCCAACTCCGCGCTCGTCGCGGTCGCCGAATCGCCGTTCAACTCCGGCTATCCGAGAGTTCCGTCCGGCGAAGAAGGCGAAATGCGCCTCCGCGAATCGTCGTTCCTGCGGTTTACGGGTACGGCGGGCGACTCGCTCACTTGGAATTTGTACGACACGCAGGATTCCGAACTCGGCTTGTTCTACGATTACGACCTCATTCGCAATCCGAGCACGAGCGGCGGTTTGGAGTCGATCAACTATGTCCGTGCGGAATTCCGCGGCATAAACGAAACCGTAAAAGGCAAGGGCGACGTTCTGTCGGTCACTCCGTCGGGCGACGGCAAGTCGATCACCATTAAGATCAACCGCAAGGTGTTTACGGGCAATCCCGATCCGAACGGCAACGAAGTATCGTATACCGACGTCAGCGTGGATATATACTGCGCGGATACCATCGGCGTGCGCTCGGGTATTTCCAACAACAAGAACCTTGTCAAAACCACGATCACCGTTCGTGTCGAGAACGATATTCCCGAACTCAAGACGGTAACCGATTCTTCGGATATCCTGCGGCTCGGCTATTCGCTCACGTACACCGACGACACCGGGTATGTCCTCAATGCCACCGTCGAGCGCGGGTCCAAACTCAACGTGCGCATCGCCGATATAATCAATGATGCCGACGTCGATATGGATAAGTACGTGTTGCTCAATACCGCGACCGAAACGAGTCTTATAATGAGCGACGGCAATCTTATGGGTTCGGTCGACGAAATGGGCAACAGCAGCAAAGTCGGCAAACTCAAGAACGGCAACGGCGTCACGCTGTTCAATATCGAAACAAGCGATACGAGCAATGCGTACGGACTCACGACGCTCGACAAGATCATGTTCACGTGCGTGTCCACACTGCGCGGCGAAGTGGGAACTTGCCAACTGCGTTTGCGCGACTCGGTGCGCGGTGCCGTTACCGATATTCTCACGATCAACGTGACCGTCGATAATATCGCGCCCAAGCTCAAGCCCGGCATTGATACGCATATCACGCTCATGGGTCTCGGCAAGGACGCGACCGAGGAGGACGTCGGCAATGCGGTAAAGACTTTCAGTATTCTCGACTTCATTGCGGACGACAACGGCGATAACTACCGCGCCGACGATCCGCAGTACGCGGAGCGCACGCCTACTTACGCGTTTATCGACTCGATACTCGTTTACGACAGACACGAAGAAGGCGAGGACGCGCCTATCATGTACGGTCCCAACCTCATGCACACCGACGAGGAAGGCAACACCGAATACACTTCCGACACGCTGTGCTATATCGACTGGAAAGCCGACAACGCGCAGCATCAGTTGTTCACCGTAACGCAGGTCGCGGGCTTGTACGGTTTCCAAAAGGTGACTCTCACGATCGTCGACAGCGGTTACGAGGACGGCTCGGCTGCGGGCATACAGGACGGCAAAGTGTTCGAGCTTAACCTGTACATCACGGTCGCAGATCCGCTCGAAGACGTAGCCGACGAGCTTGAACCCATTTCCATCGCATACGGCGTTACGCGTACCGTCACGACCGAGGATCTGCTCGGCGATAAGGCGCGCGGCTATACGATCAAGTCGATCACCGAAGTGACCGACGGCGGCAATCCGCAGCTTTCCGTTTTCGCTCCCGGTTCGACGCAAGCGTTGACGTCGGCAAGCGGCGCGGATATTGACGAATGGCGCATTTACGCCCGCACCGAGGGTGCTTCCGTAAAACTCGAAGTGGAGTTCGCGGCAGGCAGCGTGTCGGTCAAGAGGATTTTGCCGATCACGGTATCCGTCAATACTCCGCCTAAATACAAAAAGGACGCGGGCGGCGAAAAAACCGTTTACGAGTATACCGTCAATATGCTTACCGATCCCGTGAATCGCACGCTCAAGGTCTATCCCGAGGATTGGTTCGAAGATACCGATAAAGACGACATAATGACGTTCCTCACGCCTGTCGTCACATCGCAGTCGGTAATAGTGGAAGCATTGCTCGATTACGACACGGCTGCCGACGGTGGCAGAGCGTTCATACTGCTCAAGTTCAACAGACGCGGTTCGTCCGACATTTCGCTCAAGGTCAGCGACAGCTCCGGCAGATCGTACGATATGACCATAACGGTCATGTGTCACGACGCGCCCGAACAGTCTTGGTTCGAGAGCACCATTTCGCTCATCGAAGCGAACTGGATGTGGTTCTGGATCATAGTCGCGGCGATACTGCTGTTCATCATACTGCTCATCGTCATAATCGTTGTCGTATGCAAGAAGCGCAAGATGCGCAGAGAGATCGAGTCGCTTCTCAACGCCGAAATCGAGCTTGAAGAAGAAATGATGCGGCTCGGCAGCGGCGGCTCGGCACCGTATCAATCGTTCGGCTACCTGCCGCCTATGCAGCAGACCGTCAACGATCCCGGGCTTATGCTCGGCGGAAGCGCGAACAATCCCACGCCGAACAGCTTGCAGCTGAACGCGGGATCGGGCAGCACTCCGCCCCCGCAACAGGGCAATGTTCCGCCGGCACAGCCGACGGCTCCGAACGGCGGCAACCCGCCTCCCGCAAGCCCCGACGGATTTAATCCCGACGAGTTCTGATAATTAGCGGAAAACAGAATTAACGGAAAACAAAAACTTCCCGCAAGAGCGATCCTGCGGGATTTTTTGTGCAATTTGATCGTTGCTATTTCGTGTGCGCCCGCGCGGGTCGGCTCGATCGAAAACATGAATAAAATGCTTGACAGTCGGGGAAAAATTTGTTAAACTTAATGTTGATGAAAACTTACAATCCAAGTTCAATAATCTTAAAGAGAAGTGTAACGGCTGTACATTTCTCTTTTTTCAAAATTAGGGAGGAATAATGGAAAACAACATTCAACAACTGTATCAAGAGTGGCTCGCTAATGCGGGCGAGTGCGTTGCGGAGCTTAAAGCGATGAGCGCGGATGACCGCAAAGAAGCGTTCTATAAAGATCTCGAGTTCGGGACCGCGGGACTTCGCGGCGTGATAGGCGCGGGCACGAACAGGCTCAACGTTTACACGA
Organism: uncultured Christensenellaceae bacterium; assembly: GCA_910586925.1. Classification (GTDB taxonomy): domain Bacteria; phylum Bacillota; class Clostridia; order Christensenellales; family Pumilibacteraceae; genus Anaerocaecibacter. The sequence goes on along the minus strand of CAJUKG010000010.1, from coordinate 49,675 downwards.
TAGGCAAGGTCACGCAAGGGCTTGCCGACTATGTTCTCGCGCACAAAAAATCGGGCGCGACGGTCGCGATAAGCTACGATTCGCGCAATTTCTCGGAGGAGTTCGCGCGTTACGCGGCGGCGGTGCTCGCCGAGAACGGCATCAAGGCGTACATAACCGCCGAGCTGTTCCCCACGCCGTACCTGTCGTTCATGGTGCGCAAACTCGGTTGCGACGCGGGTATCATGATAACCGCGAGTCACAATCCCGCAAAGTTCAACGGGTATAAGGTGTACGGCGCGGACGGCTGTCAAGTCACCGACAACGCCGCCGCCGAAATATTCGGGTATATCCAAAAAGTAAAGACTTTCGACGTCAAGGCGAAAGATTTCGATAAAGCGGTCGCGAGCGGGAGCATAGAGTTCGTCGACGTCACGCGCGAGTATCTCGACGCGGTGTACGAGCGTTCGGTGGGCAAAAACCGCAACGTGTCCATAGTCTACACTCCGCTCAACGGCACCGGCACGAAGATCGTGCCGCAAATGTTCCGCGAGCGCGGGTTTGAAAAAGTCGCCGTCGTGCCCGAACAAGCCGAGCCAGACGGTAATTTCCCCACGACGCCGTATCCAAACCCCGAAAAGGCGCAGGCTCTCGAGCTTGCTATCGCGCTCGCGAAAAAGAACAATGCCGATATCGTTATAGGTACAGACCCCGACGCCGACCGTATCGGTGCTGCGGTAAAGACCGCCGACGGGTACAGACTCATTACCGGCAACGAGATGGGCGTCCTTCTCATAGATTATATTTTCACGCATAAAAAGAATTTGCCCGCGAAGCCCGTCGTCGTCAAAACGATAGTCACGACAGACCTTGCGGCGCGCGTCGCCGAAGGGTACGGCGCGGAAGTTCGCGAAGTGCTTACCGGGTTTAAGTATATCGGCGAGGTCATCAAGAAGCTCGAGCAAAAGAACGAAGGCGAACGGTTCGTGTTCGGTTACGAGGAGAGCTACGGCTATCTCGCAGGCACGTACGTGCGCGACAAAGACGCTGTCATTGCGAGCATGCTCGTCGCGGAAATGGCGGCGGACTATCTCGCCGAGGGCAAGACGCTTGCCGACGTTCTCGACGGGATCTACGGCAAGTACGGCAAGTATTACCACCGCACCGTGTCGTTCACTTACGAGGGCGTATCGGGCGCGGCGAAGATGCGCGAAGTGCTCGCGTCGGTGCGTAAAAATCCGCCGACCGCGATCGACGGCTCGAAGGTGGTCGAGAATATAGATTACCTCACGCAGACAAAGCTCGACTTGCCGAAGTCCGACGTGCTTTCGTTCAAAGCCGAGGACGGCAGTAAGCTCATCGTGCGCCCGTCGGGAACGGAGCCGCTCATCAAGGTGTATATCACGGCGGCGACGGGCGGGGAAGCGCGTATCGACGCGATACTTTCCGAAGTCAAGAAATTCATGTAGGGGCCGACCATGACCAACAGCAAGAGCGAATTGTTTGAATATTTGCAAGAGAACGACGTCAAATTCGTTAAACTCACGTTTTGCGATTTTTTGGGCAGACAGCGCAATATCTCGGTGCTTACCTCGCAGCTCGAGGACGCGTACGAGAACGGCGTGCCTATCGACAGCGCGGCAATGACGGGCGTAGGCGGCGTGGACTTGCTCTTAAAGCCGGTCTGGTCGCTTCTGTCGGTATTGCCGTGGCGTCCGCACTCGGGCAGGGTGGTGAGCGTATTTTGCAATATTTACAATGAGGACGGCACGCCGTTCGTGTGCGATCCGATGGCGATGCTCGACATGCAAGTGCAGAAGTTGAGCGAGCTGGGACTGAAAGCAAAGGTGGCGACGGAGTGCGAGTTCTACGTGTTCAAAGAAGAACTTACCGACGAGCTTGTTCCTTTCGATAACGCCGATTATTGCGCGTGTTCGCCGTACGACAAGTGCGAGAACCTGCGCCGCGACGTAATTATAAGCCTCGAGGATATGGGACTTCAGCCTATTTCGTCGCATCACGAGCGCGGCAGGGGTCAGAACGAAATAGACTTCGAGAGCGCGGATCCCGCATCTGCGGCGCGAAACTTCGTCATGTTCAAGACGGCGGTGAAAAACGTGTGCGCGCTTAACGGCACTGTCGCGTCGTTCATGCCCAAACCGATGAACGGCATGGCGGGTAGCGGTTTGCACCTGTCGATCACGCTCGACGGCAAGAATGCCGCGTCGGCGAGCAAGGCATTCGCCGAGGGCGTACTGCGTCGGTACAGAGAAATCACTTGCTTCGCGAACCCTACGTATAACAGCTATAAGCGCATCAGACCGCTGTACCCGATAGCGTACAGCAACATGCGCAAAAAGACGGCGATGCGCATATACGGCGCGAACGACGAGATAATACAGCTTCGTACCCCCGATTCCACGTGCAATATCTTTACGGTACTGTCGCTCGTGTTCGCGGCGGGTCGCGAGGGCATAGAGAACAAGTACAAGCTCCGCAAGCTCGGCGACGATTGCGGCGAAAGAATGTTCGCGGCGATCGACGACGCGCACGAATTTGCGATGAACAGCGAGTGGTTGCGCGAGAATATCCCCGGGGTGTACGACGACGTGCTCAATTCCATGCGCGCGCGCTGTGCTACCGAGCAATCGCTCGAAACGGACAGGGAAGTGTTCGAACTGTTCGCCGATATATAATAAGAGTACGGCTTTTGCCGACGCGTTCGACGCGATACGCAGCCCGCATTTGCGTAGTGTAGCGGATCGCCGCATGTCGTCGGAAAAATAATCAAGGAGGCATATTTGGACGCACTTATAGTAGCAAACACCGCGGCACGTCAACATGCATTGACAGACGTGCTGTACCACGAAAAAATGAATTGCGTGGTTTGCTCGACTGCCGCCGAAGCGCGGCAAGCGTCATTGTGCCGTCCTTTCGACTTTTTCATAATCAACAGCGGGCTTCTCGACGAGCACGGCAACGAACTCGCCATAAGCCTTGCCGAAGCGAACTACTGCGGCGGCATATTCATAGACGACTATACGCGTATCGACCGACTTGCGGACGAACTGAACGCGTTCGGAATAGTCACCATGCCGCGCCCGGTATACAAAACCAACCTGCTCGAAGCGGTGCGGCTGATAATCGTCGCGGGTGCGCGGGTTCGCGAACTCAAGGCGAAAAACGACGAGCTTGCGTGTAAGCTCGAGGACATGAAATATATCAATCGCGCAAAAATAGTGCTCATGCGCTCGCTCGGGTATTCGGAAGAACAAGCGCACAAGTATATAGAAAAACGCGCTATGGAACAGCGCGCTTCGCGCCGAAAGATCGCGCTCGAAATTCTCAAGACATACGAGGCAATGTAAAGTGATTTACGACAAACCGAAAGAAGAATGCGGCGTATGCGGCATTATATCGCCGCGTGCAATACCTGCCGTTCCGCTCACCGCAAGCGCGCTTTTGGCGTTGCAGCACAGAGGCGAGGAAAGCGCGGGTATCGCCACGTTCGTCGATGGTACGCTCAAGTGCAAGAAAGGAATGGGACTTGTTTCGGAAGTTTTTACTTCCGATTATTTGGAGTTTGTCGCTTCGTCCAAAGTCGCCGTAGGGCACGTGCGATATTCGACGACGGGTTCGTGCAACCTCGAAAACGCGCAGCCGATAGAAACGGTGCACAGCAAGATCTCGCTCGCGCTCGCGCATAACGGCAATCTCACAAACTCCGCGCAGATCCGCGGCGACCTCGTGCAGTCGGGCATGGTGCTACACACGACGAACGATACCGAGATACTCAATATTCTCATCGTTCGCAAAATGATCGAGTGTAACGACCTCGAACGCGCGATCGTGAACGCCATGAACATGGTGGAGGGCGCGTTCTCGATAGTCATTGCGACGAAGGACAAGCTGATAGCCGTTCGCGACCGCAACGGTTTTCGCCCGCTGTGTATGGGTAAAATCGGCGACGCGACGGTTTTCGCGTCCGAAACGTGCGCGCTCGACGCGCTCGGTGCGGAGTTCGTCCGTGACGTCAGACCGGGCGAGGTCGTCAGTTGCGATACCAAAGGAAACGTCAATACATACATGCTCGACAACGCGTCGCAAAGCGGGTTGTGCGTGTTTGAATTTATTTATTTTGCGCGACCCGACTCGGTTATCGACGGAATAAGCGTGTATAAAGCCCGTGAGCAAATGGGACGGGCGTTGTACCGTCAGAACCCCACCGACGCCGATTACGTTTGCGGCGTGCCCGATTCGGGGCTTGTAGCGGCGCAGGGGTATTCGCAGGAATCGGGTATACCCATTGTCCCGGCGTTTGTCAAAAACAAGTACGTCGGGCGTTCGTTTATATTGCCCGATCAGGTCAAGCGCGAGAGCGCGGTAAACGTCAAGCTCAACCCGATACGTTCGACGGTCGAGGGGAAGCGCATAGTGCTCATCGACGATTCGATAGTGCGTTCCACTACGAGTACGCGCATAATCAAAATGTTGCGCAACGCGGGCGCGAAAGAAGTGCATATGCGCATAAGCTCGCCGCCGTTTAAGTACGAATGTTATTTCGGCACAGATATAGACGACCGCGACAAGCTCATAGCCAATCATTACGACGTGGACGGCATTTGCAAAAAGATAGGCGCGGACAGCCTCGAATATCTGTCGCTCGAAAACTTAAAAGCCATCTCGCCGCATACGTCGTTCTGCACGGGTTGCTTTACGGGCGACTATCCCGCGCACGTAACGCCCATGCTCAAAAACACGTTCGACGGCAACTGACATAAAGGTTAAATAATCCTTAATTGTTAATTATTAATTTTTAATTGTATTCGGAGAATATCATGGAAAGATACTTGATAATGAAAGACGGCACGGTGTATACCGGCACGGCAATCGGCGGAAGCGGTACCGTAATCGGCGAGGCGGTTTTTACCACGTCGATGTGCGGCTACCTGCTCACATTGAGCGATCCGAGCTATTACGGTCAGATAGTAATGCATACCTTTCCCATGATAGGTAATTACGGCGCGATCGAATCGGATGCGGAAAGCGACAAACCCGAGCTTCGCGGCTATATAGTTCGCGAGCTGTGCGACGTCGGGTCGAATTACCGCAAGGAGAGCGAGCTTGACGACTATCTCAAAAAGTACAATATCGTCGGCATCGCGGGGATAGATACGCGGGCATTGACCCGCAAAATCCGCAGTGCCGGCGTCATGAACGCAATGATCACCGACAGCCTCAAGGATCTGCCCGAGAAAATCGCGCAGATCAAGAAGTACAAGGTGAATGGCGCGGTGGAAAAAACTTCGTGCAAAGAGCCGACGGAAATCAACAAGCCCGACGAAACGCATAAGTATCGCGTCGTGCTGTACGATTTCGGCGCGAAACGCAATATCGAGCGCATGCTCGAAAAGTACGGTTGCAGCGTCGTGCGCGTGCCGTATAACACGACGGCGGAACAGGTAATGGCGTACGATCCCGACGGCATAATGCTCTCAAACGGCGGAGGCAATCCCGCCGACAACACAGGCGTTATCGAAGAACTGAAAAAGCTCAATGCGCATAAACTCCCGACATTCGGGATTTGCCTCGGGCATCAGCTCATGGCATTGTCGTTCGGGGCGCAAACCGTCAAACTCAAGTACGGGCACCGCGGCGGCAATCAACCTGTAAAAGATCTCGAAACGGGCAGAACGTACATAACGAGTCAGAACCACGGCTATGCGGTAAAGGCGGACAGCCTCGACCCCGCCGTCGGCAAAGTGCGGTTTATAAACGCCAACGACAAGACCGTCGAGGGAATAGACTATACCTGCGCACCCGCGTTCTCGGTGCAGTTCCACCCCGAGGCGTGCGGCGGACCGAAAGACATGGAGCTTCTTTTCGAGCGTTTCGTCGACATGATGAAAGCGAATAAAAAATGAGCGGCGGTAAGTACGTAAAAGGCTTGCTCGACGCGGCGGAGCGCGTCGTTGCGGCGACCTATGAACTTTGAGTCGAATTTGCCGATATGTTACGCAAGTTCATGCCGAAAGAGAAAACACAAATCAACAAGGAATAAAGGAGTATAAGAAATTATGCCTAAAGATAAAAGCATCAAAAAGGTACTCGTAATCGGGTCGGGACCTATCACGATAGGTCAGGCGGCGGAATTCGATTATGCGGGCACACAGGCTTGCCGCACGCTCAAGAGCAAGAAAGTGGAAGTCGTGCTCGTCAATTCCAATCCCGCGACGATCATGACCGATAAAGCGATGGCGGACGCCATTTATATAGAGCCGCTCACCGTGCCCACGCTCGAGCGTATTATACTTCGCGAAAAGCCGGACGGAATTCTTCCGGGACTTGGCGGACAGACGGGTTTGACTCTCTCGATGGAGCTTGCGAAATCTGGATTTTTAGCCGAGCACGGCGTGCGGCTTCTCGGCGTGCGACCCGAAACGATAGACAAAGCGGAGGACCGCGAACTGTTCAAGGAAGCGATGCTCGAGATAGATCAGCCGTGCATACCGTCGGACGTCGTGACCGAAGTCGACGCGGCGGTCGAGTTCGCGAACAAGATAGGCTATCCCGTGATAGTGCGCCCCGCATTCACGCTGGGCGGCGCGGGCGGCGGCATTGCCGAGAACGAGAAAGAACTGCGCGAGATAGCGCGGGGAGGACTCGAGCTTTCGCCGATCCATCAAGCACTTATCGAAAAGAGTATTTACGGTTGGAAAGAAATAGAGTTCGAGGTCATGCGCGACAAGCTCGGTAACGTCATTACCGTGTGTTCGATGGAAAACCTCGATCCCGTCGGTATACATACGGGCGACAGCATAGTGGTTGCGCCGACAATGACGCTTTCGGACAAAGATTTCCAAATGCTGCGCACCGCCGCGCTCAATATAATAACTCATCTCAAGATAGAGGGCGGTTGCAACGTGCAGTTCGCGCTCGACCCCGATTCCAACGATTATGCGGTTATCGAGGTCAATCCGCGCGTGTCGCGCTCGTCCGCGCTCGCGTCCAAAGCGACGGGGTATCCGATAGCGAAAGTGACTACTCTCATCGCGCTCGGTTACACTCTTGACGAAATAACCAACGCCGTTACGGGTAAGACCTGCGCATGCTTCGAGCCTGCGATCGACTATTGCGTAGTCAAACTTCCTAAATGGCCGTTCGATAAATTCGTGTACGCCAAGCGCACGCTCGGCACGCAGATGAAAGCGACGGGCGAGGTCATGTCGATCGCGCCGTGTTTCGAGGCGGGATTGCTGAAAGCGGTGCGCGGCGCGCTCGGTGCGGACACGCTCAGAAACCCGCATTACGAGAGCCTTTCCGACGAACAGATCGAGAGCATGCTCATGCCCGCCACCGACTATCGGCTTTTCATACTGTACGAAGCGGTGCGACGCGGGTTCGGCGTCGAGAAAATCGCGAAGATCACGCGTATCGACCCGTGGTTCTTGAACAAGATCGAAAACCTCGTCGATTACGAGAACAGCATCGAAAACCGCGAAATGACCAAGTCCGAGTATATTACGGGCAAGAAGCTCGGCTATCCCGACAAGGCACTCGAAGCGATTTCGGGGAACAAACTGCCTATGCATAAACGCGCGGTGTTCAAAACCGTCGATACCTGCGCCGCCGAGTTCAAAGCGGAAACGCCGTATTTCTATTCGACTTACGACGACGAGAACGAAGCGAAAGAGTTTATCGAGGAGCGCGCGGGTAAGGCGAAGCGGGTGATAGTTTTCGGGTCGGGACCTATCCGTATCGGGCAGGGCATAGAATTCGACTATGCGTCGGTGCACTGCGTGTGGGAGCTTAAAGCTCTCGGTTACGACGTCGCGATCGTAAACAACAACCCCGAAACGGTTTCCACCGATTTCGACACTGCGGACAGACTGTACTTCGAGCCGCTCACCGAGGAGGACGTCGATAACGTCATTGCGACCGAGCGTCCGTACGGCGTGGTCGTGGCGTTCGGCGGTCAGACCGCTATAAAACTGACAAAGCATCTTTCCGAAAAGGGCGTGCGCATACTCGGCACCCCCGCCGATTCGATAGACGCGGCGGAGGACCGCGAAAGGTTCGACGCGCTTCTCGAAAAACTCGGCATTGCGCGTCCGCAGGGTCACACCGTCAAGACGACGGAGCAGGCACTCGCGGCGGGCAACGCGCTCGGCTATCCCGTGCTGTTGCGTCCGTCGTACGTTCTCGGCGGACAGAACATGATAATCGCGTTCTCGGACGACGACGTGCGCGAATACATGTCCATTATTCTCGACGGCAATCCCGACAATGTAGTGCTCATCGACAAGTACGTAATGGGTACGGAGATAGAAGTCGATGCTATCTGCGACGGCGAGGATATACTTATACCCGGCATAATGGAGCATATCGAACGCGCGGGAATTCACAGCGGCGACTCGATAGCGGTGTATCCGTCGCAGAACATTTCGGACAAGAACAAGGAAGAAATCATCGAGTACACCAAACAGCTCGCGACCGCGCTCGATACCAAAGGGCTTGTCAATATCCAATACATAATAAGCGACGGCAAGATCTACGTCATAGAGGTCAATCCGCGCTCGTCGCGCACCATTCCGTACATTTCCAAAGTGACGGGCGTGCCTATGATAAAGCTCGCCACCGAGTGTATGGTGGGCAAAAAGCTCAAAAAGCTCGGTTACGGCACGGGACTTTATCCGTCCGCGCCGTACGTCGCGGTCAAAGTCCCCATCTTCTCGTTCGAGAAACTCACCGACCTCGACACCCACCTCGGTCCCGAAATGAAATCGACGGGCGAGGTGCTCGGCGTCGGCAAAACTCTCGACGAGGCGTTATACAAAGGGCTTGTTGCGGCGGGCTACAAAATGAAACGTCGCGGCGGCATACTTCTCACCGTGCGCGATACCGATAAATCGGAGATTGCGAACGTCGCGAAAAACTATTACGAGCTCGGGTTCGAGCTGTACGCGACGGAGGGCACGGCGGAAGTTATTCGGCGGTCGGGTATGAACGTTACGGTCGCCGCCAAACTCAACGAGTGCCCCGGCGAAAACACTATGAGCCTTCTCAATTCGGGCAAGATAGACTACCTCGTTTCCACCTCGACGCGCGGCAGGATACCTACGCACGACGACGTGCGGTTGCGTTGCCGTGCCGTCGCGCGCGGTATACCGTGTCTTACCGCAATAGACACGGCGAATGCAGTCGCGCGCGCGCTCAAGAGCCGTTACAGTCAGTACAACACCGAGCTTGTGGACATCAACAATATGCGCACCGAGCGGCAGCGGCTCAACTTTATCAAGATGCACGGTTGCGGCAACGACTACATATACGTGGATTGTTTGAACAGACCGATAACGAATATGGAATCGGTCGCGGTCAATCTTTCGGACAGACATTTCAGCGTGGGCGGCGACGGCGTGATATTCATTTATCCGTCCGAAACCTGCGACGCGACGATGCGCATGTTCAATTCCGACGGGTCGGAAGGCAAAATGTGCGGCAACGGTATTCGCTGTGTGGGCAAATACCTGTACGACAACGGCAAGACCGATAAGCTCGATATAACAGTCGATACGCTGTCGGGCGCGAAGAAGCTCAAGCTGTTCGCCCGCGACGGCAAAGTCAATTCGGTGAGAGTGGATATGGGCAAAGCCGAGCTTGACCCCGCCGCAGTGCCCGTAAATCTTCCCGGCGACGCGGTGGTCGAGCGCGAGATAGACACGCCGAAAGGCAAGTTCGCCGTGACCTGTTCGTCAATGGGCAATCCGCACTGCACGATCGTCGTGTCGGACGTGCAAAACTGCGACGTCGAAGGAATAGGAAAATGCATCGGCGAGGATAAATCGCTTTTCCCCGAGGGCGTCAACGTCGGATTCATGCAGATAATCGACCGCACGCATATCAAACTCCGCGTGTACGAACGCGGCACGGGTGAAACTATGGCTTGCGGCAGCGGCGCGTGTGCGGCGGCGGTCGCGGCGGTGCTCGGCGGCAAGTGCGACAAGAACACCGATATTTCGGTGCGACTGCCGGGCGGCGAACTCATAATCCGCTATACCGACGAAACGGTGTATATGACGGGCGAGGCGTGTGAAGTGTTCAGAGGCACGGTAAGACTGTAAGTAATTAAAAATTAATAATTGAGGACAAATCAATTAATAATTAAAAATTGTGGTCGAATTAAAGATTAAGACACAATAATTCCGAATTACGCATTCCGAATAAAAGTCAAAGGGAAACAAGTATGGAAAACACGGTATGTAAATACTGCGGCGCGCCGCTCGAAGGGGAGGGAAAGAACGGCGTGATCGAGTGCAGGTACTGTCACCGCAAGCATATAATTGCGAAAAGTACCGACGCGAACGCAGTGCATTTTCTGAAAATAGGCGAGCACGCGCTGTCGAGCTGTAAGTTCGACGAAGCGTATACCGCATACGAAAAAGCGAGCGAGTACGATAACTGCGAACCGCAAGCGTATTTCGGCATGGCTCTTTCCGAATTCAAAGTGCAGTACGTAAGAGAGGAACATGAAAGAAAAGACCCCGAAACCAACGAACCGAAAAAGATATATAGGTATCAGCCTATATGCCACGACGTAACGAACAATAAATTCACAAACAACAAAAACTATAAACTCGCAACAGCCCTCGCGACGGAAGAACAGAAAGACGAATACCGCCGCCGCGCCGAGGAGATAGACTATATACACGGCGAGTTCAACGCAATAAAGAACAGCGGACTCGATTACGATTGCTTTATATGCGTGAAAGTCACCGACGACAATACGGGCGGTAGAACGAAAGATTACAAAACAGCGGACGACCTGTATTTTCAGCTTCGCGGCAAAGGATATAAACCGTTCTTTTCGGAACGTGAAATGCAGGACAGAACGGGCGTCGATTACGAAGCACTGATATTGTACGCCTTGCACAGCTCGGAGTGCATGATAGTGGTGTGCTCGAACGCGGAGTATCTGAATACGCCGTGGGTGAAGAACGAGTGTACGCGGTTTAACGAACTCGTGCGCGACGAGCAAAAGGATAACGACAGTATAACGATAGTATTCGACGGCGAGCCGATAGAACGTATTCCCGGCAGGAACGGAAAGGTTCAAGGCATAAATATTCGCAGTGTCGACGCACTGAACAGAATAGTAGATTACGTCGATAAACACACACCCGAAGCGAAAGCGAGAAAAGCGAACGCCGAGAAGAATAAAGCGCAAGAAGCGGAGATATTAAAGAAACAGCTCGAGGAATTAAAGGCGCAACAGGAAGCGGCGAGAATAGAGCTCGAGAATAAGCTCGCGAGCATAAACGCGCAACAACAACCGCAGATAGTGAACGCGGGCGGCGCGGGTGTAAACATTGCGGCAATTACAGTGCGGGTAAAGCAGTTTTTGAGCGCGAATGATTTTTCGGGCGCGGCGGCATGTTGTAATCGGGCATTGGACAGCGACCCGAACAATCCCGAGTTGTGGCGGTTGCTTTTTCTTTGCGATATAAATATTGTCGATATAGATAATTGGCGATCGGGTTTGCTTGCGCAGTTGACAAGTACCGCAAAGGTAGACGCCGTCAGGAAAAAGCAGTCGTATATAAACGCGAAAAAGTATGCGGGCAATTCGACGGCATTTTCCGAACTCGAGAATATATTAAACGACAGATATTCGGAACTTAAAGCCGAAGAAGACCGTCAAAGAGAAATCGAGTTAAAACGCCAACAAGAAGCAGAAATTATACGCATTTTCGGATTGGTTGACGGCAAGGTAACAAAGTACAGCGGTGATAAAGAGATAAAACATATTACTATTCCCGACGGCGTGACGAGTATCGGGGATAGGGCATTTTACGGTTGCAGTAGCTTAACGAGCATAACGATACCGAACAGCGTTACGAGTATCGGTAATGGTGCTTTCTGGGGTTGTAGCAACTTGACGAGCATGACGATACCCGATAGCGTGACGAGTATCGGGGAAGATGCTTTTAGATGTTGCGGCGGTTTAACAAATGTGACGATGCCGAACAGTATAACGATTATAGAAGCGAGCATATTTAAGGACTGTAGCAGCTTAACGAGTATAGCGATACCGAATAGTGCGACAAAGATCAAAAATCACGCTTTTTGCGGTTGTACGGGTTTAGCGAGTATAACAATGCCGGATAGCTTGACGAGTATCTGGAGTAATGCATTTTCCGATTGCCGTAGCTTAACGAGTATAACGATACCGAATGGTGTGACCAATATCGGAGGATTTGCTTTTAGCAGTTGCAAAGGATTAACGAGTATAACGATACCGAATAGCGTGACAAATATCGGAGAGTTTGCTTTTTACGGTTGCAGCGGATTGACGAGTATAACGATATCGAATAGTGTGACGAGTATCGGTAGACATGCATTTTCCGATTGCAGTAGTTTAACGAGTATAATTATACCAAACAGTGTTTTAAGTATTGGAAAACCGCAATTTAAGTCGGACAAAGGCGGGGCTTTCGATAAATGCGATAGATTGTGCAGTATAACAATACCCGCGCTTATTATGGACAGCGAAGTTAAAAAGGAATTATCGGAGCGTATAAAAATTTTGACGATATTGCCGGGAGAAAAACACAGTATCGGATTTTGTGAATTTGATAGTTGGAAAAAGTTAAATAGCGTAACAATATCAAGCGGTATAACCACCATTGGCGAAGAAGCGTTTCGGTTCTGCAATAATTTAACAAATATAACAATTCCCGACAGTGTGACGAGTATCGGGGCGCATGCTTTTTGGGATTGTTATAGCTTGACGAGCGTTACGATACCGAACAGTGTAATAGAAATCGGACAATGCGCTTTTTCTGATTGTAAGAATATTCAGCAAATATCGCTCCCTAAATTATTCAAACCGAGAATAAAAGAGATTTTCCAAAATGCTCCCGCGGTTAAAGGTTTATTCAAAAAGGCAGAGATCATATATACGTAAATCGGCAAGAATAAAAGGATGAGATTCTTCACTGCGTTCGGAATGACAAGTGTGTTTTACGTAACGTGAACAATTACATTCTGTGCGCAGTCGAGAAATCTCATTCGTCGAGAAATAATTATCACGCCTGCATTGAAAAGCAGAGCGGAAACACTAAACGAACGGCACATGCCGCAAGAATTACGGCACACAAATAAAATGTTAGGTCGGAAAAAGCAGAGCGGAAACACTAAACGAACGATACATGCCGCAAGAACCACTGCACACAAACAAAAAGTACCGAAGCCGTAAAAAAATACTTGACAAGCGGCGTTATTTGGAATAAACTTATATGGTTAGTTGGAAAACAACATAAAGGAAAAAAGGAACAAACGGAGTAGATCATGGAAAAGTATATTTTTGTTACGGGTGGAGTCGTATCCGGACTCGGCAAGGGCATAACGGCGGCGAGCCTCGGGCTTATTCTCAAGTCAAAGGGGCTTAAGGTCATTGCGCAAAAACTCGATCCGTATATCAACGTCGACCCCGGAACGATGAGCCCGTTTCAGCACGGCGAAGTGTTCGTGACGGAGGACGGCGCGGAAACCGACCTCGACCTCGGGCACTATGAGCGGTTTATCGACGAGAATCTGAACAAGTTTTCCAACCTCACTACCGGCAAAGTGTATTCCACCGTGCTGCAAAACGAGCGCGACGGCGTATACAACGGCGAAACGGTGCAGGTCATTCCGCACATTACGAGCCAAATCAAAAAGTTCATTTATTCGGTCGGCAAGAAAATCGACGCGGACGTCGTCATCACCGAGATAGGCGGCACCGTCGGCGATATAGAGAGCTTGCCGTTTATAGAAGCTATACGTCAGGTCAGCAACGACGTGGGCAGAGAGAACTGTCTGTTCGTGCACGTGACGCTCGCACCCACGATCACTTCGAGCGGCGAGGTAAAGACCAAGCCGACGCAACACTCGGTAAAGACGTTGCGCTCGCTCGGCATTTCGCCCAATCTCGTAGTGCTTCGCACGAGCAAGCCGCTCGACGAAAAACTCAAAGAACGGCTCGCAATGTCGTGCAATATCGAACCCGATTGCGTGATAGAAAACCGCGACGCCGATCTTTTGTACGAAGTGCCGCTGCTTCTTCTCGACAGCGGGATAGGCGATATAGTCACGCGCGAACTCGATCTTCCCGACAATCCGCCGCAGCTCGACGAGTGGCGCGCCATGGTGCAAATGGCGAAGGACAGAAAAGGCGAAGTGACTATCGCGCTCGTCGGCAAGTACGTGCAGATGTTCGACGCGTATCTCTCGGTAGTAGAGGCACTCACGCACGGCGGTATCCATAACGGCGTTAAAATAAATCTCAAGTGGGTGGACGCCGAAAAACTCACCGACGATACCGTCGCGAGCTATCTCGACTGCGCCGACGGCGTTATCGTGCCGGGCGGATTCGGCGACCGCGGTATAGAAGGCATGATAACAGCCGCCAAGTATTGCCGCGAGAACGATAAACCGTATTTCGGCATATGCTTGGGCATGCAGATCATAGTCATCGAATACGCGCGTAACGTGCTCGGGATCGCCGACGCGAATTCCCGCGAATTCGATCCCGCATCCCCGCACAAAGTGATCGACATTATGGAAGATCAAGTCGGGTGCGAGAACACGGGCGGCACTATGCGGCTCGGCGCATACGAGTGCGTAATAAAGCCGAACACGAAACTCGCAAAATGCTACGGTGCGGACGTGGCGTCCGTCATGGAACGTCACCGTCACCGTTACGAATTCAATAACGCCATGCGCGAACCCATGCAAGCCGCAGGGCTTACTCTCGGCGGCATTTCGCCCGACGGCAATCTTGTCGAATCGGTGGAGATCACCGACAAGCTGTTCTATCTCGGCGTGCAGTATCATCCCGAGTTCAAGTCCCGTCCCGCCAAGCCGCAAGCGATCTTCCGCGAGTTTATCGCCGCGGCAAAGACTTACGGCGCGAAAAGAAAAAAGAAATAACATACGGGCATAAACCGTTGCGACAGTCAAAGCGCAAAAACATAAAAGAGGAGTGACGTGATGAAATTAAATCGCAACTTTAAGAATCTGAAAGATAATTACTTGTTTGCAGAAATCGACAGGCGCGTCAAAGCGTATACCGCCGAATTCCCGCAGTCGGATATTATCAGTCTGGGCATAGGCGATGTCACCCTTCCGCTGTCCGCTAAAACAATAGATGCGTGCAAGTCGGCGGCTGTCGATATGAGTACGCGCGGCGGGTTTCGCGGGTACGGTCCGTACGACGGGTATCCGTTTTTGAAAAACGCGATAGTCGATTATTACAAACAGCATAAAGTCGAACTGCATGCGGACGAAGTGTTCGTTACCGACGGCGCGAAGAACGGGATAGGGAACTTTCTCGACCTGTTCGACGCTGATAATACGGTGCTCATTCCCGATCCTGTATATCCCGCGTATGTCGATGCGAACGTGCTCGCGGGGCATAAGATAATCTATGCGGACGCGACGAAAGAAAACGGATTTCTCGCCATGCCACCCAAACGCGGCAAAGCGGACATAATATACTTATGCTCGCCGAACAACCCGACGGGCGCGGCGTACACCGCCGAACAGCTCAAAGCGTGGGTCGATTTCGCGCTCGATTGCGGCGCGGTCATACTTTACGACGCGGCATACGAAGCGTTTATAGAAACGAAAGGTATCGCGCACAGCATATTCGAAGTGTCGGGCGCGCGCGAGTGCGCGGTGGAATTTTGCTCGTTCTCGAAAATGTCGGGGTTTACGGGCGTCAGGTGCGGTTGGATAGTCATTCCCATGGAATCGCCGCTCAACCGCATGTGGTTGCACCGTCAGGCTATCAAGTTTAACGGCACGTCGTACGTCGTGCAACGCATGGCGGAAAGCGCGCTGCGCGGCGGGTACGAGGACACCAAAAAAATGGTCGCCGCATACAAGGCGAACGCGAAACTCATTACGGCGAAGCTGGACGCGCTCGGCATCGAGTACGTGGGCGGCGTGAACGCGCCGTACGTGTGGTTCTATTGCGGCGTCGATTCGTGGGAGTTTTTCGACTACCTTCTGAAGCGCGCGCGGATAGTGTGCACTCCCGGCAGCGGGTTCGGAAACAACGGGAACGGTTGGATCAGACTCACCGCGTTCAATACGGAAGAAAGAACGCGCGAAGCGTTGATCAGGTTCGAGTCGTTCTGGAAAGATTTCCGTACCGTCGCGGACAAGAAATTTACGCGCGTATAATAATATTCGCGCATTTTACGAAATTGAAGATCACCGTTAAAATCCCCAAAGACAGACTTACCGCGCCGATTGATTTCGGCGAGGTCTTGACCTCGCGCTGTGTGTGCGGGGTTAAATTGTCGTATGCGGAATTGCCGTTCATACAGCTCGCGGGACAGCGCATAGTCGTATTCGACGCGTATTCGTCCGCGCACGGTTACGAGCCGTTCGATATAGAGTGCGGCGTTATCGGTTTCCCGTTCTACTGCGGGTGCATGACCGACGACGGCGAGCGCGTCGCGTACTGCGGCGTGCGGTTCGGCGAGGGGCGGGCGACGGTGTGGAAACCGCTGTTCAAGAAAGAAGTTCTCGGACTGCTCGCGGTAAATGCCGATGCGGGCGCGATCGCTATCGGATCGGGCGTGTGTTGCATATCGGGCGAGGACGGGTACGCGCAGTACAGAGCGCATATCAAAGACGACGTGCATCCGCTCGACGGTCATATCGTGCTGAACGGTCAAACGCATACGGAAGTGGAACTGTACGGGAATAAGTATGCGGTGTTCTCTACGGGCTGGGGCGACGGCATGTACCGTTGTTACGTCGGGTACGACGAGAACGGCGTCGCGGTCGCCGTGATAGCCGATTTCGGCATGATAGAGTATCCGCCGCGCGACGGTTCGCTCGTCGACGTCGAGATAGAGGGCGACGAGCAGACATATTATTACGATCCCGCAAAGTCGGAGCGCGAGAACAATATCGCGCAGTGGACTCACGCGCTCGCGCACGCCGTGACGGCGGAGGACAGGCTTAACGCGTATACGCGGCGCGGGTATGCGTATCATCTCGACGGCAATACAGATGCCGCTCTGTCCGATTACATGTCGGCGGTCGAGTGTTGCGGCGCGGTCACGGACGGCACGGCATTGCACCGCGCTTGGTTCGTTTACGACAATGCCGCCGAAATACTGTGCTCGCTCGGCGAGTACGAGCGGGCGATAGAGCTAATGAACGCCGCGCTCGCCGTCGGCGACAGCTTTTATTCGGGCGCGTACGTGCGGCTCATAGACTTATACAGACTGCTAAAGCGCGAGGACAGCGCGCTTGCGGCGGCGCAAGCCATGTGCGCGGCACGCCCCGACGATCCCGTTGCGCATATCAAGTACGCCGAATGTTGCGTCGCCGTCACCGATTACGAGCGTGCGGCGGAGGCGTTCGGCAAGCTCGCGACGGAGTTTCGGCTTTACGAAAACTACTTCGACGCGGCGTCCTGTCTTATCGCGCTCGGCGATTACGAGCGTGCGGACGGCATGCTCGAAAAACACCCCGCCAAAGATCAGTACGAACAGTATTGGTATTACAAAGCATATATCGACTTCAAACAGCATAAGTACAGAAGCGCGCTCGACAACGCCGAGATCTCGCATTCGATAGATCCCGAATATATGCCCGCGCTGTATCTTCTTATCGACGTGGAGTCGGTGTTGCAGGAACATCACGCCGTGGCGCGGTATGCCGAGGAGTATAAAAAGCTGCGCCCGAACAGCGAATACGGCTACAGCGTGTGCGCCGAAGCACAGCTCATTCTCGGCAATTTTTCGGAGTGCGCGAGAAATTACCTGTACTTGTACAGGAATATCAAGCAGGACGACAGATACGCCGCGCTCGCCGTCATGATAGGTTACGAAACGAGCGAGAAAAAGCATTGCAGCGGATTGTTGCGCATTTTGCGGAAGAAGCGCAGTCCGTATTATATCGGCGCGATATACAGCGTGTATCTGACAAAATACAGTTCGCAAGCGGACGAACTCGACAAGCTCGTAAAACAGTTGCGCGGCGACGCCGAGTTCTTGATGCAGCTTTCGCTGTATCTGATCGGACGGAATTATATAGTGCCCGCTACGCGTATACTCGGACTTATCGGTGCGGATAAATCGAATGCCGCCGATCTTGTACCGCTTCAAATTCGGCTCGCGGACAAAATAGGCGACAAAAAACAGTTCATGACCTTTCTCGACTACTATATCGAGCATATTCTCAAAACGAAATTCGACGAAGCGGACCGCATCGAACTCGGCAAGCGGTTTATGAGCGCGCCGCAGAGCCGTACCGCTTGGTTTTGACCGAAAGCGCGTTCGCAGCAAGCCTGCGGCGCGTTACATATCACAAAATATCGGTGTTGTCAATAGGTTCGGCGAAAATATTTATAAAAAAATTTTCACATACCCATTGATTTTAACGGCGTTGCGGTATATAATATAAGTACATCCTGCGGTGTACGAGACGATACCTCATTTATAACCTCAATCATCAAAAGGGATGGCGCGTACGCGATGATATGTCGGGCCTCAGTAATTTTACGCAAGTAAGCAGGGGAAGACAGACGACCGCGTCAGCCGACCCACCTGCTATACGCGGGTTGATAATAGGTTAAGTCTGCGGCACAGGCGGGATTTTTTTATTGATCGAAAAAACGGAGAATTAAGAATTGATGGCGATATGTTCGTTTTCGATAGATTTACGTTCAAATTCGACAGCCGTATTGACTTTTGCAAACGGGCGCGATATAATAGCGTCACGATAAAAGCAATACGGAGAAGAAATATGAGAAAATCGGTCAAGTTTGCAAGCGTCGTTCTTTCGGCTGTAACGGCACTGTCTTTGGCGGCGTGCGCCCGTCCGCAACACAAACATTTGTGGGACGGATGGGGACGCAGCGAGTCCGAGCATTGGCGCGTTTGCGCTTGCGGCGCGGAGAGCGAGCACGTCGGGCATGAAGGCGGCATTTGCGCCGACTGTGCAGATTTCAAGATAGTGGCGTTCGGCGATCTGAACGGCGGCGATCCCGCGCATAACGATTTCGCAAAAGATGCGAATAAATGGTTCCCCGAACAGGGCAAACAGCTCGGATTTCTTTACGAATTCAACGGCGATTGGAACGCCATGACTGAAGAATATCTGTCGAAATACGATTTGGTCATGTTCCTAAACAATATCCCGGGCAGTCAGAGTGCGAGGACGGCGTTCAGAAACTATATGGAAAACGGCGGGGCATGGATGGGGTTTCACGTGTGCGCTTTTTCTATGAACGACAACATGGACGAGTGGCAGAATTGGTATCACAACGAGTTTCTCGGCAGCGGCAATTTTTGGAAGAACACTTGGAATCCCACGCGGAACATGCTGAAAGTGGAAACGAGCGTTCATTATTCCACGCAGAACCTTCCCGAAACGTTCATGTCGGCGTATAACGAATGGTATAATTGGGAGAACGATTTGCGGGAAAATCCCGATATCACGATACTGCTTTCCATCGACAAGTCCGGCTATCCCGTCGGCGATAAACCGGGCGAAACTTGGAATTACAATAAAGCCGATCCCGACGACCGCACCAACTTCTGTCCCGTGGCTTGGTCGAACGACAAATACAATATGATCTACGTGAATATGGGTCACAATCTTCAGGATTACAACACGTACGAAAAACAGTCGAGCACTTTCGAGAAAGAAGAACAAAACCGTTTCATGCTCGACGCGATAACGGGACTTGCCGAAACGCAAAAAAACAAGTAATGGAAATTCACGTAAAGGCGACCGATATTCGGTCGCCTTTAGAGTATGGCGGCGAGCGCGGCGGCGACGGTTTGCGCGAACGCGTCGCACGGATAAAACTCGATAAGGTCTGTAATTGCCGATCGTTCGTAATTTTTGATTTTGATTAGCATATATATGCTATATGGATAAATTGCGTCAAATTTCGGCACGGGTATTCTCATGAACGAGTCGGGTTCGGGTGCGTATTTCGTGCGCCGTCGCAGTCGGGGCGGCGGGAGCGGCAAGGGCAAGCGCGCGGCGGGATTGCTTATTGCGGTGCTTCTCGTTCTGACCGCCGCCATATGTTTGCTTGTCGTGTTTTTGCCTAAGATCACGGGCGGCACGGCGGCTGTCGGCGCGTTCGGCGGCAAGACGTTCTATTTTCTGTCCACGGGCAGTTATTCCGTTCGCGACACCGCACTGCTTGCCGCGCAGGAAACGACGTCGCGGGGCGGGGCGGGCTACATATACAACGACGGCGAGTACAGGATAATAGCTGCCGTGTACTCGAGCGAAGCCGATGCGCGCGCACTCGCTTCCGTCAACGACGGAGCGACGTATTTCGGGATCGACGTTTCCGTTCCGAAAGATGCGGACGAAAACAGCGTTGCCGCCGTCGCGTATCTGACGGGTGAATGGTTCGACGTCGTGGGGCGGACCGCCGATGAGCTTCAGCGCGGCAATATTACCGAAGCGCAAGCGGAACATGCGACGGCTTCCGCATGCGCGCGGTTGTGCGCGGTCGCGGAGAGCGCGGGCATGCCGAATCTTAAGTCCGCACTGTATGCGGCGGGCGAATACTCGTGTCCCGATAAAACCGCGCCGCTCGCGTATATACGTTACGTGCAGGTGCGAGCGATTGCGGAAACGGTGCGCGCACTGCACACGGCGGGGTAGCGGCGACGGATAATTACAAAATGCGGCAAAGTGAGTTCGCAATGGCGAACTTTACATTATTTTGTCTTATACCGCTTGAAATATAGCGAGAAATATGTTATTATATGTACGTATAGGAAACTATAAGCTATACGTAAGGAATTTTGTGTGCGCACTATATATAGTGTATATAAGTGCGGCAAATATTACAACATAAGGAGTTTACACCAATGACCGAACAGGACAAGCAGTTTGACGCGGTGCTCGAAAGTCTGAAAGACGTTCAGGGTCCCGTCA
The DNA here is from genome assembly GCA_910586925.1 of uncultured Christensenellaceae bacterium. GTDB lineage: Bacteria > Bacillota > Clostridia > Christensenellales > Pumilibacteraceae > Anaerocaecibacter. The sequence continues at coordinate 28,723 of CAJUKG010000010.1, read as the reverse complement.
TGATAGCGATGCAAAAAGCGCAGGATATTTACGGATACCTGCCGATGGAAGTGCAACTCAAGATCGCCGACTTCTTCGACGTGCCGCTCGCGACGGTGTACGGCATTGCTACGTTCTATGCGCAATTCCGACTCGAGCAACCGGGTCAGATCAAGATCGCGGTATGCTTGGGCACGGCGTGCTACGTCAAGGGTAGCGGCGGCGTTATAGACAAGTTCGCGCGTATCCTCGACGTCGAGCCGGGACACACGACCGCCGACGGCAGGTTTACCCTCGAAGCGACGCGTTGCATAGGCTGCTGCGGACTCGCGCCCGTTCTCACGGTAAACGGCGAGGTGTACGGCAAAGTGACCGAGGACAGTGTCGACGAGATACTGTCGAAGTATAACAACGCGTAATAAGCAGTCGACAGTGCGTGCGGCATGACGATTGCGCACGCGTTGCGTTGCGATTACTCTCTAAATTTCGAGGAGAACCATATGAAAACTTTACAGCAGTTACAAGAGATTCGCGAAGGGCTTAAAGCGACGATCGCAGAGCGCAAGGAAGGCGCGGCGGTCACGCCCGGTCAACCGCGGCTTCACATACTCGTTTGCGGCGGCACGGGTTGCACGTCCGGAAACAGTCAGATCATACGCGACAACTTCAAGAAAGAACTCGAAGAACGCGGACTGACGCAAGAAGTACAGCTCATCATGACGGGCTGCTTCGGGCTTTGCTCCAAAGGTCCCATCGCGGTCGTATATCCCGACGGCGCGTTCTATACGCATATCAAGCCCGAGGACGTCGCGGAGATCGTCGAACAGCATATCGTCGGCGGCAAGCCTGTCGAAAGGCTTCTTCACGCCGAGAAAGACATTCACGGTCAGCTCAAGAGCATCAACGATACCGATTTCTACCGTAGCCAACGCCGTGTCGTGCTTCGCAACTGCGGCGTGATCGACCCCGAGAATATCGACGAATATCTCGCGACCGACGGCTACAAGGCATACGAAAAAGCGGTCACGAGCATGACCCCGCAACAGGTTATCGACGAAATCAAAAAGAGCGGACTGCGCGGCAGAGGCGGCGCGGGCTTCTCGACCGGCATGAAATGGCAGTTTACGCACGACGCGCCCGGCGACGTCAAGTACGTCGCGTGTAACGCGGACGAGGGCGACCCCGGCGCATTCATGGACAGAAGCCTTCTCGAAGGCGATCCGCATGCCGTCATCGAAGCGATGATGATAGCGGGCTATGCGGTCGGCGCGGAGCACGGCGTCATTTACGTGCGTGCGGAATACCCGATCGCGGTACACCGTTTGGAAGTCGCGATCAAGCAGGCGCACGAGTACGGCATACTCGGCGACAACGTGATGGGGCTTGGCAGGAAGTTCGACCTCGAACTGCGTTTGGGCGCGGGCGCGTTCGTATGCGGCGAGGAGACGGCTCTGTTGAACTCCGCGGAAGGCAAGCGCGGCGAGCCGCGTCAGCGTCCGCCGTTCCCCGCGGTGAAAGGTTTCTTCGGTAAGCCGACGCTCATCAACAACGTCGAAACGTACGGCAATATCACGCAGATCATTCTTAACGGCGCGGATTGGTTCGCGTCGGTCGGAACGGAAAAGAGCAAGGGCACTAAGGTGTTCGCGCTCGGCGGCAAGCTCGAGAACGTCGGACTTGTGGAGATCCCGATGGGCACTCCGCTCCGCACTATCGTCGAGGACATCGGCGGCGGTTGCCCCAACGGCAAGAAGTTCAAGGCGGCGCAGACGGGCGGACCTTCGGGCGGTTGTATTCCCGCATCGCTCATCGACACGCCTATCGACTATGACAACCTCATGGCTATCGGCTCGATGATGGGCAGCGGCGGTCTTATCGTCATGGACGAGGACAACTGCATGGTAGACATAGCGAAGTTCTTCCTCGAGTTCACGGTGGACGAGTCGTGCGGTAAGTGCACGCCCTGCCGTATCGGCAACAAGCGGCTGCTCGAAATGCTCGACAAAGTAACGAAAGGCGAGGCGACTCTCGAGGACCTCGATAAAATGGAGGAGCTTTGCCATTACATAAAAGACAATTCGCTTTGCGGCTTGGGTCAGACTGCGCCCAACCCCGTGCTTTCCACCCTGCGGTATTTCCGCGACGAGTACGAAGCGCACTGCAACGGCAAATGCCCTGCGGGCGTATGTAAAGCTCTCGTCAGCTTCAAGGTCGACAAAGACAAATGTATCGGTTGCACGCTCTGCGCGCGTAACTGTCCCGTCGGCGCGATTTCCGCGACGGAGGAGAAAGCGGCGAACGGCAGACCCATTCACGCGATCGACCCGAAGAAGTGTATCAAGTGCGGCGTGTGTATCAGCAAGTGCCCGAAGGGTGCTATCAGTAAATAATACGGAAATAGGAGATAATATTTAATATGAAAAACGTCAATCTTAAAATTAACGGAGTTTCCGTAACCGTACCCGAAGGCACGCGCATACTCGACGCGGCTGTGAAGGCGGGCTTCAAGATCCCCACGCTGTGCTACATGAAAGACCTTTGCAACGAGAGCAGTTGCCGCGTGTGCGTGGTCGAGATAAAGAACAATCGCAAGCTCATGACGGCGTGCTCGACGGTGGTTGCCGAGGGCATGGAAGTGTTCACGAACACGCCCAAAGTAATCGCGTCGCGCAAGATCACGCTCGAGCTTATGCTTTCCAACCACCACAAAGAGTGCTTGAAATGCGTCAGAAGCGGCAAATGCGAGCTTCAGACTTTGGCTACCGAATACGGTTGCGACCCGTTCAAGTACAACGGCGAAATGAACGATTACGAAGTGGACGACGTTACGCCGTATCTCGTTCGCGACAACAACAAATGCATACTCTGTCGGCGTTGTGTCGCGGCGTGCAATAAACTGCAAACCGTCGGCGTGATCGACGCCAACAACCGCGGCTTCGCGACGGCTATAGCGAGTCCGTTCGGCAAGTCGCTCGGCGACGTGCCTTGCGTCGCGTGCGGTCAGTGTATCAACGTGTGCCCGACGGGCGCACTTCGCGAAAAGGACAACCTCGCGGACGTGGAAAAACTGCTTAACGACCCCGAAAAGACGGTCGTTGTCGGTACCGCGCCCGCAGTCCGCGCCGCGCTCGGCGAGGAGTTCGGGTATCCCATCGGAACGGACACCGAGGGCAGAATGGTCGCCGCGCTCAAGAGCATCGGGTTTGACAAAGTGTTCGACGTGAACATGGCGGCGGATATGACGATAATGGAGGAGGGCACGGAGTTCTTGGCTCGGCTCAACGATCCGAACGCGACCCTTCCGATGATCACTTCGTGCAGTCCCGGCTGGATCAGATTTATCGAATATAACTATCCCGAACAGCTCGCGAATTTGTCCACATGCAAATCGCCGCAACAGATGTTCGGTGCTATCATGAAAACGTACTATGCAAAGAAGCTCGGTATCGACCCGAAAAACCTCGCCGTCGTCACCGTTATGCCGTGCATAGCGAAGAAATTCGAGCTTACCCGCGACGATCAGTCGGCGGCGGGCGTACCCGATATCGACGTGTCGATAACCACACGCGAGCTTGCTCGCCTCATCAAGAAGTACGGCATCGACTTCAAATCGCTCGACCCGAAAGCGGAGTTCGACGACCCGATCGGCAAAGGCAGTACCGCAGGTCTTATATTCGGCGCGACTGGCGGCGTTATGGAAGCCGCGCTTCGTACCGTTGCGGAAGTCGTGACGGGTAAAACGCTCGAGAACGTCGACTATAAAGCGGTGCGCGGCACCAAAGGCATCAAGGAAGCGACGCTCAAGATCGGCGGCAAAACGCTCAATATCGCGGTGGCGAGCGGGCTTGGCAATGCGCGCGTGCTCATGGACGAGATAAAAGCGGGTAAGAGCAAGTATCACTTTATCGAGATCATGGCGTGCCCCGGCGGTTGCGTAAACGGCGGCGGTCAGCCGATCGTCGATTCCCAAACGCGCAACGTCGTCGACGTGAGAAAGACGCGTGCGAAAGTGCTTTACGGCAAGGATAAGAAATCTGCGCTTCGTAAGAGCCACGAGAACCCCGTAGTCAAAACGCTGTACGGCGAATTCTTCGGCGAACCGGGCGGACACAAAGCTCACGAGATCCTGCACACGAGCTACGTAAAACGCAATAAGTATTAAAATTCTATTTTATAAATACACGGAAATAAAACAACCGCTTTCGACATGTGATATGTCGGGAGCGGTTGTTTGTTAGATACGTATACACAAATGTCAATCGGAGTTTCCGAGCAGGTAATCGGTGGAAATCTCAAAGTATTGCGCGATTTTGATGATCATGTCTATATTCGGCTCGCGTATATCGTTTTCCCAATTACTTATAGTGCGTTGATCGACGTTTAAGAATTCGGCAAGCTCGCTTTGCCGTAATCCTTTTTCGAGTCGTGATTCTTTTAATCGAATGTGGAATTTGTTCATATAACATATTATACCTCGGATCGTGGTAAAATACTTGACATACCTCATTTTGGGGTATATAATGTATTTATATTTCAAAGGAGAAAAATTGTTTATGGAAGATTTTGAAATTCGCGACGGCGTGATCGTAAAATATTGCGGAAGCGACGATCGTGTGACCGTTCCCGACGGTATCAACGAAATAGGCGAGGAGGCTTTTGCGTATGCCGATGTGGAAACGGTGATTTTACCGGACGGTCTGCGCATTATCGGTGAATCGGCGTTCGAGGGGTGCGACGCGCTTAAGACTATCATTATACCGCACGGCGTGACGGATATCGGGTTCAGAGCTTTTGCGGGGTGCGAGGAGCTTGAAGCCGTTACTGTTCCCGACAGCGTTACCGAATTAAGTCCGGGCACGTTTTGGGGTTGCGATAAGTTACGCGACGTGTCGCTACCCGACGGTTTGAGCAAGATAGGCGGCGGAGCATTTCAGCAATGCGTGAGTCTTGAGTCTTTGATTATACCCGAAACCGTAACATATATAGGCGGAAGCGCGTTCGCATTTTGCGAAAAATTGCTGTCCGTAAATATTCCGCAGGGTGTGCAGGAGATAGACGGAAGCACTTTTGAGGAATGTACAAAAATGCGCAGTATCGTATTGCCGACTGGATTGCGGAAAATAGGCGATTACGCATTTGCGAGTTCGGGGTTGAAATCTATATCGTACAACGGGACGAAATCGCAATGGGATAATATTGCAAAAGGAAAAGATTGGAAAAGGGATACCTCATGTAAAATAGAATGTTCGGACGAAACGTCAAAAGAAAACGACAGGGTCAAACCTCTCAAGTTGCGCGATTTCAAAAACAGAGGGATGCGTGTAAAAACCGTTGCGATCAAAGAATGGGCACCGCTTCGCGATATATCTGACAGCGACGCAAAAGTGATATGGGCGGCGAATTACGCTTTGGCAAAGAGAAATATTGCTCTACTGCTAATATCGCTACTTGCGGGCGGTTTGGCGGCATTTGCATGGTGGCGAGGAATAGTAAGAGATGCTTCCGTTTTGTATGTTATAGCGGGAGTATTGACCGCCGTATTTGTTATAATGTTGCTAATATCGTCGCTTTGGCGCAGTCAGTTGAGTGGATATGCGTTTTTCTGTAAACTGCACGAATTTCCCAAGTTTTACGGTTTTATGTCTGTTTTATATTGGGTCGCGCGAATAATAGGGTATATCTATATGGCGATCGGGATATTGTTCGTGATAATAATAGCGTTTATCACGTCGGAGGGCGTCGGCGTTGTCGGTGCGGATAGGCTCGGCATACCCGAGAATATGGGGCATGGCGATTTGATAGCGCAGGGGGAGGCGTACGCCGAAGAAATCGCTAATGAGTCGTTGAATAATGTTTTGGCAATGCTCGACGGTTTGGATTATACGATAAATGCAAGCCAAATCGAATCGGATTATAAGCTGAAACAAGAAACTATATCCGATATCGAAAGAAAGATCGCCGACGCCGAGCGCAGTGCCGATGATCTGTCGTTCGAGGATAAACAAAAATTGGATAAATTAAAGGAAAAAGCAAAGACGGCAAAGGAAAAGCTCGACGAAAGTTACAACGAAGCAAAGAAAAATTTGAATACCGCTTACGGCAAGCCCGAGTAATGAGCACGAAAAGACTCTTGTTGTGTGAGAGTCTTTTCTATTGGCGCATAAATCGTAATAGATTTCTCCGCGTGCGTGGCGCGAGGGTCTGCGCTCCCTACAATCAATCGGAAATATCATTGCGAGCGGTTGTAGGGTGTGACGTCCTCGGCACGCCGTAAACGGTAACCGTATACGAACGATAACTGCCACGAGAATAACCATAAAAATTATGGTATCGAAGCCGTGAAAAAAAGTTGATTTTTTCACGATTTTATAGTATAATTGAAAATGGTAGAATATAGCATGACGGTAGACGCACTACAACGCAATATTCAATCGGTCGCGGCGCGGATAGCCGCGGCGGGTGACGGTGTAACGCTCGTTGCGGCGACGAAAACGGTGCCTGCGGAACTCGTCAATGCGGCGATAGATTTCGGCGTAACGGACATAGGCGAGAACAGGGTGCAAGAGTATCTCGAAAAGCGCGACGCCGTAAAACCCGCAAAATCCCACTTTATAGGCACGTTGCAGCGCAACAAGGCGAAGTACCTCGTCGGGAATATCGAGCTTATTCAGTCGGTAAACTCAATCGAACTCGCCGAAGAAATTAGTCGGCTCGCGACGAAACGCGGCGTCGATCAGCGCGTGCTTATCGAGGTAAATGCGGCGGGCGAAGCGACCAAAACGGGCGCAAGCAAAGCGGAGTTTGACGCGATTCTTCGCGCGGCGGAAGGGCTTCCCGGCATAACGGTGTGCGGCATGATGTCGGTCCCGCCGAAAGGCGCGAGCGACGAAGTATACCGCGAACTGTACGCAATGTATAACGCAAATCGCGGCGGCGCGTTCGACATACTGTCTGTCGGAATGAGCGGCGATTTCGAGAAAGCGATAGGATTCGGCAGCAACATGGTGCGGATAGGCTCGGCGATATTCGGCGAGCGGCAACCGATAACAAAATAGGAGCGGTTATGGCAAACGGAGATTTCTTTGATGCGTTCTTGCGCAACGCAAGCAACTACAACGGCGGCGAACCCGAAGTGTACGAGGATACTCACGACGCGAGCGGTAATTATACCGGTCGGTCGCTTTTCGGCGCGACCGCGCCGCAGCAACAGGTGCCGCCCATGTTTGCTCAACCGACGCAGCCGTACGCGGCACAACAACCGCCGCTGTATACGCCTCCGCCGCAGGCAAGCACCGCGCAAGCCCGTGCGGAGAGCAGTATGGCGCGTCCGCCGCAGTTCGCGAACGTGATGCCGCAGCAAGCGGGTGTTCCGCAGTCGATCCCGCTTCCCACACTCGATCAGTACGTGTCGCCGCAGCTCAATCAGAATTTCGTGATATACCGTCCGCGCACCACGCGCGACGTGGAACAGCTGATAGCATACCTGCGCCGTCGCGAGCCTGCTCTCGTCGATCTCGACCCGATAGCGGATTCGCCCGACGCGCAACGTCTTATGGACTTCACTTCGGGTGCGGCGTACGCACTCGGCGACAGAGTAATGGCGATCCGTCGCAATCTGTTTTTGATAACGCCCGATACGATTGACGTCCTTAAACCGGACGGCGAATAGACGGTAATGCGCTCTGCGGTAAAACGCGAAAATATTCGACTGATATAAAGGTTTATGGGCAACGGAAATAATTTTTGGCAAAATCTGTGGGCGAAAGTCCGCAGTATAGCGAAGCGGGTTTGGGAATATCTCAAGGTCGCGAAAATGGAATGGATCGTCATGATCTCTCTTTTCGCGTTCGATCTCGCTACCAAAGCGATAGTCGCCGCTACCGTCGACTCGCGGTATCCCGTCGTGCTCATACCCGGATTTTTGCAAATCAATTACACGACGAACGTCGGTGCGGCTTACGGCTCGCAGTTCTTGGTCGATCTGCTCACGCCCATGGGCGCGCGCATATTTTACAGCGTGTTTGCGGTGGCGGCGTCGGTTGCGTTCGTGCTGATACTGATACGCAACAAGGGTAAGAGCAAGATTTTCCGCATCGGCATCGCCATGTTCGTTGCGGGCGCAATGGGCAACTGTATCGACCGCATGTTCCTCGGTTATGTGCGCGACTTCGTGCATTTCTCGTTCCAACCGTACATTTTCAATATTGCGGACGCCGAACTGATATTCGGCGTGGTGCTGATAGTCGTATACTTGCTGTTTTTCTATCACTCGGACGAGCGAAAGAAAAAGAAAGTGCAAACGCTCGAAAAATCGGACGCGAACGGCAATGCCGAAAACAATGCCGAGCCTGCTGTCGCGAACGTCGATCCCGATAACGGCACCGAGGAAACGGCGGCGGACGGTGCGTCCGTGACCGCCGATACCGAAAACGTCGATACGCCCGCTGTCGAAGTCGAGCGCGGCGATGCGGCGGAGCAAGCCGTTCCCGAAACGGAAGAAAGAACGGAGGACGGCGAATGACGACCGTATACTGCACCGAAGGCGGCGCGCGGCTCGACGTGTTTCTCACCGACGAAACGGAGTTCACGCGTTCGCATATAAAAAATCTCATCGACGGCGGTAAAGTATTTATCGGCGGCGTTGCGGCAGTCAAGGCGGGGCAGACGGTCAGGACGGGCGACGAGGTGTCGTTCGAGGATATTGTCGAAAGCGACGACGTGGAGCCGGAGGATATCCCGCTCGACGTCGTGTACGAGGATAACGATATAGCGGTGATAAATAAACAGCGCGGGCTTGTGGTGCACCCCGGTGCGGGTAATCGCAATCATACGCTCGTGAACGCGCTTTTATATCGGTTCGGTAAAGTATCGACCGCTTACGGCGCGGCGCGGGCGGGGATAGTGCATCGGCTCGACAAGGACACCACGGGGCTTATGGTGGTGTGCAAAACGGACGCGGCGCACGCTTCCGTCGGCGAGCAGTTCGCGGCGCATACGGTCAAAAAACTGTACCGCGCGGTGCTCGACAGCAATCTTAAAGAGGATAGCGGCACGATCGACGCGCCGATAGGTCGCGACAAAAAAAATCGCCTTAAAATGGCGGTGGTGCGGGACGGGCGACGTGCCGTAACCGATTATGCGGTGCTCGAGCGGTATAAGAATAACTGTTACGTCGAGTTTACTCTGCATACCGGTCGGACGCATCAGATAAGAGTACATGCGAGCTATATGCACTGTCCCGTGTCGTGCGATCCGCTGTACGGCGGACGCGATCTCGGCGCGGCGGGGCAATTATTGCACGCGTACGATCTCGCGTTCGATCACCCGACGAGCGGCGAACGGGTCGAATTTACCGCGCCCGAACCGCCCGACTTCGGGCAGATTTTGCAGAAGCTCCGCAAAACGTCAAGCTAAAGGAGAACGGGTAACATGAAACGTAAAGACATACTCGGAATCAAAGATCTGTCGAGATCGGAAGTCAACGAGCTTTTATCGACGGCGCAAACCATGCGCGAAATGATAGACGTCGGCGAGAAAAGCAAAGAACTCGCGGGCAAAAGCGTGGCGACGCTGTTTTACGAAAACTCGACGCGCACACGCAATTCGTTCGATATAGCCGCAAAAAATCTCGGCGCGTCCACAATGGGCATATCAGTCGCGACGTCGTCGGTGCAAAAGGGCGAAACCCTTGTCGATACGGGCAAGACGCTCGACGCGCTCAAAACGGATATGATAATCATTCGTCACCCCGTTGCGGGCAGTGCGCGGCTTCTCGCCGAAACGATAAAAGCGTCGGTCATAAACGCGGGCGACGGCATGAACGAACACCCGTCGCAGGCACTTCTCGACGCGCTCACCGCGATAAGAAGGTTCGGCGACGTGGAAGGCAAGAAGCTCGTCATAGTCGGCGATATCAAACATTCGCGCGTCGCACGCAGCAATATCGCGCTGTTCGGCATGTTGGGCGCGGCGGTCACCGTGTGCGGACCGTACACACTGCTTCCCGACTGCGTGGACGAGCTTGGGTGCGAAGTCGAACCAGATTTCGACCGCGCGATCGACGGAGCGAGCATAGTCATGCCTTTGCGGTTGCAGCTCGAACGCATGGATCAGGCGTTTTTCTCGTCGCGCGAGGAGTATCACGAGTACTACGGCGTGACGGCGCGGCGGCTTCGCATGTGCGCCGACGAGTTCATGGTCATGCACCCGGGTCCTATCAACCGCGAAGCTGAGATCTCGGGCGAGGTTGCGGACTGTGCCGACAGTTATATACTCGAACAGGTTACCAACGGCGTCGCCGTGCGCATGGCGATGATAAAACTTTTGTTGGGAGGCGCGAAATGATACTTTTGAAAAACGGTACCGTAGTCAACAGCAACGGTATGCAACAAACGGACGTCCTCATCGACGGCGAAGTTATAGCGAAAGTCGCGCCAGGCATCGAGTGTTTCGGCGCGGACATAATAGATTGCGACGGCAGGCTTGTTTTTCCCGGTTTTATAGATATGCACTGTCATTTGCGCGATCCGGGTCAAACGCATAAAGAAGATATTCGTTCGGGCGCACGCGCGGCTGTTGCGGGCGGGTACACCACGGTGTGCTGTATGCCCAACACCGCGCCGCCGATAGACAATGCGGGGCTTGTTTCGTACGTGCGGCAAAAGTCCGCCGAAGCGGGCGGTGCGGAAGTGTTGCCCGTCGGCTGCATAACGCGCGGGCAGAAGGGCGGCGAGCTTGCCGAGTTCGGTAAAATGAAAGCGGCGGGCGCGATAGCGGTGTCCGACGACGGCGTACCCGTGAGCGACGGCGCGGTAATGCTCAACGCGCTCAAGTACGCGAAAACTTTCGACATTACGCTCTTGTCGCACAGCGAGGATAAGAGCATTTCGGGAAGCGGCGTCGTCAATGCGGGAGCAAACGCCACTTCGAGCGGTTTGCGCGGCATACCCCGCGCGGCGGAAAGCGCGGCGATAGCGCGCGACGTACTGCTCGCCGAGGAAGCGGGTGCGAGTATACACATATGCCACGTGTCAACGGCGGAATCGGTGGATATTATCCGCGCCGCCAAAAAGCGGGGCGTCAAGGTCACCTGCGAAACGTGTCCGCACTACTTCGCGGCGACAGACGACGAGATTTTATCGTATAACACGAATGCGAAAATCAATCCGCCGCTTCGCACCGAGCGCGACGTGGAAGCGATAATAGCGGGGCTTGCGGACGGCACTATCGACGTGATAGCGACAGACCACGCGCCGCATCACTTCGACGAAAAGAACAAGGAATTCGATTACGCGCCGTTCGGAACGGTGGGATTGGAAACGGCGTTCGCCGTCGCGTATACTCGGCTCGTACTCACCGACGCTATCAAACTTTCCGACCTTTGTCGGCTGATGAGCACTTCGCCCGCGGCGATACTCGGGCTTGCCGACAGAGGCAGAATAGCCGAAGGCGCGCGCGCGGATATAGCGATCGTAGACCCCGACGAGGAATACACGGTAGATACCGCGTATTTCAAATCCAAATCCAAAAACTCACTGTTCGACGGGTGGCGGCTCCACGGCACCGTGTCGTGCGTGTTCGTAAAAGGAGATAAAAAACTGTTATGAAAAACATCACCGACAAACTTGCGGAACGGATAAAGAAACTCGGCAATCCGACTGTTGCGGGACTCGACCCGCGCGTGGATATGCTGCCCGACGATCTTAAAAAGTTCGCCAAAGATAAGCCGTCGTCGGCAAAGGCGGTCGCCGAGTTTACATACAAGATAATAGACAAGATAAAGGACATCGTGCCCGCGGTGAAGATACAGTCGGCGTTCTACGAGATCTACGACGAGTACGGAACGGTGGTCATGAAGGCGATAGCGGATTACGCAAAACGTGCGGGGCTTATCGTCATGGCGGACGTCAAGCGCAACGATATAGGCTCTACCGCCGAGGCGTATGCGAGCGCGTACCTCGACGGCGATCTTTACGACTATATCACCGTCAATCCGTATCTCGGCTATGACGGGATCAAACCGTTCACCGACAAGTGCGCCGAAAAAGGCAAGGGCATTTTCGTGCTTGCACGCACGTCCAATCCGTCGGCGGCGGCGATACAGAACATGAAGCTGGAAACGGGCGACACGCTGTACGAGCATATAGGTAAGCTCATCGCAGAGTGGGGCAAAGATCTCAAGGGCGAGAGCGGATACAGCGCGGTCGGCGCGGTGGTCGGCGCGACCAATCCCGCGGAAGCGGCTCGGCTCCGCGCGGCACTTCCCGGCGTGTTCTTTCTCGTGCCCGGTTACGGTGCGCAGGGCGGCAAGGGCGCGGACGCGGCGGCGTCGTTCGACGAACATGGCGGCGGCGCGATAGTCAATAACTCGCGCGGCATAATCGCGGCATACCGCAAACCCGAATACTCGTCGCTTGCGTATTACGACGCGGCGCGGGAAGCGGCGATAGCCATGCGCGAGGATCTGCGCTCAGCATTGAAACTGTAAAATTCACGATAAACACAACACGAAAAAGGTATGATCATGAAACCGCAAAAGGTTAAACTCAAGATAATCGAAAACGAAAAGTTCGGCGACGGCTTTTATCGCGTGACGTGCGAGAGCGAAGAAATTCTTCCGCACATAGCGGCGGGACAGTTCGCGCATCTCAAAGTGCCGGGCAAAGACCTGCGCCGTCCGATTTGCGTGTACCGCAATACCGAGCATACTATCACTTTTATGGTGGCGAGTATCGGTGCGGGCACAGCCGCGTTCGTCGCGCAGTGTAAAGGCGCGGAGTTCGACGCACTGCTCCCGCTCGGCAACGGCTTTCCCATACTGCCCGACAAGACGAATATCGCGATACTTGCGGGCGGAAGCGGGTGCGCGCCGCTGCTCAAGATAGCCGAGGACAATCCGTCGCTCAACGTGACCGCGCTTCTGGGTTTTCAGAACAAGGCGTACCGCGACGCATATAAAGACGATTTCGACAGGGTATGCAAAAAGGTGTGCTACTGTACCGACGACGGAAGTTTGGGCTATCACGGTTATCCCACCGATCTTCTCACCGAAATCGCGCCCGAAGTGCTGTACGTGTGCGGCGCACCGGGACTTATGCGCACCGCGAAGGAATACTGCCGCAAGCTCGGCGTTATCGGGTTTGCGAGCATGGAACAGCGCATGGGCTGCGGCGTCGGTGCGTGTCTTGTGTGCTCGGTAAAAATCATGGTGGACGGCACCGAAAAATTACTGCGCGCGTGCGCGGACGGTCCGGTGTTCCCGTTGCAAGACATAGTGTTATAGGAGTAAAGTGCCATGAATATGAAAACTACGGTTGCGGGCGTCGAGTTCAAAAACCCGATAATTGCGGCGTCGGGCACGTTCGGATTCGGCAGAGAATATAACGAGTTTTATGACGTCGGACTTCTCGGCGGGATAAGCTCCAAAGGACTTACGCTCGAGCCGAGGCAGGGCAATGCGCCCGTCAGGATAGCCGAAACGCCGTCGGGCATGCTCAACAGCGTCGGACTGCAAAACCCCGGCGTCGAGTATTTTATACAAAACGAACTGCCGTTTATGCGGAGCACGGGCGCGGTCGTCATAGCGAACGCCGCGGGCAGCTCCGAAGAAGATTACGTGCGAATAGTGGAGATATTGAGCGAGTCGGACGTCGATATGATCGAACTGAACATATCGTGCCCGAACGTCAAAAAGGGCGGCATGGCGTTCGGCGTCGAGCCGTCCGGCGTCGAGCATATCGTAAAAGCGGTGCGCAAAAAATGTAAAAAACCGCTTATAATAAAACTCACTCCCAATGTGTCGAACATAGCCGCGAACGCGCTTGCCGCAGAGCGCGGGGGCGCGGACGCAGTCAGTCTTATAAATACCGTCGCGGCTATGGCGGTCGATTTCAAAAAGCGCAAGCCCGTGCTTAAAGTCGTAACGGGCGGATTGAGCGGACCGTGCGTCAAGCCGATCGCGCTTCGCATGGTGTACGAGTGCCATAAAGTATTGCACATTCCGATCATCGGCATGGGCGGCATAATGACGGGCGAGGACGCAGGCGAGTTCATGCTGTGCGGCGCATCGGCGGTGCAGGTAGGCTCGGCGAATATTTTCGACCCGTTTGCGGCTATAAATATCGTAAATGAGTTGACAAAACTTTGCGAACGTGATAATATAATTGATGTACAGTCTATTATCGGAGGATTGTCTGTTGACTAACGAGGTAATGCAATTATTCGAACAGTCGGGTGCGGTGCTTCACGGGCATTTCATTCTGACGTCGGGGCTTCATTCCGACACGTATATGCAGTGCGCAAAGCTATTCGAGCACGGAGAGATCTCTGAAAAGCTCTGCAAAATGGCGGCGGAAAAGATCAAGAGGTACAATGCCGACGTCATAGTTTCGCCGGCTGTCGGCGCGATTATTTTCGGATACGAACTCGGCAAGCAACTCGGGATACCCAACATGTTCGCGGAACGGGAAAAAGACGGCAATTTCGCATTGCGTCGCGGCTTCGAGCTTAAAAAGGGCAGTCGCGTAGTGATAGCGGAGAACGTAGTAACGACGGGCGGATCGGTAAAAGAGGTCATCGAGCTTGTAAACCGTATCGGCGGCAAGGTAGTGGCTGTAGCGGAAGTCGTGGACAGAAGCGGCGGCAAAGTCGATTTCGGCGTGCCTAACGAGTCGCTTCTTCAAATCGAAGTAAAGACATACGCACCCGAGGATTGCCCGATGTGCAAAGCGGGCACGGCGGCTGTCAAGCCGGGGTCGAAAGGACTTAAATAAACGGCGCGAAATATTTCCGCAAAACATAAGATTTATCGGGTGCGCAAAATTAAAACCGCAAAACTTGTAAATAATAAAATCTGTAAATAATAAAACATAGGAGTTTGGTATGGCAAATCGCAGAACTTCGAGATCGTCGTCGAGCGGATTTTCGCTCAATAAGTTCTCTTTCTGGCTGATCATAGTGATCGGCGCGACAATGGCAATAATCGGCACGTTGAACTGGATGAACAATGCGTTCGGTTGGTCGTGGACTTGGATAAGGTCGCTTACGTCTTGGGTGCAGAGCATTTGCTTTATTCTCGGCATGTTCGTGCCCGTCGCGCTCTCGTACCGCGTTGCGCGCAACAAGGGAACGGGTTGGTTCATCGTTTGGATCATATTCGTCGTGCTCGTCGTCTACGGACTTATTACAAACCTTCTCGGACTCATTCTGTAGTTCATACGGTCAAACAAAAGGAATTATCATGGCAGTCAAGAAAAAACAAAACATATTCGTAAGATATTTCGTTCCGTTCGGATTAAGACAGGTATGCGATCTCGTTATGATCATCGGGTCGATACTGCTCATCGTCGGGCTGTGCACGGTGGACGGCGTACTCATTGCGGGCTTTGCCGCTTACGCGGTCGGCGCAGGCATATCGGTAGTGCGTTGCTGTTTGGTGCTGTTCTCCAAAGACGTCAACCATCGCGATCCCGCATACAAGTCGGCTATAATAAACGTCGCGATCATGGGCGTGCTGTTCGCGCTCGCGGTGTTCGGACTTATCTGGACGATCGTTGCATAGGAAATAATGCCGCGTGGCAGGGTGCTACGCGGTTTTTGCTTGGGAAATTATGGTCAAGAAATACAAAAAAACGGACGGCGTGTCTTACGCACTCGGCGCGACCGTCACAATGGAGCTTTTGAACCGCCGCGGCGAATATGCGCGGTGCGTATACGTTTCGCCCAAATCGGACGTCGACGCAGTCACCGAAAAAGCGAAAACGCTCGGCGTGCCCGTCGTCGCGAGCGAAAAAGCGTTTAACATTTTAAGCCCCAAAGAGAATTGTTTCGTGATAGGCGAGTTCGAGAAGTTCGACGCGAAAATTTGCGGCGAGCGCAATCACATAGTGCTCGTGAACCCGTCCAACAGCGGCAATCTCGGCACGATCATTCGCGATGTAGCGGCGTTCGACAGTGTCGACCTCGTCGTAATACGCCCGTCTGCCGATCCGTTCGATCCCAAAACGGTGCGGGCAAGCATGGGTGCGGTGTTCGGCATAAACTTCGAGCTGTTCGACAGCTTCGAGGCGTATGCGGAAAAATACGGCAAGCGAGAGATCTTGCCGTTCATGCTCGACGGCTTGCCGTTTGCCGAGCGCGATTTCGCGAAAGACAAAAAGTACGCGCTCGTTTTCGGCAACGAGGCGACGGGATTGCCGCGCGAGTTTTCGCGGTACGGCGGGGTAAAGATCGAACAGTCGGATAAAGCGGACAGTCTGAACCTTGCGACCGCCGTCGCGATCGCGCTTTACAAAATCAGTATACAAACGCGATAACGAACGTACGAAAAAATGCAAGGACAATCAATATACGGCAAAGAAAAAGCCGCGCGGAAATCGTGCGGCTTTTTATGTTGCGTTATATCACGGCTTGGGATCGACGAAAACGGTTTTATGATTTTTGTATTCGACGTGACCGCCGCCGTGCGGGAACACGTATTTTATTAGCGTGTAATCCACCGCGACGTTTTCCGATCCGCGCGATTGCGAGTAGTATGCGGCAAGCTCCGCCGCGCGCGTGATTTGCTCGTCGGTAGGGTTTGCGGTCTTGAGTACGGCGTGACTGCCGTGAGCGTCCTTTACGTGCAACCATGTGTCGGTTTTCGCCGCCCCGCGCGTAATGCGGTCGTTCTGGGCGTGGTTTTTGCCGACGAAAAGCGTCGCGCCGTATATGTCGAACGTGTAATGCGTCGACGGTATCGGCTTTGTTTTTTTGCGCTTTTTGTCGGGCTTTATCAGTCCGAGCGAAACGAGTTCTTCGCGCACTTCGTCGACTTCCGCGGCGTCCGTGATGAGATCGAGTTCGGCGGAAATGCTTTCGAGCGTGAACAGAGCGTCGGTCGCTTTTTGCAGTGCGTCGCGGGCGTATACCGCCGCTTTTTTCTTCTTCGAGTATGACTTGAAATGTGCCGCCGCGTTTTGCTGTGCGTTTTTGGTTACGTCGAGTGGTATGGTTACGTCACTGCCGTCGGTGAACCAATTTTGCACGGTGACGGAGCTGTCGCCGCGTTTGATCTTGTATATGTTGGCGGTGATGAGTTCGCCGAGCTGTCTGTCCGTGTCGGCGGCTTCGCTCTCGGCGAGTTTGACGAGCGCGTCCTCTCTGCGCTTTCTGTTTTTTGCGGTCGCGGTTTTGACTGCGGCGCGAAGCGGCTTTAAGCGCATTGTAAGATCGGACGCCGCAAACAGCGCGGAATAGTAATCGTCCATAGCTGCATTGAGCGAGGGGTAACGCTTGACCGCGCCGCCGCACGTAGAATACGGCTCGACGAAGTAGTCGAGCGGCTTGTTACCGTCGAACGAAACGACGGGGGAAGCGGGCGCGGTGTACAGCTTCTCGGCGAGCGCGATAAACGCGTCGGTGAGCGCGTCGGACGGCGGGGTTTCGTCGCCGACGTTCATGCGCGAAACAAGCTCATCCACAGTAGTCACGGCAAGCCCCGCAACGCATTTATTGAGCGCGGCACGAAAGGAAACGCCGCTCATTGCCGCTACACGCGATTTCAGGCTCTCGCGGTCGAATATACCGACCCTGCCCGTGGGGTTTGGCAGAGTGTACGCAAGCCCCGGAAAAACGGCGCGTTTGCCGTCGACCTCGGCGGTGATACGGCGCAGGCAATTACCTATGGTGCCGTCGCCGCCGACGAATACTATGTTGGCGCATTTGCCCGTAAGTTCGACTTTCAGACTGTATTTAACGCGCTCGCGCAGTTCGTCGAGTGCGGACAGCTCGAAACTTATTATGCGTTCGCACCTGTCCTTGACGACGGCGGTAAGTACCGCGCCCGTCAGACGTTTGCGGAAATACATCAGCGTGCCCGACGCCGTTTCGGGGTTTTTGTACTGCATGGTCGTAATGTGCGCGCGCGGCAGCGACGGGTTGCAAGACAGCAACAGTCGGTGATTGCCGGCGGCGGTGTGGATAAGCAAAATCACGGTGTCGGCGTTCGGCATCGTCACTTTGTCTATACGTCCGCCCACGAGCATGTCGAGTTCGCATGCGGCGCGGTATATTGTAAGAGCGTCTTTAGGCATAATCCTCGAGCGCGAGGAAAGCGGTTTGCGATGAAATTTCCCGCGCATATACAGTATACCATTAAACTCGAGGAAAATCAATCTTTTGTGCGCGTAATGATTGACAAGAAGACGCAATAGTGTTAAAATAGTATGGCTGATAATATGGTTAATATATAGCAAGAAATACAACAGGCTAAAAGCCGAAAACTCTTTGGAGGCATAATGAAATCGACATTTGAGAAAAACAAGTGCGAAGCTACACTTAAGATCGCACTCACTCCCGAGGAATGGGAAACCGAGCTTGACAATGCGTATGTGCGCACCGCGCGTAAGTATAGAGTCGACGGATTCAGACCGGGCAAAGCTCCGCGCAGTTTCATAGAAGCGCGTTACGGAAAAGGCGTGTTCTTCGACGACGCCATCGACCTCTGTCTTAACCGCGTCGTGCGCGAGTTCCTCACCGAGCATACCGAGCTTGAAGTTTTCGGTCAGCCCGAAGTCATGCCGGACAAAACAGGCGAAGGCGAAGCTCTTGCGTTCACTCTCACGTTCACGCTTTATCCCGACGCGAAACTCGGCGAGTATAAAGGTATTAAACTGCCTAAGATTGAGTATAATGTAACCGACGAGGACGTCGATACCCGTATAAATGCGGAAATGCGTCAGGCGTCGCGCACCGTTTCGGTGGATCGTCCCGCCGCGCTCGGCGACACGACCGTCATAGATTACGTCGGCACGGTGGACGGCGTCGAGTTCGACGGCGGCAAGGCCGAGAAATACGAGCTTAAGCTCGGTAGCAACACGTTCATACCCGGCTTCGAAGACGGGCTTGTCGGTGTCGCGAAGGGCGAGGAGCGTGACGTCAAAGTCAAATTCCCCGAAGAATATCACGCCGAAAATCTCAAGGGCAAAGACGCCGTGTTCCACGTAACGGTGCACGACGTTACAGTCGAAGAAGTGCCCGAGCTTACCGACGAGTTCGTAAAGGATCGCGGCAGATACGGCTCGGTCGAGGAATACAAGGCGGCTACGCGTAAAAACCTCGAAACGTCGTTCGCGAACCGTCAGCGCAACGAGCGCATCGACGCGGCGATGAAGGCGATCACCGACGCCGCTGAGTGCGAAGTGCCCGAGAAAATCGTCGCCGCGGAAGTCGAGCGCATGTGGGCGGAGTTCGCGCATCAGATGTCGCACTACGGCATCAGCCCCGAGGATTACCTCAAGTACAACAACTCGACGCCCGAACAGTTCCGCGCCGAGCGCAAAGAGCCTGCGGAACGCAACGTCAAAATGCGTCGCGTAATGCGTGCGATAATCGACGCCGAAAAGCTCGAGGCGGACGAGGCGGAAGTAAAGGCGAAACTCCGCGACCCGCAGTACCGTGCGGAGCTTGAACACGAAGTTCATCATAACGGCGGCTCGGTGGAAGAATATGCGTATAACGACATTCTGACAAACAAGTTCTTCGATTTCCTGCTCGAGAACAACGAGTTCACCGAGGAAAAGCCTGCGGAAGAAAAATCGGAAAAGCCTGCGGCAAAAAAAACCGCTGCGAAGAAACCCGCAGCTAAAAAAGCGACGGAAACGACCGAAGCGGAGAAACCCGCGGCTAAAAAGCCCGCCGCCAAAAAGCCCGCGGCGAAGAAACCCGCAACGAAAAAAGCGGACGACAAGAAAGACGAATAATAACGCTAATACAAATCGAAGAATAGTATAAAGGAGATTTGGCAATAATGGATAGAAAGTTGATTACAGGCAATCTCGTGCCTATGGTCGTGGAACAAACCAACCGCGGCGAGCGGTCGTACGATATATATTCGCGACTCCTCGAGGACCGCGTCGTGTTTCTCACGGGCGAGGTGAACGACGTTTCCGCCGACCTCGTCATAGCACAGCTAATGTATCTCGAGAGCAAGGGCGAGGACAAGGATATTTCGCTGTATATCAACAGCCCCGGCGGCAGCGTCACTGCAGGCATGGCGATCTACGACACCATGAACTATATCAAGTGCGACGTGGAAACGATATGCGTCGGCATGGCGGCGAGCATGGGCGCGTTCCTGCTTTCGAGCGGTGCGAAGGGTAAGCGGTACGCGCTGCCCAACAGCGAGATAATGATCCATCAGCCGCTCGGCGGCGCGCAGGGTCAGGCGAGCGATATCGCCATTACCGCGGAACATATCTTGCGCGTAAAGAAACGGCTCAACACCATTCTCGCCAAGAACTGCAATCAGCCGCTCGAGAAGATTGAGCGCGACGTGGATCGCGACCACTATATGTTCGCCGAAGAAGCCAAGAAATACGGCTTGATAGACGGCATCGTGGATAAGCGTCCGTAACGCATGCGAACGGTAAACGCATAATAATATCCGTTTTCCCGCGAGGGGCTATAATACGAAGTAAGCATTATAGGAGTAATTCAAAGTAAATGTCTAAAAAGAATATCGGGATAGACGAACCGTGCTGTTCTTTCTGCGGTAAGTCGGAGTCCCAGGTAGAACATTTGATCGCCGCACCGGAGGACAACGTATATATCTGCAACGAGTGTGTGGCAATATGCAGGGACCAGCTCTACGAGCAAGCCGCGCCCGCACCCGCGGCGGACGCCGTCGCGTTGCTGTCGCCCGAACAGCTCAAAGCAGAGCTTGACAAGTACATTATCGGTCAGGACGATGCGAAACGGGTGCTGTCGGTGGCTGTGTACAATCATTACAAGCGAGTCAATTACAATCTGCGCAATGCGGGCAAGCATAAGCGCGACGACGAGCGCACCGTTTCGGAACGCAACGGCGGCGACGACGTGGAACTCAACAAGAGCAATATCTTGATGTTCGGTCCGTCGGGTTGCGGCAAAACGCTTCTCGCGCAAACGCTGTCGAAGATACTCAAAGTGCCTTTCGCCATGGTGGACGCCACGACGCTCACCGAGGCGGGGTATGTCGGCGAGGACGTCGAGAATATACTGTTGCGGCTCATCAAAAACGCGGATTACGATATTGCCGCCGCCGAGCGCGGGATCATATATATCGACGAGGTAGATAAGATCGCGCGCAAGAGCGAAAACGTATCCATAACCCGCGACGTTTCGGGCGAGGGCGTACAGCAATCGCTGCTCAAGATAATAGAAAGCACGGTGTCGAGCGTGCCGCCCAACGGCGGACGCAAGCACCCGCAGCAAGAGTTTATCCACATGGACACCACCAACGTTCTGTTCATACTCGGCGGCGCGTTTGTCGGACTCGACAAGATAGTCGCGGACCGTCAGGGCACGACGCGTATCGGTTTCGGCGGCGTGCTCAAGAGCGAAGCGACCGACCCCGATGCGATACTGCCCAAAGTGCAACCGCAGGACTTGATCAAATTCGGGCTTATACCCGAGCTTGTGGGACGCGTGCCGGTCACCGTCGCGCTCAAGGACCTCAAATCGGAAGACCTCGTGAGAGTGCTCACCGAGCCGAAAAACGCGATAGTCAAGCAGTACGTGAAACTTCTCGAGCTTGACGGCGTGTCGCTCGAGTTCAATTCGGGCGCGCTCTCCGCCATAGCGGATAAAGCGATAGCATTGCACACGGGGGCGCGCGGCTTGCGCACTATAGTCGAGAACGCAATGCTCGACATAATGTATAAAGTCCCGTCCGACAAGTCGATCAAGAAGATCGTAATAACCGCCGCAACGATAGAGGACGGCGCAACGCCCGAAGTTATCCGCGACGCGGCATAATCAAAACACAAGTTCATAAATACAAGGACGCATGTTGATATATGCGTCCTTTTGTGTTGAAAGAATTGTCGAAACGACTTACGTCGCGGCAGGATATTATAGAATGCACGAAAAAACCGATGCGCATTTAAGCGTATCGGTTTCGTGGCACCACTACCGGGAATCGAACCCGGGTCTTCGGCGTGAGAGGCCAACGTCCTAACCTCTAGACTATAGTGGCTTGCATTTGTCGTGCTTGTTTATTATAGCACAACATCATTCATAATGCAATCGTTTTAATGCGATATATCGAAAAAAATTACAGTTCCTAATTATTCGCGGTCGGTCGTGAGATCTCGGATACCGCGATCGTCGGCTCGCCGTCCGCGGCTTGACGGCGTTTCATGCGATTCCAACTTATAAAAGTATATGTATCGTTCACGAGGAAGATAGAGAAGCATATCACCATGGGCAGCGACGAAATATCTGTTGCGACGGCGAACGACCAAAGCACGACGAGCACCACGTCGTTTACCGCGTAACCGACGGCGTACAGCGGACTGCGCAGTACCGACAGCGATACTGCGAAAAAGCTCGTTGCAACCGAAACAGTGCTTACAACGAGGTTAGCCGTGCCGAGCGCGCGCAGAATGAAGTAGAACGCCGTCGTGACGGCGCAGTCGATAAGCAGGACTGTCAATACCGCACGCAGTTTTATCGTTGCGACTTCCACTTGCGCGCCGTTGTTGTGCGGGTGTTTCAGCCACGATATTATGCAGGCTATGGCGGACGGCGCGCTCATTCCGAGGTAGGTTATCATTTCGCCGTAATAGGCGAGCGAGTACGAAATTATGCCGTAAAACACCGCGAATACTACGATGAGCGTCGGACCGAGCACGTGACCTTTCGCGTTGAACAGCAGTGCGGAAATGCCGACGAGTGCCGCGACGAGCGTGAGGTAATCGCGCCTGGCGCACAGCACGAACGACAGTATGATCGCCGTGGCGGAAACGCTCCACAGCGCAATGTCGAATTTATTGAGCAGTTTGAACGGATTGTTTTTCATCGAATCTCGAGATATTCCTTTTGTGCGTTTATGCCCGTAAAAAACGGCACCCGACCCGCACTTCAAAGACCTAACGTGCGTGACGAATGCCGTAGCATTTGTTTTCTACCCGGTGGCAGTAAATATTGCGATTGACACGAAAGCATTATACAACATTTCGCGCGCGGTGTCAACGGAAAATACGTTACTTCATGAAAAATCTTATCAGTTTGTCTTTTCCTTTGCTATACGGCGTGTAGCGTATTGGAAGGTCGATGGCGTTGGATTTTTCGAGTACAGATTTGAAATGCGAGAACGTTTCGAAGCTCTTTTCGCCGTGGTAACTGCCGATGCCCGAAGTCCCGACGCCGCCGAACGGAATATGCGTGGAAGCAATGTGTATAACGGTATCGTTGACGCACCCGCCGCCGAACGCGACGCGCGGCAGGATCTTCTTTTGCGCCGACTTTTTGGACGTGAACAGATAGAACGCGAGCGGTGTGGGATTGTGCCCGATAATGTCGAACAGTTCGGCGTCCGTGTCGTATGTGAGTACGGGAAGCACGGGACCGAAAATTTCCTGTTGCATGGCGGGATGATCGAGCGTAGCGGGGTATATGACCGTCGGCTCGATTTTGCGTGTTTCCGGGTCGCTGCCTCCGCCTATCGCTATGTTGCCTTTGATAAGCGACGTTACGCGGGCAAAATGCCTGTCGCTTATGATCTTGCCGTAACCGTCATTCTTGAGTGCGTCGGGGTACAGCTCGGAAATATAGCGTTTAATGTGCTCGACGAGTTTGTCGGCGATCGAGCGGTGCGCTATCACGTAATCGGGCGCGACGCAAGTCTGTCCGACGTTGAGAAACTTGCCGAAAACTATGCGCTTTGCGGCGAGCTTGACTTTCGCCGTGCCGTCCGCTACTGCGGGACTTTTGCCGCCGAGCTCGAGCGTTACGGGGGTGAGGTTTGTTGCGGCGGCTTGGTAAACTTTGCGCCCGACCTCTTTGCCGCCCGTGAAAAATACGTAATCGAATTTGGTTCGGAGCACCTCGTCGTTAATGTCGTCGTCGCCGTATGCGCATGCGACAAGCTCGGAATGGAACACTGCTTTAAGAAGTTCGCACATAGCCGCGCTTGTGTTCGCCGATGCGCGCGAAGGTTTCAAAAGCACGGTGTTGCCCGCCGCAATCGCGCCGACGAGCGGTTGCATGGACAGCAGGAACGGATAATTCCACGGCGAAATAATGAGCACGTTGCCGTAAGGCGACGGCATGATATAGCTTTTGGACGGGAACTGCGCGAGCGGCGACGGTCTGCGCCGCGGTTTCATCCATTTCTTCAGGTGCTTGATGTGGCAGGACAGATCCTCGAGCACCATGCCTATCTCGGACATGTACGACTCGGACGGGGATTTCCCGAGGTCGGCTTTGAGCGCGGCGGCGATTTGCGGCTCGCGGAGCTTGATTTCGCGCTTGAGTGCTTTGAGATAGTCGAGCCGCGTTTTGCGGTCGAGAGTCTTGCCCGCGTCGAAGTATTCGCGTTGCGCCGATACGATTTCTTCTATCATTTTTCCATCACCTCACGGTAGATTTGTGTCAGTCGGGATCTGTCGTACAGTTTGGGTACGGGGTAGAGCGGATTGCCTTCTTTGTCGGCGAACGCCGCCATGCCGTGAATGTCCGCTTCGTTTATTTCGGGGAAACTGCGCGGGATGGCGAAGTAGTCGTTCATTTCGCGGATTTTCGCGATGAGCTTATTCGCCGCCTCCGCGTTTTTATCTGCTTCGGTCGCGACGCAGCACGCGCGGGCGAGTTTTGCGAGTTTTTTGTGTGCCGCTTTGCCGTAGCTGTCGAGCACGATCGGAAGAAGTGCCGCGCAGGTCATGCCGTGCTGTAAGCCGTATCTGCCGCTCAACGAGTGCGCTACCGCGTGCACGTACCCGACGTAGCTTTTGGAAAACGCTATGCCCGCATAGTGCGCGGCATACAGCATGTTTTTGCGCGCCTCGGCGTTTTGCGGTTCGTCATAGCATGCGACAAGGTTGTCCATGACGAGTTTCACCGCTTCGACGGCGTTGCGGCGTGTGCCGCGGGTGGTCGAACGACCGATATACGCTTCGATTGCGTGCGTGAGCGCGTCCATGCCCGTGTATGCCGTGATATTGCGGGGCAGCCCGAGCGTGAAT
Organism: uncultured Christensenellaceae bacterium; assembly: GCA_910586925.1. Classification (GTDB taxonomy): domain Bacteria; phylum Bacillota; class Clostridia; order Christensenellales; family Pumilibacteraceae; genus Anaerocaecibacter. The sequence goes on along the minus strand of CAJUKG010000010.1, from coordinate 3,761 downwards.
TTGTAGTCGAGCACGGCATAGTGCGGTATGAGCGGGAAGTCGTTGATCGCGTACTTGCGATGCGTGTTCTCGTCGGTGATTACGGCGGCGAGCGTCGCCTCGCTGCCCGTGCCCGCCGTAGTGGGAACGGCGAACAGCGGCGGGAGCTTCTTTCCGACTTTTAGTATGCCCGCCATTTTATTGAGCGACTTTTTGGGCTTCGCGACCCGCGCCCCGACCGCTTTCGCAAGATCCATGGCGGACCCGCCGCCGACGGCGATAAGCCCGTCGCAGCCGTTGTCTTTGTATTCGAGAAGCGCGGCTTCCACGTTGGATACCGTGGGGTTCGGCATCGTGCCGTCGTAAAAATAGTGTTCGATACCGCGTGACGAAAGTGCCGAGATCAGTCCGTCGCAAAGCCCCAGCCGCGAAATGCCGCTGTCGGTCGCGATAAAGACTTTCTTTATGCCGAGCGAAGAAACGGTGTCTGCACAATCTTCGACCGAGCTTAAAATCTTCGGCGTGCGATAGGGAAGAAGGGGGATCGCGATTTTGAATACGAATTGAAAAATCCGACAGTATGCTTTTTTGAAAATGTTCATGATTGCTCCGAAATAGAATCGGTCAAGGAAACGCCGCATCTTCGCCGCAGAACATGCGTCGGCGACGAAAAAGAAAAATGACCGTTTAAGTTACCGATAGACAGTATATATGCCGTGCGTCGGTAAAGCAAGCGTTTTCATTTCGATCGTCGCAAATTTGTTGATAAATCAACATATATGACACATATTTTATCGCTTGTATACTTTATTGCAAAACAAATCCGCCCGACGCTGAAAACGGTCGGGCTGGGCGGGATCATGATTTTCGATTGCGAATGTGCTGTCAATTTCTTGACGTGTCGAATTCTTTTTGAAATATGATCTCGTACGGTTCGTCGGAAAGATTAAACCCGCCTATATTTTTGTAGCCTCTTTTTTGATAGAAATACTGCGCGGTTTCGGTAGACAGGGTAGAGGTCAGAACGCGAGCGTAGCCGAGCTTGCGCATCTCGCTTTCCCAGAACGACAACAATGTGCTTCCGTATGTTTTATTGCGGTGAGTTTCCGCGATGAACAGCAAATTCAAAAACGGCGTATTATCCCAAAACAGATTATATCTCAACAACCCGATAAAATCGGAATCGTCCTCGGCTATGTAAATTCTCGACAGCGCGATGCTGTTTTTCAATTCTTCGACAGAAATATGTTTGTCGTAAGCGAGAATTGTTTCGACGTCGCTGTTTGTTGCAATCCGTATCGTCATATTTATTTCCTGCCCGATCGACGAAATTTTGCTTTTTGCGAGTAATCGGAGTCATACCTTGAAATAGTGTTACTTTTTAATAAAAGGCTTTATCAATTTCAATATCGTGCCTGCTTTTGTGCTGTCTTTGAATAATTTATTGAGATACCCGTTGATTGTTTGAGTTGTTTTATATTTGGCGAGCATTGCAAGTATCTCTTCGATTTCGTTTTCTTTTAACTCGAGATGAAGTTGGCGCAGTAAAGTTTCGACATTGTCGGGTGGGGCGGTGGCGTTGTCTGTCGGGGTTTTGGATAGTGTCGATAATATTTTTATGTTGACATTCTTTTCCGATTTCCAAAACGAAGTAACGTAAGAAAACCCCTTGTCTTTTGTTACGATATAAATATCGCATTGCGTATTTTCGGTTGATTTGATCAAATATCCCAAATAAGAACTTAATTGAAAATCAAGCGCGTTTTGTCCGCCGACCCCTACGCACTTGTATTCGATTTTAGCCGCAGACGATACAATTTCTTTGTGGATTTCAAATGTCAAACTGTTCGCGTTCTGACTGTAAAATATTACGACAAAATCCTCGGCGGTCAAGTTCTTTATTCCCGCAAGGTTTTTCGTGTTCTCGTAATCTATCAAATAAATTGCCATATTCGACCCCTAAATTGTCTGTTGCTTTGATTATAACAGATAATTCGACATTTTTCAAGCGTATATCAATAAATAAGTGATTTCGCCTGTGCTTGACGTTATAGTAAACGGCTTTTTGCGTATTTGCGGAGTCAAATGTCATTTTTTGGCATTTCGGTCGATATAACATTACGCCGCGTGCGGTTCTCTTTTTCTTGAAAGCAAAAAGGACGCCGCCGCGTCCGATTGTTTGGCGGAGAAGTAGTAACGTAAACGAATATCTTAATGATTTAGATTATTAATTATCTTCTATTGGAATTAACATTCAATTTTAGAATAGATTAAAGCATGATCGCTACCGGCATTTATCGCTTCATCATATAAATATAAACATTCTTGGATTTTGTAATTATTGTTTAAAAAGATAAAATCGTATCTAACTGCCCCTTTTTGTTTTATAAAATGCGATTTTGGAATGCAATTATTATCTTGAAGATTGTGAAAATTTACATAAGAATCAGCTAAATTTATAGATTGAATAGTGTTAAAAAATGAACGTGCGCCATTGCCATTATTAAAAAACTGCATTTTAGATATTTCAACTGAATCGATTTCAGGCTCATTGGCATCAATTCCTATAATATCGGGTTTGTATGAATCAATAAATTCCGCAAGACAATCATATTGTATAGATTTCGCTTTATGATAGCTGCACCCTGTAATAGAGTGGACACCTAAAACTTTATAGATTTTTGAATTGTATTGTAATGTTGCAAAAACAGTCCTGTCAGGAAAAATATTCCGTGTAACAACACCGGCATCTATAATCTTTATATTTTTACTTGTAAGAATCAGAACCCCTAGTTTTCTTGCTTGCGAATCAAATTTTGATGGTTGCCTATAATCAAGTGAATAAATAAAATTCGCTTTATTATGTAAGATTTCTTTAATAGCATTATAGCTGTTAGGTTTTACTTCTTGCAATATCGCACAAAAGCTGTCACTTAAAAATGAGTTTATGAATTCTATTTTAAGCTTTATATCGCCAATATATGATATATTCCAATTAATAATTTTCATACCTTGTAAACTCCAACAACATTATAACATAATATTCTTTATGTTTCAATTGTTTTGATAATTACATGATATAATTTTTATAAAAAAACACCGTAACGGGTGCTTGATAATACTAGTGCGCCGCTACGCGTCGCATTAGACATACACCACAAAAGAAAAACCTAAAACATGGTTTGTTTTGGTGGGGATAAGCGGGTTGCTGCGGAGTCGCGGCGACCTTTACGCTTCGCGCAAGCGTCCGAACTTGTGTCACTAACGAAAAACGGACGCCGACGCGTCCGTCTTTCGTTGGGAAAGAAGTAATAATCTAAAACGAATTATTTATGGTTATTTTACAATGCAAGTCTTTTATATAATTGTTAAATGTAAAAATAAACTCATTGTCTGTTTCCGAAAAATGCGGCATGTCGGAGATAGGTACGTTGTTTTCGCCGAAAAACTCCATACATTCTGTATCGATTACAATATGTATTACGCCATTTATGTTCTTCGGATAGCACGTTTTTGCCGCTGATTCGCTTTTATAAAAACGCAATTCATTGCTTTGGTTATTCTCTTTTGCTTCCGAAGAATAATAAGTACGCGTTCTTAAAATTTCTTTAATTCTTCTTTTGTTTTCTTTGACGATTACGGCATTTAGACGCATTGATAGATATATCCTTTTAATTAATAAGCCTAAAACAAATTCACATAGAAAGAATTCGTTTTAGGCTGTTTTTGGTGGAGATAAGCGGGTTCGAACCGCTGACCTCTTGAATGCCATTCAAGCGCTC
>CAJUKG010000009.1 GCA_910586925.1 uncultured Christensenellaceae bacterium | reverse complement strand
GTTAAAGTCTTGGGACCGCCCGAACTGCGCGAAAAAGTCGCCGAGGAAGCGAAACGACTGTACGACGTATACCGCGATTGACGCCGCCGCGCTTTCACAAAAAATCTTTTTTGTACCGCCTACACTTGACAAAGCGGCACGATTAACGTATAATCTAATTATAACAACAGCGAGGTAGTTATATGAAACTGACTATGGATAAACTCGTCGCGCTGTGCAAGTCGCGCGGCTTCATATTTGCGGGCAGCGATATTTACGGCGGCTTCGCCAACACATGGGACTACGGTCCGATCGGCGTCGAGCTTTACAACAACATAAAAAAGGCATGGTGGCAAAAGTTCGTCACCGAGAGCGAAAACAATTTCGGACTGGACTGCTCCATTCTCATGAATCCGAAAGTTTGGGAAGCGTCCGGACATCTTGCGGGATTTTCCGACCCGCTCATGGACTGCAAAGCGTGCAAGAGCCGTTGCCGCGCCGACGACCTCGTGGAAGCGTATGCCGCGAAACACAAGCTCGACGTGCCCGTCGCCGCCATGGATAACGACGCGCTGTCCGCATTCGTCGCAGAGCACAAAATTCCCTGCCCCGTTTGCGGCAAATCCGATTTCACGCCCGTCAAAAAATTCAACCTCATGTTCAAAACGTTTCAAGGCGTAACGGAGGACACCGTATCCACCTGTTATCTCCGCCCCGAAACGGCGCAAGGCATATTCGTCAACTTCAAGAACGTTACGCGCTCGGCGCGCGCACGCGTACCGTTCGGTATTTGCCAAATAGGCAAGAGTTTCAGAAACGAGATCACGCCGGGCAATTTCATTTTCCGCCTGCGCGAATTCGAACAAATGGAAATGGAATTCTTCTGCAAACCCGGCACCGACCTCGAATGGTTCGAGTTTTGGAAAAACTACTGCTTCGAGTTCCTGCAAAAACTCGGCATCAAAAAAGAAAACTTGCGTATTCGCGATCACGACAAAGCCGAACTCTCGTTCTACTCCAAAGCGACGAGCGACTTCGAATATCTATTCCCCTTCGGTTGGGGCGAGCTGTGGGGCATAGCCGACAGAACGGACTACGACCTCAAAAAACATTCCGAATTCTCGGGCGAGAAACTCGACTACACCGACCCAGCGACAAACGAAACGTATGTGCCGTACGTAATAGAGCCGTCGCTCGGCACGGGACGCGCCATGCTCGCGGTGCTCTGCGACGCATACGAGGAGCAACAGCTCGAAAACGATACGCGCACCGTCATGCACTTCGCGCCCGCCATCGCGCCGTATAAAGCCGCCGTGCTTCCTCTGCAAAAGGCTCTTTCCGAGCGTGCCGACGCACTGTACCGCGGTCTGCGCAAGCAAGGCATTGTATGCACGTACGACCTGCCCGGTTCTATCGGCAAGCGTTACAGACGGCAGGACGAAATCGGTACGCCGTTCTGCGTTACCGTCGACTTCGACACCGAAAGCACGGGACTCGTCACTGTTCGCGAACGCGACAGCATGCAGCAGATCCATATCGAGGAAAGCAAAGTCGCGCAGTACATTCTCGACAATACCAAACTCGTTTGATTTAGATATTTCTGAAAACCTAAAAACCGCAAATACAGCTCACTGCCCCGCCGCCGCACCGCGACGATAAAGCAGTGAGCTTTTTTATCGGACTCGTTTGCGTCATCGCATAGCAAAACACGGCGATTAAACGAATAAAGCCGCCTGTATCGAAATACGGCGGCTGTACTAACCAGAACTTTTATTATCCCGATATACAGTCGGCGGCATAACTGCCGCAGGCAATAAATCTGTTAATTGAAATCGTCTTTGAGCGTGCGGTCGAAAAGCTGTTCCATAACGGTACGCGGCGGGATCTTATCCAAAATCATCGTATTGACCGCGTTCGTTATCGGCATTTCCACTCCGCATTTATCGGCGAGCAACGACATCGCGCGCGCGGTATGCACGCCCTCCGCGAGTTTGTCGTATTTCTTGCCTTTCGCGTAATTTTCGCCCCACATTCTGTTATGGCTGTGTTGCGAGAACAGCGTCGTTTCGTAATCTCCGATATGACAAAGCCCGTACGCCGACAGCGCGTTGCCGCCGAGCTGCTTTATCAGCCGCGCGACCTCGCGACTTCCTCGCGCCATGAGCGCGCCTTTAAGCGTGGAAAGCCCCATGCCGTCGAGCACGCCCGCCACGATACCCATGACGTTCTTCGCCGCCGCGCCTATCTCCGTGCCGATAACGTCGCTGCCGTAATAAAACCTGATGAGCGGACTTTTATAAAACTCGACCATGCGCTCGATCGTCGATCTTTCGTACCCGTCGAACAGCATGCAGCTCGGATTGCCGACGACGAACTCCTGTACGTGCCCGGGACCTGCGAGCACAGCTATCTGCCACGGCTCTATTCCGAACTCGAGCGCGACCTCCGAAAGTCGCTTCCCCGTGCTTATTTCTATACCTTTCATGCACGTAACGAGGAATTTACCCGTCATGTCGCATTTGCCGCGCAATTCGCCCATTACGTCGCGGAAAGCCTGCGACGGCACGCTCACCATAACTATATCGGCGGACTTAACGGCGCGCGGCATGTCGCTCGTAAGCTCTACCGACTTCGGCAAAGCGAGATACTCGTTTTTCCGCGTCATTACGAGTTGCTCGTAAGTAATGTCGCCGCTTCGACCGTACAGCGTCACTCGGTGCCCGAGTTGAGCGGCGTACCATGCCTGAAACGACCCCCATCTGCCGCAGCCTATGACGGTGATTTTGGCTTTTTGCCGAGTATAGTCCATTGGAATTGTGTAATTAAGCGACACTGTACACTCCTTGACGCGCTTTCGCGCGATCGTACTGTAAAATCAGTTCTTCGGCGAATAGTTGGGAGCTTCCTTTGTAATCGAAATATCGTGCGGGTGCGACTCGATGAGCGCGGCGTTCGTGATCTTCACAAACTTCGCGTCTTTGCGCAATTTTTCGATAGTCGGCATGCCCGTATAGCCCATGCCCGCGCGCAGTCCGCCTATCAGTTGATATACTATATCGGCGAGTGCGCCGCGATACGGCACGCGCCCTTCCACGCCCTCTGGAACGAGCTTTTTCGTGCCTTCCTGAAAATATCTGTCCTTACTGCCGAGCGGCATTGCGCCGAGGCTGCCCATACCGCGATACGTCTTGAAACTTCTGCCCTGATAGATCTCGAGATCGCCGGGGCTTTCTGTAGTGCCCGCAAACAGCGAACCTATCATCACGGCTGTAGCACCCGCGGCAATCGCTTTCGTAATGTCGCCGCTGTACTTGATGCCGCCGTCGCCGATTATCGCTCTGCCGTATTTGTCGGCGACTTCCGCGCAGTCCATAATAGCCGTGACCTGCGGCACGCCGATGCCCGCAACGATACGCGTCGTGCAAATCGAACCGGGACCGATACCCACTTTGACTACGTCCGCGCCCACTTTGAAAAGCGCGTCCGCCGCTTCCGCCGTTGCGACGTTGCCCGCAACGACCGTGATATTCGGGAAAGCATTCTTTATCTTTTCCACCGTTTTGATAACGTCTACGTTATGTCCGTGCGCGGTGTCGACCACAAGACAGTCCACTCGCGCATCGACGAGAGCTTTCGCCCTGTCCATATGTCCCGAACCGGTGCTGATAGCCGCGCCGACGAGAAGCCTGCCGTTCTTGTCGCGTGCCGAATTGGGGTACTGAATGGCTTTCTCTATATCCTTGATCGTTATAAGACCTTTGAGATTGCCTTTCGCGTCAACGATAGGCAACTTCTCTATGCGGTGCTTGCCGAGAATTTTTTGCGCTTCCTCGAGCGTAGTGCCCTCCGCCGCCGTCACGAGGCGATCTTTGGTCATGACGTTCTCGATCGGCTGGTCGAAATTGGTTTCGAACCGCAAATCGCGGTTTGTCAAAATACCGACGAGTTTGCCTTTCTTACAAATAGGCACACCCGAAATCTTGTATTTTTGCATAAGCTCGAGCGCGTCCGACACCTTGTTGTCGGGAGCGAGGAAAAACGGATCGGTAATGACGCCGTGCTCGCTGCGCTTCACCTTGTCTACATGCTCGGCTTGCGCTTCTATGCTCATGTTTTTATGTATGATGCCCATGCCGCCTTCGCGCGCCATGGCGATCGCGAGCCGCGATTCGGTAACGGTATCCATTGCCGCCGAAACGAGCGGAATGTTAAGCGTAATATCGTCGCTCAATTTTGTCGTGAGATCGACGTCTTTGGGCGTGACGTGCGATTCGCCGGGAATAAGCAGGACGTCGTCGAACGTCAAACCTTCTTTTACGATTGTGCTCATTGGTTTTTCTCCTTTCGGTACCTATACCGTTTGAAACTGTTGCTTGTATTGCGTCAGCTTGTCGATATACGCGCGTGTCAGCGCGTCGTAAGCAACGCTGTCGCGCAGGTCGAACTGCTCGTCGCGAATTTTAGACGCGGCAGTGCCGTAATTCTCGCTGTTAAAGTACAACAGGTAGTTTACGTAAGTAAGCTGTGCAGCCGTATTGCGCAACGTCTGCAACCAATATAATTGATGCAACTGCTCATCGAGCTTGTTATTGTTGTTATCGCTCGGAACAAAGTCGATGGCATACTTTGCAAATGCAGCGAACCTGTCTTTTATACGCCGATACAGTACGGTAAAACCGCTGCTATTCACGTCGCCGCTTACGGTTACGAGCTTGTCGAACGGTCTGTTCGTAAGTTTGCCGTAATAAAGTTCGCGCACCGCCGTTTCGGTAAAAATGGGTATGTCCATACCGTTATAATTGAACTTTTCGGACATATCGTTAATTATCCCCGACTTGATGAATTCGACGTCGAGGTATTCGCCGAATGCGTCTATATAATCGACATAACCGTCGAGATTGGCAATGAGCGCGTTGCGGTTGCTGCCCGCGATATCTATACCGTCGAAAGTGTTCATGCGCTCGTCGAACAACGTCACCGCATTGCCGCCGTAGCTGTTAAACAAGATCTTATTCGTTTCGCCGAGAAATACGCGCGCGCGGAAATTCATGTTATATACGGTATGTCCGTAACTGTATACGAGCGGACGCATTTCGTAAAGCGGCATCGCGGCGACGTTGCGCTCGCTCTGCGCCTTATTTACAGCACCTATGCCGTTCAACGAACTGTACATGCGCGTATACTTTTCGACCCGCCGAGCATAGTACTCGCAAGTATCCGTATCGCCCGCACGAAAACTATCGTTCATAATGCGGTACGAGTTTTGAATACAAACATACAGAGCCTCGAGAAAATCGTCGTTCGTCAGCTCGTGGGTTTTAGTGATTACCGTATAGTTTCCGTCGTCATCGGTAATCGCCGCATCGTAGTCGTCGAGCACGCCCGAGATATACCTCTCGCCGAAATCGACCGCACGCGCGGTCATGCCGAGCTTGTTGAACGTGCGCATCGCCTGCAGCGGCAATCCCACCGCGAGAATACTCGTAATAAGCAAAATAAGCGCGAGTGTGACAGCGACCGACTTGACGGCGACTCCGACAAGCGCGAAAGACCCGTCCCCGCCGTCTTGCGAGTCCGAGCTTTTCGTATCGGACGCGGGCGCAATACCCCCGTCCGCGCCGTTTTCGACGCTTGTATTCTCGGTAACGGCGGACACGGGTGTGCCGTCGATGTTGAGCTTGTCGTCCGAGTTCTCCATTACCGAATATTATAGCACAAATGTTTTATGTAGACAAGCGTTTTTCGATATGTTTACGATAAAAAACACCGAAAAACATTTACGGAATAGCGCATATATTCTACTCCGTGCGCTTTGCGAGCACCTTTGCCGTTATCGGATCGAGAAGCACTCCGCCCTCGCCGTCCGCGGATATGAACGTCACGTGCCAGCACACGCCCTCGCCGTCGAGCGGATTCTTGATGAGCCGTACGCGGATCTCGTAATCGCCGCGCGGTTTAAGCTCGTTCTCCGCCGCGTCTATAGCGCGATCGTAAGCGAACATGTCTGCCGTGACGAGCGAACGGAGTTCCGCTTCCACACTGCTCGACCCGCTCTGCACCGTAACTGTGAACGCGCCGACCGCCTCGACGTCCAGCTCCGCCGAATAGCTCGCCGCAAACGGATGAACGACGAGCGTGCCGCCGTACTTGCAATCGCCTATCACCGCCGAATACGTATATACCGCGTCCACGTCGAACGTATCGGGCACCACCGTTATAAGCGTGTAAGGCTTAAGTTCGCCCGACACCGCACCGTCGGCATCGAACGACGTTTCGCGAACGCCCGACACCGCAGTAACGGTCATTCCGCCGACCGTTGCCGTAAAATACCCGCTTCGCCGTTCGCTGACGTTCTTCATGGTATCGCCCGAGCACGCCCAGAGCAGCAACACCGTCAACACGGACATTATTCCCGCAAACAAAACAGATAATTTTTTCATACGCTAATAGTATGAAAGACGCGGCAGGAATATGCCGCGTCAAATATAAATTAACTTGATCCTAAATTATTAATTATTAATTTTTAATTATTAATTGTTTTTGACTTTCATCAATCTGACTATCGCGGCGCGTTCGTTCTCGTCGAGTTTCATCAGAATATATTTTATCGTTTCTTGAAGTTGCGGGATCATAACGTACTCGAGCGCGTTGACGCGGCGACGGTTTTTTTCTATTTCGTCGGCGAGCATATTGCACGTTTTTTCCACTTCCGCGAGGTGCAACAGTTTATCGGCAAGCTCGGTGAGCTTTAATACCGCGTCGTCAAGCTCGGCGGGTGCGGAACACAGCGCGTACGGCAATTTTACTTCGCCGTCGCGACGGATCTGCATATACGGCACGTCCACGCCCATGACAGTCTTTGTCCCGACGTCGATCTTTGCGGTGAGCGTGGGGAGAGCTATCGCCTGCACCACGTCGAGCGGCGCGCCGCCCGACAAAGCGAACGCCTTGAGCGCGTTCTTGATCTCGCCCTCGATTTCTTCGCGCAACCGTTTATTTTCTTTTATAAGCACCAAAAACTGCCGAACCATTTCGTCCGACTTGTCTTTCAACAGCTTATGCCCGCGTTCGGCGGTTTTAAGCCTGTCTTTGAGCCTGCGCAATTCCATACGCGTGGGATTAACATTCAGTCTTGCCATGAGTCAACCTTTATTCAGTCGATCTTCTTATCGAGAAATTCCTCGAGATATTCGTCGCGTATACGTTTCAGCTCGCTGCGCGGCAATATCCGCAACAGCTTCCAACCTATATCGAGCGTTTCCTCGATCGTGCGATTGGCATTGAAACCTTGATTGATATACTGTTTCTCGAACTCCTCCGCAAACTTGGCATACTGTTTATCCACGTCGGACAGCGCGGCGTCGCCGAGTATGGACGACAGCTCTTTCGCGTCTTTGCCTCGCGCATATGCCGAGAACAGCTGGTTCATGGTGTCTGCGTGGTCTTTGCGCGTTTTGCCGTTGCCGATACCTTTGTCTTTAAGACGCGACAGACTCGGCAACACGTCGATAGGCGGGTTAAGCCCCTTTTTGTAAAGGTCGCGCGACAAAATGATCTGACCTTCGGTGATGTAACCGGTGAGGTCGGGAATGGGGTGCGTTTTGTCATCCTCGGGCATCGTGAGTATGGGAATGAGCGTGATCGAGCCTTTCTTGCCGCGAACGCGCCCCGCACGCTCGTATATCGTCGCAAGGTCGGTATACAGATATCCGGGATACCCGCGCCGACCGGGCACTTCCCTGCGCGCCGCCGAAATCTCGCGCAACGCCTCGGCGTAGTTCGTTATGTCCGTCATTATGACGAGCACGTGCATGTCGCACTCGAAAGCCAAATACTCGGCGCACGTCATAGCCATACGCGGCGTATTTATCCGCTCGACTGCGGGATCGTTCGCGAGGTTAAGGAACATGACGGTGCGGTCGATCGCACCCGTCTTGCGGAAATCCTCGGTGAAAAACTCGCTTTCCTCGTACGTGATACCCATAGCCGCGAATACGACCGCGAATTTATCGTCGGCGTTGCGCACCTTCGCTTGCCGCGCGATCTGCGCCGCAAGGTCGGCATGCGGCAAGCCCGACGCCGAAAACACGGGCAATTTCTGACCGCGGACGAGAGTGTTCAGTCCGTCTATCGCGCTCACGCCCGTCTGTATGAACTCGTTGGGATAGTCGCGGGCGACGGGGTTGATCGGACTGCCGTTTATATCCAAGCTCTTTTCGGGCAAGATCTCCGCGCCGCCGTCGATGGGATTACCCATGCCGTCGAACACTCGTCCGAGCATATCGTGCGAAACTTTAAGCTCGATGGCTTTACCCGTAAACGCCGCTTTCGCTTCCGAAATCTTCAGTCCGCGACTGGGCGCGAAAAGCTGTACGAGAGCTTTGTCGCCGTCCACTTCGAGCACGCGCCCGAGCCGCTGCTCGTCGGTGCCGTTTTGCGAGATCTTTACAAGCTCGTTATACTTTACGCCCTCCACCTGCTCGACGAGCATAAGCGGTCCGACTACTTCCCGTATCGTTCTGTACTCTTTACGCACGGTCAATCCTCCTTCTTCAGCTCGGCAAGCTGTTTAACCATTTCTTCGTGTATATCGTCGAGCCTCGCCATCTCGCTTTCCTTGATATATTTCGCACGCCCGATGCTCTCTCTGCACGGCACATTGAGAACGGCGTTTATATCCGCGCCGCGATCGAGAGCGCGTTGCGCGTTGGTATAATAATCGACGATGAGCTTGAGCATTTTGAACTGCTTTTTGAGCGAAGTATACGTATCCACTTCGTGGAACGAGTTCTGGTGCAAGTAGTCCTCACGCACCGACTTTGCCGCTTCCATGGTGAGCCTGTCGCGCGGCGACAACGCGTCCATACCGACAAGCCGCACTATTTCGTCGAGCTTCGCCTCGTCCTGCAATAGCTTGCTTATCTCGGTGCGGTATCCCGTGAACCGTTCGTCTACGTTGCGCGAGAACCACGCCGCGAGTCTGTCCGAATACAGCGAATAGCTGACGAGCCAATCTATCGCGGGGAAATGCCGCTTATACGCGAGCGCGCTCGAAAGCCCCCAATACACCTTGACTATGCGGAGGGTCGCCTGACTGACAGGCTCGGACATATCGCCGCCCGGAGGCGACACCGCGCCGATAGCGGTGACCGAGCCGAAACGCTCTGCAGATCCGAGTATGCGCACCGAACCCGCGCGCTCGTAAAACTCGGCAAGCCTGCTCGAAAGATATGCGGGATACCCTTCTTCGCCCGGCATTTCCTGTAATCTTCCGCTCATTTCGCGAAGTGCTTCCGCCCAACGCGAAGTGGAATCCGCCATTATCGCCACCGAGTATCCCATATCGCGGTAATACTCGGCGATCGTGATGCCCGTATAAATACTCGCTTCGCGCGCCGCGACTGGCATATCCGAAGTGTTGGCGATGAGCACGGTGCGCTTCATGAGCGGCTGTCCCGTCTTGGGGTCGATAAGCTCGGGGAACTCGTTGAGAACGTCCGTCATCTCGTTGCCGCGTTCGCCGCAACCGACGTAAACTATTATGTCCGCATCGCTCCACTTGGCGAGCGCGTGCTGCAAAACGGTCTTACCCGAGCCGAACGGACCGGGCACCGCCGCGACGCCGCCGCGTGCTATAGGGAAAAGCGTGTCGACTACGCGCTGACCTGTGATGAGCGGCTCGGTAGGCGGGAGTTTTTCCGCATACGGTCTGCCCCGCCGAACCGGCCAACGCTGAAGCATGCACACATTGTGCTTCGTCTTGCCGTCCGCAACGACCGCGATCGTTTCGTCAATATTAAACTCGCCCGCCGAAATCTTTTCGACCGTGCCTTGTATGCCGTAAGGCACCATGACGCGGTGCGTGACGACTTCGTTCTCTTGCACGGTGCCGAGCACGTCGCCCGCTATCACTTTATCGCCTTTTTTAGCGAGGGGCGCGAACGTCCATTTCTTCTTATGGTCGAGTGCCGTCGCGCTTATTCCGCGGTCGATACGGTCGCCCGACAGCTTTTGCAAACTTTCGAGCGGGCGTTGGATACCGTCGTAAATCCCGCCAATAAGCCCCGGTCCGAGTTCGACGGAAAGCGGCTGCTCGGTAGAAGTGACAGGCTCGCCCGTGCCGAGCATACTCGTTTCCTCATACACCTGTATGGACGCTTTATCTCCGCGAAGCTCTATTACCTCGCCGATAAGCCCTTTATCGGAAACTCGCACGACGTCGAACATCTTGACGTCTTGCATACCGTCCGCAACGATCAGCGGTCCGCTTATTTTAATGATTTTACCCATAAATTTTATACCGTGATTTTATTTTTTAATTGATTTGATTGACAGTAATTTTTAATTATTAATTTTTAATTGTTAATTGAACAATATGTCCACTCCGACCGCTTTTTCCACGTCGCGCTTGACGCTCGCCATGCCGAAACCGTTCGATCCCGACGCGCCCGGAATGGACAGCACCGCGGGATACGGCTGCTGTTTGAGCTTGCTCATGAGAGCCTCCATTCTCGCCGCATAATTCTCGGTAACGAGAATGACGGCGTATTCGTCCGTTTTGGAAATCTCGCGCAACACATCGGCAGCCGCATATTCGTCGTCTGCTTTGAACACCGTCGCGCCTATCGCGAGGAATGCGGTCGCACTCTCGCTGTCGCCTATAACCGCTATCTTGCCTGTTTTTTCCATATCCGTTGCCTATCCGTAAATTTTGGGAATACGCGCATAGAACGCGTCGCGGCTGTCCGTCTTGATACACACGAGCGCGGTTTTGACCGTTTTGAGTTCTATAAGCGACTGCGTGTAGTAATTGAGAAACGGCTCGTACGACGATACGTTCGCCACGTCGCGCGCGGTCATATAGTAAAGAAAATCGTCCGCGTCGCGCTCTGCCTTCCACAATTCGCGAAACTCCGCTTCCTCTATCCCCGCGGCATAATCATAGTACGGCGTGCCGTCGAAACAATCCGCAAACCCCTCGGCGTGCACGCTTTCGGCAAGCCGTTCGCGGTCGATCTTGCCGCCGTCGATAAATTCGTCGCCGTCCGAAGCAAGCCGCCGCATTCTCGCCGCCGACAATATGTTTTTCATGTCTATCTCGGCGCGGAAATACTTGACGGCGACGGGCACGCCGCACGCGAGCACTTCGCGGTACATCGCGCGCGTAAGCTCGAGGTCTATCGCCTGCGGGCGACGTTCTTCCGCCTCATCGAGCTTTTCGAATGCGGCGAGCATATATCTGCTTACGTCGGCATAATCTCCCGCAACTATTTTGCCGCAGTCGAGCGCGGTGCGGTAATATCCGTCCGACGGGACTTCTATAAACCGCGATTTATATGCGAGCTTGGCATTGTTGTAGCGAAACCGCGCGGTGAGCGCGTTCCGAAACCTTTCGCCCGCACAGTTATCATCTATAAAGTCGATGAGCGCGTTTGTTTCGGCGACGATAAATCTATCCGTCGAATTGAGGTCGGAATACGCATAGCCGAAATCGCCGAGCATTTTGAACGCTTCGGCGGTCGATTTCGCTTCGATTATCCTGCGCAACCGCTCGACGGACATTCTGTCCGCAGACTGCATTGCGAGTACGTTTGCATATACCTTGGTCGTTGTTGACATTATATCCCCAAGTTTTTCACCGTTTCGCCGACGGTGCGCTCTTTGAGCGATTCGACTATCTCGTCGACGGTGAGATCGCGGTCGTAACGCGCGTTGCGCAGTATCACGCCGCCCGAAAAATCGCCGTACGTCTTGGACAGCGTGAGCTTGACTTTTGCGCCGTCGGCTATCTTCTTGAGCCACGCAGCAGTCACCCGCTTGCTGTCCGACTTCGCCGCAATCACTTCGTCGCCGTTCTCGCAACACTCCGCGATCAGCTTACCGAGAAGCGCGAGATACTCTTTGTCGGGCGCACCGAGAATTTTTTCGCGCACACCGTCGTACACGGCGGCGACACACTTCTGCCGCGCGTCGAGCAGTACCTTGCCCGCTTCCAGCTCGCCGAGCTTCACCCGACCCGAATAAACGGCGTCCGCCTCGAGCTTATACTTCTCGAGCGCGGCGGCTTTCGCTTTTTCAAGCTCGTCCGCGAGCCGCGCTTTATCGGCGTCGAGTTCCTCGCGCGCTTCTTTTTCCATAGCGGCGGCGGTCTGCTTTGCCGACGAAATAATCTCGTCGATTATTTTTTGCGTACCTTCCATTATATCAGATCTGCAACAGCATGACGCCGAGAATGGAAACGATGAACGCGAAAATAGCGAAGATCTCGACGAGAACGAGCATAGGTATCGCGTGACCGATCTGGTTTTCCTGTTTGCCGACGAGGTTGATGCAGCCGATAGCAACATTTCCCTGCATGATAGCCGACACCAAGCCGACGATCGCGATAGGCATGCAATACGCGAACAGCATCCAGCCCTGCGCCTCCGTCACGGCGGTCATGTCGCCGAACGCGTTGAGCTTAATGAGCATCATGAACGCAACGACGAAGCCGTACAAGCCCTGCGTGGACGGCATGACCTGCAAAATCATCGTCGTGCCGAACTTATCGGGTTGTTTGGAAAGCAAGGCGGCGGACGCCTGTCCCGCTCTGCCTACGCCGATTGCCGAGCCTACACCGGACACGATGACGGCGATCGCCGCACCGAGTATAGCGTATAAATTGCCCCATTCCATAGTAATTTCTCCTTTTGGGAATTTAGTTTGTGTGATTATTTTAACCTATTCGAGATTAGGATAACACCGAAAACTTTTTTTCGCAGATATTACGCGAAACGAATGTATTTTGTTTTGACGCCGAGCGGATCGAACAACCGTCCGCCGCCGTCGTAGAACTTGCCGTAAAATTCAAGGAATTGCAGACGCGCGTCGTGCACGTACGCACTCAACACGCCGAGCGCGAGATTGAATAAATGCAGTACCGCGAGCACCACGCCGCCTATCACGTATCCGACGACGGGTATGCCCATGATTATCGAACCGAGACTGTTGAACGCAAGTCCTATGGCACAGCTCGCAAGGCAAAGCCCGAACAGTCGGCAGTACGAAAGCAAGTCGGACAAAAGATTGACAAGCCCGTACAGTCCTTTGAACCCGCCGACTATCTTGCCGAAAACGTTTTTGCTCGCCCGCCCGCCGAATATGAGTATCAGCGCGACGCCCGCGAGCGCGAGCACCATTGCCGCCGTCGTAAAGCCTTGCGGCGGTACAAAGTCTACCGTTATACCGAGCATAGGCGCGAGCGACGGCAGCATGCCTATCGCAAGACACACGAGCGCGGCGAATAGCAGGATTATCGACCCGCAATCGAATATCGCCGAGAACGGTTTACCCTCTTTGCACAGCGCGACGAACTTGATGACATAACCCGTCACCATTTGCACGCAACCGAGTCCTATGCTCAATACGAGAAGCAGTAACGGTTTATCGAGCGGATTGAGTATTATCGCGACGTTCGTTTCTCCGAAATCTATCGAGAAATATCCGCCGAACAACACGCCCCATATGATCGCCGAAACACCGCCCATGCCGACGAGAAGCGCGAGCTTCTTTATACCCGTATCGAACTTCTTGCTCGTTCCGACCACAAACCCCGCGATCGCGAGCAGAAGTCCGTACCCCGCATCGCCTATCATTATGCCGAAGAACAGGAAGTAAAATACCGCCATGATCGGGTTTGGGTCGATTTCTCTATAGCGCGGCGAGCTGTACATATCGGTGATCTGCTCGTACGGTTTGATCACTGCGGGATTGACGACAAGCGTCGGCGGCGCGTCCTTTTGCTCGGGCGCGAGCAGTTGCACATACACGCTTCCGCACTCGCTTTCCGCTTTCGCGACAGTTTCTTGCGCGACCGCTTCGGGCAACCAACCCTCGAGCACGAACGCACTGTCCGTCCGCGCGAACTTTTCGGCGGCGACGGCGCGTTCTATATCGAGCGCGAACACGTCGTACAGTATTTTAAGCTCGGTAACGTATTTTTCGTACAGCAACGCGCGTTTTATCGCCGCGTATATGCTTTGTTGAACGTCCGAGGCTTCGCCGCTCAATGCGGATATTTTCTGTTCCGCAGTGCAGTCGTCCGTGAACGGACAGCGCACAAGCCCCGCCGCCGCCAACTGCTTTACAACCTCGTCGGCGTTTTTCTCGGTGCAAACGGTGACGAGCACGACGTCGCGCTCGTTTCTTCTGTACTCGTACGCGCACGGCAAACCGTCGAGCAATTCTTTACGCGGCAGACCGCCGTGACAGCCGAATACGTTGATGATTATATTGTCGCGACGCTTCAGTTCGGACAGCCGTATCTTTGCGGGCGCGAAAGGCTCGTACGCGGCTATTTCTCCGTTGAGTTCGTGCAAACGCGATTTGCAATCGACGATCTCGAAAGAAATTTTTTCAAGCTCGTCGCATACGTTCATGAGATCGTATTCTTTCGCCGCCGCATCCGAAAAATCGGCACGCGTGATAAGCGTCCGACTTCCGCCGTACTTCACTTTGGCGGCAGACTTCGATTTATCGCGCATATCTTCGGGCAGCGCGGAATGTTGCGCTTTCAGAAAATCGAGTGCAAAACTCACCTTGCTCTGCTTGAGCTTGAGTTTGCGATACAGCTCGGTATCGCCAGACTGCGCTTCTTCGCATTTCACGCAGTCGGTGGCACGAGCTTCGAACAACCCCTTTTCGGTGAGTATATCGAGTATTCTGTTTTGGTCGCGCTTAAGTCCGACCAGACGGACATGCGACATTTTGGCTATTGCCATAACCCGCTATTTCCCTCCGAGTTCGGAATAAAGTTTAGCTATGCATTTATCTATGAGCACGCGTTTGCCGTCGACGAGTTTCGCGCCGCCGCGTTCCGCTTCCCGCATTTTTTCGGCACAGTCGCGCGTCGCGCGGTCGGTCGCCTCGCGTAAAGCGGTATCGCGCGCCTCGGCAAGTTCTCTGCCCGACGCTTCGCGCAGTTCGCGTTCCTCGACACTGTATCGCAAACGCATTTCTTTTATCGCAAGTTCCGCGCCGTCGATCACGCGCTTCGCTTCTTCTTCCGCGGAACGAATGTCGCGAATCGCCGAATCAAGCTCGGCGTCGAGTTCCTCGCGTCCGCAGTATGCGATTTCCGGTTGTTTCGGTTTAGCCATGCTGTTCCTCGTAATTCACGATCTTGCCGACACGGTTCGCGTGACGTCCGCCCGCAAACTCGGTAGTCAAAAATGCCTCGACTATATCGAGCGCAGCGGGAATATCGGTATTGCCCGCACCCAAAGCGAGTACGTTAGCATTGTTGTGCTCGCGGCAAAGCCTGCCCATTTCTGGAGTAAAGCACAGTGCGCAACGCACGCCCTTCACCTTGTTTGCGGCAATGCTCATGCCGACGCCCGTCTTGCATATGACGATACCCGCCGAGCCGCTTTCCGCGGCGACTTTCTCCGCGACCGCAAAACCGTAATCGGGATAATCGACCGATTTATCGGAGTCCGTACCCAAATCGGTAACGGCTTCGCCTCGCGCTTTCAGCATTTTAATGACGGCGGCTTTAAGTTCAAGCCCGCCGTGATCGCAAGCAATATAGACCATAATTACTCCGTAAAGCTCTGCTTTCGAGCTTTTTTTAGTATACCATAATTTATATGATTTGTCACGCATTTCCGATGAAATTTTCGTGTAATCGAATTAAAATACCATTAGAATTTTTAACGTACATGCGCTGTCGGTTTGATATTTCGTTTCGGAAATAAGCGCAATCGCGGCGAAACTTCAATTCTTTACGCGCTTTTCGGCAAGTTTCCCGTCGCACAGCTCGAGAATTTTATCGAACGCCGAACGCATTTGCGCCGCCGTATCGAGATATACGTTTACGCTTCTGCCGTACGGATCGGCTATAGGCGTGCCGATAAGCTCGGTGAAAGACACCGCATTGTCGCTGTGACAGCGGTACGCATGCTCGTCGGTCATGCCGATTATAACGTCGTTCTCGAGCGACATTTGCACCGTAAACACTTTGGCTTTCCGTTCGGGATTGCATTTAACGCCGAGCACGTTCATAGCCTCCGCGGCTTGCGGCGTGAGCACGTCGCCCTTACCCGCCTCGAGCCCCGCGCTCGTCACGTTGAAATCGCCTATACGTTTCTTTTCGCGCAAGAATTCTTTGAACATGAATTCAGCCATCGGCGAACGACAGGTATTGCCCGTACATACGAATATCACATTGAGTTTGACTTTCTTTTCGTCCATAATATCACCGTTTTTCAAATGATCATGCCGCCGCTCAACTTCACCAATCTTTCGACGAGCGACAGTCCGAGTCCCGCGGTATCCACGCCCTCCGCGATCACTATTTCGTAATGCTCGCTGTCCGCGCGGCGCAATGTCGCAAAAAGGTTATGCGCGTACTGTTTATAGTCGTCGCCGACGGTAAACACCGTACGGTCGCCGTACTTTTCCCGATTGCCGTCAAGACAAATAATAGCGACCGACCGACCTTGCTCTGTTAGCTCGTCGTAACGCGTGCAAATATTGCTTTCCATGCCCGGGTAGAACGCGGAGAACATCACTTCCGCCATCGGTTTGAACGGATCCGTTTTCGCCCGCTCGCGAGCGAGCGTTACGGGACCGATCACGCTCTCTATCTGCTCTTTCGTGACGCCGCCGACGCGCAATATCACGGGAGGTTCGCAACGCGCGTCCACTATCGTGGATTCTATCCCGATCTCCGATGCTCCGCCGTCGAGTATGTATTCTATTTTTCCGTTAAGATCGCCGAGCACGTGTTCGGCAAGCGTAGGGCTGGGCATTTCAGAAGTATTCGCGCTCGGCACGACGACGGGACCGCCCGCGGCGCGTATAAGCGCGAGCGCGATATCGTTATCGGGTATGCGCACGGCGACGGACTCCCCGCCCGCCGTCACTACATCGGGGATACATGCGGCGCGATCGAAAAGCAACGTCAATGCGCCGGGCATAAACGCGTCGATGAGTGCCGCCGCCTTTTCGGGCACGCGCCTGACCACCGTCGCTATCTCCGCTTTGTCGGACACCGCGACGATAAGCGCGCGATCGAGCGGTCGCTTCTTGACGTCGAAAACGCGTCGGACCGCGGCGGGGTCGGTTGCGAGCGCGCCGAGCGCGTACACCGTTTCGGTGGGGAACGCTACAAGCTCGCCCGCCTTGAGCTTTTCGGCGCAAAGCGCGATATTCTTTTTTACGGGGCGTAAAATAACCGTTTCCATACAATTAATCCTCATGTATAATTTTAACACATTGCGACGATAATTTCAAGCGTGAAAAGCAAGTTTGCAAAATTTGTCGACTCGACTTTGGGCGCATTTCTTATATTTTTAGCCGCAACGGCGGTATTTCGATACTTTACCACTCTCGAACTCGCCGTATTCTCGGGCGTGACCGTCGCCGCATGCGCCGTGCTGTTACTACACGTAACGGGCCTAAAGCGTCAAGCGGGGCACGAACTCTCGCAAGCCGCCGACGCCATGTTCTACGAATTCATGTTCTTGCCCGACTCGTCGCCCGCCAAAAAATTCCATTCCGCGCTCGTTGCGATACGCCCCGAAGCGAGGCTGCACGGCAAAGCGGTTTATCTCGGCAAGACCGCCGCTTTCTTCATATTCGACGACGTTACTCAACGCGCACTCGCCCGCGCAGTCAATGCGGCGCGTCATTTCGGCGCGAAACGCGCGGTGATATTCACCAAGACCCCGCCGCCCGACAAACTCGCGATCGACGGGTTCGATATAGAATACGCATCGGGAAACGCCGTATATAAGCTGTTCCGCTCGATAGGCGCACTGCCCGCGCCAAACTATTCTGCGCGAAACGGCAAAAAACGCTCCGTGTTCGTCGGCGCGCTCGACCGCGACAAAGCGGTGAAATACCTACTTCTCGCGGTGTGCCTGTTCTTCACGTCCATGCTGTCGGGATATTCGATAATACCCCTCGTTTGTTCGATAATCTCCGCCGCGCTTTGCGCCGCGTCCATCGTAGCGACGGCTGTCAAGCGAATAAAACGCGCCGCACCCGATTCGCCGAACGCATAATTCGGCTTATATCGAAAAACACCTCGAACTTACGCCAACGCAAGACCCGAGCACACTGCATGCTCGGGTCTATCGTTTAATTATCGTCGTTATTATTCTCGGGTACCGCGTCGGGTTTTTCGCCGACTCCGTCGTTCGGTTCGGGTTCGACGTCTGTTCTTTCGCCGACTTCGCCGTCCGATTTATTTTCCGCGTCCCCATCTTCTTGAGCTTTGAGCGCGTCCTCGATGCGTTTCATTTCGCTCTCGTTGCGCATTTTGGAAAGAGAATATCCCCGTCCGTCCGCCTTGAGCGCGATGAAGATCATCAGCACAAACACTCCCGAACACAGCGCGATATAACCTATCCCGCCGTTGAAAATGTTTATGTCCACGAGCGTTGCCGTGAGCGACGCGACGAATATGAGCGCGAAAACGAGCGCGATTATCGCGAGGACACGCGAAGTTCTGTCTTTCATTTATTACTTCGCGTCGTTGAGGCAGGCAATGCCGGGCAGCACTTTACCTTCCATATACTCGAGCGACGCGCCGCCGCCCGTGCTTATATGCGAGATCTTATCCGCGAAGCCGAGCTGTTTCGCCGCCGCCGCGCTGTCGCCGCCGCCGATAATAGTGGTGCACTTGCCGTACACGTCGGCAAGAGCCTGCGCAACGGCGATCGTGCCTTTTGCGAGCGTAGGGTTCTCGAACACGCCCATAGGTCCGTTCCACACGACGGCTTTCGCGTTAGCCACCTTTTCGGCGTAAAGTTTGCGGGTCTTTTCGCCTATATCCATACCCATTTTGTCAGCGGGTATCGCATTGGACGGAACGGTCTTTACGTCGATAGCCTCGTCGATAGGCTCGGGGAAATGCGTCGTCACGACGGTATCTATAGGCAGAACGATCTCTTTGCCCATTTTCGCCGCTTTATCGAGCATATCTTTGCAGTACGAGATTTTCTCCTCGTCGAGAAGGGACGTACCCACTTCGTATCCTTTGGCTTTGAGGAAGGTATACGCCATGCCGCCGCCGATTATAAGCGTATCGCATTTTTCGAGCAGGTTGGAAATGACGTTGAGTTTGTCCGCGACTTTCGCGCCGCCGAGAATGGCGACGAACGGATGCGGAGGATTGTCGAGAGTCGCGCCCATGACCGAAAGCTCTTTCTCGATGAGGAAGCCGCAGACCGCGGTCTTGATTATGCCTTTCTCGACGATCGCCGCCGTCGAAGCGTGCGAGCGGTGCGCGGTGCCGAACGCGTCGTTTACATACACTTCGGCATTATACGCAAGAGCCTTGCAGAACGCTTCGTCCTTGCCTTCCTCCTCCCAATGGAAGCGGAGGTTTTCGAGAAGCACCGCTTCGCCTGGCTTGCAGGCGTCGCGCTTCGCTTTCGCGTCGGGACCGATAACGTCGGAAGCGAAAGCCACTTTACCGCCGAGCAGTTCGTTGAGCCGTTTCGCAACGGGAGCGAGCGTGAGTTTCTTCGGCTCGTCCTTCTTCGCCTTTTCGACGATAGCTTCGGCTGTCGTTTCGCCCGCCTCGACCTTCTTCTTGTCTTTCTTGTTGAGCTTGACTTCGGCGGAGAAAATCGAATGCGGTTTGCCCATATGCGAACAAAGCGTGACCATTGCGCCCTGTTCGAGCAAATATTTGATGGTGGGCAACGCGCCGATGATTCTGTTCTCGTCGGTGATCGTGCCGTCTTTCATAGGAACGTTGAAATCGCAACGCACAAGCACGCGCTTGCCTTTAACGTCTACATCACGAACTGTCTTTTTGTTCATTTTATTATCTCCTTTATCGGAATTTATTTATATTTGGGTATCACACGTCGGTGTGTTACTTTAATTATATCGAAAGACTTTTTCGTCCCGCACGCTACCGCATTATGCCGCGATACTCGGATACGAGATGCTCGTACCCGTCGCGGATCTGCACGAAGTCGGTATAAGAATCGCTTCCGACGGCGAGCATGACGGGCGCGGTGATCCTGCGCTTGTCGAGATCGAGAAAAAGTTTATCGAACCGATACTTACCCTTGCCCGGCAAACACCATTCGTTTTTGACGAAATCGCGCACCTCTATCATACTCACGCGCTGAGGCGGGCATTTATCCAAAAATTCGCGAATGTCGTAGCCAGCGAGTTCGGCGTGATATATTCCGAACGTCGCATACAGTCTCGGGCATTTATCCAATATTTTGTCGAAAAACTCGGGCGTCGAAGCATACGACCAACTCATATTTTTAAGCGACAGATTGACGCCGTACGATGCGGCGATATCCGAAAGCTGCGAGAACCGCTGCGCAAGTCGCATGTAATCGAAATTTTTTGTATGGTTAAGATTGATCGGTCCGCGGAACGTATAGAACTTCGCACCGAAAGCGAAGCACGCATAACACACCTTGCGGAATATCAGCTCGGCGTCTGCCCGCACCCGCACGTTCGGCGAAAACAACTGCGGCTCGAATTGAGTCGACAGCGGCGATACCGCGACTACGTCCATCCCCGCCCGAAGCGCGGCAAGCCTGTCTACGTACGCTTTTTCGTAATCGGAAAAGGTATTCAAACACAGCTCGGTACACTCTACCCGCATGTTGCGCAACAAGTCGAACATGCTCTCCGCGGCTACCGTATTGAAAAATGTTGATGTGGACAAACCAATCTTCATACCGACATATTATACCACAACACCACACAAAAGGCAAGCGTTTTAATCACCGTCTATTTTTTGCAAAAGTTTGCGGTCCGCCGCGATTTTCTTAAGTTTGCGAACAGCCGCTTCTCTCGACTTCTTGAGCTTTTGCTCGGCTTCGTACATTTCGCGCTCCTCCGCCGTGAGCGAATTCAAAAATTCCTCGCGTTCGCGCTTTTTCTTTTCGGAAGCGGCTTTACGCGCCGCCTTTTCCTCGGCGGTGAGCGGCTTGCGTTTCGCTCCGCCGCGTTTTGCCGTTTTGCCGCCGTCCTTGCCCGCCTTGTATTCTTCTATCCTGCGCTTTTCCTCGGCGGTGAGCGGCGATACGTCTGTAAGCAGCGAATGTAATTCCTCCGCGAGTTTCAATTCGTCTTCGGTCACCGCACCGCGATACCGAGAATACGCCGATCCGTCCGCTCTGTTTCCTTGCCGAATTTCATCTCGGTTTTCGGTATCGACGGCTGATCTATCGGTATCGCACTCGGACTGTTCGCTTGCAAGCTGTTGCGCCGAATCGTCACGCTCCGTCTGCTTGCTCGATTCCGAGATCGTCCGCGTGCGCGGCAAACCGAGAATACTCGCGCCGCTCGGTTCGGGCAATTCGACGTCGCGCGAGTCGATCGGCGCGTATGCCGCACTGCCCGTCGGCGTAGGCGCGGCAAGCTGCAATTCGGGCGATTCGAGGCGCGCAATCGGCTCCGCAGGCTCGGAACGGCTGATATGCGCCGTGCCGAATGTGGGCGCGGGTTGCGGCAGTTCGGGATATTCGACATTCTTCTCGAGCGGTTGCCCCTCGAAAAATTCGGGCGATGCGGGCATGCTCGTAAACCCTATATCCTCTATATTCGGAGCAAGGTCGGACTTTATGCGCACACCCTGCTGACAAAGTATTATGCCGTCGGCTGTCTGTACGGGCGTGAGCAAGATATTTTTTCCGCCCGAAATGGTAGTCAAAACAAGCGTTTGTCCGTCCTCTGCCTGACGCAACGTCGCGCCCGCGGATAGTGCCGCCGCGAGCGAGCCCGGCGTATCGG
The DNA here is from genome assembly GCA_910586925.1 of uncultured Christensenellaceae bacterium. GTDB lineage: Bacteria > Bacillota > Clostridia > Christensenellales > Pumilibacteraceae > Anaerocaecibacter. The sequence continues at coordinate 73,372 of CAJUKG010000009.1, read as the reverse complement.
GTGCGGGCAACGAGTCGAGAATGGCGGCGGTTTCGGGCGTTTGCGGCAAAGTTATGTTTTCCGCCTTGATGAACGCATTGAGCCGCGCGGCGATCTCCGCGCTTTCCGTCTTTGTTCTCGGCGTTTCCGTAAGCATGCCGAGCACGTCGAGCACCGCCGTTATTTCGTGAATATTGTCATAGCGCAACCCGACGCCCGAAAGTGCCTGCACGCTCTTTTCGAGTGCCGCGCGCGTGAGCTTGCGCCGCACGGTCAATCTGTTTATATAACCCCACAGCCACCAAGCCAAAACAATTATAGCTATCAAAGCAAGCAGTACGATTATGCCGAAAGCCGAATTGAGAAAATCGAAAAATCCGCCGAAAAACCCTACCTTTTTCCCCGCATACACTCCGATTATATCTGTAAACGCACACGTGACCGTCGCATCGGTATTATGCCCTATCGCAACCGTATATTCTGTATCGCTGCCGCTGCCCGAAACGGCAACGACATACCCGATAGATAATTGCTTCTCGTCGCCCACACGAAGATCGAACACTATAATGTCCCCGCCGACGCCGTCTTTTTGCGGCTTTATCGCTTCGGGCACCGTGGGACGATCGGCGGCGATCATACTGCCCGACGAAATCTCCGGCTCGAGATGCCCGCCGCGCACCGGGAAAAGCCTGTACCCGCCGAACGACATATAATAATCCGGATTAAACGCAGCAAGCAGGGCATTCACCGTAAGCCCGAAAAGTATGACAAGCACGACGGCGGTGACGCAAAGCAAAATCGTTTTGCGCACCGACATACGTCTTTGTTTCTTTACGGGCGCGGTCGCCCGCGCAATGCCTTTGGAATCCATCGAACCCTACTCCGTCGTAAAGTAAATCATTACGGTTATGTATTATAACACGTTTTGCCTGATATGTCAATCCCGCGCCCGCATTTTGCAGCATATTCTTTTTGTCCGTTTTTTGCGACGAATTTGCCCGTCGCGGGCAAAAACGGTTGCATTGCCGCTCGTCGCGTGATATAATATAGACAGTATGACAAACCTCGAACTTATGCGATTATCCGAAAACGCCGACGAGGACGCGTTTGAGCAAGACGACTTCCCGCAAACGAGAAAGTCGGACAAACAGGCTTACGACGAATTTTACGACGACGTAAAACAGCCGTCACGATATATAAAAGAAGATTGGTAAGCTCTATATAATTATCGAAAAGCGTTCAAAATAAAAATCCGTGCAAACACTGTTTACACGGATTTTATGATTTTAGGAAGTTTAGTCGTTGCTTTTGCGATTTTTATACACACGCAATACCGTAAATGTCACCCCGACAGCCAAAGCTACGAAACAAACGACGTCGACGGCGATAAACAGTTTATACCACGTCGGCATAATGATTTTCGCCGCGGCTCTTGTCATTCCGTTCATGGCATTACTGCCCGCTACCGTGTACAGAACGTTTTTAGTCGCAGCACGCATTGCGGCAAGCGCGGCATTACTCGACCGATCGCTCGGCTTTTTACCGATTGTATTCATCATCATGTCCCCGCCGGCACTGAGCATTTGATCTGCATCCATATATGCGCCCGCATCGTAATCAGTGACGACTGCACCTACGAATCCCCATTCTTCTCGCAACACATTTGTAAGAAGCGGTCTGCAACCGCCCGCCCAAACAGTGCCCAATCTGTTGAACGAACTCATAATCGCTGTCGTCTTTCCTTCTTTGACCGCGAGTTCAAACGGCTTAAAATACAGCTCGCGCATAGCTTGTTCGTTCACCCAAGTAATTAAGCCGAAATCCGACCGACGCGTTTCGCTATCGTTAACGGCAAAGTGTTTCACATAGCAAAACACACCTTTTTCCGAACAGCCTTTAATAACGGCGGCGGCAATTTTTCCGGAAAGCAAGCCGTCCTCCGAATAATACTCGAAGTTACGCCCTCCGAACGGCGAACGGTGAATGTTGACACCGGGCGCATACCAGCCCGAATAACCGCCTTGCAATCCCTCTTCGCCTACACAACGCCCCATTTTTTCGGCAAGCTCTTCGCTCCACGCAGAAGCAAGCACTACTTCCGATGTAAATCCCGCGCCGTAAACAGACGACGAGAAGAACGACGAAAATCCGGCGGGACCGTCGGCATCCGTCGTAGGCGGCTTGCCGATAGAATCCATCTTCTGCGTTTTATAGCCCGCCTGAGAAACGAGCTTTACCATTTCGTCGACGGACACCCGATTGAGCAGTCTTTCCCAATCTTCATCGTTATAAGACTTGCCCACCATGTCCACAAGCCAAACGTCGTTTACTTCTTCGGTCGTCGGACCGGACGCTGTTTTATACGTATCATAAACGAATGCGTCCAATTTGCTCTTGTTCGCATCGCCCAACACAGCATTGTCGTCGGGCGCGGTAGGAAACGTGCCCACCCAATCTCCGCGAGAGAGATAGCGATTTACATGCTTGGATACATCGTCGAACTCGTTGGTCGCTATTTTCATATCGGTGACGCGCTTTCCCGCCCCGTCGGCAGCACAAACGATTTTCGACCCGATATTATAAGTCCAAACACGTTTCGACTTTGCTCCTTCATCCAAACCGTCAATCGTCGCCCAGCTATGCGCACCGTTTTCATCGTCGCCCAAATAGAAATTATAATCTCCGACATCGAGCACATAAGCCTTTTCGGCAATGTAGTCATAAGACATAATATAGTCTTTGGAAACGTTTATCGTTACCGTTTCGTTTCCGCCGTCGGCTTCAAGCAATCCCGTCTTTGCGAACCCGACGAGAACGACATGCGACTTTTCTGTCTGCCCCTCTTGCCACGGCGCATTTACGTAAATTTGCGCAACACCTTTGCCCGCATGTTTTTTATCCGTATTCGTAACCTTGACTTTGAAAGTGAACGTTTGTTCTTCTTCCGAATAAACGGGAGTTTCGGCATATTCGTACTCGAACGACGCATAAGAGAGTCCGTAACCGAACGGATACTGAACCTGCGATGTATACCATTTTTCGCCGTCAGTTTTACCGCGCGTTTCGTAATAACGATACCCGACATAAATACCTTCTTCGTATTCGATATAATATCCGTTATTCACGTCTGCGTACTTGAAATCGTGCCCCGAATAAGCCATATTAACGTACGACGGAGCCTGCGTCAAATCGTATGCAAATGTATCGACGGTGTGCCCGCTCGGTACGGTGTCGCCCTTTAACATATCACCTAAAGCCTCGAGCCCCGTCTCGCCCGGATACCCGATATATAGCGCGGCTTTTATCTTGCCGCCATATTCGTTAAGCCAGCCGAGTTCGAGAGTCGCGGAACAGTTTATGAGCGCGATAACCTTGTCGAAATGAGCGCACGCATACTCGACCATATCTTTTTCGGCATTGCAAAGCTCGAGAAAATGCTTATCGGACTCGCCGCCCCAATCGCGCATGTTTTGCGGCAAATCCACTCCTTCGGCTCCTGATCTGCCTATTACGACTACCGCATAGTCACTGTAAGTATCGAAACTCGCTTTTACTTCGGGCGTATCATAATCGGATTTTGCTATTTCGCCTACTATTTGAAGATTATTAACGCCTTCTTTCCCTCGCGGATATTTCGACTTCGCGCCATCGAGAACATTCCACATAATCGGATTGACGGAAAAGCCATCGCTTTCCAAAGCCTGTTTGAGTGTCATAGGCTTGGCTTTTGAACTCAATCCGCCCGAACCGCCGCCCGAATACAGAATGTCTACCGAATCGCGTCCGAAAAGCGTCAGTTTGCTTCCCGACGCTATAGGCAAGCATCCGTCGTTTTTCAAAAGAACGGTGCCTTCGGACTGTATATCGGTTATGAGTTTTTTACTCTCGGCAATCGCCGCGTCGTGACTCGCCGTCGTCGACTCGTAATACACTTTACCGTCGCCGCGTTCTACCTTCTCATCACCCTCGAAAAACGTAGTGATTATACCGTAAAACGGACCCGCTACCAAAATCGTCGCAACTATCAGTATAACAAAAATCACCCCGAGTATAGGCACCAATATCGCCAGAAACTTTTTGTTGGACATTTTTTTCTTGTTTTCGGTCATAATATCCTCCTTATGAAAAAGACGATTATCGAATTACAGACAATCGTCCTTCTGATTGTTAAATAGAATTATTCCGCCGTTTTAACTACTTGCGTCAAGGTTGCTTCAAGAGGCAACGGGTAATTGCCGGCTACGATAAACGCAAAAAATTTTAGTGTGTGAACATCTCCGTTCAATTCACTTTGCAAAGTGAGATGTTCTTCGTTCAAGGTAACCGCCGTAACCGCGGCAGCCATCGCTTCCGGAACAGGAACGGTGCTGTCTTTGCTCGTAAATTCGACGGTGAGCGTTTTGTCGCTGTTCTTCTTCCAGCTACCTGTCCACTTGCCAAGTTCCATTTCGCCGAAAGACGCCGTCGCAGTAACCGTTTTATCCGCAGCACAATCGAGAGTAACGTTAACCGCGCGCCCCGAAAAATCACCGCTGCCGGTAAACGAATACGATTCGTTGGGGTCACCGCACCCTACCATGCAAAGCAGGCAAAATGCCGTAATTATACCGACAAACAGTACAGCCAATCTTCTTTTCATCACTGAATCCTCCGTGTGATTTATTTGATACCACGATTATATCAAACCATTCGGAAAGCTTCAATAATGTTCGCTCTTTCGATGTATTATCATGCACACAAAACGCATTCGCGCAGTAAACCACGCACGAACGCGCAAAAAAATCGCACAACTGCAACATGCATTTTTACGTTAGCGGAATAAGCGCATTCAGCTCGAATGCCCCGTTACCGCCGTTGAACGTCGCCGTACCGCCGTAACGCTCGACAACGCGTTTTATGCTTTTCGTTCCGTAACCGTGCAAATTTTTATCGACTTTGGTGGTTTCGGGCTGTCCGCCCCTAAACTCGCCTTCGTAATAATTTTCGAGATGAATACACAAAAAGCTTTCTTCGTGCTTAATTGAGAGATGAATATAGCGGTTTCCGTTATCGGCTAAAGTTTCTTCATACTCGATTGCATTGTCTATTGCATTGCAAAACAGCGAATACACGTCCTCGGGAGACATAAACGCGAGCTTTTCCGCATCGGCAATACAAGTAAATTCTATGTTCCTTGCGACGCAACGCGAACATCTGTCGGTAAGAATAATATCGAGAGTGGCATTGCCCGTATTGAATGTGCCATCGAACACCGTCAAGGCAGCCTGCGTTTCACTGTCGACTATCGGAATATCGCCCGTTTCCTTCATTCGTGCAATTTGATATTTCAAATCATGGCTTTTAACACTTATGGTGCTCATGCTTTCTTTTAACAGCTCGAATTGCTTGCTTTCCATAGCTGCCGCCATCGCCATAGCCGCCGCTTCCTCTCTGAATTTTATTTCTCGCAATATAGAATAGTACAAATACAACATCACAATGCCGTAAAGCACTTGCAAAACCGCACTCGTCACCCTTGCAAGCCTGTCGGCAAGATTTACATCTATTTCCGTGAGCAGTAACATTGTTACTGCAGTGCTTATAAACACCGGCAAAAATCGCCGAATGTCCTTTGCTTTCGCCCCGAGTTTTCTTACTCGTTTACCGACGAAAAACCACTCGAGAAAATAAACGGTAAAAAATATCGCATAATGAATAATCATCCCGCCTACCGTTCCGTCATTGATTATCTCCGCCGCATTTGTTCCCGCCACCGCTCTTTCGAGAATCTGAAAAGTATTCGCCGCAATATTTCTTGTAATCAGTGCCATTACGAACCAAAAAACAGCATCGAGAACAGTGTCGGAAATCTGCCACAGCAAAATAAACAACAAACACAGCGTCACCGTCAATGCGACAGTCTGTCCGACAACCGTTTTCGTTATGCCAGATACCGGCAAGCAAAATATCGCCGCAAGCACGCAAGCCGAACATACGCATATTCTCAGTGCAAAATATGACTTTTTGCGCGGTTTTTCCGCAAAATTGAAAAATGCAATTACTATTTCGATTGCAAACCGCAACAGCATCGACATTCCCGACAAGTAATGCATACGTACTTCATCCCCGACCTTTATAAGCCGCAAGCGCACTCAAAAAATCACTCTTTCTGCGCTGAGAGACCGCAAGCGTATCATTGCCGACATTGACGACATTCCTTTTTATTTCTTTCACATGCATTAAGTTCACCAAATAACAGTTGTTGCATCTCGCAAAAATCTTACTCGGCAAATCTTTTTCCGCCTGCTTTATACTGCCGTAAACTTCGATACTGTCCTCCGCAAGATGATATATAAGCCTGTGCCCGATGATTTCCACATAATATATTTCGGAAACAGACACTCGGCGTTGCTTATCTGCGGAACCTATGTATATGTATGTCTCGGCAGGCTTCAACCTTCTGTATATGTGCCGCATAATAGAGCAAAACCGCGAATACATAATCGGCTTGACGGCAAAATCCAAAGCATCGACAGAATAACCCTTTATGGCAAACTGCTGGAGATTGGTGACGAAAATTATTATTATATCCGTATTGCGCTTGCGGATTTGCGCAGCAATATCCATGCCGTTCATATACGGCAAATCTATATCGAGAAATATAACGTCGTACCCGGTATCGAACGCTGTCAAGAATTTCAAACCGTCGTCATAACAGTATATATCGTATTGCGGTTTTCCGTTTTCTTTGCGATACGTTTCGAGATGTTTGATTATTGCATCTCTTTCGTTGATATTATCCTCGACAATAGCCACTTTCATTTCGTCATTTCTCCTTCGAAGTGCCGCAAAACCTAATCGGCACACAATACTATTATAGTACACCGTTAACGAAATTTCAAGTCTTTGCGAAAAGTATATCGTGATAATTTACATCATCGGCGCGATCAAGCGCAAAATACTTCGCACGATGCGCGTGAGAAAAGTAACGTCGTTGATCTCCTCGTCCGTCACTTCGCGGCTGACGCCTTGCGTGGCGATAAAATCGGCTTTCATGTCGGCGATCGAATCCGCGTTATACAGCAATGCGCCGTCTTCGAAGTGCAGATAGAACGAACGGTAATCCATATTGCACGTGCCTATAAACGCAAGCTCGTCGTCGACTACCATCATTTTCGCATGAATGAACCCCGGCGTGTATGTAAACACGCGCACACCCGAACGAATGAGCATGGGCAGGAACGATTTGGTGGTTTTGTAGACTATTTTCTTATCGGGGATCTGCGGGATTATTATGCGCACGTCAACGCCCGCGAGCGCGGCGTTTACGAGCGCGGTTTGTATTTCGTTGTCGAGTATCAAATACGGCGTCGTGATATACACCGATCGTTTGGCGGTCGAAATCATATTGATAAACGCGCTCTCTATCAAATGATCGTCGCTCCACGGTCCCGACGACAGCGGTTGCACGAAACCGTTGGTATGGCGCGGCGAACGCTGCGCGACATACTTCGTATAGTCGATTTCCTTTTTTCCGAACGCGCTCCAAAACGACAGGAACATTACGACGAAACTCCACACCGCATCGCCGCAAAAGCGCATGTGCGTATCTTTCCAGTGCCCGAACCGCACTTTTTTGTTTGCATATTCGTCGGCAATGTTGTTGCCGCCCGTATACGCTATTTCCCCGTCGATAACGGTGATCTTGCGGTGCGAACGGTTATTTAACCGCATATCGAAAGAGAGTGTGATCTTATTGAACGGCACGACTTCCACCCCGCCCGCAAGCAACCTTTTTATACCCTTTTTGGGCAGAGTGAACATACTGCCGACGTCGTCGTACATAAGTTTTACGTCGACGCCCGCGGAAGCACGCTCGATGAGCGCGGCTTCGACTTCGTTCCACACCTCGCCGCGGTCTATTATGAAGTACTCCATAAATATATACTTTTTCGCCGCTCGAATATCCGCAAGCAGATCGGGAAAAAAGTCGTCGCCGAGCGGATAATATTTCGTTTCGGTGTCGGCATAAACGGGATACGACCCCGAATTGAGCACGAGGTCCGCGCACGTCTTGCCCGTAGGATTGAGCAACGCGCGGTCTTGCAACAACGTCGCGTTCGCGACGTTAAGCATGACCTGCGAAAGTTCGGATGCTTTTTTGAACCGTTTGCGAACTCGGCGTTGCGCCTTTTGCCGACCTATAAAGAGATATACGAGTCCGCCGAATGCGGGCGCGAGCAGTATCAGTACGCACCAGCTCAATTTATAGCTCGGGTTTATGTCGCGCGACACGATATGCAAGCATATAATAAAGCTGAAAAACTCGAAAATTATCCAAATCCACCAAAACATAGACGCGGCAAAAAGCACGCCGACTACTATTATCGCGATTTGTACGAACAGCGACAGAACGGTTATTGCCGCCTTTTGCGATAGCAACTTTATCAGTTTGCGAAACATTGAATTCTTCCCGACACTCCGCAGCGAATGTCTATTCGCGAATATACAAGTATATTTTATACTATTTCGACGAAATAATCAAAGATTTTGTGATATAAATTTGCACAATTTTTCCTGTTTCATAGCACATCTCGAAAAGATCGGCGAAACGTTCTGCGCACGCAAACATACGGAATGCAAAATGCCCCGCCGCCCGCAAAAACGCTTGACAATCCCGATAAAATGATGTATACTGACTATGCTTTTGCCGGTGTGGTGGAATTGGCAGACGCGCCGGACTCAAAATCCGGTGGACTAATAATCCGTATCGGTTCGACCCCGATCACCGGCACCAAGAAATCCCCTAAACGAATCAGTGCGTCGGGGGATTTTTATTTAACGAAAAACAGGCAGTTCATGAAATATCGAATTTACGAATTTTCAGTCATTATCATAATGATAATCGCCACGCTATGCACGGGATGCGGCGCGCCGCACGCGCATGATTACGTCGACGGCAAATGCGCGGACTGCGGCGAAGTTTGCAGTCACTCGTGGGACGGCGAAACGCGCTGTTCCGTTTGCGGCATACAGCTGTCAAACACTGTGCAAGAATTGCCGTGCGCGAGCGAAAACGGCAATATATACGGCAGATTGTTTTTACCGTCGGTATATTACGGAAAGCTCCGCACCGTCATCGTGTGCCACGGCTTCAACGTGAATATGTCCAACACCGTTCCGACACTGCTCGCGCGGCGCGGTTACGCATGTTACGCTTTCGATTTTTGCGGCGGCAGTCCCACGACCAAAAGCGATATGGCTATGGAGGACATGACGATACTCACCGAAAAAGCCGACCTACTCGCCGTGCACGAGCTTGTTTCGGGGCTTCCGACAACAGATACCGACAACATATATCTCTACGGCGAAAGTCAAGGCGGGCTTGTTTGCGCACTGACCGCCGCCGAGCTTTCCGACCGCATTGCGGGACTTATCATGATGTATCCGGGATTTTCGATAGTTTCCGAAATCGCCTTGCGCTTCGGTTCGAAAGACGCCCTGCCCGACCGCATCGAAGTGCTCGGCAAAGATATGAAACGCAGCTATGCCGATGCGGTTTTCGAGTTCGTACCATCGAATTTCACGGTTACCGACAGTCCGCTCGCCGCCGACATACTGCGAAACAGACTCGACATTACCGCAGACTTATATAACTACATATCGACGTACTCGGGCAGAACGGTCATCTTTCACGGCACGAAAGACCCGCTCGTCGACATAGCTTTTTCGGAAGAAGCGATCGAATATTACGATCATGCAAAACTCTATAAAGTACACGGCGAAGAACACGGTTTCGGTCACTCCAACCTCATAAAAACGATCGAGCGCATCGACGCCTTTCTGTCAGAAAAGTAACCTGCGTTTATTTATGTTGCAAGTAAGTACGTCGCAAATATTTTGCCATTTTTGCGTCGTTTTTTTCTTTACAAATATTTACGAAGGATTTTATTATATCTTTAAACAGATAACGCATAGCATATCCCTCGTCGGTGAAAGAATACAGTCTGCACATACACGAGCATGCACTGTTAATCTTACTCGCATAATCTTTCATTCTTCCGATCGGAATCAAACTTGCTTTTGCTATATCCGATAATTTTGCAAGCGTATCGACAAACAAATCGAGCAGATTGGGATCGTTGTCGGTTTTCTCGATAGCCGTCATTAGGACGTTTGCGGTATTTATACTTTCCTCGTATCTTTTCAATTTCACAAGAGCGCGAAATTTTTCATAATACGCCTTTATCTCGACGTCTATAGCCAAACGATGCCCGTATTCGTGCATGCAATTTATTTTGGCTTCTGCCAAAGCAATCGTTTCAAGTGCTTCTTTCGGTTTATCAACTTCATACAAACATTGCGCCAAAACCGTGTACGCGCAACACATATGGAAAAGACTGCCATAACTGTTATCATTGTAAGATTTGTCGATTTTTATGACGTCTATCGTCCGTCGAGCATATTCGAGTGCCTGTTCTTTTTGATTTGTTTGCAAAAAGAACTCGCAACAATTACCGTAATAAAATGCAACAGCCGACAATAGATTTGTGTTGCATCTATCGACAACCTTGTCTATATGTGCGGTAACTCTTTTTATTCGCTCTTCGGACTCGGATCGCGACAGATTACGGTCAGGCAAATGCAATTTCAGAAGAATATCCGCCATCTGCTTTTCATATTCTCCGAAATAAAAATCTTCGCAAAACAATTTCAAACACTCTTCGTATATTAGACAACACCTATATTCCGCTTCAAAATATTTCTTTTCATAAATTGCGCAATCGTCGTAATTCTCGTGCGCACGATACAGCTCATTGAAAACATTTTCATATTCTTTTGCGTACAAGTACAAAAAATAAGCTTTCCTCATACTTGCGAAACGTGTGGTGTGCCGTTCAATGAAGCCGTAAAATTCATCGAGAACAGTCAATGTTTCATCATACAATCGGCGTACACGCAACTGATATACACGATTATCGTAGGCACACCCCATTCTTATTAAACCGAACGAATCCAAATTATTTTCGTTCGCCTTAAAAATATCCAATGCGATTCTGCCTTCGGTAAGCGCATTATATTCGGATCCCGGAGCATAGCGCGATAAAAGCTCATGAACCATGGCTTTGAGCCTTTCGGAACAGCAAATACGTTCGCATAATTTTGCGGCATGCCCGTAAATATCGCACAACACCCCGGTAGGAAGCTTCGCATATTGAGGTATGGTCTCGACAATGAATTGCACTATTCGCTCATCCGCTCCGCATGCTTCGCCGCAGTCAAGGACATTCAAAAACCAATTCGTTTTGTCGAAATTGTCAAATGACCGCACAAATGTTTCACTATAAAAATATTCGTTTTGAAGCGCGACGACAAACCCGACTTTATCGTCGCAAAGCATGCAGAAGTCTAACAAATTCGACTTGCGATACTCGTCTGTTATCGGCAAAGCTTTTATATGCTTGAGAATGTGCTTACGGCAAAACGCAACGGTTTCCTCGTTCGCAAGAAGTTTTGCAAGCTCTTTGTTTTCTATAGCTACTCTGCCGTCGTCGGTCCGTATAAAAATATTGTCGAGTATATCGACGAACGTTTCGAAAGAACGGTTATCCCATTCTATACCGTCGGCGATAATAAGTTCGCGAATGTCGGTTCGCCGCAGTCCGCACTTCCCTGCGGCAGCAAAATAATCCGTGATCTTTTCAGCGAACTTCGGCGACGTGCGCTCTTTGACGATATTTATCAAATACAACGCGAATTGTTCTATTGTATCCGGAATTTCGTCGGCAATACGTCCGTATATAGCAAGCTGGTTTTCGGTACCGGTACCGTCGGCAAAATCGTCGGCATTAAGAAGCGACAGGCGTTTTAACAATAATCCCACAAAATACAAATTTTTATCGGAAAGCTTTTGCTTTAATTTAACGACGATTTCCGACGGCAACGAGCGTCCGCGCACCTCGGTATGCGTACGCAACACGTTCTTTATATCAAGTGATACGGACTGCAAGTGCATGTATGTGGTGCTATCGCCATATGTCGATTGCAAATCCGTCATATGCGTATATACGAAAAAAATTTTGCTATAAATATTCGGAAGAATAGGAACCTCATAACCATTGTTGCCATCCCTGTCTATTTTGTCAACACCGTCCACAAACACATACAACGGCCGATTATCCGAATTATCGTAAGTATACATGTACTCTCGCAATATTTTATAAAAATCCGAATCTAAACTTTTTTCTTTTACGCAATCGTTCGAACATGAAATTTTGTCCTTTAAGTATTCGCACAGATCTTCGTAAATATCGTACACGCTCGGATGATTTTCGCGGTCGCAACAATACACGTAAACATTGCTACCTCTCCCTTTTACTCTCTCGGCGAGTTTTCCCGCCAAACAGCTCTTGCCGCTCCCGCGCGAACCGTATATAATAAGCTCTCGGTATTTTCCGAGTCGCCTTTCACACTCTTCGACAGTCTTTTCCAAACCTGTAGCAACCGCCGCTTTATTACGCAAAAACAATTTGCTGCGAAGGAGTCTGCGCTCGCTGTCTGTCAATTTTTTCGCGCTGTCGAAAACGGGTTGCAACAAATTGCAAAGTTCTTCCGCCACAGCATCGGAAAACTCCTCGATACCCGTAGGCTTATTATTATCCCCGTCCCAACCAAGGGTGTACTCTTTCACGTTATCGGTGCCGAGTTTTTTCTTGCGCTCGTTTATAATTGCCTTCAATTCGCGCATCTTTCGCGCATCGTCCTCCGATCCGCCGAACGATGCGGGCGCACCGTCGATATGGTTGCGAAAAAAGAACAATGTGCGTTTGAATTGCTCGTCGTCGCGCAACGGTCCGAAAATTATTTCGAGGTCGGTATAACTCTTTTCGGCGACGTCAGACACCGCAAAGCTGTTACTGCCGCACGCCGCGTTCATGCACCTAACCACCTCGTTCAACCGACTCTCTGCAGGCGTCGACCCGTACCGCTCGCCCAAAAGCACTACCATATACGGCTTGCATTTAACTATTTCACCGAAACACACATCGAGAATTTTACTCATGCGCCCTTCTTCTTCGACATCATGCGTATCTATTCCCCAACGCAAATCGCAAAAGTCGAACCCTTCCCCCGCATTCTCTGCGAGTTTTCTTATTTCGGGAAGCACGCGAAGCTGAATGGCGTCGCGCTCACCGTGCATATCGTTAAACGTGCTCGATACAAATACGTTTATCATCTTATTTTTCCTTTGATAAAAGCTGCATTGTGTATATTCTATCACAATCACACCTCGTTGTCAACCGTCTTTTGCGCGATTGCCGATACCGCGTATATTTCGGTTGATTTTTCGCGTCGGGTGTAGTATAATTGCAGTATAATAATCACACTGCGGCGAGCCGCAAAATTCGGCGTAAATATCATGAAGAAATCAAACAAACTCAAAATCGGCATAGTGGGTGCGAACGGGTATGCGGGCGCGGAAGTCCTGCGGCTTATCTCCGCTCACCCCGACTGCACGCTCGTCGTCGCGACGAGCCGTGCGAACGAGGGCAAGCGCGTATGCGACGTTTTTCCCGCTCTGCCCTGCCCGCTCGTTTTTTCGGGCATGAAAGACCCGCTTCTCAAAACGTGCGACGCGGTATTCGTCGCGTTGCCGCAAACCGCGGGCGCATCGCTCGTCGGCGAACTTATCGACTGCGGCGTGCGGGTGATCGACCTCTCCGCCGACTATCGGTTCGACGACACGGAGCTGTACAACGGCGTATACGGCGTGACCCATCCCCGCCCCGATCTCAACAAGCTCGCCGTATACGGATTGTGCGAAACCGCGCGCGATAAAATACGCGCCGCGAAGCTCGTCGCTAATCCCGGCTGTTACGTTACGAGCGTGCTTCTCCCCATGCTTCCGCTTTGCCGCGCGGGACTCGCATCGAACATAATCGCGGACAGCAAGAGCGGCGTGAGCGGCGCGGGCAGAAAGAGCGACGAAAACTATTCGTACTGCAATCTCGACGAGAATTTCAAAGCGTACGGGCTGTTCACGCATCGTCACGCACCCGAAATAAGCGAAAAACTCGGCAAAGAAGTATTATTCACGCCACACTTGCTGCCCGTCAAACGCGGGATACTTTCCACCGTGTACTTCACGACGCCCGACCCCGACGCCGCGCTCGAAGTGCTTCGCGGCGCATACAAGAGCGAGCCGTTCGTGTCGTACACCGACGCGCTGCCCGAGATAGGTCACGTCGCGCACACCAATCGTTGCATGTTTTCGGCGCGGTTTTCGGGAAATCGCGGCATAGTTATATCGGTCATAGACAACCTGCTCAAAGGCGCGGCGGGACAGGCGGTGCAGAACATGAATATAATGTTCGGACTCGACGAAACGGCAGGCTTACCGCAATACTCGCCTATTTAACACATTCGGAGCGAAACAATGAAAGAATCTTACAAATCGACGATCGAACGGGCGCAAATAATATGCGAAGCGTTGCCGTACATACGCAAATATTCCGGCAAGACGATAGTAGTCAAGTACGGCGGGAACGCCATGAACGACGAAGCGGTCACCACCACTATTCTTCAAGACATTGCCGCACTTAAAATAGTCGGCGTAAACCCCATACTCGTACACGGCGGCGGTCCCGAAATAAACAAACTGCTCGGCAGGCTGGGAATAGAAGCGCAGTTCAAAAACGGCATGCGCGTCACCGACGAGCAAACAATGGAAGTCGCGCAGATGATACTGTGCGGCAAGATCAATAAGAACATCGTCGGCGAACTTAATTCCATGGGCGTCAAAGCGATAGGGCTTTGCGGCAAAGACTCGCAACTGATAAAAGCCGAAAAGCTCGACCCCGAACTCGGATACGTCGGCAAAATAACCGAAATCAACGCCAAACTTCTCGAAATTCTCGCCAAAGACGAATTCGTTCCCGTAATAGCATCAATAGCGACCGACGAAGCGGGCAACAGCTACAACGTCAACGCGGACGTGGCTGCGGCGGCAATAGGCGCGGCTATGCACGCCGAGAAACTGCTTTTCCTCACCGACATCGACGGCATAATGGCAAAACGCGGCGATGCGTCGTCGCTCATAAACCGCATAAGCATCGGCGAGCTTCGCAAAATGATAGAAAGCGGCGCGGTGTCGGGCGGCATGGTGCCCAAAGCGAACAGCTGTATCGACGCGATCGAGCGCGGCATTAACAGCGTATTCGTTCTCAACGGCACTCTGCCCCACTCTATACTCCTCGAACTGTTTACCGACAGCGGCGTCGGCACGATGATCGAGGCGTGACCGTAATCTTTTGCGTGTCGTCGGCATATATTAAACAGTTACGGAAACTACGCAAAGCCGAACAATATAATATAAAAGGTGAACAATGAACATCAATAAAATCAAAGAAGCCGAAGCTACCCACTATATGCCCGTTTTCGCGCGGGATAATATCGCGCTCGAACGCGGCGAAGGCAACTGCGTATACGACACTTTCGGCAACGAATATGTGGATTTCGTGGCGGGCATTGCGTCGAATATTCTCGGCTACAACCACCCCGAATACACCGCGGCGGTGTGCGAACAGGTGCACAAACTGATTCACGTATCCAACCACTACTACACCGAAATACAGTCGAAGTATATCACTCGGCTGTGCGAAGCGTCGGGATTTCAGCGCGTGTTTCTGACGAACTCGGGCGCGGAATCGAACGAATGTGCGATCAAGCTCGCCCGACGCTATTTCAAAAATCACGGCGGCAACAAACGCATACTCGCCGCCGAACGCGCATTCCACGGCAGATCGCTCGCGACCCTCACGCTTACCGGCAACACCGCACAGCACGAAGCGTACGCGCCGCTGCCGTCGGGGTTCGGGCATTTCAAATACAACGACTTCGACGATTTCAAGTCCAAGCTCGACGACAGCGTGGGCGCGGTAATGCTCGAAACCATTCAAGGCGAGTGCGGCGTACGTCCGTTCTCCAACGATTTTCTCGTAAATGCGTACGCATTATGCAAGTCGAAAGGAATACTTTTCATCGTCGACGAAGTGCAGACGGGCATGGGACGCACCGGCAAACTCTTTTCGTTCGAGCATTTCGGGATAAAGCCCGACATGATCACGCTCGCAAAAGGCATAGCCGGCGGTATACCGATGGGCGCGTGTCTTGCGTCCGAAGAAGTGGGCACATCGTTCGCGCTCGGCGATCACGGCTCGACGTTCGGCGGCAATCCGCTCGCCTGCGCCGCCGCCGATTCGGTGCTTGAGGTCCTCACCGAAGGCGGACTTCTCGAAAGCTCCGCGAAGGTCGGCGAATACTTCGGCGAACGGCTCGCGCATTTTTCCAAGTACAACTTCATAACCGACATTCGCGGACGCGGGCTTATGCGCGGGATCCAATTTATAGACAAACTCCCTGCCGCCGCGATCGAAGGCAAATTGCGCGAACGCGGGTATCTCGTCAACGTCGCGGGACACAATACCGTGCGACTCGTTCCCCCGCTCACCATAACGCGCGAGCAGATTGACGGACTTGTAGCCGCGCTCGACGAGGTTTGCGCAAGCACGAATGTAATGTAATAACGCAACACATATATAAAAAAGTGCAGAAAAAAGCCGTATTTTCCGCCAATACCGCGAAAATACGGTTTTGTTTATTCTTTTTGCTTGCCAAACTGCGCCGTAAATGGTATAATCAAACCATACACGAGAAAAATCGGGATAACCCGTAATTGTTATATACAAATATAAAATTTATCGACTATAAACGGTCAGGAGAATTATGGACGTTTCATCGTATAAGCCGAAGGGCAAAATCGAGCACAAACATTTGCTCAACCTTCTCGACTATTCACCGTCGGATATTTACGAGATCCTGCATCTTGCGGGCAAGCTGAAAACAGCGTTATATAAAGGCAAAAAGCACGAATATCTCAAGGGCAAGACTCTTGCGATGATCTTCACAAAATCGTCTACGCGCACGCGCGTTTCTTTCGAGCAAGGCATTTTCCAGCTCGGCGGGCACGCGCTATTTCTTTCGAGCAACGATATTCAGCTCGGACGCGGAGAAACTATCCGCGACACGGCGGGAGTGCTTTCGGGCTACGGCATAGACGGCGTGATGATCCGCACGTTCAAGCAGTCCGACGTCGAGGAGCTCGCAAGCTGCGGTAAATTCGCCGTCATCAACGGGCTTACCGACGACTTCCACCCCTGTCAGGCACTCGCCGACATATTCACCGTATACGAACGGTTCGGCAAGCTCAAGGATATAAAATTCTCGTACTTCGGCGACGGCAACAATATGGCGCACTCGCTCATGCTCGCAGGCGCAAAGACGGGTATGAACGTTTATATCTGTTCGCCCAAGGGCTATGAACCGAATCCCGAAATCGTCGAAGCGGCGCAAAAGCAAGGCAATGTCACCGTAACCGACAGCGTGGAAGAAGCCGCGAAAGACGCCGACGTGCTGTACACGGACGTATTCTTTTCCATGGGACAGGAGAAAGACCCCGCCAAAGTCAAGGCTCTCATGCCCTATCAAGTCAATTCGGACGTACTCGCGCTTGCGAGCAAGGACGCCGTGTTCATGCACTGTCTGCCCGCGCACCGCGGCGAGGAAGTCACCGAGGACGTAATAGACTCCACCCGCTCCATCATATTCCAAGAAGCGGAAAACCGCCTGCACGTTCAAAAAGCGGTCATGTGCCTTTTGATGAACAAAAAGCACAGGTAAGGATTTAGTATGTATCTTGCTATCAGGCGCGCGACGGACGAGGACACCGACGCGGTGCTCAAAGTAACAAAAGAATCGTTTTCGCCGTATCAGGACGAGTTGCACGTAACATACGAAGTTAAAGCACTCAAAGAAACGATAGCTTCCACCCTCGCCGACATTCGCGAAAACGCGGTGTTTGTCGCCGAAAAACGCGGCACGGTTGTCGGTGCGATCCGCATAAAGAAGCTCTCCGACGATCTGTGGTATATTTATCGGTTCGGCGTAAGCCCCGAAATAACGAACGTCGGATTAGGCTCGGCACTGCTCGACATAGCCGTGTCATACGCACAAGACAGCGGCGCAAAAGCCGTCGCCTTGCATACGAACGCCAAGTATTACAAACTCGCAAGGTATTACTACGGCAAACAGTTCTACGTACATTCCACAACATTCGACCGCGGATATGTCCGTGCCCTGTTCGTATTGGAACTCACTCAAGACGCGGGAGTCGATCTCGCCCCAGCATTTTTGCAGTAAACACGAGAAGAATTACCAAAGACGATATAAAATATTTATTACGAGGTAATTATGGATTTTATCATTGCAACCGACAGCACCTGCGATCTTACGAAGGAAATGCTTCGCGAACACGAAGTGGCGTGCCGCGACATGATGTATTTCGTCAACGACGTCGCATACGGAAAGAGCGAAAGCAACCAACTCGAGTTTCACGAATTCTACGACGCGATGCGTAAAGGCGCACGGACAAGCACCTCTATGATAAACGAGGACGACGCCCGCACTTTCCTCACCGAACTGCTCGGTGAAGGCAAGGACGTGCTGTATCTCGCGTTCGCGAGCGCACTGTCCGGAACTTACGACAACTTCAAACGCGTCGCCGAAGAACTCAACGCGACAAACGAACATAAAGTATACGTAGTCGATTCCAAAGCGGCTTCTGGCGGCGAAGGACTGTTCGTGACGCTCGTCGCAAACAAGCGCGCGAGCGGCGCGTCGTTCGAAGAAACGTGCAAATATGCCGAAGAAGTGCGCGACAGAGTAATACACTACTTCGTCGTGGACGACCTCAAGTACCTCGCCCGCGGCGGCAGGCTGAGCAAAGGCTCGGCGTTCTTCGGGAACATACTCAACGTCAAACCCGTTCTTCACGTCGACGAAATAGGCAGGCTCGTGCCCGTCAAGAAAGTAATCGGTAGAAAGAAATCGCTCAAAGCTCTCGTCGATAAAATGGAAGAACGCTACAATCACGAAAGCGACACGGTATACATCACCCACGGCGACTGCTATGACGACGCGAAATACGTCGCCGACGAGGTCACCGCTAAGTTCGGCATGCCCGTTAAGATCATTCCGTTGAGCTATGTTATAGGCAGTCACTCGGGTCCCGGTACGGTCGCGCTGTTCTTTACGGGCGACACCCGCACCGAAGAATAGTTTTACACGCAATCATACAACAACTACTGTAGCTATGCAGTCGCGGTATCATCACCTACTGCATAGTTACGTTTTTACACGCAGTCAATACCCACAACTACTGTAGCTACGCAGTCGCGGTATGCGTCACCCGCACAGAACTTTCAAACGATAAACAACCCCCGCCTCGAATATCGAAGCGGGGGTTATAATTATTATAGGAATTTATTTGCGGCTAATCCAACAAGTTATCAAGACTCATCGAATATGCGGGGATGAACGTTTCGAGGAAGTATTTTACGGATTTTTCTTCCACGTTCTCGAGGCTCTTAAGCGTCGCATCGTAAGCGTTTTGGAACTCGGTATTCCCTACCGCGAGTTCTTCCACGCATTTAATGAGCGCGCTCATCTTGTCGGCGCGTTTGACAATCGCGTATTCTTTGTCCTTTTTGTTCGGCTTGACAAACGGCGAAAAAGCGTTCTTAAGCGCGTCCGGAAGCGTGTCTATGAGCTTTTGCTCGGCACGCCTTTCGATATTCTTGTAAGCGCGGTTGATATCGTCGTCGTAATACTTTACGGGCGTAGGCAAATCGCCTGTCACGACTTCCGCCGACTCGTGATATAGCGCGGTCACTGCGGCGCGTTCGGCGTTGTAATCGCCGCCGTACAGCGTGTTTTCTATCACGCATAGCGCGTGGGCTATCATTGCGACCTGCATGGTATGTTGAGCAACGTCCTCGACGGATGTATTGCGCATGAGTGCCCACCTGTCGATGAGCTTCATTCTGTCGAGAAAAGCGAAAAACTTACTTATCATCTTCGCCGCCCGTTCCGAACAGTGCTTCGTTTTTGCTGCAAGTACGTATGGTCTTTTTGGCAAGTTTGACTACATTTTCCACATTGAACCCACACACCTCGAACATGACGTTTGCGGGCGCGGACTTGCCGAACACGTCCATACAGCAAAACTCGCCGTCGAGTCCGACATACTTATACCAACAGAGCGACCGCCCCGCCTCGATCGCGACACGCGCACGCACGTTGCAAGGCAATACCGACTCGCGGTACTTCGCCGTTTGTATATCGAACAGTTCCATGCAAGGCATGCTGACGACGCGCGCGTCGATGTTTTCTTTGAGAAGCTGTTTTTTCGCGTCGAGCGCGAGAGTGAGTTCCGAACCGCTCGCAATGAGTATTACGTCGGGAATTTCTTTGGAACTGTCCGCGACGACATATCCGCCGTACAGCGCGTCCACGCCCGTGCAGTCGTGCTGTTTGAGTCCCTGTCGCGACAGCACGACGGCGGTCGGGCTTTTGCCCGTCCATGCAGATTCGTACGCCGCGGCGGTTTCCTTCGCGTCGGCGGGACGGAACACCTTGATGCCGGGGATTGCGCGCAACATTTCGAGCTGATCGACGGGCTGATGCGTAGGACCGTCCTCGCCCACGCCGATACTGTCGTGAGTGAATATGTACGTTACGGGGATATTCATGAGCGCGCTCATGCGAATAGCCGCTTTCATATAATCGGAGAACACCGTGAACGTAGCGCAGAACGGAAGCAGTCCGCCGTGCAAATACATACCGTTGCAAATCGCGCCCATGGCGTGCTCGCGAATACCGAAATGAATATTCCGCCCGAACCCGTCCGCGCACACGTCGCCGCCGTTTTTAAGCACGACCTGATTGGACGGCGCGAGATCGGCGGACCCGCCGACTATGAACCCGTGCTTATCCGCAACGGCATTTAGTATCCGCGACGACGAGGTGCGTGTCGCTTCGTCCTTTTGCGGTTTTTCGTAAATGCAATCGAGTTCTTCGAATCCCACCGCGCCTTTACGCCACGTTTGAAACTCCTCGTACTGTTCGGGATATTTGCTCTTATACGATTTGACGATCTTGTTCCATTCCGATTCATACTTGGCGAACGTCGGCGCAAGCTCCGCGATACCGTCGGCAACGGCGGACGGGATCTCGAACGCGGCGGCTTTATAACCGAGAGTTTTGCGAAGTGCTTTAACGTTATCCGAACCGAGCGGTGCGCCGTGGCACGCGCTCGTGCCTGCGAGCGGCGAACCGTACCCGATCGTGGTATCTACTATTATGAGCGACGGCTTGTCCGTTTCCGCTTTCGCGAGAGTTATAGCCGCGGAAATCGCGTCGAGGTCTTCGCCGTTCTTTACGCGAATGACCTGCCAGCCGAGTGCTTCGTGGCGTTTGCCGACGTCCTCGGTGAACGCAAGATCGGTACTGCCCTCGATCGTTATATTGTTGCTGTCATACAGCACTACGAGCTTGCCGAGTTTTTGCGTGCCCGCAAACGACGCCGCTTCGCTCTCTATTCCTTCCATCATGCAACCGTCGCCGCAAAGCGCGTATGTATAGTGGTCGACGAGTTTGCAGTCAGGCGTATTGAATTTTTGCGCGAGTATGCGCTCGGCAAGCGCGAAACCGACAGCGTTCGCGATTCCCTGTCCGAGAGGTCCTGTGGACACCTCGACGCCCGCCGTCACACCGTACTCGGGATGACCGGGAGTCTTGGACGAAAGCTGACGGAAGCGCATCATGTCCTCTTTCGTCAGTCCGTAACCGAACATTTGCAACACCGCGTATAAAAGCGCGGAACCGTGCCCCGCCGAAAGAACAAATCTGTCACGATCGAAGAAATTGGGATTTTTGGGATTGTGCTTCAGATGCCGCGAAAACAACGTGTACATGACCGGAGCCGCCCCGAGACAAATGCCGGGATGTCCGCTTTTTGCTTTCTCGATCGCTTCCACCGCATTCACGCGTAAAGTAGATACTGTAAGTTCTTCGTTTGTCATATTTGTTCTCCTTGTCCGAAATATATTAGAATTGGTCGGGATCTTCGCCCGTTTGTTCGCTGATAGGATTTGTTTCGTCGAAATCCGCCTCTCCGTCTACGGCATAACCGTCGTCTGCGTCGAACCCGCCGAAATCCGCATCGGTCGTATCCTCGTTAAAATCGTCTTGCTCCGCCTGTTCGGATTCCTCGATTTCGTCGAACCCGTCGAAATCGTTCGTTCCTTCACCGACGTCGAACACCGCCGCTTCCTCGCCCTGCGCAAGATCATCATATCCGTCATCGTCAGATTTTTCGATTTCGAGTTCTATCGTTTTTTCGTCGATGAGCTGTTGCAGCGGCGACATATCGACGCCCGAAAAACCGCACATATACGAGTACAGGAACCGCGCTATCGACAGTGCGCCGCCGCGCTTATTCGATTCGATATATATGGGCACAACGGGATCGTGCACGCTCGTGCGTACTATAAAATACCCGTCCGCATGCGACACGTACGCCCGCACACCTTCGTAGTTATCTTCGGAAATACGCAACATGCGCTCGGCTATTCCGTTAAGCCGCGAGATTATCTTTTCCGCCGTAGCTTTCCAATCCCGTCCCGTCATCTTAAGCCGCACGTCGCACTCCTCGAGCGGCGTTTCAAGTCCGTCTATGAGATCGACGAGATCTTTACCTTTCCTGCGCAGGTTCGCGAACGTGACGAGTATCTTCGCCACGAAATACGCACCGTCGTCGAGAAAGTAATGTTCTTTGAACGCCACGTGTCCGCTGCTCTCTATCGCAAGCGGCGCGTCGGTGCCCGCATCGCAAAGCCGTTTCGCCTCGTCTATCACGTTGCGGTAGCCGCGGCGAAAACGCTTTTGCACTCCGCCGTGCGCCTCTATGAATTTACGCAGCCCCTCGGTCGTCACCGAGTCGGTAACTATCGTCGCGCCCTTGTGCTCGGGAAGTATCATAGCCGCGGCGAGTGCTATAAGCCTGCAACGGTTGACTTCCGTGCCGTCGCCCGTGACCACGGCGCACCTATCCACGTCGGCGTCGAAAATTATGCCTATATCCGCGCCCGATTCCACAACGCGCGTTTTGAGCGACTCCATCGCTTCGGCATTCTCGGGATTGGGCGGGTGCGCAGGGAACGCACCGTCGGGCTGCAAAAACTGCGACGCCGATACGTCCGCGCCGAGCGGCGACAGCACGCGGTCCGCAAAGAAACCGCCCGCGCCGTGCCCTGCGTCTACGACTATTTTCATGCCTTTGAGCGGCATGAACAATCCCGTTCCCTTTCTGATCATGTCGCACAAAGTGTCGCAGTAAAGCCGCATATAATCGCGGCGAATGATCATGGAAAGCGAACCCGGCTTGACGCACTCGCCCGCGTCGGCAAGCTCTATGATCTCGTCAAGCTCTGCGGAATTCACACCGCCGTCGGCGGTAAAGAACTTCAAGCCGTTTATGTCTTTGGGGTGATGGCTCGCGGTAATCATTATCGCGCCGTCCGCCTGCATGGACGGAAGTTTGGTCGTCATGAACGCGGCGGGCGTCGAGAACATTCCGCAATCGAAAAGTTCGAGCGAGCAATACTTGAGCTTGTCGATGATCGTTTTTTGGAAAAGCTCGCCCGTGAGCCTGCTGTCCCTGCCGATCGCTATTTTGCACCGAGCCTTGCCCGTGCGACGCTGCAACCACAGCGCGAACGCGCCCGCAAAATCAGCGACCGCCTGTTCGGTCAGCAGTGCGGGTTTTTCCTCCGATGCTATCGCGACTCCGCGAATATCGGTCCCGCTCTTTAATTTACCGTAATCGTTCATATTGACTCCGTCATATTACTTACATAGTCATATTACTATATATATTTTAACATTATTTATCTGTTTTGACAAATGCTTTTTGCCGATTTTCGACAATTTGTAAGGATTTTTTCCGCGCTACAAAATTTCCGCGAATTCGGAATACCCGCGCACGGCGTACAGCGCGTCGGGCGTGCTCTTTTTCCCGCTCGGATCGAAAAGACAGGTGTCCGCGCCGAACACCGCTCCCCCGTGCATATCGGGAAACACGCCGTCGCCAAAAACGATAGTTCGCGCAATATCGGGCGAGCCTATGCACGCGTGCACGCGCTCGAAAAATCGCCTGTCGGGCTTATCGTAACCTATGTCTTCCGACACGAAAAAGCCGTCTGCGTGCCCGTATAATGCCTTTAATCGCTCGCTCGCGACCGATTTGTAACTGTTGGTTATGATATACAGCTTCGCACCGCGCCGCCGCACGCCGTCCATAAATTCGAGCGCACCGTCCAAAACAAACCGCGTCGTCTTGATTGCGCGCATATATGCGTCGTTACATTCGCTCGGCGAAAACTTTTCGCCGAGCGCGTCCGCGAGCATGGTAAACCGCGTCGCGGAAAGCTCCGTTCTGTCTATCTCGCCGCGCTCGAGCCGTCCCCATACCACGGGCAAGATCTTGCCGTATTCTTCTATCACCCGCGCCGCATCCGCCTTGACGCCCATTTCCGCCGCCGCCGTCGATATGGCGAACCTCATCGCACGCCCGAAATCGAGAACGGTGTCGTCGGCATCGCACAGCACGACGTCGTAACGTATGCCGCGCGGCGTTTTGACTGCGTTCGCGATCTCCGCCGCGATCTCGCGCGCGCTTTTCGTTCCGTTCGCCGTATAGTCCGCGTAGCGTTTGTATAACGGCAACCGTTCCTCATACACGCACGAAAAATTTTTCGCGAGCGGTCTGTCGGAGCCGCGAACGCGCCGCTCGCACAGCTCTTTCGGCGTATCTATAAACACTATGTCGCTCGCCGCGCGAAGTGCCGCCATACCGCGCCGCGAAAGCACGCTTCCTCCGCCGCACGCGATGACCCGCGCGTTCGATTTCGCCGCTTCCGCGAGCAGCTTTTCTTCTGCTTCGCGAAACGCCGTCTCGCCGCGTGTCGCAAAAAATTCGGGTATGCCGCCGTATCGCCGCTCGAATTCGGCGTCGACGTCAAACGCGTCGCCAAGCTCCGACGCGACGGTAGATTTACCGCTGCCCATGCAGCCTATAAGGGCGATCTTTCTCACTTCACGCCCCGACGCGCCAAGTACCAGACCGCCGTAAAATACACGTCCTCGCCGAACCCCGATATAACGCCGTCGCAGTTGCGCGCCGTGACGCTCTCGCTCCGAAAATTTTCGCGAGCGAAAATATTCGTCATGTGCACTTCCGCTTTGGGCGTATCGACGTACGCGAGCGCGTCTGCTATCGCGTGCGAATAATGCGAGTACGCGCCCGCATTTATTATCAGCGCGTCGAACCCGCCGCGTTGCAATTTGTCCACTATTTCGCCCTCTATGTTTGACGCGAAAAACTCAAGCTCCGCGCCGAGCGTCGCCGCGAAATCTTTCAGATCCGCATTTATTTCGTCGAGCGTGCGCGTGCCGTAAATAGCTTCGCGCTTACCCGTCATATTGATATTGACACCGTTGACAATAAGTATTTTCATAGTTCGCTTCCTCTTATTTCCGATTTAGCAGTATGCTTTTCGCTTTGTCGAATATGCGTTCGGTATCGGCAAACGCTTCGCCGAACAGAAATTTATCGCCCTCTATCGCTTGATATACGAGCATGTCGTAACCGTTCGCGACAAGACTGCCGCCGTCGCGGCACTTCGCGAGAAAGGGCGTTTCGCCGCGATACGCGAGGTCGAACGCATACTCGAATCGCGGGATCACGCACAAACTTCGCAAAATATCTCCGTCTGCGCCGACCGACGTGCAGTTGACCGCAAGCTCCGTTTTCTGGTTTGCATAAAGTTCGCAACCCGTCGCCGCGCACAGCTTTGCCGCAGGCACCGCCGAACGGTTGAGTACGTACACATTCACCCCCACCGCTTTAAGTGCGGACGTCACAGCCCATGCACCGCCGCCCGCGCCGAGCACGAGCGCGGATTCGACCCTGTCCCGCCAACCGACGAAATTACGGTCGAGCGCGTGCATGAACCCGCTGCCATCGGTATTTTCCGCCGCACGGTCGCGCGAACGCACCACGTTCACCGCACCGAATGCAGGCGAACCGATATACCTCCCGATATCGAACTTGAACGGCTTCGTGACGAAAAAACCGTCGCGTTCGGCGAAAAGCCGCTTTACTGTTTCACCGAGGTCGGCGTCCGAAATATCCACGGCGTCGCAAGCTATTTCGACGCCCGTCGCGGCGGCGATCGCGCCGTGCACCGCGGGCGACGCGGTATATCCTATACCGCTCCCGAGTACCGAAATTTTATACACCGATCACCTCCTCGAAAAACCGCGGATAGCTTATCGAAACGCACTCGCAACCCGTTATCTCGCAACCCTCGCCGCAACACCCGAGCACCGCCGCCGTCATCGCTATGCGGTGATCGCCGCGGCAATCCACTTTGCCGTAATGCAGTTTGCGCCCGCCGACGACGGTCAGCACGCCGCTATTATACGACGCCTCGCCGCCGAGCGCGCGGATCGTTTCTATCGTGGTTTCCACTCTGTCAGTTTCTTTGCCTCGGAGCTTGTCCGCACCGCGGAACACGCTCACGCCGTTCGCAAGACATGCAAGCGCGGCGAGCGTGGGCACTTCGTCGATCGCCCGCGCACATTCCGATTCGCTCATTTCCATAGGTGACAGCACGCAGTGCTTCGCCGTAATATCGCAAACTTTCTCGGCGTCGCCGCGCGGTACGGTAAACGTTATATCCCCGCCGCTTCGCATCAGAACGTCGAGCACGTCGCGTCGCGTCGGGTTTATGCCGACGTTTTTTACGGTGCACCGCCCGCCCGCAACCGCGAGCGCGATACATAAAGGGTACGTCGCCGAAGATATATCGCCCGGCACAATTATCTCCGCGCCGTGCAGGGTGCTTTTACGAACGGTTATCGTTTCGCCCGACCGCGTTATATCCGCGCCGACCCGCTCGAGCATGATCTCGGTATGATCGCGCGTCCGCACGTTTTCTCGGTACTCGGTAGTTCCGTCCGCGCTTATACCCGCGAGCAGCACCGCGCTTTTATCCTGCGCCGACGGCACTTCCGCTTCGAGTCGGACGCCCGAAAGCCCGCCGCCGCACACTGTCGTCGGCAAGCGATCGCAATCTATTTTCGCACCCATATCCGCGAGCATGTTTCGCGCCCGATCGAACCGCCGACCGGACAGCGACGCATCGCCGACGAGAGTAAAACGCCCGTCCACGCCCGCCAGCAAGCCCATAAGCAGTTTCGCCGTCGTCCCGCTGTTCCCGCAATCGAGAATTACGTCACGCTTCGGAGCTCCGCCCACCCCCGTTATATACGCAGTGTCGCCGTCTATCTCGATACGCGAACCGAGCCGTCGCATACATTCGACTGCGGACAGCACGTCGTCACACGTCGAAATGCCGCGAACAATGCTTTCGCCGCGTGCGAACCCGCAAATGACTACGGCGCGAACGGATACGCTTTTATCGGGCGCACAGTCGATAGTTTTGTCGTAGCCGCAAAACTTTTTCACGACCGTGCTATTCATTTCCGCCCCGCCCGCCGCGAACGGCAAGATTGTACCGTTCGACGAAATCATCGGCGGTCAGCCGCACGCAAGCGACTTCGCCCGCCGCCACGGGCAACATTATTTCTATTTCGCCGTTCGTGTTCTTCTTGTCGCCGAGTGCGTACTTCAGCACGCCGCCCGCGCTTGTTCTCGGAAATTTAACAAGCCGCAAAAGCATTTCTTCAAGCTCGGCGCGGTACTCGCTTTTTACGAGTTCGCCGCACATGGCGCACTCGGTGAGTATACCCGTGAGCACGTACTCGCCGTGGCTCTTGTCGTTCTTGTTCGCACTCTCGAGCGCGTGCCCGACGGTATGCCCAACGTTGAGCACGCGACGAAGCCCGCTCTCGCGAAAATCGCGTTCCGTCACTTCGCACTTGACGGCAACGCACGCCCGCGCCAATTCTTCCAAAATGTCGAGCTGCAGTTCCGCCGCGACGTCGAACTTCGATACGAGAAGATCGTAAGTTTTGCGCGTGAGCAGACATGTTTTGAATATCTCGCCCAATCCGCACATCAGTTCTCGACGCGGCAAACTCGCCGCAAACGAAAAATCAATATATACCGTTTTAGGCATATAAAAACTTCCGACGAGATTTTTCCGCCCGTCGAAATCAATGGCGGTTTTGCCGCCTATCCCCGCATCGACCGCGCCGAGAACGGTGGTCGGCACATTGATATATTCTATCCCGCGCATGTATAGCGACGCGGCAAGCCCCGTAATATCGCTCACCACACCGCCGCCGACGGCGGCTATCCTGTCGCCGCGATCGAGTCCGCGCTTGGACATTTCCGATAATATATCGAAAAGCACTTCTTTGCACTTCGACTTTTCGCCCGCGGGGATCGCGAATGCATTCGGCATGATTTCGCCGTATAAACCTTTGACGTTGCGGTCGGTGACGATCATCGCGCACCCGCCGAGAGCGTGCGCTATCTCGCTCCTGCTCGCAAAAACGACGTTATTCACTTTTACCGCCTTTTTCGGCATACCGCCGCACGACCTCATTCATTGTATCGCCGCCGAGCATGTCCGAAATCGCCGTCGCAATAACAAGGGCCGCCGCATGCTCGCACACAACGCCGCCCGCCGCCACTGCGCACGTATCGCCGCGCTCCTCCGCGGCTTTAGTAGCTTTCCCGCTCGATATGTCGACCGTATAGAGTCCGTTTTTAAGCGACGGTATAGGCTTGAAATACGCGCGGATGATCACGCGCTCGCCGTTGCTCATGCCGCCTTCGATACCGCCCGCGCGATTGGTTTCGCGCACATACCTGCCGCCGCGCATATACACCGAGTCGTGAAACGCCGAGCCGAGCACCGCGCTTCCCGCTATGCCGTTTCCTATCTCTACCGCTTTTACGGAAGGCACTGCGGTTATCGCGCCCGAAAGCAAGCCGTCGAGCCGACTTCCGCCCGAAACGTAACTTCCTATACCGGGTATGCAGCCCGACACGACGATCTCGGACACTCCGCCGAGAGTGTCGCCCGAAATCGCGGCAAGCCGTATTTCACCCACCATGCGTTCGCTCGCTCGAGAGTCGAGACAACGCACCTTGTCCGCATCGGCGCGCGTGTTTATGTCAGTGTAATCTTTACATTCTTCGGCTTTCGCTATCCCGACTGCGACGGTGTGGCTTTCCACCGTTATACCGAGTTCGCCGAGATACAGTTTCGCAATACTGCCGAGCGCGACCGTCATCGCGGTCGTTCGCGCCGACGCGCGTTCCGCGACGTTGCGCGCATCGGTAAATCCGTACTTTATCGCGCCCGCAAGATCGGCGTGCCCGGGACGCACCGCGGTGATCGCTCTGTCGTTTTCCGCGGCGTCCGCGCCTATCGTGCGCGACCAATTTTTATGATCGGCGTTTTCGACGAGAAGCGCGATCGGTGCGCCCGTAGTCCTGCGGTTACGCACCCCCGCGACGATTTCGGCGCAGTCGTTTTCTATCTGCATACGCGCGCCGCGCCCCAAACCGAGCATTCTCCGCTTGAGTTCGCCGTTTATGAAATCTCCGTCAATAAGCAATCCCGCCGGGATATTTTCTATTATCCCGACGAGCATTTTGCCGTGTGATTCGCCTGCCGTTACATACTTGATAGCCATAATCGTTCCACCCGATATTGTACCGTAGTACCGCGATAATATTCACCGCCGCACGGCACGCAGCTCGTATTCGTCCGAAGCATACGCCGCGGAGAGGATTACCAGCGACCTCCGCCGCCTCCGCCGAAGCCGCCGCCTCCGCCGCCACCGCCGCCGCTGAAGCTTCCGCGCGAACCGCCGCCACCGCTTGACGGCGGACGGTATGTAAGATCGTTGCCCATAGACCGACACAGACGGTTGATCACAAGCACGTCGAATACAGTGACGTTTCTGCCGCTGTAATACGTAGGCGGTTCGATCGTAATGTCTTTGAACTTATCCGAAAGCACGTCCGACACGCCCAACACGTTGGCATACGGTAAAATATTATAGTAATATTGGGGATCGTCCTTGACGAGAGCTTCGAGCCTGTCTTTTTCCGCATCGCGCAAAAAGTCGCGGAATCCCACGATCTCGTTAAGTCTGTCGGTATAAAAATCGGTGCGGCGAGTCATGAACGGCGCAAGCCCCGAAACCACGCTTATCGCCACGCCGAATATAATACGCTCGGCAAGCGACATGACGTCGCCCGGCACCAAAAACATCACAGCCGTTGCGAGCAGCGCGATCGTTACGAACAATCCGACAAGCATCAACCGTCGCTTCGTTTTGGATAGCTTTACGTAATAATTCATTATAAGCGTGCTCAATACCCACGATAGGAATACGGGAATGAGCACCGCCACGCCCACTACGTTGACGTATCCCATCGCCACGCGGAACGAAGAAAGCATGCCCGCCGCAAGCCCTAAAATCGCCGCGATAACAAGCATTGCAACGGAAAGAATATTTCCGCCTTTGGTGTAAAGTTTACCCGAGTATTCCGCGTTGACCGCCGTCTTTGCGTTCTGAATGGATTGCGCGAAATTGCCCTTGAGCGAAGACAGCGTTACGCGCTTCTTCCCGTCCTCGAGTTTGACGCCGTTCCCGAACAGTCTGTCGAACAGCACTTTTTCGTACGGCGTAACGGGATCGAGTTCTTTTAACTTGATGAGCGCGGTAGAGCTGCCGCTGTCGTCGATTTGCAAATAGCCCTCGCTCGCCCAATAAAATATCAGTGAAGTAATATCCTCGTCCGAACAGTGTCCGTCGATTATCATGCCCATTTGCACGGGCAACATGTGCCGCTTGTTTCCGTCCGCACCGTCGATGCGCGGCGGGTAAAAATCCACTATCGGCGAAAGCGGTTTGTCCTTGCCCGCAAATATCATCAAGAGTATCGCCGCCGCAACGAGAACGGACGCGATCACTGCGGCAACTATCAACTCGACGTCGATTCGGTTGACGACCGCCCCCGCGGGCGCGGTGTACTTTACGCGCACGCCGTGAAACGGCAACAAATTCGCGATGCCGACGTTTATCGACTTGCCGTCGCCGCCGTAATTTATTTCGACGGTTTCTTCCGTTTCGTGATTTCCGTTGCTCGTGACCACTTGCACGTCGCCGCGGTTTATCTCGTACGGGTACGTAACTTTTACGGTCGCCTCGGCGATCATGCTCATCCAGCCGTAACCGATTGCGTTTATGTCGAGAATGTCTTTGCCCTCGGGGTGCACCGGCGTTATGTACTCGTATTCGAGATCGCAAACGACTCGCCCGCCCTTGTAAAACACCCTGTCCTCGTCGCCGACAAGCACGCGAACGATCGCATTATCGAACTCGTGATCTACAGAACACGGAAGGTCCTTGCCGACGTCGGTATTGTAATACCCGGTAGCTTCCGCGTCGAGTCCGCGAATTTTCTCGCCCGAATTGACGGGAATATCTACGTATATGCCGTGAGTTCCGCCGCCCGCATAACCGTTATCCAAGAACTCCGCTTCTATATGCTGCGTAATGGTACACGTTCTGTCGTCGTTCCAATCGACGGTCACGTCCATGCGGTTATACACCATTCCCGTATCGGGAACGGCGTCATAGTACAACTCGTTATCCGAAGAAAAAACTCCCAAGCCGACAACGGTGGCAAAAAATACCACCGCTACCGCAAAAAACACTATAATGGGAGCCACACTCTTTATAGCTTTCATTTGTTATTTTTACAGCCTGATCCTCGGACTGTCGTCGAAACTGACGCGCGGCGCATTGCGCTCGGACACGTCGTTCACCTCGAAATAGGCATAACGCTCCATGCGCATTTTGCGCGCGACGATACTCGACGGGAATTTTTCGATTTTGTTGTTGACGATCTTGACCTTCGCATTGTAATACTTACGCGACTGCGCTATCTCGTGCTCGCACTGTTCGAGCTGACGCGTGAGGTTGTTGAACTGCGTGTCCGCTTTGAGCGCGGGATATGCTTCGCTAACGCGCGTCATGAGCACTTTGAGCGAGGACTCGAGTTCGCGCTCCGCCGCCAAACGATCGTTCGACGACGATGCGGCAATACAGTTATTGCGCGCACGCGTTACGCTCTCGAGCGTTTCTCTCTCGTGCGAGGCATAGCCTTTGCATGTTTCGACGAGATTGGGAATGAGGTCGTACCGCTTTTTCATATGTACGTCCATTGTCGAAAACGCTTCTTCCATGTCGTTGCGCAAGGAAATCAACGTATTCATAGTGGATATTCTCCACACGATATAGATAATGATTGCAACTACCGCGACCGCACCGACTGCTATGCCGATTATCGCGCCCGTAGAGAGAGATAAAAGTGCCATATGGCTGCCTCCGAAAACTATTAGCGATCCGCCCGACGCAATCGAGTGCGACCGTAGTTTTATTCTAACATAAAACGACGGGAATTGCAAGCGTATTTATTAAAATGCCATTAGAATATCGTTAAAATATAGATATACGCCACGTTTTCGGCAAACTCACTGTACTTGCGTTTGCGAACTGTCGCCGAACACCGCGTCGATCGCGGAATACACAGTGTACGCGATTTTTTGCTGATAGCTCGCGGTTATCAATAAACTCTCCTCGTCGGGATTGGACAGAAAGCCGCATTCACACAGCACAGACGGATACTCGCTGCATTTGAGTATGTAGTAATCGCCCACCGCCGCCGTACGCGGTTTCGTGTTGCAAACGTTGTTGAAATAGCTCTGCACCGACCGCGCGAACGTTTCGCCGTCAGTCGACGCGAAAAACGCCTGCGCGCCGCGCACCGACGATACCGGATAGGAATTGCAATGCACGCTAATGACGAGATCGGGCGACGCGGCGTCTATTATCTTCTTGCGTGCGTTCATATCTTCGCGCTTGCTGTACTTCAGACCGCCGCTTACGGACGCGCCGTCGCTGCGCGTGAGTACGACGTTATACCCGCCCGAAGTGAAATAGCCCGACAGGTATTTCGCAATGGACAAATTTATATCGCTCTCTCGCGTCCCCGTCGTTCCGCCCACCATTCCGCCGTCCGCACCGCCGTGCCCTGCGTCGATGACAACCGTCGGTCCGGACACGTCGCGCGACGCGGAAATCACCGTCGCGGCGGCGGCTGTCACGGCGACCACTGCGACCGCCGCCGACAGCACCGCGATCACAGACTTCTTACTTATCGTCAAAAATGTCATAACCCACCGTAATCAATTATAGTTTTTTCGGTTTTCCTGCTCTGCGCCGCACTGCACGGCAATACACATACGCCGCCTGAAATTGTGCATAACTATGTGCATAAGTGCACAACTCGACTTTTTGAACATTTTTGTGTATAACTTTTCGCCGCGGCGCAAAGCTGCCGAACGTTACCGTTAATGCGCCGAATACAGCTTGACGTTACCGTTGAGCCAGCTCTCGAACAGCGCGTTGAGTTCGCGACGCGACGCTTTTTCCATCGCGCCTATCAAGTGCTGAGGCTCGGCGACGGCATACATATTGCCCGAATAATAGCTTTTCAAACCGTTCACGAACGCGTCGCTGCCTATCGTATTGCGAACGTCGTCGAGCATGAGCGCGCCCTTGACATAAGTCATATACGAATACTCCGTTTCGCCCTCGTAACCGGTGACGGGTCTCGTCATCGACGTATCGCCAAGCCCGTTGTTCTTAAACGTTTCGCAGTACAGCATGTATGCGGCAAGCGCGTCCGCACGCTTTGCGTTGAACGTATATTTATAACCGTCGACGTGCTCGTAAAACATCATTGTCGAGTACTCGGCAAGAGCTTCG
Source organism: uncultured Christensenellaceae bacterium (assembly GCA_910586925.1). Classification (GTDB taxonomy): domain Bacteria; phylum Bacillota; class Clostridia; order Christensenellales; family Pumilibacteraceae; genus Anaerocaecibacter. The sequence continues at coordinate 39,628 of CAJUKG010000009.1, read as the reverse complement.
TCCAGCCACGGATATTTCACTTCGTCGTTGCCCACAACGCCGTACCACCACTGATGCGCCGTTTCGTGCACGATCACGTCCTTTTTGCCGTCGCCCGTCATGCCGTCCGAGATCATCGACAGCCCGGGATACTCCATGCCGCCTTGCAAAAATCCCGTTTGAACGACGGTATACTCCGCATACGGGTATTCGCCGAACAGTTCGCCGAATACGCGCAGCGCGTCTATCGCGGCATTGAGTCCGCCCTCGGGATCGGCGTCGTTGTAATACATGTAGTTGACGACGGTCATGCCGCTTCGCCCGCTCATTTTGCTGTACTTATTCCCGACAACGGCGGCAAAATCCCGAACGTTACGCGCCGTCGATTTATACACGGTTTTGCCGTCGCTCTCCGTTTTTTCGACGGTACCCGTTGCGGCGCAGTCGTACCCGCTCGGAAGCTCGAGCGTCACCGAGTAATCGGCGCACTCGCTGAAAAACGGATCGCCGATACTGCTGTACGTGTCCGCAACGAACGCACCGTCGCGATACACACATGCTATCGGATAAAAGTTCGCGAGGTTGACCGAGTTGTCGGTATAACCGAGGCGATGCCGCACCTTCGGCAACGAAAGAGTATAGTTTATAGTAACGGTCACCGTATCCGCGGGCTGAAGCGTGCCCGTGTCGACCGCCAAAATATTGCAGTCCTCGCCCGCCACCGTAATATCCGTCGCCGCGCCGTTCACCGTCACGGCGGAAATGTCGAGCGTGGCGTAACTGCGCCCGTCGGGATACGCTTCGGTTATGCGGTCGTCGGGAACGGGCGCGAATTTCGCGCCGTTTCTGTACGCATTGGGATAAAGATGGAACCACACTTCGTCGAGCGGCACGTCGGTGTTGTTCACATAATCGCAAACGACGGACGCCGTAAGCACGTTGTCCTGCGACAGCGAAGCGTCGATCGTGTACTTGCTTAACTGCTTCTCCTCCTGTGCCGAACACCCGCAAAAGCAAAACGCAACCGCGCCGACAGCCGCAATCAATACAATTTTGTTTCTCATAGAAAACTCCTTTTTTGTTGCTCGTTTATTGATATGCCGAACCGCACACGGATATGCAATACCGAAAAACCGCCACGTAAAAACACCCACGCGCCGTCGCATGAGTGTTTAATATCCAAACTATTCGGCGTTATCGTACGCTTATTTGCCGGTGACGGGAATTATCGGAGTGTAAACGCGCTTGAGAGTTTCTTTTCTCCGCGCTCTGCGCACGGCGATCTCGATCAGCCTGTCTATAAGCTGCGAAAAATTCATGCTGCTCGCGAATAGTCCCGACGCAAGCGAGCCGGGAATGGTGTTTATCTCGTTCACGTACACGGTTTCGCCTTTCACCAAAAAGTCCACGCGCGCCACACCGCTGCAACCCACCGCGCGGAACGCCGCCTCCGCAAGTTCCTGCACTTTTTCGTTTTGTTCCGCGCCTATATCGGCGGGGATCTTATGCTTGCTGTGCTTGACGTCGCCCGAATACTTATCCGCGAACGTGAGAAATTCTTTCCACCCGACGGGCTGCTCGGTATCGGAAACGCAGATCCTGCCCTCGTCCGAGTCGCCGAGCACCGCGCAATTCACCTCGGTAAAATCCTCGAGTGCCTTTTCCACTATCACCGTGTCGTCCCACTCGAACGCCACTCGCAGTGCGGTAAACAGCGCGGCATTGTCGTGCACGACGGTTATTCCTATCGAACTGCCGAGGTTGCACGGCTTGACTATAACGGGATAGCCGAGGAGCGTCACTCTGCGCGTCACCTCCGCGGCGTCGGCGGTGTACTGCGACCGCAATACGCGCGTGTACGGCAATACGTCCAGTCCCGCGCTTTCAAACACTGTTTTTGCGCGCAGTTTATTCATGCCTATCGCGGACGCCGCGACGTCGCTGCCCGTATACGGCACGCCGCACACCTCGAGCAAGCCTTGCAGCGTTCCATCCTCGCCGAGCATGCCGTGCATGCAAAGCAGTGCCGCGTCGATTTCGCAGTACTTCCTGTTCTTGACGTACAAACGCCGCTCGCCCGGACGAATATGCACTTTTTTGCCGTCGAACCGTTTTTGTTTTACGGCGTTCGCACTCGAAAACGCGGCGGGCGGGGCCGCCCACCATACGCCGTCGCTGTCTATGTACACGCCCACGCATTGTTTTCTGCACGCGGACATGGCTTGAAGCCCCGTGATAATGCTTATGTCGTGCTCACACGACCGTCCACCGAAAAATACAGCAATCATACTTTTTGTATATGATTGCCGTATCCGAAGTGTGAACACCTATTATTTATATAGCGCGAAAATCCGATTTATGCCAATGACGGGATAAAATAGAACGCGAAAGTAAGAATGGAAATAACGAGAAGATACAGCGAGAACCATTTGAAATTCGCTTTAGCGACAAGCGCGAGCATCACACGCACCGCAATGTATCCCGACGCGAACGCAGACGCCATTCCCACAAATATCGAAAACCAATCTATCTGCGCGAGCGTTCCCGCTTGAGCGACGTCTATCACGCTCAAAAGAAGCGATCCGAGAATCACGGGTATACTCATGAGAAAAGAGAACGTCGCGACCTTTTTGGTGTCGGTGCCCGCAAGAGTGCCGCCGAAGATCGTCGAACCCGAACGCGACACGCCCGGGAACACCCCTATGCCCTGCATAACGCCCATGGCGATCGCGCCGCCGTAAGACAGATCTTTGGGTTTACGGTTGCGCTTTGCGACTATCTCGCTTACGAGCATGATGATTGCGGTAAACAGGAAGAAGAAACACAGATACGTCGCCGTCGAGAAATACTGTTCGATATAATCCTTAAACACAAATCCGACAACGACGGCGGGTATCGTCGCGATCACAAGCAATAACAGTTTTTTGAAAGGCTTCTTGAACAGTTCGAGTATAGGCTTATACAAAACGATCACCACGGCAATAAGCGTGCCGAGGTGTGCGGTCACGTCGAACATCAGATTGAACTGCGCATTTACACCGATATTCAGTCCCATAAGTTCGCGCACCAAAATCAAATGCCCGCTCGACGACACCGGTAAAAATTCCGTGAGGCCCTGAACTATGCCCAGAACCATTGCTTGCCACCAAACCATACTGCTTTACGCCTCTACTTTTTATGCATTATGTTTGTTACGAACGAACCGCATGCCGCGATCCGCTCGCTCGGTTTATTGTATGCCACGACGCCGCGATTATGCGACGGGCTTGACCTTTTCTCTCGCAGCCGAGCCGTCGGACATGAGAGCCTCGGCGTGCGCCGCGCGAATACTCGACTCGCGCTCTTTCATCGCCTGCTCGCGCGCCGCGCGCGGCACTATCTCGAACACCTTTTTCTCGACGCCCGGCTCGTCCTCGCCGAACGCAAGCTCGAAAAGCTCGTCGAGTTGCGTATCGAACCGCTTGCGGTCTATCGTTTCGAGTTTCGTGACGAATATGCCTTCATGCAATGTTTGATCGACTTTTTCCTGATCGTAGCGCAATTCTTCAAACAGCTTCTCGCCGGGTCGCAGTCCCGAAATGACTATCTGTATATCCTCGTTGGGAACAAAACCGTTGAGCCTGATCAGATTGCACGCAAGGTCGTATATATATACGGGATCGCCCATATCGAGCACGAACACTTCGCCGCTCGACGCGAGCGCGCCCGCCTGCAACACAAGCCGCACCGCCTCGGGAATAGTCATAAAATACCGCTTGATATTTCTGTCGGTGACCGTAACAGGTCCGCCCTCGCGTATCTGACGCAGGAACGTCGGAATGACCGAACCGGAAGAACCGAGAACGTTGCCGAACCGCACCGCCGCCATTTGCATGCTCGAGTTTGCGGCTCTTGTCTGCACGAGCATTTCGGCGAGCCGTTTACTCGCGCCCATCACGTTCGCGGGGTTGACCGCCTTGTCCGTAGACACGAGTACAAACCGCTTTACGCCCGCTTTCTGACACTGTTCTATTACGTTTTTCGTGCCCATGACGTTGTTCTTGATAGCTTCGGTCGGGGCTATCTCCATCATCGGAACGTGCTTGTACGCCGCCGCGTGGAACACCGTTTCGGGTTTATACCGTTGCAATGCCGCCGCGAGCTTGTCCGCTTCGCGAACGGTACCGACGACGAGCGAATAACGCTTGGGATCGAATTTCTTTTGAAATTCCTGATCTATATTGAACATGCCGTTTTCGTGCTGATCGAATATCACGAGATGTTTACAGCCGAAGATCAACGCCTGCCGACAAAGCTCCGAACCTATCGAGCCTGCGCCGCCCGTCACCATCACGACCTTGTTCTTGACCGACAAATCGACAAGGTCTTGACGCACCTTGAACTCGTCGCGCCCGAGGAGCGATTCGATATTGATGTCGCGAAGGTGCAGGGTCGAATGAGTGATGTTCTCGGTATCGGTAATGGGCGGAAGCATTTTGATCGCAACATTATATTTGGAAATATGCTCGTATATCCCCTTGAGCTGCGATTTCGAAAGCTCGGTGATCGCGATTACGAAAATATCCGGCTCGTAATAGGAAATTATTTCTTCAATGTCGGAGAGTCCGCCGGCGACGATATTTCCGCCTATAAACTTGCCGCGCTTGTCCGCATCGTCGTCCATGAACGCGACGGGCAAATATCCCTCGTTGGGATTGTTGATAAACCGATTGTTGAGTACCGACCCGATATTGCCCGCACCGTAAATGACCGTGCGGAGCTGTTTCGTTTTGGACGCCTTTTCGCCCGAAATATTGCCGCGAACGTGCTTGAAGTATGCGATTAGCATATTTGAAAAACGCGTTAAAGCGGTGAGCATGAGCGACACCGTGGAATACAGCCAAATCTGCGTGCCCCACAGCACGACATTGAACGACGCGATTAGTATCGCCTTGACGACGAACAGCATCGCTATAGCCAGTGCGTATGCCGCCACGAACTTGATGAACTCCACCCTGCTCGCAAACTTCCACACGACGTTGTAGCAGTTGAACAGCGCGAGCAAACACACGGGCACCGCAACCATGATTATCATGATCGGTATCTCGAAATTGAGATAGTTTAGCGGATAATCGACCTCTTTGAACATCGCAAACCGCGTTATCCAAAACGCGGCGACGCAAAATAAAATATCGAGTATAAAAGTAAGTATTACGCCGCGATACCGCAAAGACAGCGCACGCATATGCGCGATAGTCTTTTTGTCGCTACCGCCCGTCTTGGGTTCTTTTTGTTTGTTTTGCCGATCTGACATCATACCTCGCGTGCGGAAACGATCCGCTGTATCGTATTGTGACTTTTTTTCTTTTTGTTATACCGTAACAAGACGTTTACGGTTTCTACGCTTTGCGCGTGTTTATATATTTTTTGAATACCGCGAGCACTTCGTCTATCTTTCGCGCGTCCTCGCATTCGCACATGACCCGCACTTTCGGCTCGGTGCCCGACATGCGCACTATGAGCCGACCTATGCCCGAAAGTCGCGAGGTATATTCCTCGATAAGTCCTATCATTTCCTTTTCGTACATGATAGACTGATCGGCGTACTCCGCGATCGCTTTTTGCGGAAACAGGTTCAGTTCCATAAACTCGCCGAGCTTGCCGTTCTTATACAACGTCTTTGTCAAAAACATGCTCGACATTATTCCGTCGCCCGTCGTCGCTTGCGGGTATACTATATAATGCCCGCTTTGCTCGCCGCCGAGATTGTAGCCTTTTTTGAACATGAGATCGCAAATATATTTATCGCCTACAGGCGTGCGAACGAGCCGTCTGCCGTCTTTTTCGAGCCGACGCTCCAAAGCGGTGTTTGAAAGAATTGTGCCAACGACCACATTGTCTTTAAGCGACATTTCCCGACCGATATTGTACAGCACCGAATCGCCGTCCATCACCTTCCCGTCGAACACGAACGCAAGTCTGTCGGCGTCGCCGTCATACGAAAAGCCGAGTTTGTATTCCGTTCCGACCATGGAATGTAATACGTATTCGGGGTGAAGTGCGCCGCACCCGCAGTTTATTTTCTCGCCGCGCAGTTTGCAGTTTTCTATTTCAACCGTCGCGCCGAGTCGCTCGAACGCCTGTTTCGCAACGGTACTCGCCGCACCGTAACCGCAGTCCAGCCACACTTTCGCACCCGTCATGTCGTAGTCCACCGTTTCCACGAGATAGTCTACGTACTGCTTCTGCGCGTCCGAAATTTCGCGCACCGACCCCACCGCACGCATTTCGGTGGGATTGTCTATATAATACTCGATGCTGCCTTCCTGTTCTTCGCTCAACTTGACGCCGTTTCCGTCGAATATCTTGATACCGTTATACTCGGGCGGATTGTGCGAAGCGGATATGACGATACCGCAAAGTGCTTTTTGCTTGATCGCCATACGCGCTATTGCGGGCGTCGGGAGGATCCCGACGGTCAGAACGTCGGCACCGCCGCGTTTGAGCCCGTCTATGAGCGCGGCTTCTATTTCCGGTCCCGAGCAACGCGTATCGCGACCGACGACTATTTCGCCCTTCCCGAAATACGCGACTACGGCAAGCCCGACTTTGTACGATAAAGCCGCGTCGAGATTATCGCCGTACTTACCTCTTATTCCGTCGGTTCCGAAATATTTGCCCATATAATGTCGCCTCCACACGCATACAGCGCAATGATTGAAAATAGTAAAAATGCCCGAAACGAGTAATTATATATATGCCGAACGCGGTTCGTTCGTTAAACTTCGTCGCAAATAACGATATTACAAGTATTAGTATACGCCATTCGCCGTCCTTTGTCAATGCTTACACAACAAATAATCCGATTTTATCGGGAATTACCGCGATTTAACTGTATTTTGTTGACATAACGGCGCATTTTTGCTTATAATATATCGGTATGGATGCTATTGTTCAAAGCATAACCGACGCGCTTAACGCTTCGCTCGGCATACCGCTTACGGTTTTCCTGCTGTCTATGATCCCCATAGCGGAAGCGCGCGCCGCGATCCTGTTCGGCGTGCGGGCGGGACTGCACCCGCTTGTCGCGTTCGGTTGGGCGTTTTTGGGTTCGTCGCTGCTCGCGCCGATACTGCTTCTCATTCTCATACCGATCATCAACGCACTGTCGCGCACAAAACTGTTCTCCAAGCTCGGCAAATTCCTTTACGCCAAGTTCGAAAGCAAATCCCGCGCGCTCGCAACCGAAGAAAATCCGGATGCGCCCAAAAAGTTTCTGTCGAAGTCCGAGCTGAAAAAGATAGGCGGCACCGCGCTTTTCGTAGCTATCCCGCTCCCGCTCACGGGCGTATGGACGGGCAGCGCGGTCGCGTCGATAGTCAAGATCGGATTCGTCAAAGGACTTATAGGCGTTGTGCTCGGCAACGCCGTCGCATGCGGTATTCTTACGCTTATAAGCTATCTTTTCGAGCCGTACCTCGACTACATTCTTCTCGCATTTTTCATAATAGCGGCGGCGGTCGTTATAACGCTCATAGTCAAACTGATCATTTTCAAACCGAAAGACGTCACAACCGATGCCGAGGGCAACGCCGACGGCGACACACACGACGACACAACCGGCAATAATACTGCGCCACGGGAGTAAATTATGTGCGGAATAATAGGTTACACAGGCGGCAAGCAAGCCTCCCCTATACTCATCAAAGGTCTTGAACGGCTCGAATACCGCGGATACGATTCGAGCGGTATTGCCGTGCTCGACGGAACGAACATCGGGATCATAAAGACGCGCGGCAAAGTGGAAGCGTTGAAGAAAAAGACTGACGGCGGCAACAAGCCGCACGGAACGGTCGGCATCGGGCATACGCGCTGGGCTACGCACGGCGTGCCGAGCGATGTAAATTCACACCCCCACCTTTCGCAAGACGGCAGGTTTGCGGTCGTGCATAACGGCATAATCGAAAACTATGCCGAGATCAAATCCGATCTCGAAAGCAAGGGCGTAGTGTTCGCGAGCGATACCGACAGCGAAGTCATAGCTCAGCTTGCCGCGTATCTTTACAACGGCAACATGACAGACACCGTTCGAGCCGTTTGCGAGCGACTTGTCGGCTCGTATGCCGTGGGCATTATTTCGACGGAAGCTCCCGACACCGTTTACGCCATGCGCAAAGACAATCCGCTCGTAATAGGACTCGGCAAGAACGAAAATTTCATCGCGTCGGATATTGCGGCGGCACTCGAACACACTCATGAATTCGTGCAGCTCGGCGACGGCGAATTCGCGCGGCTCACTTCGCACACGGCGACTTTCTTCGACCGCGACGGCAACCGCATCGAAAAAACTCCGTACAGCATAGATTGGGACATTTCCCGCGCCGAAAAAGCGGGCTATCCGCACTTCATGCTCAAAGAGATCTACGAACAGCCCCGCGCCATCACCGACACCGTTCGTCCCCGCATAAAGGGCAACGAGATCGTACTCGACAAAATAGTGCTCGACGCGCACAACGTCAATTCTATCGACAAAATAGACATCATCGGATGCGGCTCGGCGTACCACGCGGGCATAGTCGGCAAATCGTTTATCGAGAAATACTGCCGCATACGCGTCAACTGCGTGCTCGCAAGCGAATACATCTATTCCGACCCCATCACCGATAACCGCACGCTCACGATAATCATAAGCCAGAGCGGAGAAACCGCCGACACTCTCGCCGCGCTCAAGCTCGCGAAAAAATCGGGGTCGCACACCGTCGCCGTAGTCAACGTGCTCGAAAGCGCGATAGCCCGCGAAGCGGACGACGTGCTGTACACGCATGCGGGACCGGAAATCGCGGTCGCGACCACGAAAGGCTACACTACGCAAGTCGCCGCGCTCTACCTTATCGGGCTTAAAATGGCGCGAATAAAACACAACATTTCCGAAGACAGATACAAATCGCTGTTACGCAAAATCACCGAACTGCCCGAGAAAGTTCAACATATTCTCGACGATACGTCGAAAATAAAAACGTTTGCCGAAAAGTATTCCTCGCACAAATGCGTGTTCTTCATCGGGCGCGGCACAGACTATGCCGCATCGCTCGAGGGCGCGCTCAAGCTCAAAGAGATCTCGTACATTCACGCCGAAGCGTATGCCGCAGGTGAGCTTAAACACGGCACGATCTCGCTGATAGAAAAAGGCACGATCACGATAGCGATCGTCACGCAGTCCGCACTGCAACAGAAAATGCTGTCAAACATCAAAGCGGTGCAGTCGCGCTACGGATCGGTCCTCGCCATAGCCACGCCGAAAACGTCGGACGTCGGAGAATTCTGCGACGGTATGTTCGTCATGCCGGAATGCGACGACGATCTCTCACCCGTTCTCACGGCGGTCGCGCTCCAGCTCTTTGCATACTACGTCGCCGCAGACCGCGGTTGCGACATAGACAAACCGCGAAACCTCGCAAAGTCCGTCACCGTAGAATAATCGCCTAATATCCCCGCGTTTCGCGCGGGGATTTCGTTTGCATAAAATTCGCCGCGCGAACATTCACCTATCGCCCGTTACGCGCATAAACAGTATGATATGCGAAACAATCCGATAGGCGTATTCGACAGCGGCGCGGGCGGTCTGAACGTACTGCGCGAGTGCAGACAACTGCTTCCCGACGAGAAGTACATATATCTCGCCGACACGGCAAACATGCCGTACGGCACGAAACCGCCCGAACAAATCAAACGCGCGGCTTGCGGCTGTTGCGCGACACTGTTTTCAATGAACTGCAAAGCGGTGGTGATCGCATGCAATACCGCGACCGTGACCGCGATAGACGACATTCGCGCACTGTATTCGACGCGGGTCGTCGTCGGTTTGGAACCGGCTGTAAAACCGTGCTTTCGCGAACTCGGCAAAAAAGAATACGCCGTCGCGCTCGTCACCGAAGCTACTTACCGCTCCGATAAGTTTGCGCGGCTTATTCAGACATGCGACCGCAGGATAATACCCGTAGCACAACCGTTTCTCGCCAAACTGATAGAGGACAACGTAGATAGTATAGACCGCATCGAGCACGAAGTATTCGATATTCTGTCGCCGTACCGCGATGCGGGCGCGGTGGTGCTCGGCTGTTCGCACTATACGTATATCGTACCGCTCATTAAAAAATTCTACGCGGGCGGCATAAAAATTTACGACGGCGCGGCGGGCGCGGCGGCTCGGCTCCGATATTGCCTCGAACTATCCGCAGGTCTGTCGCAAGGTAAAAACGGCGGCAGCGTGCGGTTTATCAAGACAAGAAAATGATTCGGTTTAATTCTGTCATCTATCTTCGGTCGCCGATCAAATTTCGATCATGGCGTTGATGGCGTTCGCGATTATGCGCGCACAGTCCTCGACGAGAATGTCTATATCTTTCGGCGTCACCACCATGTCGTGTCCGACAAGGCACTCGCCCGCTATTGTGGACGCGTACACGACGAGCGGCACGCCCACCGACACTACGGGCACGCCGAGCGAGTTCATATCCAGCCGCATGCGATGATTCATGACGCCGCTGCCCGGCGTGATGCCGCTGTCGGTCACTTGAAATGCCGACGCGATGCGCGACGACGCGGCGGCGGTGAGCGCGTCCACCGCGATCACTATATCCGGCTTTATGCGCTTTGTCACCGCGTAAATAATATCGAAACTCTCGATACCCGTCATGCCGAGCACATTGGGCGTGAGCGCGCAAAGACACCTGTCCTTTCGCAAATGCCTGTTCACGTTGAGCCGCTTGAACACGCGACTGCCGAGCGCGTCGGCGGTAAGATCGGGATTTCCCAGCCCCGCGACGAGGGTGCAGCCCGCCTTGCCGCAATATCCGAGCAGACATTCGCAAAGCCGTTCCGACACCGCGTCGAAACTGTCGGTATCGCCGCCGAGCACCGCAGGCGTTTCGAGCGTCGAGTACCGACCGACGGGCTTCCCGAGCTTTCTCGCCATTCCCGCATCGACCTGCACTTCGTAGAATTTAATCAAACCGTCGTCGGAGCTGTGTGAATGTTTATAGAACTCCACCGCCATATCGGTCAAAATCGCACTGTTTTCCATAAAAATATTGTTTGTAAAAGAAAAATTTTTTAATCCTGTCGTGACAAACAGTTGCAATAATAATTAAAGTGTGGTATAATTTTATGGCAAAAAGAAATAATGCGACAAAGGAGTTACATTGTGCCTAACATCAAATCCGCAAAAAAGCGCGTACTGATTACCAAGAAGAAGAACGCCAGAAACCGCGCCGACCGTTCCAAGGTCAACAACGCCATCAAGGCTTTCAACAAAGCAATCGACACCGCAAACATCGAAGAAGCCGAGCGTTTGCTTCCCCTTACCATGTCAATCATCGACAAAGGCGTTACCGCAGGCGTTTTGCATAAGAATGCCGCCGCAAACAAGAAATCCGCTCTCTCCAAGCGTTTGAGCGATATCAAGAGCGGCAAAGTCACCGTCGTCGTCAAGAAAGACAATAAGACGATCGCCGCCGAGAAAGCTCGCGCCGCCAAAGAAGCACGCGAAGCCGCCCGCGCCGAATTCCGCGCAAAACAGCTCGAAAAAGAAGCGGAAAAGACGGAAAAGAAAAAGAAAGCGGACAAGGCGGAAAAACCCGCAAAAGCCGAAAAGGCGGAGAAAGCGGAAAAGGCAGAAAAACCCGCAAAAGCAAAGAAAGCCGACAAAGCCGAAGAAGCTCCTGCGGAAGAAAAGCCCAAAAAGACCCGCAAAAAGAAGGACGAAACTCCCGCAGAGGAATAATCGCCCTACCCTTTGGTTTACATACTATCGACGGCGTTCGCGAATGCGAACGCCGTTTTCTTTGCATGATTCGACATATGATCGCAACAAACCGTCATTCGGTTGACATTTGTATGATATTGTAGTATATTCGGTATAACACGCGAAAGCGCGATGCGCCTCGCAAACAGCGTCCATAGGAAACAACAATGTACAAAAACGGAATGAAAAACTTTTTCAAGAATATGCTTTACATTTTCGTACCTATGGGCATAATATACTTTTTTCTCATATTTACGACGTACGGCGCGGTCGAAAACTTTATAAAGATCATCGAAAAAATGTTCGGCGATATTTTCGTGCTTATCGACGAATCTGTCGAAGGTTCGGGGACTGCGATACAGGAATTTATAGACTACTCGATCGCGCAAATAGATTGGAGTCAAGATTTCGGGACTGTCATAAAAGAAATACTCGATACCGAATGGCTGCAAAATACCGTCATAGGCTTTTTGCAAACGCTCGACATAAGCGTCGAGGGCTTTACGACCGGCTTTAACGAAATAATACAGACTTTCATTTCGTCGGCTATCGGTATTCTGATAGTCGCCGTAGTGATATGCGCTTTGGGAATAGTTCTTGCCGACTTCGTGACCGGCATAGTGGTGCGACGAAAAACCGCAAAACGCAATATCAAACAAAAAATACTGCACTTGGTATTGGAACCGTTATTGTCGGCATCGATCTCCGTCGCGTTGTTTTTCCTGACTATCACCATAAAAGGTTACGTCATACTCGTATTTGCGGCGGGCGCGATCGTATACGAAGTGTTCACTTTGATACTCGCATGGCTTATCCATAAAGACAAAACCGTCAAGCTCAAAGACGTGATCACCCCCGCGAACATAATGCTGAACATTGCGGTCGCGGCGACGATAATCGCCATCGACATTGCGGTATTTTTACTGCTGTACTTGATAAATATTTTCGTAGCCGTTCTGATAATCGTGCCGATTTTAATCTATTCGTTCAAGATAATAGACCACAATTCCGAAAGCTATGTCAAATCGCTTTTGAACAAAGAATAACACCGTCGCAATACTCAATCGCGGCGGTGTTTCCGTATACTTGTTTTTATTTTCTAATCATCGTCGATTATAATGCCGAGTTCGCGCATTATGTCCTTAAGATCGCCCTTCGGATGCAAAGCCTCCGCGAACGAAAATCCCGCGGGAGATCTGTCTGCGGCAAAATCGTCCTGCGACGGCGGCGCGGCTTCCTCTTTCTGCGACAGGCTCGGCGGCATAGGGGTTTCTTCTATCTCCGTCGCGTCCGCGATCGCGGCATTCTCCTCCTCTATCGAGTCGATGAGCTTTTCGCGTTCCTCGTCGTAACGCGCATCGAGATCGGGTATGCGCTCGAGCACCTCGGCTATTCTCCCGCTCGCCTTGCTTGCGGCGATTAAGTCCTCATCGAGCGGATATGCGGCGAGGATCTTATTGAAATAGCTAACCCACTTATTGTGAAAGCTCTTTAACTGCGCGATTTCCTGATTATACTTTATGATAGACACACGCTCGATGTCGTCCGCCTTTTTGAGTGCGGCGTTGATCGCCCTGTATACGCGGTCTTTTTGACCCTCGAAATCGGCGATTTTCTTTTCGGCGGCACGCAAACTCACGCGCAATTCGTCTATGCGCGCACGTTGACGCAAAAGCATTTGCTCACATTCGCGCTTGATCGTTTCCGCATACGCGTCAAGATCAGCCTGTGTGTAAAGCCTCTTTTTGTCCATGATCACCTACGAAATAATTTTTATGCCGTCGCCCGCCGACAGTAGCGGCTGTCGTTTTTCTATTTGTGCCGTTTGAGTATCGAATGTTTGAGTTCGTACAGTTTATCCGAAAGATTGACTTTGTAAATTTGCGGCTTGTCTATGCGTTTATACTCGTCCCAAAACTTCGCTTTCTCGGACCGAGCAAATTCCACAATGCCTTGAAGTGTCGGTTTTTCGTACACGCATTTGCCGTTCTCGAATACGGGATGCAGCATGCACCGCAGTTCGTAATCTTCGAGCTTTGTTGTTTTCCACCGTTCCGTTTCGTGCGTCAACACGAGCGGTTTGTCTATAGCCTCATCCTTGAGCGCAATAAGATCGGCGATCGCCATGCCCGACTTTTTGTCATAAAGCCTGTACAGCGTTTTGAACCCGGGATTTGTAACCTTGACTATCGAATCGGAGATCTTCATGCGCGGCTCGAGTATTCCGCCGCGTTCGATCGCAGACAGCTTGTATACCCCGCCGAGCGACGGCGTGTCCTCGCTCGTTATCAGCTTTGTTCCCACGCCGTAAACGTCGATCTTCGCGCCCTGACTGTTGAGCGATTCGAGCAGGTATTCGTCTATATCGCCGCTCGCAAACACGACCGCGTCGGGAAATCCCGCTTCATCGAGCATGCGCCGTGCCACCTTCGACAAATACGCGAGGTCGCCGCTGTCAAGGCGTATCCCCATCGGCTTGTGTCCTTTCGCCTTGATCTCGTTAAATACGGTGATCGCATTTTTGATGCCCTGCACCGTGTCATACGTATCGACGAGCAGTAAGCATGTGTCGGGGTATACGTCGGCAAAAGCGCGAAACGCGTCAAGCTCGCTGTCGAAACTCATGACCCAGCTATGCGAGTGCGTGCCTTTTACGGGTATGTCGAACATTTGACCTGTAAGCACATTGCTCGTACCCGTACACCCGCCGATTATCGCGGCGCGTGCGCCGTAAATGCCCGCATCGGGACCTTGCGCACGCCGCAGTCCGAACTCCACCACGTTCTTGCCGCGTGCTGCAGTGACGATGCGTGCGGATTTAGTGGCGATAAGCGTTTGGTGACTGATTATGTTCAGCAACGCGGTTTCTATAAGCTGCGCCTCTATGAGCGGAGCTTTCACGACGACGATAGGCTCTTGCGGGTACACTATGTCGCCCTCGCAAACCGAGTACAGATCGCCCGTAAAACGAAAATTTTTCAAATATTCGAGAAACTCGGAATGGAACACGTTCAGCGAACGCAGGTAGTCTATATCTTCGCTCGAAAAATGCAGGTCGCGAATGTAGTCTATCGCCTGATCGAGTCCTGCGAACACGGCATAGTTAAACCCGTCTTTCTGTCTGAAAAAAACGTCGAAAACAGCGGTATCCTTGGATTTTCCTTTCAAAAAATAACCGTCCATCATCGTCAACTGATACAGGTCGGTCATCATCGTCAAGTTACGCATCTTCGGTTTTATCCCTCCTCAAATAACCTTCGACGGCAAAGAAAAGCACCGCGACGCCCGCGAATGCCGCAAGCAGTCCGCCCGTCAGTCCCCAGCCGCAAAGTCCCGACGACGCAAGCGAGAATATCCCCGCAAGCACGCCGAAGAAAACAATGCCTTTGATTTGCGGCATTTTCGCTTCCGCAAACACAATCGCGAACACACAGCCGACGCCGGGCGCGGCAATGTATATCGGGAAAAGATTGCCGTACGTTGCGGGCGACACCATTTCGACGAGCGACGTCGCGCCGCACGCGAGCACGACACCCGCAAACCACATCGAAAGCGCGTTTTTCGCGACCACGGCACTGAACAGCACCGACAGTCCGAAAGCAAACAGCACCGTCGGCGCGGCGACGACAGCTCCGCCCGGAATGACCCCGACGCTCGCGAGCACGATGATCACTCCCGCCGCCAGAAAAAGCACGCCCATGACGACGTTGCTTATTGCCTTTTGCTTTTTGGTGAGCGGAAGAACCGCGTCACTCATCCCAGCTGTCTTCATAGCTCTCCTCCGCGTTTTCGGGCACTGTTTGCGAGGGCCGTTTTTGCTTCGTCGCAGGCGCGGACTTTTCCGCGTTTTGCGGTTTTTCGCCGTCGTCGCCCGTATGAATGACGACCCCGCTCTCGTCGACGATTATATCGTCGTTCGAGGATTTTTTCTTTTTTCCGCGCTGCCAAAAATACTCGAGGTCGGGCATAGGCTTATACAGCTTGGTTTTTTCGTAACCGTAATAATCGGTATCGAGCTTGCTTTGATCGACGAAAATGAAAATCTTCTTTCCCGCTTTTTTGGCAAGAACGCAGTGCACGACTATGTTCGCGACGCCGCCGACTATGAACAAAATACTGACGAGCAGGCTTACCCGCACACCGCCTATCATCAATACGTCCTGCGTGCGCGCCGCTTCGAGAAAAGACCTGCCAAGCCCGTAAAATATGCTGTAGCACGACAGCACAAAGCCGTCGTAACTCTTGCGTTTACCGAGGTACAACCATAACAGCAAGCCGAAGCCGAGTATGCACCACAGCGATTCGTAGAAGAAATGCGCATAATGCCACTGCCCTTCCACGAAAATGCCGAACGGCTCCCATTGCCACGCGGGGTTTGTTATGACGCCGCCGTAATCTTCGAGGTTGCTGTAATTCGCCCAACGTCCTATGCCCTGTCCGAGTATTATGAAAGTAAAGCCGAGATCGCATATCTGCCAAAAGTTGATGCGCTTCTCCTCGGGCAACGATTTGCGCGTTTTTATAAAGTGGAAAATCAGTGCGCCGAGAAGCGAACCGAATATACCGCCGTAAATCGCAAGACCCGCGAGTCCGACAAACTTGCCGTCGCGAAATCCGAAAAATTCCGCAAAACTCCAGCTCTCGCCGCCGAGAACGGCGAACACGACGTGATACGTTCTCGCACCGATTATCGCAAGCGGAAGACATATCACTATGAGGTCGACGATCAGATCGCCTTCTATCCCTCTGCGCCGCGCGACGAGGTAAGCCGTCGCGACGCAAACCAATATGCCTATAGCTATTATCAAACCGTACCAATTCATACTTTTGATTATAGCCCTAATCACGCGCTTTGTCAAGCGGTTGACGCGACTATTGCCGATACGGCGTTATTCCGACATTATTCGCGGGTTATTTTTACGGCGCGACGGCTATTACCTGCGGCGTCGGTTTATACGTATCGGTGCGAATTTTATCGCGGCGCGTGAGCACGCCGTTTTCGTAATAATTGAGGTATGTTTCGCTCATATATCCGTCCTTGCCTACCGCGACGAGCTGTCTGTCGCCGCACGACGCCGTGGCATCGAAGTATTTGTGCTCGGTATCCGTTTGCTCTATGCTCTCATGCTCTATGCGCTTTACGACAACGCTCTCGGGCACTATCCGCACCGCGCTCTTTACGCCGTACACAGTCACTGTCGCGCTGCGGTTTTCGAAATGCACCGCTATCCGCACAGTGCCGCCCGTCGTGTTTTTTACAACGAGATCGCTGTATCCGCTTATCATCGCATCAAGCCCGGGCGGGCAATACGACGGACAAATGGAATGTGCGTTCGCCGCCGCGGGCAGCCCCGCCAATAATGCCGCATTGTATAACGCCGTCGACGCCTGGCACACGCCGCCGCCGACGCCGTCTGTGTACTTACCGTCGACTATGATCTTCGCGCTCTCGAACCCGTTTTCGGCGGTGCGCTCGCCCACCGTTCGATTAAACGACAGGCTCTCGCCGGGCTTTATGCACGCGCCGTCGATCTTGCGCAACGCGAGTTCCACATTATGCGCTCGCGACGCAGTGGACGACGCGTATTCTGTGGTATACCTGCCGCGAACGTTCAGCTCCGCTCTTATCATGCTCGCCGTAACGCTCGGCTGCAACACCGTCGTCGGCGCGACCACTTCGCCGCCGCCGGCAAACTTGAGCGTATAATATATGCTCGCATACAGTCTGCTCTCGTCCACCGCTATGCCGCGTTTTTCGCGCGACACCGTAAAACGCTCCGATCGGTACGTAACTTCGGCGTCGGTCGCGGGCTTATATACGTGCTCGGACGCCGCATCCACCGTCGCGGCAAGCCGAGGAAAACACACCGACAGAGCCGTTTTGTAATCCGCGCCTTTAGCGAGATATTTGTCTACAAGCTCGAATTTTTCTTTGAGCGGCGCGTTTATCCGTCGCGTACGTATTTGCTCGGCGACGGTGAAATCGGTAGGTTCGATATACTCGTCGCTATACACAAACTCCTCGCCCGCCGCGGCGATCGTGACAGTAGGCGCGGCATTTTCGCCGTCCGCCCGCACAACGGCGACCGCCGCAGGCTTCGCTTCTTCAGCATGCGCCGCGCTCGTCACCGCCCACGGCAATGCCACCGCAACTACAACCGCCCACACCGCAAATATGTATTTAACCGCGTGTATACTTTTTTTCATACGCATTTAGTATGTCGAAATTCCGCGAATATATTAGCCTTTCGCACTTTTAAGACAATAAAAAACGCCCTCGCGATCGAGCGCGCGAGGACGTTAAACTTATCGTTACTGTTTGGCGGGTTTTTCTTGCGACTTTTTCAATTCGTCCGGTTTTTTGGGCAGTCTTTCGGCGGCGGCGAACAACCATTCGGGGGTGTTGTTCTTGGGGCACACCACGCAGTCGTGCCACAAACTTTCGAGCGCGGCGGAGATCGCCTCGTTCTCGAACCCCATGTCCGAGAGGTCTTTGCCCGAAATACGCAACGAACGCTTGAGTATCGGCGTGCCGTCCGCCATCATTTGTTCGCGCACCGTTTCAAACCGATGCGCCGCTTCCGCTTCCTCGGGCGTGACGTAACCTGTAGCGAGCCTGTCTGCGCGAATGAGCGCGACGAGCTTATCGAGAATATCGTAATTCTTCGCGACGAACATTCGCACTTTGGACTCGCGCGCCTCGCCGCGCATGTCGTACATATGCAGTCCGCAAAGCCGCACCACCTGTTCTATGACGTCGTTGGGATAGCGCAAACGGTTGAGAATGATCCGCGCCATGATAGCCGAGCTCTTTTCGTGACCGTGGAAATTGCCGAAATTGTTGAGGCAGTACGGTTTGCCCACGTCGTGCAACAGTGCCGCGAGCCGCACGTTACGAAGCGGCGGCGCATATCTTACGCACTGAAAAGTGTGTTCCATAACGTCGTATTTATGATACTGTTCGGGCTGCGCTACGCCGTCGCAAGCGGCGATCTCGGGAAGAAGCTCTTTCCACAGATCGAGCTGTTTGAGAAGACGCAGTCCGCGATAATGCGCGTTTTTCATGTCGTACACGGTATCGGCATGCAAGATCTTATCGAGTTCGGTGCGTTTCCTTTCGCTCGTTATGTCGGCAAGGTTTGCGCACATTGCTTTAGCGGACCGCGCCGTTTCGCCCTCTATCTTATAATTCAGCTCCGAAGCGAGCCGCACGAGCCGCAACAGACGCAGTCCGTCCGACTCGAAAACATGCTTATTGCAACCGCGAAGTATCTTTTGCTCGACGTCGCGAATACCGTTCAGCGGGTCTATGAGTTCGTCCTTGCGCACGTCGTAATATATCGCGTTACAACAAAAATCACGACGCTCGGCGTCGGCATTGAGATCGCTCGTAAAGCTCACGCGCACGGGAGTATGCTCTCCGCCCGGGTTGTACACCTCGACGCGAAACGGCGTATATTCGTAACGCACGCCGTCGCAGACGAGCTGTGCAGTGCCCATGCGGTGATTGACCATGCTCATGGTGGTGTGAGGCGGCAGGTTGAGCGCGAGCGCGGGGATGGGACCGGCTATGTCTATATCCGAGGTCTTGTACCCGCTTAACGCGTTGCGAACGTATCCGCCGACGACATAGACATTTTCACCCAAACTGCTTATGAACTTGGCTACCTTTTCTTCGAGTTGTATTTTCATGCAAAACGATTCCTTTCGGCTCGAAATTCCCGCACGCAACCGCTCACTTCGAATGCAAGCAAAGAGCGCGGAAAAACCGAAAACCGATATTCGTATTTTATAGTTAATACCTTTGCGGTATAAGTTGGTATCATTATAACACATAAAAATACCAAAAGCAAGGATTTGACGACGCATTTTGAAATATTGACTTTTTTAATTTGTCGCTGTATAATATAGAGAACGATATTTCGCAAGGTCGGTGCATTATGAAACGCAATTATCAAATAGCAGTCATTTCCAAAGGCGCGTTCGCTCGGACGATACGCATTTACGCACCCGATAAATGCGACCGCGCCGTGATCTTCGCCGACGGCGGCGCATGGTTCGACGGCGACGACAATATCGTCGCGCTCGCCAAGCGATTGAAAATAAAAAACACCGCACTCGTCGGGATAGACAGCAACGAAAGCACTCGGCTCGCCGACTTTTTGCCTTTCCCCGTCGAAAAAAGCGATTTTGAATTCCCCGAAGGCGGAGGCGGAGCCGAAAGCTACCGCGACTATATCGTCACCACTCTCGTTCCCTATCTAATCAAAAGGTTTTCGATAAACAGATTCGCATTCCTCGGCAAAGAACTCGGTTGCGGCGCGGCACTCACGCTCGCCGCCTGCGAAAAACGACTTTTCGAAGCGTTTTGTTTCATATGCCCGCCGCTGTTCGTTTCCCCCGCCGCCTTCGACGGATTTCTCAAGTCCGCGAAATTTCACGATGCGAAATATTATATCCACACAGCCGCGCCCATAGGCGAAAGTTTTCTTCGACCCGTGCCGCGCATACTGTTCTCCGCATGCGGAATGTCGGTAGCCGCCGCACTTACCGCAAGCGGCGTATCGTCCATTCTCCTCGACACAAACGAAAAGGACGCCGACGGAAAACCCGCCGCGCCCGTTTCGAAGTTCTTGAAAATGTTTGCGTCGCTCGCGAAATAATTATCGGTCGAAGCACGCGACGAACGTTTCGTCCAATCACGCTTTATACATCAATACGAGCACTATATTGTTCATTACGAACGTGCGGGCGCGAAGCTCGGGTCGCGCGGTGCGAAGCGCGCTGCTTACAAGCGACGCGATCTCGCCGTCGCTCATATCGACTCCGCCGTCGAAATAGATTTCGAAACCGCGATAGTTTATTCTGCTCGGCGTCGCGATACCGGGCACAATCACGCTATCGAGTCGTCGGCATGCTTCCGCGTACCGAGCGACTATTTCGCGCACCCGCGCTTCGGCGTCCTGCGTGCGCTTGACGCTGCTGTCGATCGTAACGCCGTCGAACTCCATGCGCTCGTACACGTTATACCGCTTTTCGGACGCGACGGGCGCGTACACTATCGAACTTTCGCCCGACATGTACGGCTCGAAATGATCGCCCTCGATCTGCGCTTCGGTCAAGAAAAGATTGTCGTGCAGTCCGAGTTCGCAATCGGTTTTCACGAACCCGCCGAGGTCGATCGCAGCCACCGCATCGCCCCAGGTGCAATCGACGACGTACCAACCGCCGTTTACAAACACTTTGTTCCAGGCGTGTCCGCCCGCATCGTCCGCCGAACTTCCCGCAGTGCCGACCACTCTCACGCACGGCACGCCTTCCATATTGCACAGCAGCGAATACGCCTTACTCATGCCGTCGCACACCGCGTACGGCTCGTACACCACCCCGCCGATAGGCGTTTTGCCGTCCGCAAACACCCCTTCGAGGTAATACGCCGAATAGTCTTCTCCGCCCGAGCCTCGCGTTGCGGGCGTATCGTAAGCGACCTTCCACATGATCCAATCGTAAATCGCATGCGCCTTTTGCTCGTCCGTCATGTCGTCGGTGCAGATCTTGCGCAAAACGTCGCGGGCAAGATCGTACACCGTGTCCGCCGCCGAACCTGCCGCGGGCAACGGTCTTACGCCGCGCTCGACAGCCAAATACAGCTCGTCGGTGTATGTCACGTTTGCGGTGCGCGAAACGTTGTCGATATAAAATATATTTTCGCCCGTGCGATATTTGTCCTCGTCGTAGTTTATATGCGGGAGTATCGCGTGCAGTTGTTCCGCACGCCTGTACCCCGAGGACTCGACCGCCTGCCTTGTCGGGCGGTTCACGGTATCGACGTTGAACGAAGTGCGGAACACTCTGTTGTTTATCGACGACGTTATATTCTTATACGTGCCGCTCGTCGCGGCTATCGGGAACGCATCGTTCCACAAATCGTTCGCGTCGCCGTCGTAATCGAATGCTATATAGCAGTCGAATGCGACGGTCGCGCCCGCCGTTTTCTTGCGGTTTATAACGTGGTACTCGAACAGCTCGACGAACTCGCGCTCCGAAGTGACGTACCCGTCGGACCCGAGGTAAAACGTTTCTATATACCGCTTTGCCGTCGGCGCGAGCTGAGTGAACGTAGCCTCGACCGAATAACCGCTCTCCGTATATACGTCGCCGTCGCCGAGCGATTTTACCCGCACCGTATAACTGCGCCGCATATTAGACGTCGCGCACAGCGATATAAACTCGCCCGCATCGAAGCCGTACTCGGTAAAAAGCGACGCGTAACGGGGATCGGACTGCTTATACTCGGTGACGGTGCCGAGCGGCGAAGAAATTTCCACCGCCGCAAGCCCCACAGCATCACACTCGATATACACGTGCGGGAACGAATTATCGAACACTATATTCGGCTTCGACGGCGTTACCGAGCCGCGGAAAAATCCGTCCGCGGTATACACGTGCTTACCGTTCACATACGCGCGAATGGTATGCCGACCGGGCGTCGGTCTGTACATATACGAAGTAACAGACCCCGCATACAGCAACGCATCTCCGTCGTACCATTCGATATAATCGTCGGGATTGCGGTTGTTGCGCTCGACGTCCACTGAAAAATTGACGGCGGAATACGGCTGACTCGTCTGCTCGAGTTCGCCCGACGCAGTCACTTCCGCCGAAACGGGGTAGTAGCAACGCACCGTTTTTTCGTCCGAATATACGCCCGCCTCCGCTTTTACGACATACGCGCCCGCCGCCGACGGCACAAACGTAAATACGTCGCCCGCGAGTTTGGTATCGACGCGTTCGCCGTTCACGTACCAATCGACGGCTTTTGAAACTATCGACCCTTTCGCGATCGGGGTGAATGCGACTTCGCTCGTTTCGCCCATTGTCTGTATCAGCTCGCCATCCGCATCAAGCGACAGCGAATCGGGTTCGACGTCGGTAACGGTGACGCGAATACGGTCGCTCGCATACGACGTTTCCGCCGTGACGAACGTCGTACCCACCGAACGGGCGGTGATTTTCTTTCCGCTCACCGTAACGACGGACGTATCGGCGGAAGAAAGAGTATAACTCGAATCGCTGTCCACGATCGAGGAAACGTCATAGCTGTCGCCCGCTTGCAACGTTATATTGCCGCGGGTAAACATGATATAGCCGTCGCCGCCGAAGATCCAGCCGATAAGCGAACAGCCGAGAAGCAGCTGCGTTGCAGTTACCGTCATCACGACGGCGAGTACGACGCCGCACAGTCTGTGCAAAACATTCTTTTTCATAACTCCTCCCAAACTACTCGACAGGCTCCGCCGTCATGCCGAATGTAGAAGCGACTATATGCAGGTAATCGCCTATGCGCGTTATTCTCACCGCATTTTGCGGGAACGCCTTGCCGTACACGCCGACCGCATACTCGTTCACCGCCTTTAATATCATATCGCGCACGCCGTCGACGTCTTTATCCGAAAGTCCGTCGCCCAGCCGCAATTCCGCACCGAGCGTCGTCACCATGTACGTTTCTATCCCCGCAAGCACGGGCACCGACACACTGCCTGTGCTCCGCGACGCAAAACAGTCGAAAACGATCGCTTTCGCCGTCGCATAGTCTTTGCACTCGTCGGGCTTTAAGTATCTGTCGACATACAGTCCGTCGCGCTTCGTCTTTAACAAATAAAAACTCCGCTCCACGCTATTCGCCGCATATTCGCCGAATGCGGGATACAGACCGAGCTTCACGGCTTCCGCATCGTCTATAAGCAGTGCGCGATGCGTTCCGAGCTGCGACGAACGCGCAAGCCCCAGCTCCGACTCGTTCGCCTTGCCCGCATACGCATCGACGTTGTACCACACTCCGTCGAGCTTGACTTTGTTTGCATAATGGGTATCGCCGAGCACGACGTAAGTCATACATTCGATCCCCTCGACGGCGCACATGAGCGAAAAGCACTTCGCCATGCCTTCGCTCGTAACGACCGCACGCCGAGCATCGCCGCCCTGCATCGTCGAATATCCGAACACCGCTTCCGCATAATTGCTCGCACAGTTTCTGTCCGTGCCGTCATCTACGCAAACCGTGACCCACTGCAGCCAATCGTAAATCGCATGAATTTTCCGTTCCGCCGTGTAACGCGCGCCGATTATCCCAGACAGCTTTGCCCGCACCGATGCGTACACCGTCTGCGCAGGCGAACCGGACACGGGCACGGGACGAAGCCCGCGCGTCGCAACCGTGACGAGCTGCGACGAATTCTCCACTTCCACGCCGCGCTTTATTCGGTCTATATCGAATACATATGACTGCGGACGACGCGCCGCGGAGTCGTACTCGATATGCGGAAGTTCGGTATACATGCGCGTTATATCGGGCATTTCGTCGAATCTGTCGGGCGCGTTGACATAGTCGTCGAACGAGATTTTCGCGATATTTCCGTCAAGCTCGCTCCGCCCCGTCATTCCGAGAACGGCGGCGTAATTCATCATCGCATCGAGCGTTTCGCGCCCGCCGTTTGCGATATAACACTCGATTTCGCGCAGTCCGATCGCATACCCGTCGTCGATCAATTCGCAACCGTCGTCAATGTCCGAAACAAACGTATTTTTCACAAACGGCTTATCGTCCGCGAATTCTTTCGCACGTATCGGATACTGCGAAAAAACGCACTCGCTTTCGCCGTCGAAGCAAACGGTTATATCGTACACGCCCGGTTCTGCGGCGAAAACGTCTATTAACTCGGTCGCATCGAACGTCCCGCGCCCGAAAAGATACGCGTGTCGCGCGTCCGTCGCGCACAGATCGCTGCGTACGCCGTTCGGCGCGATCACGCTCACTCGCGACGCAATGCGGTCGCCCGCCCACTCTATGTATACGCCGTCGCGGTCGTCGAACGCCACCGCACATTCGACGGCGTATGCGTCGCTTGCGGTGACTGTGCCGTTATTGCCGAGCGGAACGTCTTTGCCGTTCACCTCGAGCGAAACCGTGTATTCTCCCGGCTCACTCGGCATAAATCGGAAATTCGCCTCGTCGCCGCGCGCTTCCCCGTTCACGCGCCAAACATATACGGCGCGCGGATTGTCGGGGTGCGGGAAATGCCGCGCCGAGTACGAAACGTAGGAGTACGTGCCGCGCTGTTCTTTCTCTCCTGCGAACGTCACTTCGGTATTCGCGGGTCGGTACACGCGCACAGTGTCGCCGACGTTCGCTCCGCCCGCGACCGCGGCGACTTTGAATTCGCCATACCCGCTCGGTCTGTACGAGAACTCGCGCCCGCTCCCCGCCGCCGCACCGTCCACCGACCAAACGACTTCGAGTTCGGGATCGACGGGTTCTATAAACCGCACCGAGAACGTCACTTCCGAAATATCCGAAACGGAAGACGCGGTCTGTATAAGCCGCGACATTTCGAGCGCAGGCTCGCCCGCTTCGCGGTAGACGCACGAAACGCGGATCGCCGCTTCGCCGTCTTTGCCGCGAACCGTCACCGAACATTCGCCGCTTCGCACCGCCGTGACGACAGTGCCGTCTATCTCGACGCAATCGCCGTCCGCACTCAATACCACTTCGCGTTCGGCGGCAACCGCGGGCGTAAAATACACGTAATGCAATATGTCGCGGCTTTCGCCTATGCACAGCGTTATACCGTCGCAACGAAGCGACGGCACGCTCTCCGACCCGCAACCGACAAATAGAGCTGTCAGCAATGCGGCAAGAGCCATTATGACCGTCGCCGCGACTATACGACGAAACGGGATTTTATCCGCAAACATATTCACATTTATAATATAACAGATTTTGTGAAAAATAGCAAGAATAGCGACGAAATAAGTATATTCTAACCGAAATTTAATGTTTCGGAAAGAACGCCGTTGGCATTATCGCGCACCGCCCGTCATATCATAGGCTTATGAAACCTATGGCGAAAGCGGTGATCACGCTCACGTCGTTCACCGTAGCGGAGAGACTTCTCGGCTTTTTATTCAAGATATACCTATCGCGCGAAATAGGCGCGGTCGGCATGGGCGTGTACTCGGTGGCACTGTCATTCTTTTTCGTACTGCTCACCCTGCTGACGTCGGGTATTCCGCTCGTCGTTTCCAAACTGACCGCGAAAGACCGTGGCGCGAGCGGCGGAGTTTGCTCGGCGGCTCTTATACTCGAACTTATAGTAGCGGCGGTGATATGCGCCGTCGTTCTGATCTGCGGCAAACCGATCGGCTCGCTTTTCGCAGAACCCGAGTCCATGACTCTCGTATTCATAATGCTGCCCGCGCTCGTATTTTCGGGCGTGTACTCGGCATTCCGCGGCGTGCTTTGGGGGGAGAAAAAATTCGCTTCGGTGAGCATAGTCGAACTTATCGAGCAAGTCGCGCGCATAGTATGTTGCGTCGCGCTGTTCTTCCTGTTCCGCGACAAGCTCGCCGCCGTCGCACTGTCGATGACGGTGGCATGCGCGGTGTCGGCTGTCGCCTGCATGATATTCTACTTCGCGGGTCGGCGCAAGCTCCGAAGCCCCAAAACGCATTTCAAGCCGCTTTTCACCACCTCGCTTCCCATCACCGTGTCGCGCACCGCTTCGAGCGTCAACGGTTACATAACGGCTATCGCGATACCGTTCTTACTTATGTCGGCAGGACTCAACACCGAGCAGTCCATGTACGTGTTCGGATCGTGCGTCGGCATGGCGTTGCCGCTCCTGTACCTGCCGATCACGGTAGTCGGCTCGCTCGCGTTTGTCATGATCCCCACCCTTTCCGAATCGTACGCCCGCGGCGACAAAACGAGCACGCGCCGCCAGATAGAAAACGCGCTGTCGTTCTCGGTGATCGTCGCGGCGGTGATCTTACCCGCATACTGCGCACTCGGCAATCCGCTCGGCAAATTCATCTACAACAACACCGATGCGGGTATCTTTCTCGAGAAATCGGCATGGTTGCTTATCCCGCTGTCGTTTGAAAACATCGCTTCGTCCATGCTCAATTCCCTCGACCTCGAGAAAAAATCGCTGATCAACTATCTTATAGGCGCGGTGACGATGTACGCAATATGTTTCGCGTTCTACGGAAAGTTCGACATGGACGTTTATATGATAGCGTTCGGAGCGAGCCTCATTCTGTCGTCGGTGCTCGACATAATAGACATTAAACGTCGCACGGGCATAAAACTGACGTTCTTCAAACCTCTTTTCATCTGCCTCGCCGCAGGCTACCCCGCGTGGCTGTTCACGGTATACGTGTACTCGATAATTCCCGGCACCGTCATTCCGATAATACTCGCAGGCATAGGCGGCGTATGCTTTTCCGCGCTCATCGCCGTCGTGTTCGGCGCGGTCAAGATCGACGTCAATATTTCCAAGCGCAAAGGCGGAAAAAGAAGCCGAAAACGTCTCGCCGCAAAATAATTTTTATACATGTACTGCTTTGCGTTTACAATCGCTTTACATTGCAACCGCCGCGTGATATAATAGGGGCAACTTCATATAAAGGAGAAGCCCGACATTGATGAAAAGACATCAACAGGAAATTGCGACTCCGGACAACAATAATATTGATACGGTCCGCTCGCACAAACCCATCTTCGGCACCACAAAATGGCTGACATATGCCGCCGTATTCACCGCACTCGCGATCGTGATGAAATTCCTCGGTCAGCTTTTGACGTTGACCGACTCTTTCAAGATCACGCCTATTTATGCGGTATGGCTGATCGCTGCGGCAACGCTCGGACCGATCGGCGGCGGCGCAGTATGCGGACTGTCCGATCTTATCGGCGCGATCGTGATCCCGCAAGGCGCGATAAACCCGCTGCTCAA
Source organism: uncultured Christensenellaceae bacterium (assembly GCA_910586925.1). Lineage (GTDB taxonomy): Bacteria > Bacillota > Clostridia > Christensenellales > Pumilibacteraceae > Anaerocaecibacter. The sequence continues at coordinate 12,070 of CAJUKG010000009.1, read as the reverse complement.
CCTCGGCTGCATCATGTACGGCGTGATCGCGGGGCTGTGTTTCAAACTGCCTACACGCACCAATCTTTCGCGCTTCATAATAGCGGGCGTGCTGTGCACGGTATTCGTCACACTGATATTCGACTCGTTCGCGATATGGGTGTGGTGCAAATACTATCTCAAGCTCGCTTCGTGGGCAGACCGCGCACTTTCGGTATATATCGCATCACGCGCGTTGCAGTGCGCAGTCGGCGCGATAAACATAGCGATAACCGTAATGCTGTTGCCGCTGTTGAACAAACTGAAACTGCTGCCCGCAACGCGAAAAAAGCGTTCGCTCACAGTTTAGTCGAAAATATTTCTCGATAAAGCCTCATCGGTCACGCAATCGCGCTTCGTATATCGCAAACATCATCTTCTGCGTCTGCGAGTAATATATTTCGCGCTGTTGTTCGCCCGTATCGGGATCGGTCGAAATGATGACGTCGCTGATATTGCCGTCGTTATAACTTCCCGTGCCGTTTATCGCGCCGTTGAGCGAGAGATATATGTCGTTGAAGAATCGAGCGACGTTGCCGATAAAATCGGGTTGGCTGTTCCAATACTTGCGCGCGAACGCACGTTCCGCCCTCGCCTCGCGCGGCGCGGCGTCGTACAGCCTTTCGTACTCCTCGCGGTCGTCATGCAGTCGCACCGCCGCGGGCATGCTGTCGTATGCGGTATAATATCCGCAGTACCGCAGATAATCGTTGTCCGACGACAAAAGAATATAGTACGAAAGAAGGTTGGCGTCGCCCTCGCGCTGTACGCCTTTGGTGTGCGCAAGCTCGTGCGCCATAGTCGCGGGGATCTCCGACGGCGGCGCGAGAGTATTGACAGTCGCTTCGCCGAACGGCAAAAACGTTATGCCCGTGATAAGCATATCGGACAATAAAAAGCTGTTAACGACGGGCTTTACCGTCGGCGTGTACGCGGCAAAATAATCGTCGTCGAGTTTTTCGTACTCCGCGGCAATTAGGTCGGCAAGCTCCGAAAACGAGTACGGACACACAACACAGCCGTTTTCGTCCCGCCGAAGCTCCCGCGACAACGCGTTGTAGTCGGCGGCGAAATACTCGGCGGCGGCGATCGCTTGAGCTTTGTCATAATCCCGCCCCGCTTGCGGAAGCGGCATTGCCGCACGGTAATATCCGAACCCCATCGACAGAACATACATATCGAGAATATATACTATTGCTATAACGACGCCGAGAAGCCCCGCGATCACGGTTTGGAACCGCCGCGCCCGAAGCGCGAATATCATTCTGCCGAATAAATACACGACAATTATCACGGCGGCGGCAATAAACAGTTCGAACACCGAAAACGGTATCCACGACGTGAGCGTGCCGACGAGCTTCTCCCACCCCGCCTGAATATGTCGAGTCCACCATTCCGCGACCGACGGCGTCGAGCGAATACACAGCATTATAATAAGCGGAACAAGCAGGACAGCCGTGACCGCAAGAAGCACGCGCACACGCAGACTTATCCGTCGCGCGACGGGCGTCGCTTGTCGGGATTTTTTGGGCGTGACCGCGTAAAGCTCGGCGCGGGTGAAACAAGTTCTTTTTGCTCTATACCGTATCATGCGTATATTATATTATACAGAAAAACTTTTGTCAATAGGTCGCCGCAGCCGTAAAATTTTCCACACGACGCGGAAAAACTAATGATATTTTAATCTTCCCGTAATCTGCGCTTTAACTGCATATATTATAATTATGTATAAGGTATTGACAAACATGCACTGTTTTGATATACTGAAATAGCGGGTAAACCGCACGGAGGTAACGACTATGTGGTGGAATGATATGTCCACTCTGCAACAGGTGACGTTCGTCATCGCCTGCGCCGCAACGGCGATTTTGATATTTCAAATCATATTCATGCTCGTCGGCGGCAGCAGCGATGCGGATATACCGGGCGGCGCGTCCGACGCGGACGTTTCCGGCGGCGTCACCGATTACGACGGCGGCGGAGCTTTCGATCCCGACCTCAACAATGTTTCGCTGTCCGATACGGGCGACGATATTCCGACGGGCGGAAAATCGGGCGGCGCGTCCATGCCGTTCGGACTGCGACTGTTGAGCTTGCGCTCGATAATAGCGTTTGCCGCGGTCGGGTCCTGGGTATGTTACACGCTGTGCTACGTGCTCGATTGGTATTTCGCCGCGATCATAGCGGTCATATGCGGCATGGCGGCGGCGTGCGGCATGGCGGCTGCCCTTCTCGGCATGGAAAAATTGCAGAGCACCGGCAACATAAATCCGTCCAACGCGATCGGAAAAACAGGCACGGTATATCTCACCGTTCCCCCCGCACGCTCGGGATCGGGCAAAGTGAACGTGCTTATACAGGAACGCTATGCCGAGTACGACGCGGTGACGGACGGCGACGAGATCCCCACCGCCGCGGAGATCAAAGTGACGGGTTGCATAAACGGCAATGTGCTCGTCGTCGAAAAGTATAAAAAGCCGTCGATCACGGTAACGACCGAATAACTTCGGCGTACATATAAATAATATCATCTGAACAAGGAGTAAAAAAACATCATGCAAACATCCCTTCTATCCGAAATGAGCGGCGGACTTATCGGCGGCATCATCGGCGTCGTAGTTGCGGTCGTGGTACTCATCATTCTCGTGATAGCCATGCTCGCGACGCGCTACAAGAAATGCCCGTCCGATAAAGTCATGGTCATTTACGGTAAAGTCGGCAAAGCCGCCGACGGCACCGCGCGCTCGGCAAAGTGTATCCACGGCGGCGCGGCGTTCATAGTGCCGTTCATTCAGTCGTACAGCTTTCTCGACCTCACCCCTATCTCCATACAAATAGACCTCAAGAACGCGCTGTCCCGTCAGAACATTCGTATCGACGTGCCGTCGCGCTTTACGGTCGGCATTTCCACCGAACCGGGCATCATGCAAAACGCCGCCGAGCGGCTTCGCTCCCTGCCCGTCAACGAGGTACAGCGACTCGCGGAAGACATTATTCTCGGTCAGCTCCGTTTGATCATCGCGACGATGGACATCGAGGAGATCAATACCGACCGCGACAAATTCCTCGCCGCCGTATCGGTGAACGTCGAGGGCGAGCTTAAGAAAATAGGTCTGCGTCTCATCAACGTCAACATTACCGATATTTCGGACGAATCGGGCTATATCGAGTCCCTCGGTAAAGAAGCCGCCGCAAAGGTCATCAACGATGCGAAAAAATCGGTTGCAGAAAAAGACCGCGACGGTGCGATCGGTCAAGCCAATGCGCAAATGGAACAGCGTATCCAAGTCGCCGCCGCCAATTCGCAGGCTATCGAAGGCGAAAACAAATCCAAAGTGCTCATCAGTCAATCCAACTCGCGCCTGCGCGAAGCGGAAGCGGAAGCGAACCGCTCCGCTCAATCCGCCGAGTTTATCGCTCAAGCAAAAGCCAACGAGGACGCATACCGCGCCGAGCAACAGGCGGAAACGGAACGTGCCAAGCGCGAACGCGCCACTCTCGAAGCCGACGTTCTCGTAAACGCCGAGATCCAAAAACAGAAAGCGGAAATCGAAGCGGAAGCGGAAGCGGAACAGATTCGCCGCAAAGCCAAGGGCGAAGCGGATGCGGCATACGCGCGTTACGTCGCGGAAGCAAAAGGTCAGCTCGAGATCCTCTCCAAACAGGCGGAAGGTTTCGGCAAGATAATCGAAGCTGCAAACGGCAGCAGCGACGACGCAGTAAAACTCCTCATCGCAGACAAAATCGAGGACCTCGTCGCAAAGCAAGTCGAAGCGATCAAAAATCTCAAGATCGACAAAGTTACCGTTTGGGACAGCATGCAGGACGGCAAGCCGACGACAGCGAACTTCCTTTCGGGCATGCTCGGCGCGGTTCCCCCGCTCAACGAGCTGTTCAAAATGAACGGCATGCAGCTCCCCGCTTATCTCGGCACCGAGCAGAACGGCGCGTCCGCGGAAAACACTCCCGCGCCCGCACCGACGCCCAAAAAACCGAGCAAGAAGTAATCTTTTACGTTAATACGGTTACACAACAAACAGCCTCGCAAGTAATATTGCGAGGCTGTTTGCGTTAGTATGATTTATACTTTCACCGCTCGACGAATACGAGCGATACGTCGTTGTTCGTTCCCGACAGCGTTATCGACTTATCGGTGCTTCCGATGCGCTGCGGCGGCATATTCCTTCCCGTCGTAATCACCGTATATTCAGACGCTATACCGACAATACGCAGCTCCGCGTCGAGATTTGTCGCATGCAACACTGCGGTATCTACGGCGACGTCGTGCAGTTCGTAATCTCCGTTCGTTCCCGTTATATCGAGTTTCGTGCAGGCGGAATCGCGAAGCTCGGTGTTGTTGTTAGTCGCGTCCGAGGACAACTCGTCTATATGCGCGCCCGACGCATCGAAATCGAGGTTTGTCGCGTCTATGCGCATTTTCGGACACTCGACGTTTTCTATCTCCGCGCCGACGTTTGTGCCGTTTACCGTCATGCCGCCGAGTTCGCTGTTTTTCACACACAGCGTAAGATTTGTAGACCTCACCTCGAACGTGCCGATATTGCTCGATATTACGGAAATGTCGGTGTTGGTCGTGCGCACGGCAAGCTCGCCTATCGTTATTCCGTCGAACTCTATATTCGCGTTGACGCCGTCCAACGTCACTGCGTCCATTCCGTCCGCGATCGTCAGCTTATACTTGCGATCCATGCGACCGATATTGAAAAAACCGGTGACAAACGGATTAAAGTCGTACTTCTCCCGCACCGTGAGCACGCCGTCCGCACATTCGACCGTCACTTCGGAATTCGTCGCGTCGTAATACTCGAGCGATACGGCGTCGCCTTTTACCACCTCTACGGGGAACGATGCGACGTCTATAACGACGCGCGTCACGCTCGTATCTTCGCGTACCGCGAAGCTGCGCGCCGTATACTCCGTTGCGTCCAATCGCTTGAAATCCCAGCCGAGCACCGACATGCCTATTATGAAAATCACTGCGCCGAGCAGCACGAGAAAAACCGATACCGCCAGCGAAATTTTAATGCCTTTTTTCATTTCGCAACTCCTTTGGAAAACCATTGCGCAACTTTTTTCGTGCCTTTCGCATAAAGCCGCATCAACGCGACGCTGCCCAAAACTATAGCTATACCTACTCCGACCGTGGCGACACCCATACCCATTTGCGCAAGTCCCGACGCCGCGCCGCCGCCGAACAGCGGTCCGAACGACACGACGAACGCCGCTACTCCGCCACCCGCGACCGCAATGCCGCTTATTACGAGCGCACCGAGCACGATCCATACCGCCGCGAGTATAAAGAACATGGCGAAACCGGTCACTATGTTTATCACTATGAACGCGACAAGTGCCAATGTCCGCGCATTGTCGTCTTTGACTTCCGCTTTCGCCCCGCCGATATCTTCGCCGCCATTTTCGCTCACAGGCTCTTTGGCATTGCTTTTAACGTCCGTTTTGTTATCGTCATGTCCCTCGAACACGGTGCCGCTTTTATCGCCGCGAAAACGCGGCGGGTGCCCGAACGGATCGTCCGACTTAAGCTCGCCGTCGTAGTCGGCAAGTATCTTGTCCGCGACGTCGCAAGGATTGCCGAACTCGGCTATTATCTCGCGTTCGGACTTGCCGCGCTCGATGTAGTCCTCGAACAGTTCGTCGTAATACTCGAGCACGCGCTTTATCTCGTCGTCGGGCAATCGGTGGATATTTTTCTTTAATTCCCTGTCCCATTCGTACTTGGTCATTTCATAACCCTTCCTTGTAAATAAATTCGTACACCCGCCGCAGTTCGTCGAGATCGGAAATGGACTCCCGTATCTTGCGCTTACCCGCCTCGGTTATCATGTAGTACTTGCGCAGTCTGCCGTTGTATTCTTTACTGCGCGTCGTCAAACACCCCGTCGCCTCGAGCCGCTTCAGTATCGGGTACAGCGTACTCTCGCTCACCTCGATATACGGCGATATGTCGTTTATGATCTTATAGCCGTAACTTTCTTCTTTCTTCAGCGACACGAGCACGCAAACTTCGAGAAGACCTTTTTTCAGTTGCGCATCCATGTTACGCCTCCGCTGTCGTAGTATTTCATTTTGCACTCCTTGATACTGCTGTATACATAATACCATGCATTGCATAGTATTGTCAATAAAAAAATCCCGCGTCGGGGATTTTTAATTGTATTTTAATTTTTCTAATCTTTTTCTAACCGAATTCGATACGGCTAATCGGCGAGCATGATTTGCTTCAGCGAAACCTTGTCTATCTTTCTCGCATAGTACAGCATAGTCGCCGAATACGAAATTATAAACGCGGCGAACGTCGCGAAAAACATCGGTACGTCGAACGAATAGTCGGGCACGATCGCGACATCCGCAAACATTATGTCGCACATTATTTTAAGCAAGCCGTACTGATACACGGTGCCTATCGCAAAGCCGAGAACGGCAAACGGAACATAACCGCAAAGCACCGCGACGGCGCACTGTTTTACCGAGTATCCGCATGCCTTCATCACCGCGATATTGCGGGAATTTCGCGTAATGACCGTTGTAACCGCCATAATCATCGCCGTAGCCGACAAAACAACGCCTATGGCAAATATCATACCCCCCATAAGTTCGCTGCTTAAAGTGCGCATAGACAGGCTCATTTGCACCATTGCCGCGAAGCAAAAACATGCGAACGCGACGAAAAACACGACCGATTTATTACTGCGAAGCACGGCGCGACGCATTTCGGCGAGGAAAGGTTTGCCGCTGTCGAACGTGCGTTTTTCGGTGCTTTGCGTTTTTCCTTTCAGCATATCGAGCGCGCCGCCGCGAAGTTTCATACGCGCATATACGCAAGCGACGAGCGCGGACAAAACGGACGGAAGCAGCACAAGCGCGAACGGCAGCCACGCATGAAACCCGATCGTCACCGACAGTTCGCCTATCGTCATGTTGTCGTAAACCGCGGGCATAACCGCATATCCCGCCGCGCATCCCGCACACGCGCCGACGAGCACCGCAAGACCGAACACCCAAAACGCCGCGGCAAGTCGATTTTCGGAATACCCCATCGCCTTGAACAGCCCGAAGCGTTTCGCATTCCCGTCGATATACAGCTTGATGTAAAACGCGAGCATTATCACGACGATCGCGCCGAGCACGCCGCCGGTGATCCCGCACACGAGCCGCGACATAGCGACCTGCGCGTCGTAAATCGGCATATACGCTTCGGGAACTTCGCCCTCGAGCGCGTGCACGTCTATATAGTAATTGATGAAAAAAGTACATACAAACACGGCACAAAAGCTCACAACGGAAATCCCGACGAGCTTGAGTCCGTCCTTCGCGCTCACTACCATATTACCACCCTATTTCGTAAGCCGATTTCGGAGAAGAATTGCGGTAGTATTCGACTATTTTTCCGCTGTTGATTCTGATAACGGTATCAGCCGTTTCCGCGATATTCGCATTATGCGTGACCGACACGGCGGTCAAACCGAGTTCCCGCCGAAGTCTGCAAATATAATCGAGAACGGCGCGACCCGTTTCCTCGTCGAGCGCGCCAGTCGGCTCGTCCATAAACAGCACGCGCGGTTTTTTGGCGATCGCGCGCGCAATGCACACGCGTTGCTGTTCTCCGCCCGACAGCTCGGACGGCTTGTTCTTGAGCTTCTCGGCAAGCCCCACCGCGCCGATCACGTCACGGTAATCTTTATTGCCGACGAGGTCGGCACCGAGGCGCACGTTGCCGTCCACGGTGAGATGATCGAGCAAGTAATACTGTTGAAACACAAACCCGACGTTTTTGCGTCTGAACTCGGTGAGCTGTTTATCTGACATCGCGGCGAGTTCTTCGCCGTTTACCGTAACGCTTCCGCCGTCAGCCCGCTCAAGCCCCGAAAGCACAGATAGAAGCGTCGATTTACCCGACCCCGACGCGCCGAGTATGACCACGTTCTCGCCCTCCTCGATATCGAGCGACATGCCTTTAAGCACCTCGCAACCGCGATAAATTTTTCTCACGTCCCGCGCCGTAATCATAGCTTGCCACCCTCTTTTTTGAGTTTTGAAAATATCGCGAGGAATTCTTCGGTCATCAATACGTCTATCTCCTCGGCAGTAAACGCACAGACTTTCGTAGCGATAAGCGTCGCTATTCCGTGCGTATATATCCATAAATGCAAATATACCCTTTGCGCAAATTCCCGCGACACGCCGTATCCGTCCATTATCGACGTAAGTATGCGCTCCGCATAATCGTCTATTATCGGCAATATCTCGCCTACGCACGGCAAGCCGTCCCGTCCGCGCATGAACAGCAACGAAAAAAGTCGCGGTCGCTCCGCGGCGAATTTTATGTAAGCCGCTCCCACGCCCTTGAATGCGACAGCCTCGCGAAGCCCGCGCTCGACATACTCGCCGTAAACGGCTTTCGCCGCCGCAAATACACAGTCGCGCACCTCGTCCATGCCGTCGAACACCGTGAAAATAGGACGGGCGGAGCTTCCAAGCGCGTCGCCGAGTTCCCTCGCCGTCAATGCGTCGATCCCTCGTTCCTCAGTCAGTTTGACTGCGGCGGCAATAACTTCGTCTTTCGTAAACTTCGCTTTCGGCGGCATATTCACCTCTCATTTTGCGGTATTTGCGTTTAACATACTGAAACACACGTTTTGCAACATATGTTTTAGTATACGCCGAAAATGTACATTTGTCAACCGTTTGAAAAAAATATTTCGGAAAATTTCCGAAACGGCGAATAATACGCGCCGACGCGCACAAAATAACAGTGTAAGGCGGACATGAAGTAAAATCCGCACCGAATTACCGAATGTCACTACGGCATAATATTAAATCGAAAACTACTGTCGTAAAAGTCTTACACATTTCGCGCTATGCGAAACATAAGATCCCCGAGCAATCATTTGTTTAGGGATTTTTTGTTTGATTAAGTCGGTGTTTGCTAATTTCTATTATTCGACGTTACCATGCATAAACATACGAAAACAACGCAAAATAGTATTGTAGGCGTTGCTTATACGCCGAAAGCACACGCCCTACAAACTCCAATCGCGTTATGCGATAGCCGTGCCGACCACTCGGCACGGTTTTTTATTGTATTCCCTTCCACAAGCCGCATATCGCGCAAAAATGTCGCACACGCTCGAAAACCGATCTCAATGCAAAAAACGCATCGGAAAGTATTTCGACACGTTTTTCGTCGCTTTTATTTTATGTCAAAACTATCCGATTCGGCATTATTCAATAAGCCGAATCGGGATACCGCACGATAAACTCTCGTCGTGCGCGGTTTAGTATACGGTGTCGAGCTGCTGTTGCATCAACACTATGCGTTCGCGCTTCTCCTCTATTTCCGCCGTGTACTTACGAAAATACTTAATATCGTCTATGGTCGGTTCTTCGCCGCCTACCAACGCTTCGATGATTGCGGCTTCCGACCGCGAACGCTTTATTTCGAGCGCGGTAATTTCCGCGTCGAGAATTGCTATGTCTTTCTTGAGTTGTTTCGTGACCGACATGTTTTAGTCCTCCGTATGATCGGTTGTTTCTGCTTTAGTGTCGCTCGCCGCAACGGTCGGCTCTGCTTTCTTCTTATTGCTTCTCGGCTTCTTCGGCTTCGACGGTGCGGCGGGGTCTTTGGATTTTGTATCTTCCGCCGCCGCAACTTCGACATTCGCGTCGCCTGCTTTTTCGGCTTCGCCGTCAATGACGGACGTTTCGTCGGGGTTCCGTTCTTCCGCAACGGACGCGGTATCTTTGGCTACGGCGGCGTCGCTTGCCACTTTCGCCTTGAATTTTTCGGCACGCTCTTGCATGGCGTCGGCGCGCTCCCTCATGGCGTCGGCTTTTTCGCTCGCCGCTTTCGCTTTCGCTTCAAGCTCCGCCACCTGTTCTTCGGGCGGACGGTTGCGCGCTTCCTCCGCCGCGGCTTTGCGGGCTGCGGCTTGTTCTGCGGCGCGGTCGCGGGCTTCCGCCTGCTCGCGCGAGGCGCGGGATTCTTCGGCGCGCTTATTCGCGCGGACCGCCGCGATCGTCGCGTCTATCGTCGCTTTCGTGCGGATAGACAAAACGATCTTATCGGTGAGAATACGGAATACTCCCGTTTTATAAAGAATGAGGATTATGATCGCAACGACGGCAATCGCGCCGATCGCGATACACATAGTTCCCCACCAAGGCAATCCCTGTTTTTCGAGAACGCGAATGAACTTGGAATACGGAAGCACTGTATAATTATCTGTTCCCTCCACGCTCGCGGTGAAGTTATAACTGCCGGCTTTCAGTTCGCCGAGCTTATTTACGCCCGTTTCGGAGTTGTATACCACGTTGTCATCGGCATCGGTGATAACAAACACGACTTTGCCGAACAGTGCTTCTCCTATAACAAGGTTTTCTTCGGGATCGTATTCGCCTTCCACCCAGCGCACGACGTCGGGGATCTGCACCCAGTCGTTGCTCGCCTTGTTGATCGTGAACTTGACTTTAACGGCGGTCGTGCGGGTTTTGAGCGTCTGACCTTTCCACAGATAGCACTCAGGCTCGCGCAACCGCAGGGTTATGTCGTGACTGCCCACGTCCGTCCATCCCGTGTACGCATCTACCGTGTAGTGCAATCCGTCGCTTATATTCGCCGTTTGCACCGTGCCGTCGTAAATGGTTTCCTGAATAACGGGGATCTCCACCTCGCCGAAAACAGACACTTTATAGCTGTACTGAATGTCGCCCGCCTCGGAATCGAGGAAATTGTCGCCCGACAACAGGTAGTTAACGGTGTACACGCCCGGCTCGCACGGCGCAACCACCGTGCAATCTACAAATTCTTCTTCGCCCGCGAAATACTCGGCGGTGTGGTAATGACTGTTCGACATTCCCGACACGTTGAACAAAAGTTTCAACCCGCCGAAATACTTATCCGCAGCTTCTTTCGCCCAATACACGGACGTGCCGAATCCGCGCTCGTACACCCCGCCGACAGGGTTTATGATATTCTCGTCCATATCGGCAGGCAACATGTGCACATTTCCGTCGTACATGAACTCGTATGCGTCGTTTCTCGACAGATAATTGCTCACAAGCTCGATACGGTTTTGCGGCATAGCGGCACGCTCGACCTCGAACGGGAAAGCATAATCTTTTTGCTCGTATGTAATACCGTCCGCTATCGCCATCGGCGCGGCGAAAAACAGCTTATACTTGCCCGCAGGCATATATTTGTTTATGTAATCGGCGAGCTTGATCGGCTCGATCTCTTTCGCGATCAAATCGTCGCCGAGGTACAGCGAAATATTCAGTTTGCCCGAAGCTCCGTCTTTGTGCTCGAGTACGGGCGTTGCAATCTTAATATCGTGACCGTATGTCCAAGAGTTCGACGGCAACGCATACTCATCGCCGCTTGCGTCAAGAACACGGTTATAAACCGTCGTCGGGTCGCCCGCGACGTCGGCATGCGCGGCAATGTCACCACCGAATCCGAAAACTCCGACGATCGCAAACAATATGGCGATCGCCGTCAATAACGGCACTACCGCAAACAAACTACGTTTATTCTTAAACACAATCATTTGTTTGTGCATAACACTCTCCTTCTCCGCGCTTCGCGCCGACATACATTTATTTTACCATTCATTTCGCGAACTGTCAAGTACATAATGAAATTTAGTTACGGTAAAGTGATATTTTTATCAATATGTCGCGCACGAGCATTAGCAGCATAGTTTTCTCCGCGCACCCGCTTTGCCCGTTGCTCCCGACCGAAGCGTATCACGCGCGCTCCCGCAAAACGAAACTGCCGCATTTGGCTTTTTAACTGCGCACATATATATTCATCGCTCCGCGCAGAAACGACGAAAGAAAAACGCAAAACAAAAACCGCGTTTTGTAAACGCGGTTCGTTTCACACATGTATAAGTGATAGATTTAGCAAACTATATCGATTAAGAACAAATTTGGTTGGATCTTCTCTGATTGAAGATTCCTTAAAGGAGGTGATCCAGCCCCACGTTCTCGTAGGGCTACCTTGTTACGACTT
>CAJUKG010000008.1 GCA_910586925.1 uncultured Christensenellaceae bacterium | reverse complement strand
TGGCTGCACCCGACTTTGTGACGAGCTTCCATTTGGATTGCAGTTCGCGCATCTCAAATTCGACGCCGTCCTTTTCGGCCGTGCCGCGATTGCTTTTGGTTATTCCTTTTACCGTGTAGGTTATAGTAGCCATTTGCTTAGCCTCCTTATAATGCGCCCTCATATCGAGGGCGGAATTTGTAATGTAATACCGCTTCTATCAGCTCGGTTGCCGCTTTGCCTATTTCGGACTTGATTAAGATATTAATGCGATATGTATTTTGCTCTACCCAAGTACGAGAGTTTTCTTTGCATATGCCATATTTACTCATAGCCGGGTCAGCCGCAAGCGACTTCGGCAGTGTACTTAACGCATTAAACCCATAATGATGCGAGGTATACCGCGCTTTTGATTTGGTATTTGCCTTTCCTATTTTCAACCATTCGCCATTATAGGCGAACATATATACTGCCGCATATCCTTTCGGAAGATTTTTTGGTTTTGAATGAGGGCATCCCAAGTCTTCAATATAATAGTCCGATGATGTAATAGACTGCCCCAATCGAGCAGATATTTCCTCGATATAACGCATAGTTTCTACTATTTCGGTTTTGTATATTTTTTTATCCATTCTTTTTCCTCGTTTTTTTATTCCCACTTATCATAGTCTTTCATAGCCGCCGCAATTTCTTCTATAGTGCAATGCGCTATGTCTTTTATTCCAAAGTCTTCTTTTAGATAGAATTTCTTTTTACCATACATACCGTACTTTTTCTTTCTAAAATTGACCACCTCGACAAATCTTTCCACAATAAAATGCCAGTGCGGATCAGTTTCGTTATGGAAATTGTTTTTTCTATCCTCTATTGCAAACTCGACTTTATGCCTGTCTGCATCCGTCAACGGTTTCCCGTATACCAAATCACCATACACAATTTTTCCGAAATCATCGACGTGCGCCTCCACAATCTTGACTATTTTCCCAATCGCCCTTATGCTTTTTTCTTTATACAATCCTAAATAGCGAAAGCCAAGCGGCGTGTATTTATTGGAGTCATAATACACTCCGTTTTGAAAATTGAAATCGAATGTATTCGTAGTTAACCGCACCATTAAAGTATTTTCTGAATAATCTATAAGCTGCTCCATTTCGCAGTATTCTCTATACTCATCCAAAATTTCGATAAATGAACTGTCTTTTATTTCGTGCATATTACCCTTGATAATATCATAAAAATCTATATAAGTTTTATGGACGATATATATTTTCGGGTACTTTTCGATTAGTTTATTTAGATGACTTTGCACATCATTTTGCGGTGATAGAGCGATTAAAACCTTATATGTAAATTCGTCTTTTCCCGATAGCCCTTTCAAATGTCTTTCCAACTGATCAATATTGAATGCGCCCTCTTTTGCTTCGACAACTATCTTAAAACTATGCTGCATAATGCTGAAATCGGGTATGCTCCCTTTGCCGTTGCCCGTATCTTGTACAACGAAATGTGGCGCAACATTTTCCAATTCGCCTTGTTGTTCGATTATGTTGCAAAGAGTTTCATAGAATTTCTTTGGACTATAATCATAAAGCATTTGTAATAAAGAAAGTGCATTGCTTGAATGCGTGTTTTCTTTACCGTGATATCTTTGAAAATACTTTAAGTTATCCATTATGTATTATCTCCTGTTGCATTGGTCACTTTGGTAAAAAGGTTTTTGTATTGACTGAAAAAATCGTAGTATATGCGCACGTTTTCGAGTTGCCACCATTTCTTCAAAGCCACTGGAATGGAATCCAAATCATATATCTTTGCTCCATCAATGGACAATATGAACGGCGAATGTGTCGCTATAATCATTTGACATCCACAATATCTTACCATACGTCGAATAATTTCTACTAATTGCAATTGCAATTTGGGTGATAAACTATTTTCAGGCTCATCCAAGCAATAGAGCGTGTCGTTTTTCAGCTTTTCCTCGAAATATCGTAATGCCGTTTCTCCGTTGCTATTCAGTTTTACTTCCTCGCCCACCGTTTTTCTAATAAATTGTCTGCGCGATACAGACTTCCGCCTCGATAGAACTTGTAATCGTAGTTGCTCATAATCTTCCATACCATGTAATCTAACCGTTTCTCCAAATTTCAGTTCGCCGTAATCGTTATCTCGCACCTGTTCGATATGTTCGTGTATCTCGCTGTTATTTGTCCTAACAGTAAGCATATAGTCAAATACATCATCACTCGTAATAATACGGCTTCCGTTGGGTACGCGCAATTTGAATCCCTCGTCATCATTTCCCATTTCATATGTACAAACATCTCTATAAATGTCAAACACTTCGCTCGAATTAAATGGAGCAATACGATTCAATTCCAACTTTTGCGCTATTAAATTTAATAACGTACTTTTACCCGATCCGTTCCCTCCATATAAAATAGTTAGTGGCTCAAAATCAATACGTGACAACTCTTTCTTTGTGAACAATCCGCACGGATAGATGTTATCGATATATCCAAGCACACCGCCATTTTCGGCCATACGCCTTTTAATTGTTTTTTCTTCTTGTTCCGCATTTGGAATTATAAACTTATCGAGATAAACCATTTTGCACCTACATATACTGTTCGGCAGTTTTCGCCAAAAAATCGTTTACTTGATTTAGTACCGATTGAGGTGCGGTCACTTTCAGCATATCGCCGAATGAACAGCACCAACCGAGGAATCGTTTGCTCACTTGTACGTTGGCAGTAAACACGACCGTGTTCCCTTCGCCGTATGTAATATGTACACTCTTGCCGAATTTGTCGAAAATATGGTCTATAAGCGTTTTATCCGCCTGAAAGGATACTTTTGCGTCCTCGCCGCTGAACATCTCAAACAATGCCCTTTTATGGCGCGACAAGTCGAATTTCTTCGATTCTTCCGTTTCGTTTATCGGTGTTTGTTCGATGTCCACTTCATCCATACGATCAATGCGATAATGCCCTATGTTTCCGTGTTTATCGTCGTAGCACATCAGATAGTAGTTATCGTTGGAGAACACGGTCGAAAGCGGATTGACCACATACCGACGTTTCTCTTTGCGATATACCCGCTGATGTAAGATATCGTAATCGAAATAAACAAAGGATATCTGGCGGCGTTGTTCTATCGCGCTGCCTATCTTATCCACGATATAAAATATCTGCTCATTGTCGCTTTTCGGCGTATGAAACTCGACGGTGTTCTTTTGCAACACTTCCGCCTTTTTATCCCCGGCAAGCTGCGCAATCTTTCCTATAAGCACCTTCGTCTTTTTGTCGGTGATAAAACTCGCCGCTTGCACAGCGTCCATAAGTATTTGCAATTCGGGTATGTCAAAACTCCGATCCGCAACGTAGTATTCGTTGCTAATCTTGCGTGTGCGCATAACCTCGTATCCGTTGTCGTTCAATAAGGCGATATCGCCGTAGAGTGTTTTTCGAGTACAAGGATAGCCGCTTTCTTTTAATCTTTCGCGGAGCGTTTCCGTTCCCATGGGATGGTCTTCATCCGTTTCTCGACGGAGGATTTCCCATATTTTCATCGGTCGCAGTTTTTTATCTTTTTCCATGATGTACTTTCCAATGCTTTTGAGGAGACATCACTTGCAAGTTGCCCGGTCTGTTATTGCGCTTATTTCCATCGCGGTGATGCACGATTTCATTCGAGCGCAACGGTCTACCCATTTTGCGGCTTGCTACTTCACGGTGTTCGGGAACAAACCCATTGCTCCGTGCCATAGGACTGCTCGGCTTGTATATTTGGATATAGCCTTCTTTTGTGGTGTAAGACCTGCGTCTTCTTCCATACATGGTAGAGTACCTCCTTTATAGAATTATGCTTTTACATTATAACATTTTTTGCCGCTATTGTAAAGAATAAGGTGTGTCATTTTTGTTACACCTTATCGCAAAGTATAAGTGGCAGTCGAATTGCTTCGCGCTGCCACCATTGTTGCTATTTTTCCGCTTCTCAATCACACCAATTATCCGGCGGCGATTTTATTCAAAACCGAAATATTATCAAACATTCAAACCCCGCTCTATTCAAGATTTTGTCCACAAGGGTTAAAGGCGTGTTGACTAAAATCTTTTGTGCTATTATTTACAATGTCTATAATACAAATTATCGTCGATAAAACGCTTGCGTCCGCCGCAAATGTCGACACAGCGCGTTACAACCCCCAAAATCGTTCAAAATACCCTCTAAAATAGAAAAAGGCGGTCTAAAAATCAGAAGACTTTTAGACCACCGTCCTTGGCAGAGAGAGCGGGGTTCGAACCCGCGATACCTGTTACAGTATGCACGCTTTCCAAGCGTGTGCCTTCAGCCGCTCAGCCATCTCTCCTTAACGCCCGCTTTTGCTTTGGCGGGCGGATTTTGTATTAAATTGATTTTCGGTGCGGTACACGCGTCCGCACGCCATTCGCTACCACTTATTGATAACGCGTTCCGCAAAGCCCGGTTTATCGGCGAACGACACGATACTGCCGTCATCCAACACCGCTTTGCCGTAAAACCGTCCGAACACCTGATGCTGGTCGGTCATGAGCCACAGTGCACGCATTTTGTCGCGTCTGTCCACCAACGGGTAGAACATGACTTCGAGTCTGCCTGCGTCGTCCTTTATCGTCCACGGTTTCAGATAGTTTACTTCGCCGAACGTATAAGGAATATCGAAATCCACATTGCCGAGCTTATGCGCTTTACCGTTGTAGAAAATGACATTCTCTGTCGCGGTCGGCTGACCGAAGCCGTAGCCGAGATTCAATCCGAACGAATTCCCATCCACGTCGCACGACAGCGACGACCAATACCATCTGTTCTTATACGGCCACACGCCGCGACCCCAATCCAAACAGCCGCTGCCGTTATCGAACTCGTATTTCTCGGAACCGAGCGAAAACCGACCGGATCCGCGCAGACAATTCACTTTCGTATTGTAATAGAACTGCCGCGGTTTCGCAAACGGAACAGCCACCGTAATATTGTCGCCGACGTACGGCTCGAGCGTTATTTCGCACTCGAACGTATCTTTCTTTCGGAACTTCTCGAATACACAACGCAATTCTCTTTTCCCGTCGGCATCGGTATCGAACGAAATTTCGGCACCGCCTTTCGCAAACTTCACGCTGCCCCGACCGCAATCGCTCGGCATGCCGAGTTTGCCCTTGGACAACAGTCCGATTTTACTTTCGGTAATATATCCGAGCCGAGAAAAGTCGAGGAGCGACACCGAACCGAGCGACATATACGAATTATCCGCGACGGTAAGCGCGACGGCGTACCGAGAATCGCCGAAACAGTAGTAATCCCACTCCTTGATGCGGAGCCGCCTGCTCTTGATCGCGGTGCGGTCGTACTTACGCACTTGCGAAAAGGCATAGCCGCTGTCTGCGAGCGCGCCGTTCCTGTCGAGGAGATCGCCCTCGCCGAGAAGTCTTTCCGACATTGATTAACGCTTGGAGAACTGCGGAGCTTTACGCGCTTTCTTGAGACCGTACTTCTTGCGTTCCTTCATTCTCGGGTCGCGAGTGAGGAAGCCGGCTTTCTTGAGCGCGGGGCGATAAGTCGAATCGACGTTGCAGAGCGCGCGGGAAATGCCGTGACGGATAGCACCCGCCTGACCGGTATAGCCGCCGCCGCGAACGTTGACGATAACGTCGAACTTACCCGCGGTATCCGTTTCCGCGAACGGTTGGTTTACGATGAGCTTGAGCGTATCGAGCGGGAAATAATCGTCGAGGGGACGCTTGTTGACCGTAATGGTCCCGCTTCCGCCGACGAGGACGCGCACACGCGCAACAGCTTTTTTCCGTCTGCCGGTGCCCCAATACTGAACTTTCTTTTTTGCGGTTGATTTAGCTGCCATAGCTTTTTACCTCTTTGACTTAATTGGCGTTGTTGCCGCCGTTGAACTTGACGGCAAGCGGTTGCGGTTTCTGGGCGGAATGGTTATGTTCCGCGCCCTTGAACACCTTAAGTTTCTTGATCATCTGACGACCGAGCGAATTCTTGGGAAGCATGCCTTTGACGGCTTTGATGACCGCCTTGTCCGAGTTCTCCTCGAGGAAATGCGAATACTTCTGCTGTTTGAGTCCGCCCATATAGCCGGTGTGATAAGTGCGAAGTTTCTTCTCCGCCTTGTTGCCGGTGAGCACGACCTTGTCCGAATTGATGACGATGACGAAATCGCCCGCATCCGCATTGGGGGTGTACTCGGGCTTGTTCTTGCCCTTAAGCACCGTTGCGACTTGGCTTGCAAGTCTGCCGAGCGGCACACCCGCCGCGTCGACGACATACCACTTACGCTTGTATTCCTTGTCGCCGATCTTATAGTCGGCGGAACGGGAATCTATCTTTTTTGCCATTAATGTTTTCATTGAAAACAACCTCGTAAAAAAATAATTTTTCAAGCGCAAACGTTTCACGCCGCCGCGCTTTTGCGGTGCTTTCGCCTCGTCCCGGGGCAGGTAAAAAGGCTCGCACACCGCAGTGCAACATATATTATACAGTAAATCCGCGTCGCTGTCAACTGTTTGCGTGCCGAAATCTATCGGTTATTCGTAATCCGCGACCTGCCTGACATGCAGACAACAGGTGGGCGCGTCGGGCAAAATCACGCCGCACGAACGCAGAGCCGCACCCGAAAACGTCGCGCCGAGTTCGCGCACGTTGTACAGATTATGCTCGTCGAGTCCTTTCAGCCTGACACGCGTTTCGCCGCCCGTCGCGCGCGAACACACGACGTACGCACGGGACTTGTCTTTCGTCACCGAGATATAACAGCAGTCGCCATCGTCCGACGTCGCAATATATAAATCGCCGTTCATCACCGCGGGCGCGTCGTCCTGATACGAAAACACCTGCGCGCGCACCGCACGCACCATGCCGTCGGTGAGCGACAGCGGATCGAGCCAATAACTCAAGCACCCCACCGTCGCTTCGTCGAACGCCTGTTTGAGCGTGCCGTCCCCGTTCGGTTCCGCCGCGACGCGCATCATGCTCGGCGGATAGCACATGAGCCGTCCGCGCCGCAGTTTTTTCGGTACGATCCCCCAATCGACGGTTAGCTCGGGGAAATTCGTCGCGAGCATGCTTCTCACGCCGTGCACGCCCTGCGCATACTTCTGCAAGCCGCCGCGCGGTATATCGTACATCAAATACTCTATCTCGTTATCCTTTATGAGTTTTTCGAGCGTCGCGTAATGCGCCGCCGCACCTTCCGCGACGGAAATATCCGCCGTATACCTCTCGCCCGCCGCAACGCACTTGCCGTTATACGCCGCGCTCGACTTTTTGATCGAGAACGGCGAAAGTTTGATGCCGAGCTTGATGCCCGCCGCCTTGCATGCTTCGGAAAGTTTGCCGAGCGTGCCGACGCTCACTTCGCCCGCATCGACTGCGAACACGTCGCAACCGAGCTTGACTGTTTCGCCCGCCGCCTTAACGAGCTTGCTTTCGCTCATCGTCGGGCAGAACAGCACCACCTGCTTGCGCTCCGAAAGCGACGATTTTTGCAAACTCTCGCGCAGTATGTCGTGCAAAACTCGCGACATGCCGTCTATACCGTTATCCGAATACACGGCGAGAAGTTCGGGCGCGACATACCGCTCACCCGCTTTCAGCGTTATCTCGCCGTAGCCGTTGCAGGTTATTTCGGTCACGCCGCCCGCCGCCTTGCCGCATACCGCGCCGTCGCCGTATACGCACAGAAAACCGTACGCACCATCGCCGTCGGATATGGCAAGGAAATTGTCGATACAGCGCGATCGCTTACCCACTTCCGCCGCCGAGAATACTCCGCCGTCCGCATCCAATGCGGTCAGCGTATGTTCGCCGCGAAGCCGTACGTTATTCGGTTCGCCGACCGTGACCGACGTGCCGCCGCCGTTCACTAACACTACCTGCCGCGAAAACCCGCCGCGCGGATACGGAGTATAATAGATCTCGGCGGTGAGCGATCCGCTCCGCACCGTAGCTTTAAGCGTTTTGCCGCCCGCGAAATGCATGCCCGAGCAATTCGGTTTTTCGGCGAGCACTTCCGCGCCGACGAGCGCGAACTCGGTTTTTTTGCCGTTCACGACGGGCGCGAACTCGGGCACGTTCGACGCGCCGAGAAGCGCGGACAAGTCGTCTTCCGCTTCCACCCGCCTGCCGAAATACACGGCGCGAAGAACTCCGTCCGACGCCGAAACGATATAGCACGTTTCGCCCGCAGTCATGAACAGTTTGTCTTTTTCTATTTTTATCATACCTTCACCGATAAACAAAAACGAATAAAACCGCCGATAACACATTCGACGATTTTATTTGGCGCGTCACCCGAAAAACTTTGCGGTAACGTCGAGGAACAGCTTTTGCGGCAATATATGCCGAAGGAAATTGAGGAACTTATACTTCGCGCCGATAATATACAGCGGCTTACGACTGCTCAATGCGCATTTATAAATTTTCCGAGCGGCGGGCTTGAGTTTCATGCGTTTGTTTTCGCGGCTGTCTATTTTGCGCGCCGCGCGCACGGGATCGTCGCCGTACCGTTCGCCGCCGTCCGAACGTTTGACGCGGTTTTTGGTAAACCCCGTGCGTATGTCGCCCGGGCATATGCTCGTCACGCGTATGCCGTGCTTTTTAAGCTCCATATACATGCCGAACGCCGTCATGTTCAGCGCGGCTTTCCCCGAGCAGTACACCGCGCGGTAAGGCAATGCGAAAAGCGCGCACGCCGAAGAAACGAACACCGCATTGCTCCCCTTATGCATATGTTTCAAACACGCTCTTACGAGGTTGATCGCGCCGAGATAGTTGAGCGCGAGCTGATATTCTATATCCTCGAGCGGCAACAGCTCGGTCGCGCCCGAAAGTCCCGCGCCCGCATTCGCGATAACGGTGTCGATACGCCCGTACCGCGCCGCTATCTCGTCCGCTATTTCGGCGGTGCGTTCGTAATCCGTCATATCCACCCGCACGTCGCCGCCGCGGGCAAGTCCTATTACTATATTCCCGTCGTTGCGGTAAAGCTCGCACAGCTCTTTGCCTATGCCGCCCGAACTTCCCGATATTACGACTATCTTGCGATTATTCCGCATCGCCGCCCTCGCCGTCAACGACTTCCGCTTTCACCTCTATCGCATCGGTTTTGGAAACGGTGCGAGGCTTCCTTTTGCGTTTATTCGCCGCGGCATCCTCCGCTTCGGGCGTAAGCAGTCCGAGCAGTCTGTTGACGGCAGGCAAGAACTCCGGTTCGGTATGATAACCCTCGGCGAGCAATGCCTCGTTGTACAGCACCGTGACCGCATCGTCGAACATATTGCCTTCGAGCTTCTTGAGATTTTTCACGGCGGGGTGATCGACGTTCACCTGCAATACGCGTTCCGCCTTGACGGAATTTCCCATCGCCGACATGACGCGTTCCATTTCCAGCGACACGTCGCCTTTCGCGGCAAGACACACGGGGTACGACTTCAATCGCGAAGTCGCGGCGACAGAGGCTTTGCCTTTGAGCTTGGCTTCGATGCGGCGAAGCAATCCCTCGCTGCCGCGCGGTCTGTCGTCGTCCTTGACGTCGCCCGACGCGACGTTTTCGAACTTGTGCCCGTCGTAAGAAACGAGCATGCGCGCGATGAACTCGTCCACCGGTTCCGTAAAATACAAAACGTCGTCGCCGCGTTCGTGAGCGAGTTCGAGCTGCGGCAGCATGGAAATTTTTTCCGTCGTTTCGCCGCAGGCGTACAGGATCGGAGCTTTGGTCTTGCGCTCGGCGTCGTCGATGGGCACGATGTTTTTCAGCCCGTCCACACATTCGCGGAGCGTGACGAGCTTGCCGTGCGAATCGGAATAGAACAACAACAGATCTTTGAGCTTGTCCTTGTTGACGCCGAAATCGGCGTACGCGCCGAACTTCAACGCCTTGCCGAACTGCCCGAACATTTTTTCGTACTTTTCTCTGTCGTTCTTAAGCAGTTTTGCAAACTCCGAAAGGATCTTTTTTTCGATCCCCTGCGAGATCGCTTTGAGTCTACGGTCATGTTGCAACGTTTCGCGCGAGATATTGAGCGCGAGATCGCTCGTATCCACCACGCCGCGCACAAACCCGAGATATTCGGGCACGAGTGCTTCGCAACATTCCATTATCATTACGCCGTTGCAGTACAGCGAAAGCCCGCGTTTGTATTCTTTGGTGTAATAGTCGTACGACGGCTCGCTCGGTACGAACAGGAGCGCGGTATAATTGACCGAGCCTTCCACCCGCGACGTGATCGAGAACAGCGGCGCGCGATAGTCGCGGTAAGCATGCTTATAGAACTCGTCGAGTTCGTTCTCGCCGAGTTCGGACTTTTGTTTTTTCCACACGGGCGTCATCGAATTTATGACGTCGAACTTTTTTTCGGTATCGCTATCGTTTTCGGGCGGAAGCTCGAGTTTTATGGGATAGCGAATGTAATCGGAATATTTCTTGACGAGTCCGCGAATACCGTAGCTCTCGAGAAAGTCGGAGTATTTATCCTCGCCGTCGTCGGCTTTGAGGGTGAGAATAATATCGGTGCCGCAGTCCGCGCGCACGGCGGGCATTATGTCAAACCCTTCTACGCCGTCGGAGATCCACGCATGCGCTTCGTTCTCACCCGCCTTGCGGGAAATGACGGTGACGCGGTCGGCGACCATGAACGCCGAATAGAATCCGACGCCGAACTGACCTATCAGTTCCTCTCCTTCTTTGGCGTCGCGGCTTTTCTTGAACGCTTCGGTGCCGCTTGCGGCTATCACGCCGAGGTTTTCCTCGAGTTCTTTTTCGGACATGCCCACGCCGTTATCGCTTATCGTGATAGAACGGTTGTCCTTGTCGAGCTTGATCTCGATACAAAAATCCGCCGACAGCGAAGAATCGGTGAGCGACATGAACCTGCGCTTGTCGAGAGCGTCCGACGCATTCGAAATCAGCTCGCGCAAAAATATCTCGCGATTGACATAGATTGAGTTTACTACCAAATCGAGTAGTTTTTTCGACTGTGCTTTGAACTGCTGCATAACTTCACCGATACTTTTATATTGATAAATGTACTCTTTTCTTTATTATATATAACTCGAATATCCGCGCCGCACGTAGCCCGTATCCGTCCGATGCATACGCCGTCGATGGTTACGAGGAAAAACCTTTCCCGTACACCGCGCTCGTACTCGATACGTACGCGAAAGTATTGGGGTACTTTTTGAGAATGTCGTTGAACTCGGCGACCTGACGCTTATGTACGACGCACACCAAAAGCGCGCGCTCGCGGTGAGCGTACATGCCCATGGCGTTCATCTTGGTAACGCTGTGTCCGAGCTTTTCTATAAGCTCCGCGGACAACGCCTCGGCGTCGTCGGTGATCACTTCGTACTTGATAGCCGACTTGAATCCGGTGAGGATAACGTCGCCGACCATCGCGCTGCAGAACTGTTGCGTGAGCGACATGAGCACGGGGGTGAGAACGTTGCCGTAAACAAAGAAGGAAACGAGTATGACCGTGCCGTCAAGCCCCATTATGAACCAAGTTATATTCGTCGCCTGATACTTGCGCTGTATGAACGCCGCGATTATGTCGGTGCCGCCGTTCGACCCGCCCGCGCGTATCATCATCGCGCACGCTATACCGCCGAGCACGCCGCACGCCGCCGCGCCGAGCACGGGATTCGCGCCGACCTCGTTGCCGTACTGCGGAAAACCGAATTTGCTCATTAGTATCATGCCGACCGACGACAGCGCGATAGCCGCCGTCGTTTTGAACGCATAGCCTTTGCTCAAGAATATAAACGCGAGTATTACGAGCGGAACGTTGATTATGATGTTCGTATAACCGGTGAGAAACTTCCCGCCCGTCGCGTATTCTATCATCGTGCCGATACCCGTCACGCCGCCCGGCGCGAAGTTGAACGACAGCATAAACATATGTACGCACACCGCGCGCAAAAACGCCGAGCACAATATAAGAAGCGGCGAAACCACGAAATCGTGCAACCGCCGTTTGGTTTTATCCGAAAACCGCGAGGGCTTTCGCGCACGCGAAACGACACGCGGCGCACTCGCTACGCCCGCACCCGCCGCACCTTCCGCTACGGCACACGCCGATTCGTCCGCCGCTACGGTGGCTTCTTCCGTCGCGACGGCGGACTCGGCTTCGGCGGCGTCGCCGTCCGTTTCCCGCTTGATTTCGGTTTCTACCGCTTGATTGGGTTGTTCCATTTCTACTCCGAATATTTATATACGGTACTCGCGCACCGCGCCGTTACGAAAATTATTATACCAAACCGCCCCGCAATATGCAACTGTTTTCAAGGCAACTTGCGTCACATTTCGACAAAATCGGCGGGCATTGCCTTGCCGCCTATCCTTTCGCCGCACTTGACTACAGTTTCGCCGCCGCGCTTCGTGTTGTATTCAAGCTCGTCGTCTATTACAGCCGCGCCGCGTTCGAGAAGCAGTACCACCGTCGAACCGCCGAATTCAAACCTGCCTTTTTCTTCGCCGCGCTCGAACCTGCCCGACTTGACGTCGTTCACTATCCGCCCCACCATCATCGCGCCCACTTCCACCTGCACCGCCGTACCGAAGTTGTCGGTATTCAGTACGGTGTACTCGCGGCAGTTCTCGGTAAACACTCTGCGCCGCGAGAGTGCCGCGGGCTGAACGGTGTGCAGTCTGCCTTTTATAAAAGTATTGCTCTCCGCCTCGCCGCCGTCGAAAAAGAAATAACGGTGATAGTCGGTGACGGTGAGCCGAAACACGAGGCACTTCCCGCCGTCGAACCTTCGCGCAAGCTCCGAATTCCCGCCGAGAAGGGCGTCCACCGTGTAGTCGAACCCCTTGATGTCGAACGTGCTGTCCTCCGCTATATCGTACACCGACAGCTTGGCGTCGCACGGCGATACGAGCGCGGTCGGCTCGAAATCGAAAGGTCGAAGTTCGGGTTTTATCCGCCGAGTGAAGAACGCATTGAAACTGCGGTAATCCTCCTCGATGAACTGCGTCATGTCTATGCCGTGCTTTTTTATATACTTTTTTATCTTGCGTCGGGAAAGCCCGCCGTCGAGATAACGCCCGACGAGCTTACTCACCCACCGCGCCGTCATGAGGCGAAGCAGCGGCACGCCGAAAGGATTGCAATACAGAAACTTGAGCGACTTCGGCGTTTTCGGTTGTTCGACGAATTCGCGCATATCAGACTGTTTTGGTGAGCGGTCCGAACAGCACGACGCCGCACACATAATATCTTATGAGCGCGAGCGATATTACGAGAACCGTAACTATCACTATTGTTATTATGAGTCCGCGGGCTTTCGCCTTGAACATCTTGAACTTGATCACGAAAAGCAGTCCGAGCGTGACGTAGCACACCATCATTATCACACCGCGATATATCATTACGTCGCGCGCCGAAAGTCCTATCGACGTCGCGTATACGGGATTGTCGAGCATAGTCGCTATCAGATAGAAAATAACGGTGACGAACGCCGCGTTCGTGACGGGCAGTCCTTCGTACGAGGTGCGAGGCTTACTCGCAAGCTCGGGATCTTTCAAGCGGTTGAATTCGCTCACGTCGTAATATGCGAGCCGAACGAGCGCGCACAGCACGAAGAATATATAGAATATTACATAGTACCAGCGCGTGAGGTGCATTGCGACGCCGACCATTACGGGCGCAATTCCGAACGACACCATATCGCTCAACGAATCTATGTTCATGCCGAACAGCTTATCGTTGTCGGTGCGGTTGCGGCGGGTCTTTGCCACCATGCCGTCAAACGCATCGCAAAGCCCCGACATGAGCAACAAAAACGCCGTAATGTCGTCGCGACGCGGACCGCCGTACGCCGCCGCAAAACAGATCCCGCAAACGGACAGCGCGAGCGACAAGTATGTAAGTATAACTCCGTAATGCCAAAAACCGACTATGTGTTTGCTCTCGGTTTTCATCTTATAAGAACCCCCCCCCGAAAAGGTGCGCCGCTCTGTTTGTTTCTCGCACGGCAAGGCAAGGTTGCATAAATATCGTTATTCATATGCTCGAAACTCCTCTCTCGATTTCGCTTTAACGTCGGCGCAAACGCAAATTGCGCACATGTATACAGTTATTATACCCAAATCCCACACAAAACGCAAGTAAATACGCAAAATAATCCGCAAAAAGAACGACACGTTTCTACCGTGCCGTTCAATTCGCTATTTCTAATGCGATCATAAGTTTCTATATAGAGTCACATCGACCACTACGGGATAATGGTCGGAAGCGTCCGCGCCGAGTCCCGCGATCTCGCCCGGGTTTTCGGGCGGAACGTTATCCACTCTATACTTATCGACGAACAGTCCGCCTTTTACGAAACAGTAGTCTATGATCCTTTCGCTGTAAAGCAAGTTATTGCCCGGATACATGGTCGTCGGGAAAGTGTGCACCCGCCGATCCGCCGCCGTCGAACCCGTCGCCGCGAACCGAGTGTTGAGATACCCTTTGTCTATGAATTTATCGTCAACGTCGTAAGGAAGCAATTCGCCTTTTGTGCCGTTGGTGTCTATTTCGTTCACGTCTGTATTGAAGTCGCCCGTCACGAACACGGGAAGATCGCCGAAATTATCGGAAGCGAACGAATCGAGCGCGTCGACGGACTTGAGCCGCGCAGGCTGACTGATGTCGAGATGAGTGTTTATCATGACGAACCGCTTTTCGTCGCTCTTGCGTTCGAGCAGTGCGTAGTTGTAAATGCGAATGTACGCGCTCTCCGCGTATTTCGATCCGACGACCGTCGGCGTGTCGGACAGCCAGCGCGTGCCCGAATCGACGAGATCGAACTTCGATTTTTTATACAGAATAAAGCACGCCTCGGTGTTCGGTCCGCTCCGTCCTTCGCCCACATAACCGTAATCGGAAAGATCGGTTTTCAATTTTTCCTGCCATATCGGCGAACATTCCTGCGTGCCGAGCACGTCGGGATCGTTACGGGTTATTATCTGCTTGAGCCGCGACCACCTGTCCTCGTTGGACACGCGGAGATTGTAGCTCATTATCTTGACGCCGAGATCGTCGTATGCGTCGTTCACCGTCGTCGCATAATCGGCGTTGCCGTCGCCGAGATCGTCCGCGAGCCGCCGCGCCGCCGCTATAAGTCCCGAAGTCGTCGCGGAATACAGCTGCACGCTGTCGCCGTTCGTCGCCGCTATCGAATACTTGCCGCTCGCCGCTTTGCACGAGGTACTGCGCGAAGTAAGCCCGACGAAGATCTCGTTGCCCGTGTCTTTCGATCTGTCCGTGACTACATTGAGTTCGACGCCGATATATGCCGCCGCTTTCTCCGCAAAGCTCTCCGCGATCGTCCGCGCCGTATCGTTCCCGTCGGCATACACAACGGTATAATCGTATAACGCCGCGCCGTTAAGTACGTGCGTCGGCGGGTCGGGTTCGACGGGCGGATCGGGATCGACGGGCGGCTTCGATCTTTCGTACCCGCATACGGTGCAGGTGTACCGCGCGTCGCCGATGCCGTATTTGTGCGCGCCCGCATCGAGCTTGACGTCTTTGTGTTCGCACGTCGCCGCCTTGTAGTGTTCGGTTTCGGTGACCGTCCACGTCGTCGCGAAAGTGTGGCTGTGCACGTCCTCGGGCGGCG
The DNA here is from genome assembly GCA_910586925.1 of uncultured Christensenellaceae bacterium. Taxonomy (GTDB): domain Bacteria; phylum Bacillota; class Clostridia; order Christensenellales; family Pumilibacteraceae; genus Anaerocaecibacter. Next base: position 81,305 of record CAJUKG010000008.1, on the reverse strand, counting down.
GTGTCACGGGCGTCGCGTCGCTCGGCGCGGCGCAGGCGACGAGAACTCCGCACGCCGCGAGGCTCGCGATAACCGAAATACGCCCTGCTTTTTTCATCATCATATCCTCCGAATACTTTTATTCTCGACTATATAATATCAAACGGCACGAAAATTTCAATATATATTACATAATGGTCGGTTTTGATTGCAAAATGGTAAGTTTTGCCGCCCGCGTACGAGCATGAAAAACAAAACCGCCCCGAAAACATTCGCTTCCGAAGCGGTCTGATTTTTATGCGGTTATTTTTCTTCGGACGCGTCGGGAATTTCTTCCGACTGCGCGGGCTGTTCTTCGGAGCGAGATAGTTCGCCTTCTTCCTCTTGCGAGCGGGTTTCTTCGCCGACCGTGTCGGTGTTTTCTTGGGGATTATTCGAGGGCGGGGATTCGACTTCTTCGCCGCTTTCGTCGGGCGGTTTTGTTTCGTCGCCCGAATTTTCGTCGCTCGGGTTTTCGCTTTCGTTTTCGGCGGCGGGGTCATCGCCTTTTATCTTGCGGATACCGCAGGCGTGATACACGAGCGTATACAGTCCGCAAACAATCATACACGCGTAGTAGGAAATGGCGCGGGAAACCATCATTGCCGACAGAATATCTTTCATGGAGAACGCGCCGCCTATCCCGAAGATATTCGGATACAGGTATTCGTACACGCCCGTGCCGCCGGGCAGCGGAATGGAATTATATCCGATCATGACATACGCCTGCATGCAGAACAGTTCCAAAAACCCGACGTCGGGCGACGCCGAATACATTACGAAACATGGAATGAGAGTCTGCGACGCGCGTTGCGCGATATTGAACAGAAACGTCGCAAAGAACAGTACGGGGTGCTGTTTCATGACGGTGCGGCAGGCGCGGTACTTTTCGACGACGCCCTCGAGCTTACCTACCCACTTCTCTTTGTTCTTGATGATGCGCATTTTATTGAGCAGGGTTATTCCGCCCTTTCCGATCGCGAGAATTATCCGCGCACGGAACAGGCACAGAAGCAGTGCCGCGAGCAGCAAGCCCTGTATCACAAACCCGACTATCACGAGCAGTTTCGCGAGCCAATGCCCTATCTCGCCGAACATCCACGGACAGGCTATCAGTCCGAACAGCCCCACGATGATCGTCGCGACGGTGTAGCCGATCAAGTTGAACAGAACGACGAAGCTCGCCGTGCCGCCGGGCATGCCGTCGCGCATCATATAGTACGCCGATGCGGGTTGTCCGCCGCTCGCCGACGGCGTGATCGCCGAGTAGTAAAGGTCGCTCGCAGAGTACGCGACCGACGACGCGAACTTCGGTTTTTGCCCGAGCTTGCGCGCGATCACGTGCAGGCTCAACGCCTCGAAAATTATATAGCCCAAAAGCCCGCCGAACGCGCCGACGATATACCACGGATTGCACGCGGACAAAAAGTTGCCTATATCGCCGAGGTTGATGTCCTGACTGACGAAAACGACGGTCAGCGTCACCGCAATGAGCAGTACGAGAAAACCTATATTAAGCAGTTGTTTTTTAACGCGTTTTGATAATTTTTTCGCCATAGAATTTTATACGCAACACGCGAGGTGTTACTCGCATACTATACCATATCCCGAAAATTTAGTCAAGCCGATACGCCGCGCGAAGATTAGAGTTAGATTAAACTTGCTTTTTCGACGGTATCGCGCCCGAAAATACAGTCGGAAATTCTTGCACGTTTTTTGGATTTGTGGTAAAATATACTTCGGTGCACGTCGCACCGCAAAAACGAATACAGAACGAGGTAACGATCATGCCCGACAAAAATCAACCGTCGCCGTCCGAAATTTTGGCGAAGAAATATTTCGACCAAGCGGAAACGCTGTTCGGAAGCGGCGGCAACACCCCCGATTATGCCAAAGCCGCCGAGCTGTACCGCAAGAGCGCGAACCTCGGCTACACCCCCGCCGTATACTCGCTCGGCGTGTGCTATCTGCGCGGCATGGGCGTTAAGCGCGACGAAAAACGCGCTTACGAACTTATAACCGAAGCCGCCGAACAAGGCAATCTCGACGCAGAATTCACGCTCGGGCACTTCTATTTCGAGGGCAGCGTCGTAGAATGCGATTACGAAAAAGCGGCGCGGATCTTCAAAAAAGCCGCCGACTTAAATCACCCGGGCGGACTTAACGACCTCGGGTTCTGCTACCAGCGCGGGCTTGGCGTCGAACGCGACTACGAAAAAGCATTCGAGTGCTTTATCCGCGCCGCCGATCTCGACTTCGCCGCGGCGATGAACAACGCGGGCGACTGCTACAACTTCGGGCGCGGCGTCAAAGCCGATTACGAAAAAGCATATATGTATTATTTACGTGCCGCGGAGAGCGGATACCCGATAGCGCAAAACAATGTGGGCATGTGCTATCTCAACGGCAGGGGCGTCAAGCTCGACGCAAAAAAAGCGGTGGAGTGGTTCGACCTCGCCTGCAAGCACGGCAATCCCGTCGCCATAGCCAACCTCGGGTTCTGTTACGAAACGGGGCGCGGCGTGGAGAAAAACCCCGAGTACGCAGTCAAGCTGTACAAAATAGCCGCCGACGCGCACAACGCGCCGGGCATGTACAACCTCGCGAAAGCCTTGCGCGACGGCGTGGGTATCGAGCGCGACGAAAAACGCGCGTTCGAGCTGTTCAAGCAAGCCGCCGACCTCGAATTCGCGGTCGCATATCGCGATCTCGCCGACTGTTACGAGCGCGGGATCGGCACCGAGCCGGACGCCGAACTCGCCGCGAAGTACGCGAAAATGGCGGAAAGCACCCCGCTGTGATTTTTCGCCGCCCGCGCCGATATAACGCCGAAAACGATCTGTCATTTCGACCGAACGGGCGCGAGCGAGCGCACCGAGAAATCTTTTACACGCTTATTTCGGATTTTTTATCTCTATTCTATATATAATATGTACCGTACACGATAAAATCAGTTGCAAAATTTTTTGCGGTATGCTATACTCTATCTATCAACAACGGCGTTGAAAGTTTTTTCGACGCAGTTTTTTGATAAAGATAAATACTTTGAGAGAGGTATGATCATGAAAAAGAAAATACTCAGCCTGATAACGGCGGCAATACTGCTACTCGCATTCTTCGCGGTAGCTGTCGCCTGCTCTCCCGACTCGACGGAACCGACGGTCGAAAACGCCGATTATTCGGTGACCGTAAAAGACCCCGACGGCGATTTCGTTTCGGGCATAACCGTCAAGTGGACGCAGAACGGTACCGAGTACGGTTCGGCGGTCACGGGCGATGACGGCAAGGCTTCCGCGTCGCTTCCGAAAGCCACGTACAAAGTGGAACTCTCGAATGTCGCCGCGGGCTTCGACTTCCCGTCGCCCTCCGTCACTTCGGGCATGCGCGACATAACGCTCACTCTCGAGCGGTCGAAGGTCGAATACACCGTAACGGTTATCGACAAGGACGGCGCGCCCGCCGCGAACGTCACCGTCACCTGGACGCAAAACGACAAAACCGCAGGCACTGCCTCAACCGACGGTACGGGCGTTGCGAAAAAGACTCTGCCTTACGGCGATTACGTCGTTTCGGTCGTCGATCTGCCCGACGGCAATATCGCGAGCGGCACGCAGGAAGTTTCGGGCGACAAACCGAGCACGCAGTTCGACCTTGTCGGCGGCACGACGATCGCCTACTCCGTCACTCTCCGCACCGAAGGCGGGCTTAAGCTCAAGGGTTACACTTTGCGCATAGACAAAGACGACGCGCCCGTTCTTCTTCGCGAAACGGACGACAACGGCAGCATCGCGTTCTCTCTCGAAAAAGGCAGATACACGGTGCGCGCACTCGGACTTCCCGACGGTTACACCGCCGAACCCGCAGTCGTGGACGCCGATAACGTCGCCGCGACAATAGTCGCGATATCGAAAACGCCGACATTGCCGACAAATCCGCCGTCGCGGTACGTGCTCGGCGATATATTCCCCGACTACTCGTTCACCACGCCGTACGAAGTGGACGGCGCGCCGATTACCGTGTCGATAGCGGAAACGCTCAAAACCAAGCGCATGATAATCCTCAATTTCTGGGGCACGAAATGCTCGTACTGCGTGCAGGAAATGCCCGCCATGCAGAGCATTTACGAGCGGTTCGGCGACAAAATAGAGATAATCGCGGTAAATAATTACGTTTCGATGGGCGTGACCGATTCCAACACCGTCATCGAGAATTTCTACAAGCAGAACGGCTACACCTTCCCCATGATGCGCGACACGTACGGATTTACGGATAAATTCGCGCTCACGGGCTGGCCGACCACCGTCATTATCGACAGATACGGCGCGATCGCGCGTATCGAGCGCGGCGGAATTCCCGACGAGGGGCTGTGGGAACGTCTTGTCGAAATGTACGCAAGCGACGAATATACGCAAACGTTCACGCCGGGCGACAAGGAAAGCGACTCCATACGCAACGAGGTTTCCAAACCCGACATAACGGTACCCGCCGACCATTACGACAAAATGGCGACGGTGCTCAACAACACCGCCGAATTCCCCGAGGGCGCGAAAGTCGAGTGGTACGGCGCGCCCGACACCGAGGAGTATTCGCTCGCGTGGCCGTTCCTGTTCGGCACGGTAGAAGAAGTATCGCCCGCCGAACAGGTGGTGTACTCGTCCAACACGCAAAAGCACACTTCGTACTCTGTACTCTTTGCCAACATCACCGCACCCGCGGGCAGCGTGTTCACGTTCGACTATTACGCCGACACCGAAGCGGACGGCGACATTCTGTCCATACTTTGGGACGGTAAAGTCATCAAAGAGATCGACGGCAATTCTGACGGTTGGAAAACGTGTAAGCTGTACGTCGATCTCACCGACGAACCGCACTCCCTCGCCATGACGTACATGAAAGACAGCTCGACGCACGTCGGAAAAGACAACGTATATATTCGCAACGTGCGCTTTACCGAAATCACCGATCTCGAGGACGGCACCGACATGTTGCGCGGCGCGGCATACGGCGGTCCGACGAGCGACGGCGATGCGTACAGATATTACGCGCCCGTATCGCTCGGCGAGGACGGCTACTATTACGTAGATAAGTCGGGATTGCAAAATGCCGCCGTTGCGGGCAATGACGACAATCCCATGCTGTTCGTCAATCTCACCAACGCGACCAACTGGTCGGGCATATCGTTGCAAAACTATGCTATAGCTATCGACCCGCAATCGGGCGAATACCTGATAGACATGACGGACGCCGAGCGCGCAATATGGTCGAAATACTTCCATAGTGCCATCAATTCGGATATCCCGCAGATGATCCCCGTAGACGACACGCTTCTCGCCGCTTTGAAATCGCTCATGCAAAAGGTCAAGACCGTATTCGACAAGCCCGGCGAATCGGCGACCCTTCGCGAGAACGAGTGGTTGGAGCTTTGCTACTTCTTCTCCCATTACGGCGAAGGCGAACCGAAAGGCAATCCCATTATCGGACTTACCGAGAAAACGGCTATCCCCGCCGTGCTCGGCGAGAACGTGGCGGATATACAACGCCTGATCCAACCGCTGTCCTTTAATATCTACAAGTTCACCCCGACCGAGAGCGGCGTTTACAAAATTTACTCGTCCGAAGTTCCCGAAACGCAAGCTGTTCAGATCTGGCTGTACGACGACGCCACTTCCGCGCTCGACCCGCTCGCTTACTGCGGCGATTACTACGTCACCCGCGACGGCAAAGGCGAACAGAATTTCGAACTGTACTACTATCTTAACGCGGGGCATACGTACTACTTCGACATTGCGCTCGACATGCCCGCAAAATTGAAGTTTAAGTTCACGGTGGAAAACGTCGGTGCTTCCGCGTCGGTGCTCTTGCCTGCGGCGTACCCCGACTACGTGATGATCGTCGATAAAGACGGCAATCCCGTTCTCGACCAAAACGGCAACGTTCAATTCGACGTCAATAACCCCGTCGAATTCACGAAAGACAGCGACGGGTATTACCGCGCGGTTAATCCCGACGGTTCGGTGGGAAGCTATATCTATCTCGACCTCATCTATCCCAACGCCGCCATGGGCACATTGAGTATCGAAAAGATGCTCGACAAATACATTCCCGACCCCGGCAAGCCCGGCACAAACCTCACGTTCAAGACGTTCGACTTCACGAGCACCGTCGTGTATTCTTACGACAAGGTCAACGAATACTTCACGTACGGCGTCATGGAAAAATTGAATACGCTCGAGGGCGTCGGCGAAAGGTTCAAAGACTACACGGCACGACTCAAACAGATCATAGCCGACGAAGCCGAAAAAACGGGCGAAACGCGCGGCATGGTCAAAGTGAACGACGAGATAAAAGAAATACTCGACCTGTTCACGCAACTTCGCGTCAACATGGTAATGTACGAGAACGACACGCTTATATTCGAGGAAGTCACCGAAAACGAATGGCTGCGTTACTGCTGGTACTACCGTCAATACGACGCGAACAACATCTAAATAACTATCATCAAAAATAATTCACGGAGGCTTAAATCATGACAAAGACAAAAAGAACATTGCTATCATTTGTTCTCGCCATCTGTATGCTCGCGGTCGCCGCGCTGTTTACGGCGTGCGGCGGCAACGAGCAGAAACCTTCCACTCCCACCGACGAAGGCAAAGCCTACTCGGTCAAAGTGCTCTGCGACATCGACACCCCCGCCGTCGGCGTAAAGGTTACGATCAAAGCGTCGGGCGTCGAGTACGGCAGCAAGGTCACGGGCGACAACGGCGTCGCGTCGTTCAGCCTTGCGGTCGGCAACTATGACGTGGCGATCGACGAGGACACTCTCCCCGACCACTACGAGCTTGACGATACCGCAGCGCTCGCTCTTACCGAAGCGAAACCCGACCTTACGGTGACGCTCGTCCGCAAGTTCGCTTACGAAGTGCGGCTCGTCAAACCCGACGGCAGTGCGGCGACCGATCTCGACGGCGTTACCGTCGGCATTTGCAAGGACGGCAACTGTCTCTCGCCCGTAGCGGTGGAAGGCAACGTCGCGTTCATCGAAGCGGATAAAGACGACTATACGGTTCAGATACTCAACCTGCCCGAAAACCTCGCATACCCTACCGACGACCACGGCTACTATGCGGGCGGCACGCTCTCGGCAACGGTCACGAGCATCGACGTCCCGCTTTACGACGTTGTTTCGCTTACGGGTAAAACGCTCATGACGGCAGCGGAAAAAACCGCTTTCGCAAGCGTAAATGCTTCTTACAACGAAACAGAACAGAAGCGCGACGCGATAATGACCGAAAAAGTTTCGCTCGCGTCCAACGAGAAAAAGGATTACGTCATCACCGCGCCCGTCGGCGGAATGTACAAACTTTTTAAGAATAACAATTCCAACGTAATGTACTTTTACAGCGACAGATTCACGGTCGAAAACGACAAAACCCTTTATTCCTCGCTCACCATGAAAGCGAACGAAAAATGGTATATTCGCGTCGAAAACAGAGGGACTGCCGCTACTGAAGCGCAGTTCGTGCTTACCGTCCCCGCCGCGAACACCGTAGAAGTCGACAGAGTCAACGCTCAAAACAAGGCGACCGCCGAACTGACCATAAGCAAAGAGGGCGCGAGCGCGACGATCAAACTCAACGTCAAATCGCCCGCCGCTTACAAAGTTACCGTCAAAGGCGAAACGCTCGCCAATATCAAGTATTCCCTGTCATCGAACGACAACGAGTTCGCCGCACCCGACGCGAGCGCGACGTTTGTAAAAGGCGCGTCGGACACCCGCAAATTCACTTCCGCGCCTACCACCGCATACTATACGGTTTCGGTTAAAGACGTCGCTTCCTACCCCGTCAAACTCAACGTGGAAATAGAAAAGCTCAACGACATAGCCAACACGACAAACGTTATCACGGTAAAAGAAACGCTCGTAAAGCAAACCGTACCCGAAAACAAAGAGCTTGTATATATCCCCACCGACGGCTCGGCGCAGCTCGTCTATAACAACACCGACAAGTTCTATCACCTCGGCACGGAGGACGGCGCGATCGTCATGGTAAACATTACGGGAACCGTTCCCGCATCCCGCCTCGATTTCGACGGACTCGCGCTCGCATACCTCGATATGAACGCCATGGCAAATATCAAGTATGTATTCGACGTCACGTCGGAAGACGACATTGCCGACCTCACGAAAGGCAACACCTACGACGATTACAGACTGTTTATCCGCGGCTTCAAAGATTACAAAACGGACGGACGCGAACTGACTATCCCGACGACGCTCGAAAATCAAAACTGCTATGTCAATTTCGTCAACGACGACGGCGTATACCCGCTCACCAAAGAGCTCGAAGCGTTTATCAAACTCATCGTCACGAACGAATCGCTGCTGTGGGCATTCCCCATGGAAGTCGAGGAAGCGAACTTCTGGCTGTACCCGCTCTGCTATTACGATGAAAAAGTCGAAACAGATCCGATTGTCGGCACGTACACCGCGACCGACGACGGTTACGAATACACGCTCGAAATCCGCAATGGCAATTTTGAAATCCGTTCCACAGGCAGTGCCGCGGGAGAGATAACCGAAGCTGTCGGCACCTGGACAAATACGAACGGCAATTACGTATTTACTTGCGAGGACGAAAATTCCACGCTCGTATACGCCAACGGTTTGGCTACTTTCACGGGGAACGGTTACACCGTAACATTCAATCTCAAATCCACACCCCCCCCGCACAACCCGATAATATAGTCGGCACTTATGTTGCGTTTACCGAGTACGGCGAAACTTACACGCTTACGATCACCGATAATAACTTTACCCTGACGACGATTTTCATGGGTAACGTCGATACGGTGGACGAGGGCACGTGGAGCAAGACGGGCATCAATTATACTTTCATCTGCACTCTTTCCGAGAACGCAACCCTTTCGATCACCAACGACGTACTTAAATATCTCAACGAGGACGTCGGTATGGATCTCGAGTTTATGCCCGTCGTAACGCCCGACCCCGACGACTCCGCAATCGGTACATATAAAGACGCCACTCAAGAATACACGATGACTGTCGGTGACAACGGCATGTTCGAGCTTGCTATACCCGGCGGACGCGGCGAAATAATAATCAGCGGCACATGGGCAAACAACAACGGCACATACACATTTACCTCCTCCGCTAGCGATACCGAAGTAACTTACGCCGACGGCACGTTCACGGTGACAATGCAACCCGCGGACCCCACCGCACAGCCGACCGTAGTAACGCTTACCAAGGTTGCGGAAGAAGAATAACCGCGAAATAATTTACAGAAACAATTTATATCCGAAACATTCAAAAACAGAATCGACCCGCCGCATGATCGCGACGGGTCGATTTCGTTACGTGATATATTTAGTTTACGCTTTGCCGTCCGCTATCGCTTTCAGCACCGCTTTTTCGAGTTCGTCGTAACTGTGGAAAGATTTGGGGCTGTTATATATAACTTTTCCGTTCTCGTCCACTATTACGGTGAGCGGCCATGCGTTGCGTCCGCCGAGCAATCGGAACGTCAAGCATTTATCGCCGCTTATGTTGTCTTGCGCGAAGGTCAGTTCGTATTCGTCCCAACCGCGTACAGCCATAAACGCATTTACGTCGTCGCCCGACGAGCCGTGTATCGCTATGACGTTAAGCTCGGGGTGACCGACGACGAGGTCGTTAAAGTACGGGATCTCGGCGACGCAGGGATTGCACCAAGTCGCCCAGAAGTTTATGACCGTCACTTTACCGCGATTACTATACAGATTGAACTCGCCGTCCTCGCCGTACAGCTTGACCGTGAAGTCGGGCGCGATTTCGCCCACCTTGTACCCCGTGTCGGGCACGACTATATCGGGATTGTCGGGATCTACGGGCGGGGTGTTCTCGTCCGCTTTGGGCACGTCGACAAAGTTATAGAATATGAGCGCGGTTATAAGCACGACGACCGCGACGCTCCACGCCGCGACTTCCGCCCAAAACCTCGCGCCGCGTTTTTTCTTCGGCGGCTCGGTCTTTTTCGTTCGACGTTCGGCAGACCGTTCTTCCGCGCGTTGCGGTTCGGGCGTTTCGGATATTACGCTCGCCGCGGCGTTTGCCGCAGTATCTATCGAAGCATCGACGGGTTTGATCTCGTCGGCAGGGGTTTTGAGGCTCAACGCGCCCGCCGTCACAGCGAGCGGTTTCGCTTCTTCCGTCGCGACGGGTTCTTCGAGGGTGTTTTTGTGCAGGAATATTTTCGAGCCTTTCCAGGATATGGCTTTAGTCGGGCACACCGATATGCACTCGCCGCAGTTTATGCACTCATGATCGCCGACGCGCTTAACGTCCATTTTGCAGTGCGAAACGCACAGCCCGCATTCGGTGCAGTCGTTTTTATCGACGGTGACGCCGATGAGCGCGAACTTGTTGAAGAAGCCGTATATCGCGCCGAGCGGGCATATGAACCGACAGAACACGCGGAATATGAATATCGACGCGACGACGAACGCTATAAGCAATGCGAACTTCCAAGTGAACTGCCCGCCGAGCTGAACGAAGTACCCTTCGTTCGCGGGATTGACGAGCAGCAATATCGCGCCTTCGAAAGTGCCCGCGGGACAAACGTATTTACAAAACGGCGGGAGCGGAAGCTGCAAGCCGGCATATATTATCGGGAGCGCGATAGTCAACGCGAGTATCACGTACTTGAAGTACGACAGCACGCGGGTCACGCGGCTCTTTTTGAGTTTGGGCGTGCGTATCTTGTACAGCAATTCCTGGCACATGCCGACGGGGCACAGAAATCCGCAAACCGTTCTCGCGCAGATCAGACCGAACAGCGCGATTATGCCGAGCATGTAATACGGCGCGCGGGTATTGCTCGATGCGAGCGCGTTTTGCAACGCGCCGAGCGGGCACGCGCCCACCGCACCCGGACACGAGTAACAGTTAAGCCCGGGCACGCACATGTATTTTGTCGTACTGCTCGTGTATATCTCGCCCGATATGTAGCCCTTGATGTTCGCATTGTAGAGCAGCATTGCGTACACCTGTATCAGTCGCCGCTTGCTCGGCGCGTGCGTGACAAACCACGTTTTGACGCCCTGCCACGACGGTTTTCGCGGCACGCCGTCCACTCCGCCGCGACGCCAATTCAAGTATTTCGCAACAAAGAACATTACAAGCCCGAGCGCGGCTATTACGGATACTACTATAATCGCTATAATCATAATATCACCCCAACCCTATGCACTCGGTGCAAATATTTATCGCTTTTACAAGCACGTCGGTCGCGCCGCCGTTGAGCACGCCGAGAATTATAAACACGACGGCTATAGCGAACACTATGCCGCGCACTACCCATACCGTTATATTGCTGTTCGCGAAACTTTTTATCGCCGCGAGAAGCTGCGGCTCGATATTGCCGCGTTGCTTTCCGTTTCCGTTTTTGATCAGCGATTTGAGCGCGGCGAGCTGTTTCTTGGCGAAAATCCCGTTCACTACCGCCGCCGCCGCGAGCACGACAAGTGCCGCCGCCGTCACGGGCATTACGACTTTTACGAGTGCGAGCATGCTCGCCGTCGAGTCGAGCGAAAAATGCGACGTGTCGACGAGATACCACAGCATTACGATCGCTGCCGCGAGCACGAGTGCCATTGCGCCGAGCCATACGAAGAACCGAACTTTTTTTGCCTTGTCGTATTCTCTCGCCGCCGTTTCGTACGCTTCGCCCGAGCCGTCTGTCGGCATGCGCGAAACGAGCCGCTTCACGCCGTCCTCCGCTTTGGGTCTGACGCGCGACATGACGAGCGGGAACGTCGCGCCGATTATTATTGCGACGATCAGAAGCACGCACGGAATAGTCAGCTTCAAAATTCTATCCGCCGCTATTTCGCGAGTGTAGTACACCCCCGTTTCCGCGCCCGAATAGTAAATATCCGCGGCAACGCAAATGATCGCAATACCGACGGCAGTGCAGAACACGCCGAGGAAAACAGAATATATCAGCCGTATTTTTTCGGTTTTATTCATGCGCCACCTCCGTAGGATTGCTTTATTATACACTGTTTGGCGGCGTTTGTCAATAATTAAAAGAACGGCAATGCGTATTTGTTTTTTATGCGCCGAGCTACAAGCACGCGAAAACGTGCTTCTTGCCGTTTTCGTCCGAACTCGAAAAGAACAAAGCTCGCGGCGCGCAATGATATTTTCTACTTCGCCTCCGCGTTGTCCGTCCGATCGAAAAAGTATTTGCGCGCGAGTTCTTTCCCACCCTGTTCTTTTACGACCCCGTCGGCGATCAGAACCGCTCTGTCGCATAACGCTTCGGCGCAACGCATATCGTGGGTGATCGCGATCATAGTGTTCCCGCTTTTGTCGTGAAGCTCGTCGAGTATCTTTACAAGCTCGCACAAGCCTTTGTAGTCCTGTCCCACCGTCGGTTCGTCCAAAAGCAACACTTTCGGATCGCCCGCGGCAACCGCCGCAATGGATACCCTGCGCTTTTGACCTTCCGAAAGCGACTGCGGGTGACGCTTTCTCAAGTGTTCCAAATCGAACAGTTTCAGCATTTCCTCGGCGTATTCTTTGCTTGCGGCATTGAACGCTATTTCCTGCTCGACAGTCGGCATAAACAGTTGATAGCTCGGATTTTGATAAACGATACCCACGTTCTTAAACCATTTCTTGCTCTTTTTACGCTTGCCGAATTTCCGATCGAGAGTTTGCTCTATGCTTCCTTTCGTCGGCTTATACAGCCTTGCGATAAGCCGCAAAAGCGTCGTTTTGCCGCAACCGTTTTCGCCGAGAAGCAACAGCCGTTCGCCCGCGTATATATCGAAGTTAATGTCTTTGAGTATCTCTTTTTTCTTGACAGAAAAAGCGACGTTTTTTAACGAGAACAGCACTTTGTCTTTTTCGCGGCTTGCCGAACTGTCCGCTATAGTGACCGACTGCGAAAGCAAATACTCCCGCTTATTTTCCACTTTCGTCACTTCGCCCGCGCGGATATTCCAAACGCTGTCCACAAACGGCAACACCATATCCAGCCTGTGTTCCACCACCAAAACCGCATACCCCGCGCCCGCAAGCGCGCGAAGTGTAAGCATAAGTTCGGTTGCGCCGTCTATGTCGAGGTTTGCGAGCGGCTCGTCGAGTATGAGTATTTTCTGTCCCGTCGCAAGCGTCGACGCCGTAATAAGCCGTTGTTTTTGTCCGCCCGACATTGTGCGCGTCCGCGCCGTTTTATCAATTCCCATGATCGTGCACACGCGGTCTATCTGCGCACCTATCCTGTCCGACGGGATAGCGAAGTTTTCGCACCCGAAAGCGATCTCGTCGTCTGCGGTTTTGTGGATTATCTGACTGTCGGCGTTCTGCAACACAACGCCCGTTTTTCGGCAGGTTTGCGACAGCTTTTGTCCTGCGATCGACTTACCGTCCACAAGAACTTCGCCCGTGATCTTGCCCGATATAATGTTGGGAATAATGCCCGACACAATGGATAACAGCGTGCTTTTGCCCTCGCCCGAAAATCCCGAAAGCAATGCGACCTCGCCGTACTCTACCGAAAAGTCCACGTCCTTTAATACCCGATCGGAAAAACCGTCGTAACTGAAACTTACCTTTTTTAATTCTATTGCTTTCAAAGCACACATGCAAGCACTACTCCCGCCACAAGTCCGAAAAGATATAATATATCGAATACGTTTATGCTTTCTTTTTTATATACCGTGTATTTCGATTTGCCGAGGGTGAATCCGCGCGTTTCTATCGAAAGCGCGAGCGTATCCGAAATTTCCGCAAGACGGGTGACGAGCGGGATCAAGAACGCACGGTAAAAGATTTTGGGATTTAAGATACTGCCCGCGCCCCTCGTTTTCATCGCCTCGCGCACGCGCTTTATCTCCGCACGCAGCACGGGAACGAACGACATTGTAATAAGCATGCCGAGCGTGACCGAACGCGGCATATGCAGTTGAGAAAGATTTCTCGTCATCGCAACAGCGTCGATGCTCATTCCCGGAACGAGCGCGAGAAACACCGAGCCGAAGCGGTTAGCCATTGCGAGCGCGGCGTCCGCGTTCCGTCCCGCGGCATAATATGCGACGAGCGTAAATATTCCCCCGACGACGATATACGCGGGCAAAACTTTCAAGCATTGCTTTCGGCAACCGAATATGAACAGCCACACAAACGCGCCGAGCAAAAAATACGAGCATGCGACAGTACGCGCCATGACCAGCCCGAACACCATTATAAGCAGTGCCGACGCCACGGCAACGAGCGGATATAAATTGCTTTTGTAACGGAAAAACGCCATTATTTCAGCTTCCCCGCCTTTTTTAATTCCCGAGCAATAACCATGCCGATAAGCGACCCCGCAAAACACACCGCTATTACGGCGACGGTAATTCCTATTATAAGTCCTACGTTGCCGCCGCCCAAAAACATCGACACCGCCGCCTGTTCTTCGCCGCTTACGGTGTAGAACAGGTTGTAGTACATATACAAAAGCGGAATGGTCAGCGGCATATACAGCGTGCCAGCGAACACGCACGCCCGATCGTTTTTGTAGCCTCTGAAAATAAGTAAAGTCAACGCTTCGGCTACAAGCGCACAAACGACGATCAGCACCATGGGCGGAAACATGAACACAAGGAATATCGAGATAAACACCGATTGCAACAAAAGCGCGAACGGCTTTCTGACCTTCATCATACCGATCACGGGGAACAACGAAAACTGCAACCCGAGTCCGAGCTGAATAATTCCGAACAGCGGTACATTCACAAGCAGCGGCATGACCGCGCCCGTAACGAGCGTGCACGCCGTTATTATCGCAAGAAAAACTATATCCTTTATCTTGTACTTTCCGAATATCTTTTCGCGTTTGCCCGACCGCGCCGACGATCCCGCCGCCTGTTCGCGCGCCCGACTTTGTTCTTCTTCGGCATTCGCTATAAGCTCGGCAACGGCGATCTCTCTCCTATCGTCCGTCATGCTTTCACCTCCGTCATTGCTCCGTTTTCCACTCTGTAGATCCTGTCGGCTATAGCCATTGTAGATTCGCGGTGCGACACCAAAATTATGCTCTTTTTTCTCTTTTGCTCTTTCAGTGCTTTTAAGATTATGCCCTCGTTGATACTGTCCACGTTGCTCGTCGGCTCGTCCAAAAGTATGAGCTCGCTGCCTTTTAAGAACGCACGCGCCAAGCCTATGCGCTGTTTTTCGCCTGCCGAAAGATTATCTCCGAGTGCGCCGACCTGCGTTTTATAGCCGTTCGGGAGCGTCATTATAAAGTCGTGTACCGACGCAAGGCGGCAAGCGGTTTCGAGTTCCTCCTGCGTCGCATTCGGCTTTGCGATGCGCAAATTGTCCTCTATCGTTTCGTCGAACAGGTACGTAGTCTGACTTACCATTGTTACGTTATCCAAAAGGCTCTCCGTATTTACTCTGTCAATGTCGATACCGTTGTACGCTATCTCGCCGCCGTTCTTCTGCCAAAACCGCAGAAGCAGTTTCAAGAACGTGGACTTACCGCAACCGCTCTCGCCCGCGATACCGATGATCTCGCCCTTTTCGGCGTGCATCTTAATATCGCTCAATACCTGCGTTTGTCCGTCGTAACCGAACGACAAATCGCTTACGTTTAAGTTTTCGTAATCAATGTCCGCGCCGTTTTTAACTTCGGTAACGGCAGGCTTTTCGGCAAGCAAGTTCAGTACTCTGTCGCCGCTCGCAAAAGTCTGCGTTAGATTTCCCGGCAGAGCCGAAATCGCTATCACGGGACCGAAGCTGCCGAACACCGCGACCACGCCGATAATCATTTTGCCGATAGAAAGCATATCGAAATGCACGAGCACGATACCGACTGCGAGCGTCGCTATAATGAACAGCGACACGGTAAGCTCGGTTGCCGCCGCCGCTCGCGTTGTGTTGTGTTTCATTTTTTTCGTTTCTTTCAAGAGCAGTTCCGACCTGCGATCGACTTCGGTTTCGCGCTCATACCCCGCGTTGTTCAGCACGATGTCTTTAATGCCTTTTATACTGTCGAGAAAATATGCGTTGAACGACGCAAACTCCGCGCGGTATTTAACGCCGCTCGCTTTGAGCCTGCCCGAAGATATCATAGGCACGACGATCCCTATCATAAAATATCCGACAACGGCAACAAGCGCGAGATACCACGACGATACAAACCCGACAAACAGGAACACCGCCGTCGATACGATGACCGCAATGCAAATGGGCGAAACGGTATGCGCATAGAACACTTCGAGCGTTTCTATATCGCTCGTTATCATGGCAATTATACTGCCTTTTTGCTTGCTTTCGAGTTTTGCGGGACACAATATGCGAAGCGCGCAGAATATCTTATCGCGCAGAACCGCCAACAGTTTGAACGCTATAAAGTGGTTGCTGTACTGTTCCAAGTAGCGCAATAATCCGCGCAATACGCCGCAACCGACGGCAAGCCCGATTATAAGTCCGTAAGACATTGCCACCGCTTCGCCGAGTGCTTTCGCAACACCGACCGCGCCGAACACCGTAACGCCCATAGCGCAGATAAACCCGATACTGCCGTTTACGACGGCGAGTATCATTATGTATGCAAGCGAGCCGAGTAAGAGTATGAGGCTTGCCATTATCTTCGCGCCGCTTCTGCGCAGCTTCCGCTTTTGCTCTTTCATAATGCGTAGCCCTCCTCTAATTCTTTCTGCGCCGTAAATAACTTTTCGTAGCCTTGCTTTCCGCTCATCAGTACCGAATGTTCGCCGCTCTCTTTTACTTCGCCGTTTTCCATGAAATAGATATTGTCGGCGGGAACCACGTTCGCAAGTCTGTGAGAAATAACGATCACGCTCTTATTCGCGGACAATGCCTTGATATTTTTCATAATTATCGTTTCGCTCTCGACGTCGATATTGCTCGTCGCTTCGTCGAAAACGTAAATATCTTTGTCGGCGACGAGGTTGACGGCAAGCGCAAGCCGCTGTTTTTGCCCGCCCGAAATATTGTTCGCGTCCTCGGCGATCACTTTATCGAGTCCGCCGTTATCCTTTATGAACTCCGAAAGATTTACTTTTTCGAGTGCGGCGTAGATCTGCCCGTCGGTCGCGTTTTTGTTTGCAAGTAAAAAGTTTTCTCTGACGGTCTGATTAAAGATATAAGTGTTGTAACCGACGACCGCCAAGTGCGAATAGTAACTGTCGCGCGAAAGACTCTCGAGCGGCTTTCCGCCCACCGTGACGCTTCCGCTTTTCGGTCTGAACGCCCCGACAAGCATATTGACTACAGTGGATTTGCCGCAACCGCTTTCGCCGACTATCGCCGTCATTCCCGTTTCGTGGAATACGAAAGACACGTTTTTAAGCACGTCGCGCGTGCCGTCGTAAGAGAAAGTGACGCCGTTCAGTTCGATAGTCTTTCCGCCGACGCTTTGCGTCCCCCAAACGGGATCGGGCGTATTTAATAGCGATATTATTTTTTTACCCGCGCTCGCGCCGTTCATCGCGACATGGAACGCCGAGCCGAACGCGCGAAGCGGCAAGAAGAACTCTACCGCCACAAGGCAGAGGAACAGCGCGTATATGGGATTTAACCCCCAAAACGCCGCGCCGCAAATAGCGACCGCTATACCTGCGCCCGCACCGCCGTATGCGACCAAGTCCATAATAGTCGTGCTCGCAAGCTGCATTACGAGAACTTTCATCGTTATTTTGCGGAACTCCTCCGCGCTCTCGTTCATCTTGCCGTGTTGCGCTTTGTCCGCTTTGAATATCTTCAATTCCTTTAAGCCTTGCACGCTGTCGAGAAACTTATCGCCCATCGAGGTGTACTTGCCCCAATACTTCGCGAATATCTTTTTTGCGTACTTGCTCACCGCTATTATCGACACGGGAATAAGCGGCACGCAAGCCAAGAGAACGAGCGCGGTGCGCCAATCTATCCATACGCAGATAGCAAAGAGAATTACAGGCGCAAGCATAGCGAAAAAGAACTGCGGCAAATAACTCGAATAATACAGGTCGAGCTGTTCCACGCCTTCCATGCTTACCTGCGTAAGCCCCGACATACTCATTCCGTCCGTACTCTTTACGCCGAGTTTGACTATTTTACCGTAAGTGCGTTCGCGCAAGTCTTTTTTGACTTTCCGCCCGAGCACGTCTTTAATATCGCCCGTAAGCCGAGTCATGGCGTAACGAACGGCAATGCCCGCAACCGCGCATACGGCGGGATATACGAACATAATAAGTTCGGCTTTTGCGATAACAAGATAGATCGCCCAACAAATGCTCGCGGTTATCCCGACGTTTGCGAGAAGTCCCGACACCTGCAAAGCGACGGCGATAAATATGTACTTTTTGTTCTTGCCGATCAGTTTGAATAACTCTTTATCTATCACGGCTTTCCGTCTCCCGTTTCTTTAACGATTTTTTGTACTTTATCATTTGCACAACGTGACTTATTGCGAATATCGGGTGCGACGGCAACATGCGCGGACCGCTGTACTTCATCACCGCTTTTATCCGCTCCCGCATTTCGGGCTTATAGCAATGTATCTTGCAAAACGAGCAAAACTTCTTATCCGCTTTGAACGGACATTTCTCAAGTCTGAACAATGCGTACTCCGTAAGTTCCCTGCACTCCGAACACACTTCGCCGCGCTTGACGTCCTGCGCTTTTCGCTCCGCTTTATGCTTGCCGCGACAGTATTTTTTTATCATTACGGGAATGAGTTTCTTCTCCTTCTCCCATGCCGCAAGTTCTTTGCCCATAGCCGATACCCTTTCTCCATACAAGCAGTTAGCCGTGACTAACCGCAACGTAAAAAATTTTGTTCTTTCATCCGCGATGAGTAAGCCGTTGCTAACTCGCAGACAAAAAAATTGCGAAACACTTTTGATGCTTCGCTTTATATTATAAACGACGATAACTTTTATGTCAAGCAAAAGTTAGCGGCTGCTAACTGTTTTTGCAAAATTTTTCAGCACGTCGAACAATTCTTCCGTAATCACGTGTTCTATACGGCACGCGTTTTCCTCGGCTGTTTCTCGGCTTGCGCCCGCATATTCGAGCAATTTCGTTATAACGGTATGGCGTTCGTAAATGCTTTCGGCTTTCGCCTTGCCTTGCGGCGTAAAGTTGATTTCGCCGCCCTGCCCTATCGTGATATACCCTTTATTTACGAGCAATCCCATTCCGCGCGATACCGAAGGCTTGGAATAACCGAGTTCTTCCGCTACGTTTATCGCGTGAACGTTCGCACTCTTTTGTTTGAGCAACAGTATCGTTTCGAGATACATTTCTTCGGATTCTTGATATTTGACCATAATTGCCCTCTGCGCCGTATATGCTTTCTTTTATTATATGTGATTCGCTCGCGTTTGTAAAGCCGACCGCGGCATGACATGAATATCTTTATTTCGCATAATAATATCGTCCGATACTTTCCCGGTCGGTATCGCGGGATAGTTTGCACGAGCTAATCGTCATAATCTATATTTTTCAGCGTCGTAAGTTCGCTCATTACGTTCGCATTTGCTGGCAGAAATCCGTTTATAAAGCGGCGACGATTTTCCTGTGCGCCTTTAATTTTTTCAATGCCCATTCGTAGTGCGCTATCGTCGTGGAAATGAAATACTGTCCCAACGTACTGCCGCCTACCCAAGCAAATACATTCTTTTCGAACAACTGCTTCGTATCGTACTTTTGCATCAACGCCGTTATTTCGCTATGCGATTGCGACAATAGTTCCCGCGCTTTTTCGAGCGGCACGTCCTGCGCGCTTTGGAAAAAAAGCATATTCATTTCGCCATAGTTCGCCCACGAATACCCGTCGCGTAAAAACTGTCTTTGCCTGCCCTGCTCGTTTTCCGACACCCATCGCAGCATCAACATTTGCCACTCGTATAAGTGCATTAAGACATCGCGCAAATTTTTATCGCGTTTCCAATGCGCTTCGCTCTTGTTAAGACTGGAAAAATCGAATTCGGTGCCGAGTTCTTTTTCCGTCAGTGCGGAAATGAAATCGCAAAGATTTTTATAGCTTTTCTCGCTTTCGGATATTAAATCCTCTTTTGTCCTCGGTCTTGCCATTATGTCCACTCCTTATTGCCGTTTATGCTCGCAAGCAAGTTTTTCCGCTTATATTATAGCACGATCACGGTATTTCCGCAAGTACATTAACGACATAAACCCATAATAAAAAGCCCGTTCGGGTGAAAACGGACTATGTCTTGTCTTTATAAGACGAAAATACTACTCGTTCAAAAGGCAAAGAAGGGTTGCAGATCGGGCACTTTTAAGTACGAGCGCGACGGGAGTGTAGAACTGCCACTGACCCGAGCGCACGGCACATAAAAAGGGCGCAAGATGCGCCCTAATATGCCTTTTGGAGCTGTTACCGGGATTCGAACCCGGGACCTCCACCTTACCAAGGTGGTGCTCTACCTACTGAGCCATAACAGCATATTCTTTTCTGATTTATTTTGCCAAGTATAAGCGTCTTTAATCCGATATACGCACTTTTTACAGGCTTGATAATTATACTATATTGCGCGGCGTTTGTCAATCCTTTTTACATGTTTTTCGGATTTTTTGTCTTTTAGCACGGCGCAAACAAAAAGCGACGGGATTTCTCTCGTCGCGTTTATATTCGGGTTATCCGTAATTTTTAATTATCGTCGTCGATAAGCCCGCTGTCCACGGCATTCACTCCGCCCTGCGCCGACTGTCCGCCGTCGTCCGGAAGGTCTTGTTCCTCGAACTCCACGAAACTTTCCACGCCGCTCGCCATATCGTCGGGCGGGGGCGGTGCGGACGTTTCAAAACCTATATCTCTGCCGCCGTAACCTGCGGGCGGGGGTTCGGGACGGCTGTTCGCGTCGGGGTCTTTGAACGTCGTGGTCGCGGGATTCCATATGAGTTTGATATTGCCCGTTTCGCCGTTCCTGTGCTTTGCCACGTTCAAGTACACTTCCTGCTGTGCGGGGCGCGACTGTTTATCGCCGCCCTCCGTATCTTTCCTGTCTATGAACAGAACTATATCCGCGTCCTGCTCGATCGCGCCCGAGTCGCGAAGGTCGGAAAGCCGCGATTCCTTGTCGTTGCCCTTTCGTTGCTCGATGCTTCGCGACATCTGCGAAAGCAACAGTATCGGCACGTCGAGTTCTTTCGCGGCGAGCTTGAGCGCGCGTGTTATTTCCGCGATCTCGCGCACGAAATTGTCGAGGTGCTTGCCGCTCTGCATTAACTGCAAATAGTCTATCATTATAAAGTCAAGCCCGACGGTATGCTTCAACGCTCTGCACTTCGACAGCACTTCCGCCGGCGTTATATCTCCCGACTGATCGACGTACAGCTCGGTCGGCGCGAGTTCGTTGCGCGCCGCGTACAGCCTGTCCCAATCGTTCTCGTCCACCACCGCGCGGTTGGCGCGCGACATGTCGTATTCGCCCACCGAGCACAGTATACGCTTTGCGAGCTGAGTCGCGCTCATTTCGAGCGAGAACACCGCCACCACGTACGGCTTGCCCGTATCGGGACGTTTTCTCCGCGCCGCATTGACCGCGCAGTTCATGGCGAAACTCGTTTTGCCTTGACCGGGTCGCGCCGCGAGGATTATCAAATCGCTGTTCTGGAATCCGCCGCCGAGCACCATGTCGAGCTTTGTAAAGCCGGTCGGCACGCCACGGTACGCCGAGGTGAGCGTCGAGCGGTCGCGAAGATCGGCGAGCACTTCCTGAACGAACCCGCCGAGTTTTTCGGGCTTGCCGCGTCTGTTCGATTCCGCAAGCCCGTAAAGAGCCGCTTCCGCTCTCGACATCGCGCTGTCGTCGGGGTCGAGCGCGTACGCCTCGTCCGCCATTTGCCGCGCGATGCGTATCATCTCGCGCAGCCGCGTATGCTTTTTGACCATGCCGAAATAGTACGCCGCATTCGCCACCGTCGGAACGTCCTGTATCAGTTTTGCGAGATACTCCACGCCACCGCAAAGCGCGAGCGTGCCGCGGTTCTCGAGCTGACCCGAAACCGTTACGAGGTCGATAGGCTGTGCCGCGGTGAACAGGTCGCGTATCCCTTCGACTATATACTTATGCGACGGCGTATAGAAATCGTCTGCGGAAAGCTGCGGCAACAGATCCGCCGCCGTCCGTCCGTCGATCATTATGCCGCCGAGCAATGCGCACTCCGCCTCGTAGCTGTTGGGCGTTTCGCGCGCCACCACATGCGGGTGGTTCTTTATAAATTCCTCACGGTCGTTCCGTTTGGGCATTATCTTCATCTCCTTGTTGTTCGGGCGTTTCGCCTTTCGATTTTTCTTCCGCGACCGCCGAATTTTCGTGGTCGTCCACACCCGTCACATTCTCTATACTCGCCGAAGCCTCGACGGTTTGAGGGCTTTCGGCATCGTCCGCACCCGCAGATCTGCCGCCGTTCTTCCTGCGAAGCACCGCGAACACCGCCGCGAAAATACCGCCGCCCGCCGCAATCGCGACCAGATACCATCCGTACGGAACGGGGCGTTTATACTCGAGCGTTATATCGGTATCGACGGTGTCGAAGTACCGCGCGAACTCGTACATTACGTTGCGGTTTCCGATAGGCGTCGCCGTGCCGCTCGACGCCGTGCGCTCCGACCCGACACGCCTGTATTTCAACAG
The DNA here is from genome assembly GCA_910586925.1 of uncultured Christensenellaceae bacterium. Lineage (GTDB taxonomy): Bacteria > Bacillota > Clostridia > Christensenellales > Pumilibacteraceae > Anaerocaecibacter. Next base: position 58,622 of record CAJUKG010000008.1, on the reverse strand, counting down.
CAGTCCGTCTTTGTTCGCGCCCGCCGTATACGGGAAAGCCGTTTCTATGGACGGGAATACTTCCGTTTTGTCGCCGTATTCGTTGCGGGCGATAAGCCCGTTTTTGATCCGCTCGAGCATTGTCGCCGACCGTTCGGCGGGTATCGACTCGTACGCCGCGCGCAGTCCGTTGAACGGGCTTGGCGACACAGCGGTATACGTGCGTATGAACGGATTCGCTTTGCTCGTCGCGACGAACTTCGGGCTTGTGCCGTACGCGAACAGTTCCGGCTCGCCTTCCGTAGCTTTGCGGAACACGACGGTATACCCGCCGTCGGCGCGCTTCGCGCTCACAAGCGAATAGCCGTAATCGGTGAACAGCCTGTACAAATACTGCTCGACGGTGTACTTATTGCCGTCGGCGTCCGATCCCGCAGTGCTTTCGAGCGCGGTCACCGCCTCGCCGTCGAGCGCGATCTCGTACTCGGTATACCGCACGCCGTTCTCGGTGTAGTCGTACACCGCGACCGACGCGGTACAGCCGACGAGCACGGTCGCCGCGATCAGCGCGAAAACCGCCGCGATCGCCAATCGCAGTCTGCGCATCAACTCAACTTCTCAAGCTCGTCGAGCGCGGCGGCGAAGAACGCGAACGAATCGTCGTACGGCTTGCTCGTCGCGAGGTCGATCTGCGCGTCGCACAGTATGTCGTAAGGCAGTTTGTGTCCGCCCGCTTTGAGGAACTTGTCTTTGTACACGTCGACGTAACCCGGTTTTTGCAAAATGTTGTGCGCGATACTCGTCGCGGCGGTCATGCCCGTCGAATATTTATACACGTAGAACGCGTTATAGAAATGCGGTATGCGCGCCCATTCGTAGGCGATCTTATCGTCGGACACCACCGCGTCGCCGTAATATTTTTTGTTCAGTTCGTAATACATTTCGGACAGACTGTTCACGGTGAGCGGCTTGCCTTCGAGATCCATTTTGTGCGCGTTGTACTCGAACTCGGCGAACATAGCCTGACGGAACACCGTCGTTCTGAAACGATTGAGCCGCAAGCTCAACAGATACTTCTTGACGTTCGTATCCTTGACGTTTTTCATGAGGTAGTCGTCGAGCAGCGTTTCGTTGCAAATGGACGCGACTTCTGCGACGAAAATCCGATAATCCCATTTGCTGAACGGCTGATTATTCTGCGAATAGTAAGAATGCATGCAATGCCCGAGTTCGTGCGCGAGCGTGAAAATATCTTCCGTCGTCGGCGCGTAATTGAGCAGCACGTACGGGTGCGCGGTGTACGACGACCAGCTGTATGCGCCGCCGCGCTTGCCGTCGCTCGGCATGACGTCTATCCAGCCTTCCGTCATGGCGCGAACGAGCAATTCGCGATAGTCTTTGCCGAGCGGTGCCATGGCGGACTTGACCACCTCGCACGCTTCTTCGTATTTAAGTTTCATCTCGGCGTCCTCGACGATAGGCACGTACAGGTCGTACATGTGCTGTTCCTTGACTCCGAGCAATTTTTTGCGCAACGCGATATATCTGTGCAACGGCTCGAGATTGGCATTGACAGACGAAATGAGATTTGTATAAACCGCCGTCGGCACGCCGTCGCCGAAAAGCGACTGCTCCAAGCAATCCGCGTATCCGCGTGCCGCCGCGCCGAAGTTATCCGCCTTGACGTTGCCCGCATAGTTCGCGGTAATGGTATTGATATGCGCGATATACCCATCGTAGAGATTGTTAAACGCCGTCTTGCGCACTTTGCGGTCGGGATCGGCAAGCAGCATGCCGTAAGTACCGTTGTTGATCTCCACCTTCTCGCCGCGCACTTTGACGGGCTTGAACTTTAAGTCCACGTCGAACAGCATATGCGCGACGTTGTACGTAGTGCGAAGTGCCTGCGCACTCATTGCGAGAAGCCGTTCTTCCTTGTCCGAAAGGATATGCGCTTTGTTGCGCGTGATCTCCTTGAGCATGAAGTCGTAATCGGCGAACGCGGGGTCGGCTATATATCCGTCGAGCACCGCTTCGTCGAGCGAACCGAGTTCGCTGCTCATGTACGACACCGCGGCGGCATACTTGCCGCTCAATCCGTCGGTGCGCGACGCAAGCCCCACCGCGCGGTCGTTATTTGCGTCCTCGTCGCGGAACATGTGCGAATAGATATATAAAAGCTCGAAAATGCGCGAGGTTTCGGCGTCAAGCTCGAATGCGGCGAGCGCGTCGTCGCGATTGCCGAGCTTGCCTTTATACCCTTCGAGCACGGGGAGCGCGGCTTCCACTTTCGCGAACAGTTCTTCGAACTTTTCGTCGCTCTCCACCATTGCGGACAGATCCCATTTATACTTGTTTTCCACTTCGTTTCGTTTCATATCCTGTAACTCCTTGAAATTATAGTGTTCGGCGGCACGCTGCGCGGCGGCGAGCTATGCTCCGAGAGTTTGACCGTTAATTCTTGTTCGCGTGTATGGGCGCGGGGATTACTCCGCCCCGATTTACGAACTTTGCGGGATCGCCGCCGTTTACGGGCATGATCGGCGCGGTGCCGAACAGTCCGCCGAAATCCACTTCGTCGCCCACTTTCTTGCCGTAAACGGGTATGACGCGCACGGCGGTCGTCTTGTTGTTTATCATGCCGATGGCGCACTCGTCGGCAATCATCGCCGAGATCTGCGCTTCGGTCGTGTCGCCGGGCACGGCTATCATATCAAGCCCCACCGAGCACACCGCCGTCATCGCTTCCAGCTTTTCTATATTGAGCGCGCCGTCGCGCACCGCTTTTATCATGCCCGCGTCCTCCGATACGGGTATGAACGCGCCCGAAAGTCCGCCCACGCGGCTCGCCGCCATGACGCCGCCTTTCTTGACCGCGTCGTTCAAAAGCGCGAGACACGCCGTCGTGCCGAGACTGCCCACCTGCGACAGTCCTATACTCTCGAGTATGCGCGCGACCGAATCGCCTACCGCGGGAGTGGGGGCGAGCGACAGATCGACTATGCCCGGCGCGAGATCAAGCTCTTTCGCCGCTTCCGCGCCGATCAGCGCACCCAGCCGCGTTATCTTGAACGCCGTGCGTTTGATAAGTTCGCAAATTTGAGTTATGTCGTAATCGGGGTGCTTTTTGATCTCGTACTCGACGACGCCGGGACCGGACACGCCGACGTTGACCGAGCACTCGCCTTCCGCAAGCCCCGTGAACGCGCCCGCCATGAACGGATTGTCGTCGACCGCGTTGCAAAACACGACGAGCTTGCCGCAACCGAAAGAATTGTCGTCGCGCGTCGCGTACGCAAGTTCTTTGACGATACGCCCCATCATGCCCACGGCGTCGAGGTTTATACCCGTTTTGCTCGAGGCGACGTTCACCGACGAACAGACTATATCCGTTTCGGAAAGTGCCTGCGGGATAGTTCGGAGAAACGCGTTTTCCTGCGACGTCGCCCGCTTCTGAACGAGTGCGGAGTACCCGCCGACGAAGTCCACGCCAAGCTCCTTCCCCGCGCGATCGAGAGCGTGCGCGAGTTTTATATACCCGCCGCTCGCCGCGCCGATCATGGAGATCGGCGTCACCGCGATCCGCTTATTGACGATTTTAACGCCGTATCGCTTTGCAAGCCCGTCGCACACCGGCACGAGCCGCGCACACACACGCGTGATCTTCTCGTATACTTTTTTCGCGCACTTGTCGGCGTTCCCGTCGATACAGTCGAGCAGCGACAGCGACAGCGTGACGGTACGTACGTCGAGATGACGGTTGTCGAGCATGTCTATGGTTTCGAGTATTTCGCTTTCGGTAAACATAATTATCCTTTATGACCCGTCACACTCTGTGCATGGCGTCGAAAAGAGCCTCGTGCTGTACGTGCACGACGACCCCCAAATCGCTCACCGCCGACTTAAGTTCCGCGTCGAGCGCGTCGATGCCGATTTCGGAAGCGGACGTATCGACGAGCATGATCATGACGAAATTTTTCTGCATGATCGTTTGCGAAATATCTTCTATATTTATATTGCGCTCGGCAAGCGCACCCGCGACAGCGGCGATAATGCCCGTCCTGTCTTTTCCTATGACCGATACCACTGCTCTCATGCTTCGATTATACCACACCCGCCCGCGCTTTGGCAAGTATTTTCGCGTGCGCGACGCGCCCGCCACCGCCTTTTCCGTCGAATGTGCGCGCTTTACATTATTATACTTGCAAATCCGCGCCGTTCGTGGTACAATATAGCCGCACGGTAATTTACCGCTCCAATCCCGCAAACGGAGAAAATGTTATGACGACAACATTTATAGTATGTATGTGCCTTGCCGCCGTCGCCGTCGCAGCCGCGATTGCAATCGGCGCGGCGGTGCATAAAGCGTCGCGAAAACAACGCGAATCCGAAAAACACCGTCCCTCGATCACTCCGTTCCACGTGTTTCTGATCGGTTTTTTCGTCGCCGCAGTGATCGTGTTTTTCCCGATAGAACTCAACATTTCCGCGTCGAGCGGCTTCGCGGCAGGCATCAAATCGCTGCTGCTGTCGGTGCTCGACACCATGCAGATATTTTTTCTCAACGGCAGTTTCGACAAAGCGGAAACGGCGACCGCAGGCTTCGGCGGGATCGGAACGGCGTACACGGTGATTGCGAGCGTACTGCACGTCGTCGCGCCCGTTCTCACGTTCGGGTTTATCCTCTCGTTTTTCCGCGAATCCATCGCCATGCTCAAATACAAACTGCACCCGTTTTCCGACGTTTACATTCTCTCCGAACTAAACGAGGGTTCTATCGAGCTCGCCCGCGACATTCTGTCCGAGCGCGGCAAACGCCGCCGCCAAGTGGTATTTACCGACGTGTTTGAAAAAGACGACGAGGCGATCTTCGAGCTTGTCGCCGAGGCGAAACGGTTAGGCGCGATCTGTCTGAAAAAGGACATTACCGAACTCAGTTTGAAACGCGCGCGCATAAACCGCAAACTGTTCTTTATCGGCAACAACGAGGACGAGAACATTCGTCAAGCCCTCACCATGATCAACCGTTGCCGCGAAACGCCGCGGTACAATAATTACAATACGCAGTTTTTCGTGTTCGCAAGCACCGCCGAGAGCGAAGCACTGCTCGACGCCGCCGACAACGGCGCGATGAAAGTTCGGCGGATCAACGAACGGCATAACCTCGTTTTGCATACGCTGTACGAACATTCCGTTTTCGACACCGCGATCGAAAAGAAAGGTGTCAAGCACATAAACGCCGTGATCGTCGGGCTTGGCACTTACGGTACCGAGCTTCTTAAAATTCTGTGCTGGCTGTGCCAAATGCCGGGCTACGAATTGACAGTGCACGTATTCGACAAAACGAACGGCGAGGACAAAATAAAGACGATCGCGCCCGAGCTGTGGGCAAAAAACAAAAAGCGCGTAAACGGCGAACCGTACTACAATATAGATTTCCGGAACAACGTCGATATATCGAGTTCGGCGTTCGCCGATAATATTTCCGCGCTCGACGACGTCACGACGGCGTTCGTGACACTCGGCACCGACGAGCAGAATATCGAAACGGCTATGCGGCTACGCACCCTTTTCGCACGGAAAAACATAACCGCCGTCAAACCGTTCCCGCCCATCTACACCGTCGTATACAGCGCGCTCAAAAACAAAACGGTGAGCCGCAACGGCGGGCTTATGGGTATCGACGAATCGGGCGAAGGCTACGACATCGAGTTTATCGGAAATATTTCCACGCGATATTCCATGCACGTAATAGAACAGGCGGAGCTTGAAAAAGCGGGTATGGAATGTCATATGCGCTGGGCGGCGGAAACCAACCGCCTCGAGAAAATCGCGCAGTACGAAAAATACGAATATTACCGCAAATCGTCGATAGCGGAGTCGGTGCACAGCTACTACATGCGCAAACTCGGCGCGTTCAAAACGGACGAAAACGGCAACCCTACGCGCGAAACAGCCGTATACGAGCATAACCGTTGGTCGGCGTATATGCGTACAAACGGCTATATCGGCAACAAGCAAAACGTCAAAAACCATATCGGCAAAACGCATTACGACCTCGTTCCGTACGACGAAATGCCCGAGCACGAACAAATCAAAGACGCCGCCGTCAAATCCGAATAAAACAAAGAACGAAAACCGCAAAGACGCCGCACGGCGTCTTTTTCGCACCGCAGTTTCGGCATTGCGAATTTTGCATGCCTGACTGCGAATTTTGCTATTGACAACACAATTTTTAGGTGTTACGATATATGTATGAAAATGCGCATCAACGAGGTAAAGAGTATGAGAAATTTCCGAAGAATACTGGCGGGCGGGTTGCTCGCGGTTTGCGCTTGCGGTATGCTCGCAGGCTGCGGCGGCAACGAACCGGAGTCCGATACAGGCTCGCCGACTGCTCCTTCCAAGCCCGATTACACGGTGTCCGAAACCGTCCCGACCGAACAAGCGAACGCCGATACGTTCGCGGTAAAGAACGTCGCGAAAAAACAAAACAGCCCGCTCGACGGCAAAACCGTGTATTGGCTCGGCTCGTCGGTCACGTACGGCGCGGCGTCGGAGGGCGAAAGCATGGCGGACTACCTCGCCGCCCTCACAGGCTGCGTATGCAAAAAAGAAGCGGTCAGCGGTACGACGCTGTTCGACGACGGCGGCAGCGGCGATTCGGGCGCGAAGTCGTATACGCGTCGGCTCGTGAACAGCACGGTGTTCGACAAAACCGAAAAAATCGACGCGTTCGTTTGTCAGATCTCCACGAACGATGCGAGGAACGACAGGCTTGCGTATTGGGGCAAAATGAAACCCGACGTGTTCGACAAATCACAGTTCGACAGAAAAACGACGCTCGGCGGCGCGGAGTTCATTATAGCGTACGTAATCGAAACGTGGAACTGCCCCGTGTATTTCTATTCGGGCGGATATTTCGGCGACGACGGCGCGAGAAAAAGCTCCAACCCCAAAGGTTCGCAGTACGGCAAACTCGTCGATGCGGTAAACAAGATCGCGGAAAAATGGACGTACGACGGTTATAACGTGAGCGTCATAGATCTCTATAACGACGAGGAGTTCAATAACGCGGTGAGCGACGAATATTATGCGTGGTGCATGCAGGACGCGATCCACCCGCGCCGCGCGGGCTACCTGCAGTGGTGGACGCCGTACTTCGTGAATAAGCTCGAAACCGACCTCGCCGCGAAAAACCGATAAACGCCCTACCCCGCTCAAACACCCTATAAACGATAGCCTTTGATAAACAACCGCTCAATAACGCTTTACATTTCCGCCGTAATCGGTTATAATATAACAATCGCGGAGGCATACCGAAGCGGTCATAACGGGGCGGTCTTGAAAACCGTTTGTCCGAAAGGGCGCGGGGGTTCGAATCCCTCTGCCTCTGCCACAAGCACCCAATTTGAACCTGCGCGGTCAAACGGGTGCTTTTTAATTTTTGACCATACTATATGGTTGAAAATTAGCTCTATTTATGATATAATAGATATTAATAAACAAAGGAGTAGTTGTGTGAAAAGTACATTTGATAATTTTATTGTGCAAGTTCAAACAATATCGCAAAAAGACAATTATAATTTTTTTGAGATGACTGCTGAATTGACTGAATATATAAATAAGCTGCCATTTGACAGTTTTCTTTCCATACTTTCTGAAATCGGCACTATTCCCGAAAGGATAGAACACGATTCAACAGAAGAAAAACTATATTCAAAGGCAACAGACATTGTATTAAGTAGGTCTTTGAGTGAATTAGGCTTAAAATCAAAAGTTTTAACAGAACGAGCTAATAGTGCTGATGTGTTAGCAGAAAGTATATACCATAATTATTCATTGGTAGGAGATGCCAAAGCGTTTCGATTAAGTAGAACAGCTAAAAATCAAAAAGATTTCAAAGTAAAATCTATGAGCGATTGGCGTGGCGACGAAAATGACTATGCTGTATTAGTTTCCCCCTACAATCAATATCCAAATACAGCCAGCCAAATATATTCACAAGCACTGGCTGTTAATGTTTGCTTATTGAGTTGGGAACATTTATATTTTTTGTTATCTAACAAAATAAAAGAAGATGTCAACTGTAATTTATCTTTTCTATGGAATATTTCTAATAAAATAGCCAATAATCCCGAATTAAGTTTTGCTAACAGAAATAAATGTTTCATTGCAGATATAGAAAAGTTAATTTGTGAAGAATTGAAAATCCCCACTGAACAATTTGTTGATTTAATGCACTATTGTATACAACAAACTATTAATAGGTGTGAAGTAGAAATATCATATTGGGAATCTGAGATATTAAAGATAAAAAATTATACAAGAGAACAAGCTATAAATGAACTAATAAAGTCAAAAAAAATCAATGAAAAAATACGAGTAATAAAAAAATATATTCTTACTTTGAGGCAATCAAATGAATAGTATAATTTTAGGAGATTGCATTAAAGAAATATCAAAATTAGGCAACAACAGTGTGCATTTATTACTTAGCGATATTCCTTACGGTATTGGTATAGAAGATTGGGATGTACTACACTCAAACACAAATTCAGCCTATATGGGAACAAGCCCATCTCAACAACAGGCAGGGGCAATTTTTAAGCATAGGGGTAAACCCCTTAATGGGTGGTCAGAAGCAGATAAAAAGATACCATTAGAATATTATAATTGGTGTAGAACTTGGGCAAAAGAAAGCTATGATGTTTTAGTCCCCGGTGCTTCTGTTTTCATCTTTGCTGGTAGACGTAATGCTCATAGGTGCATTTCAGCATTAGAAGATTGTGGCTTCATTTTTAAGGATATGCTAGCTTGGGAGAAAGAACAAGCCGCCCATAGAGCACAACGAGTAAGTATAGTATACGAACGTAGAAATGATATTGAAAATTCTAAAAAATGGTGTGGATGGAAATTAGGAAATTTAAGACCAATTTTTGAACCAATCTTGTGGTTTATGAAACCTTATAAACTTGGTGGAACTCTTGCTGACAATTTAATTCAATATAATGTAGGTGCGTATAATGAAAACGCTATCTTACAATATATTGGTAACGCGTCAAATGTAATCAAAATTAAAACATCAAAAAACGATAAAGGCTTACATCCAACACAAAAACCGATAGAGCTAATGAAATTGCTAATTGAGCTAACAACATTAGAAGGGCAGGTCGTTTTAGACCCATTTTGCGGAAGTGGATCAACATTATTAGCGGCAAAACAGTTAAATCGTAACTATGTAGGAATCGAAATAAATGAAACATATTATAAAACTGCAATAAACCGCATTGAAAATTCGTTTTAGGTTACTACTTCTCTGCCATTAAAAAAGTACAAACGCACGTCGAAGCGAGTTCGTACTTTTATTTTTGTCGCGATGCAATTAAGAGGCTTTACTCGTTAGTCAATAAAGTGCGCGGTGCGATTTTTTTGATTTTAAGCGAGAGCAAACATGCAAATGCAAACGCAAACAAAACAAGCCCGACGCCTGCTATAACGCTAAACAGTATAGGCGGCGCAAACGTGCACTTAACGATCCCTATCGAACTTAAAAACAACGACATGAGCGGATTGATCATCAGTAAGCTCGCTATCAAGCCCGCAACTGTCGAAATAACGATCGCGGGCATAAACGAAAGCGCGGTCTGCAAAATCAGTTGTTTTGTTGTAAAGCCGAGCGACTTCATTATTCCGTAATCGCGCAGTTTATTATTGAGCATTGTCCGCACGAGCAAATACAGCACGAAACAGATTATAATTACCGAGAGCACGAGTATTGCTATCACGATGATCGTCATAAGATCGACATATACGCTGCCCGCGCCGTCCACCGTTGCCAAAACGTTTATTGCCGCGTTTATATTGCCCGAAAACAATTCTTTCATTTCTTCGTTGAAAGTATCGACGTCCGTACTCTCCGCGAGGTTTATATAGTATGTCGCATTTTGCAGAGTGCCTAACCGCTCGTAACCCCGTCTTGTAAAAAGGCAATCCCTGCCGAGGTTATTCGTGATCTGCGTAAATCCGCTGATAATATATTTTTCCGTTTTGCCGTTTGCGACGATCTCTATTTCATTGCCTATATTCAAGTCCTTTTCATTTGCGTATTTGGCGGCAATGGCGATTTCGTTATCGTATTTCGGGAACCTGCCTTGAAAAACCACGGCTTGATTGTTTACGTTTTCGAAATCGTCCGAGAGCGTCGCCATAAGTTCGACGCCGCCTACGTGCGACACGTTCAACGAATTGTATAAGTAAACCTTTTCGACACGGTTATCGCTGCTTAAATGCTCGATAAAATCTTTTTCGACTTCGCATTGCACATTTATTGCGCTATCCGCCGTTTCGCCGACGATCAAGTTCAAAAACGGCGTAATATCGGCGATGACGTTTTCGGTCATAAGTCCCGAAAACACTACTATAAGCATCAGCACAAGCATTGTTACGCAAACGGTGATATTATGCTTCACTCCCGAAAGCGTTGTTTTAAGCGCGAGCGCGACGTTCAACGGGGCTTTCGTTTTTTCGAGCGGAACATGATTGCGTTTGAAATTGTGCGTTTGTATTCCCGAGCGCAATGCAAGTATAGGCTCTATTTTTTTGATCCTGCGTGCGGCAAGCCAAACGGCGAGCGCGACCGTACCGCCCAAAACCAAAAGAGAGATCAACATCGGCAAAGGCAGAAAGCGAATAGCATACGGTATTCCCGTTTGCGAGATCATCATTGAGTTTATTGCGGGGAACACGCAATACGACAACGCCGTACCGACGATCGCCGCCGCCAAAGTAATTGATAAAAATTGCAATAACAGCGAACAGATAAGCTGTGCGGAAGTATACCCCACCGCTTTGAGCGCGCCGAGATTTTTCATGTTGACTTGAATGTAATTGACAATATTCGACACCAATACGACTACCGCAATTAGCAAAACCAAGAAAGCCATCGCAGCCATTATCGCAGAGCAGATCATCTGAGCAATATAGCGCGACTGCAACACGATGTCGTAACAGTTGCTTCCCGTACGGCTGTCGGGAAATTGTTCGGAAACACTCGCCTTCAACCACGCTTCATAGTCCTGATTTTCGGAAATATCGTTTAATCTCACCGAACACAATATTGTTTTGGGTGCAAGTCCGCTTGTTTCGAGTTCCGCATACTTATCTTCGGTGAGTATTATTTGCGTTAAAGCGCAATTATGCGAGCCCATCATTACGCTGTTGAAAAACCCGCAAATCGTGTACGCGACGGGCGTGCTTCCTATGGAAATCTCGATAGTTTTTCCTACCGCATAACCGTCCGTTTTATACAGCATAGGCAAATACACGCCGCTTGAATAGTTCCCGCTTTCGACGATTTCGGCTCTGCCGACGGAACGTGTCAAAGCGGTGTTCTTGTCGGTAAATACAAACTCGCCGTTCATCATTCCGCCATTGTACGGAAATGTGCCCACCATATACATGCAGTTATCGAGATGGTACTCATCGACGCGACTGTCGCCGTCGAGTAGTCGAGTTAAAAATTCGTTTAGTCCGTCACCGTTTTGTTCCGCCACAAACGTCACGTGTTCGGCGTTGAGTTTGGCGTGGTGTCTTTCAAAGTTGGCGCGGTAATCCATGGACAGCATAAGCCAAAGATTGAACAATAGCGACGCGAGCAAAATAAGTACGACAATAGCCGCCGTCTGCCCTTTTGCTTTGCGCATATTCGAGCGGACGATCAAAAACAGCTTCCTCATTTTACCACCCCATAGAAGATAAAAACGCGGAAAGTTTTTCGTGTCTTGCCGTGTCGCCGCGAACGTATTTGCCCAAATCGCACTCGCCCAAAATAACGCCGTCTTTCAAGTACAGAATACGGTTGCCGCGCCGCGCCGAACTAATGTCGTGCGTTACCATAACTACGCTTTGACCTTGCTCGTTGAATTTCGTAAGAGTGTCGAGAACGTCGAGACCCGTTTTGGAATTGAGCGCGCCCGTCGGTTCGTCGGCAAAAAGAATATCGGGATTGTTTATAAGCGCGCGGACGATACCCACGCGCTGCGCTTCGCCGCCCGATATTTGCGCGGGAAACTTTTTTTGCGTATCTTCCGAAATATCGACAGCCGCAAACAGTTCTTTCGCTCTTGCGACGACTTCTTTTTTGTTTTTGTTTACAAGCAATCCCGCGGAAAGCACGTTGTCCATAACGGACATGCCGTCGATCAAATATATCTGCTGAAACACAAAACCGCACCGATCGCGACGAAATACGGCAAGTCCGTCCTGCGACAGATCGGTAATGACTTTATCGCCGAAAGTTATCTTACCGAGCGACGGAGTATCCATGCCCGATAGCGCGTACAAAAGCGTGGATTTGCCTGCGCCGCTCGCGCCCATTATAACGGTAAAATCGCCTTGATAAAGCTCCAAGTCGATATTTTTGAGAACGTGTTGCTGGCTTCCGCCGTTAGAGAAAGTTTTGCTCAAGTTTTCTGTTTTCAATAAAATTCGTTGCATGGAATTCTCCTTTTTTATTTTAACACGTTCATTTTAGCTTATATAATTCTTAAATGTCTTTAACGATTTCTTAAATATCTCTTAATTCTTTCCGCTTAACAGTATGGAAACGGTTACTTTCAATCCGTCGACGCCGTTTTCGATATTCAATTCGCCGCGCATCTCTTTCATAAAATAATCGGATATGTAAAGCCCCAATCCCGCGCCTTCCGTATTTGCCGAATTGCTGCCGCGCTTGAATTTTTCTTTGAGTACGGGTAATTCTTCCGCTTCCACTCCGCCGCCGAAATCTTCTATAGTTATATCCATATGCCCGTCCGTTCTGCCGACGGCGACGGCAATTTCGGTATTGGCGTATTTATAGGCGTTTGCGAATATGTTATCGAATACCTGTTGCAGTCGCAGTGCGTCGGCAAACACCAAACACTCGGGAACGTCGGGAATAACGGCGCGACGAAGATAGTCGGCGTTTTCGAGCATGGTCTGCACTTGCTTGCTCTCCATGTTCGCGGGCGTTACGGTTAGCTGTTGCAATTCTTCGAGCGTTGCCGTAAACAGATTCGTGACGAGCGTGTTTATCTGATCGGCTTTGCCTATTATCTGCGTATAGTTCGCTTTGTCTTTCTTGTTTGCCGCGACCGCAAGCCCGACTTCGGAAACCGCTTTAATGCTTGCGATCGGTGTTTTTATATCGTGGGAAAGTTTTGCGACGAGTTCTTTTTTGCTTTGCTGCGCCTGCGCTTCGGCAAGACGCGCTTTTTTAAGTTCCGATCGCATAATATCGAAACTTTCGGTAAACGCGCCGAAAAGATTACGTCTGTCCATTTCAAGCGGGATATCGAGATTACCGCCCGCGACACGTTCGGCAAACCCCTTGAGTTTACCGAACGGTCCGATAACCGATAAATACAGATAGACCGCATACCCTATACAAATCACGGCTTGAATGGCGATAGCCGCCGATAACACTATAATTGCCGATCGCTTTTGCGATTGCAATGTTTGCGCCCCGTCGTTATATACAATGATCTTTCCGACCGTCGCATCGTCAACGGTAATGTCGAGTATCGTATCTCGGTGCGTAATTGCCGAGTTTATGCTTTCGGACAATCCCGACCGCGTCCTGTAAAGAAGATTGCCGTCATTGTCTATCACCGCGTATTCGAGCGCGGTCGAATTTTCGTGTTCTTCGATGGTACGGAAGTCGTCCGTTACGGTCTGTACAACTTCGTTGACGGCAACGGCGTCCTGCGAAAAATCGGGCGTCTGCACGGCGAATACAATGAGCGCGACGATTTCAGCTATAAGCATTAAAACAGTCCCGAACAGAAAAATTTTGCTTTTCATTGTTTTTCTCCCGTGAACTTATATCCGTCGCCCCAAACGGTGACGATATACTTCGGCTCGTTCGGGTTTTGCTCTATCGCTTCGCGCAGTCTGTGGATATGCACGTTTAACGTTCCGTCGCCTGTGAATTTGTCTTGCCAAACTCTCTCGAACAGTTCGCGTTTGGAAATAACTTTGTCTTTATTTTCAACCAAATAGGACAAAAGCCTGAACTCGAGAGCGGTAAGTTTGACGGGCGTGTTCTTGACCGACACCTGTTTTGTTCGGGGGTCTATCGTCAAGTACCCGTCCGAATAACGCTTCTCGGCGGTTTGTCCGTAACGCTTTAATACAGCTTTGACCTTTGCGAGCAATACGCCGAGCGAATACGGTTTTTGGATATAATCGTCGCCGCCGATATTGAGCGCGACTATTTTATCGTCGTCGCCGCCCCGAGCGGAAATAAAAAGAATGGGAATGTTCGTCGTTTCCCGCAATTCTTTGCATAGATCGAAACCGTTGCCGTCGCCCAAATTTATATCGAGCAAAATGAGTTCCGTCGAATTATCTCGCAAAAACTTACGACAATCTTCGGCGGAATAACACACCGCGGCGGTCACGCCGAAAAGCCCGAAGTATTCCGCGGTGCTGTCCGCAAGCACTTTTTCGTCGTCGATGATCAAGCAATTATATTCCATAGATATATCTCCCGCTTCGATTATATCATTTTTCGAAGCGGAAATCATTAAAATTTTCTTAAAAATAAAACTATTTCGGCTTATATTTCGACAAAACGGATCTCGGAATATATCGCGACGCAAAAAGCGGTCGAAACGACGATTTTTCGCCGCCTTCGACCGCATATTATCCGATCCCGCTATATCGTCATATACTGTTCGTCGGTCACCGCCTCGAGCCATTCCGTCCCGCCGTTCTCCGCGGGCACTTCGACGGCGAGATGCGAAAACCAACCGTTCGGCGTTGCGCCGTGCCAATGCTTGACGTTTGCGGGGATATTCACGACGTCGCCCGCTTGCAGCTTGCGAACGGGCTTGCCCCACTCTTGATAATAACCGTTCCCCGCAAGACACACAAGTATTTGCCCGCCGCCCTTTTCCGCTTTATGAATATGCCAATTATTGCGGCACTTCGGCTCGAAAGTTACGTTGAAAATTCCGACCTGCTCTTTCGACACCGGATAAAGATAGCTGTTGCCGATAAAGTATTCGGCAAATCCCGTGTTCGGCTCGCCTATCGGAAATACCGTTTTGCTTGCGTGTTCGGCTTTTTCGTCGTCTGCAGCGTTTTCGTCAGACCAAACCTCTTTCGCCATATTGAACGCTGCCCAAGCCTTCGACCAGCCCATATAGAATGCGGCGTGCGTGAGGATCTCGGCGATCGCGCTTTTCGTTACGCCGTTTTGCTTCGCCGTTTCCAAATGATATTTCAGCGAACCGTCCGTCATGCCCTGCGCCGCAAGCGCGACGATCGTCACGACGGAACGCATCTTAAGCGACAACTCGTCGCCAGACCACACTTCGCCGAACAGCACATCGTCGTTGAGCGCGGCGAACTTCGGCGCGAATTTGCCCAACGCGTTTCTTCCCGCAGTCTGTTTGATTTTCATTTTCGACTCCTTTTCAGCAAGCGGTCACCGTTACCGTGCCGCTTAAATTTTCGATATTTTCCGCACCCGATACTATTTTACCGAGTTCGAATAAACTGCCGTTGACACCGAACGGACCGTAGAATAAAACCACGTCGCCCCACGGCGCGTAATAAGCGAGAATGCCTGCGCCGCCTTCCGCAAGCGGGGCGTCCGAAATGTCGAGCTTTTCGGGATAGAATACGATCTCGTTATTGCTGTACGGTCTGACCTCGATCGTCAAAGGCATTTGCGCATACAGGTCTTTTGCCGCTTTACTGTTATTCAACCGATAAATAATTTCAATGTCGTTGCTCTTTACGGATATTTTCATTTCCCGTTCCTTTTGTATATTTAAGCCCAAGCCGTTTACCCATGTTTCGACTGTCGATCTCGACGCGCCGCCCGAAAATCTTTGTCCGTCTTTCCAAACCGCGGCAGGTGCCGACGAGTGAAGATTTGCGGAACTCGAACCGATCCCGCTGCTGCCCGAAGTGCAGAACGTAACGATCGTTTTTCCCGAAAAATCATAGCTTTCGAGAAAGGTATAAATGATTTTCGGAGCCTGCCCCCACCAAATAGGATAGCCGATAAATACTATATCGTAATCTTTCATATTCTCGACGCCGCCAGCGATGTCGGGACGGCAAGTCGGGTCGTTTTGCTCCCTGTTGGCACGGCAATCGGTATTGTAATTCAGATCCGCCGAAGTATACGGAACGGCGGGCGTTATCCCGTATGTATCGCCGCCGACTATTTCCGCGATCGTGTTCGCGATATTTTCGGTATTGCCCGTTGCCGAAAAGTACGCCGTCAACACATTCGACTGTTCTCCGTCGGGCGCGGATTTCCAGCCTGCATAAAGAGTCATATCCGAATCCACTCTGTCGGCTTCGAAATCCCATAAATTATTCGTTGCGGCTTCGTCTTTATACCACCCCGTAAAGTCGTATCCTTCGTATACGGGCAAAGCGGAACGGGCGACGGGATTGCCTGCCATAATGCGTTGGCTTTCGACCGCGCTCCCGCCCTTGCTGTCGAACGCAACCGTATAATAGGTGTGCGTATCTTCGTTTGCATTGCTACCGCCGCCGCCCGTCGGAGCATTGTTACAACCCACGAGCATAAACGTCACGCAAACGACGAGCATAAGCAAAACAGCGAATGAATTTTTATTTTTCATAAACCTCTCCTATCGTATTTGTTTGATGATCCTTGCGGGATTGCCCGCTGCGACGGTGTTTGCGGGAACGTCTTTCGTCACCACTGCGCCCGCGCCGATCACGGCGTTATCGCCAACTGTCACGCCCGGAAGTATGGTCGCGTGCGCGCCCACCCAAACGTTATTGCCTATCGTAACTTTTTTGGGAATTAAATTCTGTCTGTGTTCGGGCGCAATGCCGTGATTAAGCGTCGCTATTACAACCTGTTGCCCGATAAGACAACCGTCGCCGATTTTTATTCCGCCCTGATCCTGAAAACAACAGCCCGAATTTATGAACACATTTTTCCCGACGGTTATGTTCTTTCCGTAATCGGAATAAAACGGCGGAAACAGTCCGAAAGTATCGTCTGCCTTTTTGCCCGTAAGTTCGGAGAAAAGTTCACGTATTTCTTCCGCTGTATGAAAAGCGTTATTGAGCCGCATTGTAATTTCCCGCGCCCGCTCCGAAACGTCGTGCATGCACAAATGCTCGCTCGATCCGCCCGCAACGGTAACGCCGTTACTCATTAAGTTTGTCAATTCCGCTTCCGTCATGTGCTTGTTCTCCTCGTGACTCTATTATAAAACCTCAAACGTAATTATGTCAAATACCTATATTGTATGGCGTTCCATGCTTGACAGCTATACTCTAATTTTATATAATGTATAAAATACATTGGGAGTATTATTATGGAGTTACGGGAATTGAGATACTTTCTTGCCGTGGCAAGAGAAGAAAACATAAGCAAAGCCGCGGAGCTTTTGTTTATCGCGCAGCCGAGCCTGTCCCGTCAAATGCAAAACCTCGAAAAAGAGATCGGCAAACCGCTGTTTGTGCGCGGCGGCAAAAAAATCACGCTTACCGAAGCGGGAGTATTGCTGCGCAAGCGAGCGGAAGAAATATTGTCGTTATACGAAAAAACGGAAGCGGAATTGTTGTCGGCGGAAGAAAATATCGGCGGAACGGTGCTTATCGGTTGCGGCGAGTCGTACACGATAGAAACGGTCGCAAAAGCCGCAAAACATTTGCAAAAGGATCACCCCGACATTAGGTTCGATTTTTTCAGCGGCGACGGCGTAACCGTTTCGGAGATGCTCGATAAAGGGCTTATCGACTTCGGCGTTTTGGTGAAGCCCGCCGATTTATCCAAATTCGAATATGTGCTTTTGCCGCAAACCGATACTTGGGGCGTGCTTATGAAAAAAGACAGCCCGCTTTCCGAAAAGCCTTTTATCTCCCCCGAAGACTTACACGATTTGCCGCTTATTCTCTCCAAACAATCCATGCGCAAAAACGAGATCTCGGAATGGTATAAAAAAGACTTGCAAAGTCTGAACATCGTGGCGACGTATAATTTGATATACAATGCGTCTTTGCTTGTAAAATCGGGTTTGGGCTATGCGGTCGGTCTTGATAAGATCATAAACACTACGGGCGACAGCGAACTTACTTTCCGTCCGCTTAAGCCGAAACTCGAAACTTCGCTCGCGTTTGCCTGGAAACGCTATCAAGTATTTTCAAAACCCGCCGAACTGTTTTTGAATAAGTTAAAAGAAGTGTTATAGTTCCGCCGTTCACGGAATTGCATGCCGCCGCGAATACCGTCGCATCATTCGCAAACGTGTTCTTCCTTGCTTGCGCGCACTTCCCGCTCGCGTTTTTCAAATACTTTCGGGAACGACGTCAACAATGCGACCGCCGTAATTATTCCCGCCGCCAAATCCGCGATCCCTTCGGACATATAAACGCCCTTGACGCCGACGAAATGCGTCAACGCGAAGCACAGCGGAATGAGTATTATCACTTTGCGAAGCACGGCGAGAAACAGTGCCGATTTGGCTCTGCCCAATGCCACATTGACGTTTTGCAACGTCATCTGCACGAAAAACATGATCGACCCCATCAAGAAAAGCGGCGAATACCGCTTGACGATTTGCAATACCGTTTCGCTCGCGGAAAACAGATACGCATAGACTTGCGGGAACGCCATGGAAACCGACCACATCACCGCCGCGAAAACAAACGCAATGACCGTCACGCAACGTATGCCGCTTTTCAATCGGGCGGCATTGCCTTTGCCGTAGTTGTAACTCACAAACGGCTGCATTCCGTACCCGAGTCCGTTGAGCGGCAACGAGATCAACTGCAACGCGCTCAACATTATCGTGAGCGCGGCGGTGTAGTCTTTGTCCCCGCCCGTCGCGGACTTGATATTAACATTGAACACTATTTGTATGGCACATTCCGTTATAGTCATTATGAACGGCGACAGCCCCAAAGCGAGAACGGAAAGTATTCTTTTGCCGTTCGGCTTCATCGCTTTCACACGCAAGCCGAATATGCTTTTCTTTGTAAAGAAGAAAACCATGATCCACACGAACGACAAAAACTGCGAGATCACCGTCGCGAGGCTCGCGCCTTTCACGCCCATATCGAAAACAAAAATAAACAGCGGGTCCAACGCAATATTTGCCAAAGCCCCGATCAGCACCGAGAACATGGCGATAAACGAATGACCTTGCGCGGTTATAAACGGATTCAAGCCCTGCGCCGACAGCACGAAAACAGTCCCCGCGGAATAGATCTTCAGATACGACTCCGCGTAGTCGATCGCGCTTTCGGGACAGCCGAAAAGTATCACGATCTGTCGCGCGGCGAAAAACGTGACCACGCCTATTATCACGCCCGTAATCGTCAGCAAGACAAACGCCGTGTTGAATATTTTGTTCGCCTCGTCGCCGTCGCCCTCGCCGAGTTTCATGCTCGCGCGCGGCGCGCCGCCAAGCCCTATCAAATTAGAGAATGCCTGTATGATAAGCGTTATCGGCAAAACAATGCCGAGTGCCGCCAATGCGTCCATGCCCGCCCCGTCTATTTTCGCAACGTACATTCTGTCTACGATGTTATACAGAAACGTTATCAGTTGCGCTATAACGGCGGGAATGGTCAGCTTGAAAACCAACGGCAATATTTTCTCTTTTTCCAATTTTTCGGTAGAATCCATAAATCGCCGCATATCGCTCGCCATAATCATGATCTCTCCGGCAAATCGACATATGGCTTATTATATCATCTCGCCGCAAAAAACGCAACCTAATACGCCCCGCCGATTCGTACCCGAGATCGGAAGAAGTTTCGTTAAACACCCGATATTCCCGCACCGAAACATACTTGTATCAATAAATGATAGCAAGAATACCGCACTAATAGAAAAAGCACCCAATTTGTTCCTCTTTGGTTCAAATCGGGTGCTTGTGGCGGAGAGGTAGTAACCTAAAACGAATATTAGATTCCGGAATAATAATGCATATTTATTTTAAATTTAAAAATTTTTAGATTTTCCAAATTTTCTCATAGAACTCTTTCGCCATGAAATTTGTTCGGCTTTGAATATTCTCATCATTCCAAGTCAATATAGAAGCATGCTTGCTAATTTTTTGTGTGGACATATAACAAGATTTTTCATAGATCTTAACTTTTTCATTCATAGATTTACCACTTAAATTGTTGTTTTTCTTTTTCGGCAAAGGAATTAAGTTCCCTATCAAACAAGCCTTTCCTCCATTACAATCATCCTTGACGTG
This sequence comes from uncultured Christensenellaceae bacterium, assembly GCA_910586925.1. Taxonomy (GTDB): domain Bacteria; phylum Bacillota; class Clostridia; order Christensenellales; family Pumilibacteraceae; genus Anaerocaecibacter. The sequence goes on along the minus strand of CAJUKG010000008.1, from coordinate 38,385 downwards.
TTCAATGCTAAAACTTGAAATAACGAAGTCATCGTTTTGCTGTAAATATAGCTCGTATTCCTTCAAAATGTATTTACATTTTTGTTTATTTATTTTTACATTTTCATATTTGTCTGGATATTTTGAAAAAGAGAATGTGGAGAAATTACCTAAAAATACGTTATATTCTGGCTTTTTTGATTCAAAGTAGGCGATCAAATTCTCTAAAATATCTTCAGCAAATTCCTTATTGAGTTTATATGAATATTCATAAATCTGATCTTCAAGTTCGTTTGTTTTCTTTTCACAAATGCACACAAAAATTGAGAAGAAGTTCTTAATCTTAACTAAATATTTACAAAGTTTATCTTCTGTTATATCGTTACGTTTTAAAGCCCATAAAAGACTCATTAATAACGGTCTTATTATAGAAATCCCCATTTCTGAAAAACAAGATAATAAGTAATTTAATTTTTTACTATAATGATCATCATTACAGCATATTATGTTTTTATAAATTTCAGAAGAATCAAGTAGGTGATTTATTCTTTCATTCACTTTATCTCGTGGAGTTCCATATTTAAACTTTTTGAATATTTCTCCTCTTCTTGCTTTACCAAATACGAAAGTGCAATATTGAGATATAAATTTAGGCAATGAGGTATTTTTTCCATTATCAACATTTAATATTATGCTATCCCATTTGTTTTTTGCACTATAAGCACCACGAATCGGTTTTTCATACATAAATAAATAGTTTTTTAATATTTCATGTGTTTCCAATTCTTGTCCACGTGCATTAATAGTTTCAAACACGAGGCTCGCAGATTGTTCATCCTCAACAGATATTTCTATGGTAGATATTTTCAGAATTGAATCCCTCAACTGTTCCAAGTACTTAATTTTAGTCTTATGCCCCTTCAACAAATTAAGTTTTTCGTTTATCTGCTCTGTATAATAATTGTAGCAATATATTAATTGTTTGTCATTTTTGCATATTTTGTATTCCTTCGATAAAAGATAATCTTCAAATGAATTTGGAAATTCTTCAAAACAGCAATAATCCACCATATAGTTGATTAATATTAATTCATCATTAATAACTCTTGGTTTTTGTACTTTTTCATCTTTATCTCCTAATACACAATATTTAAGCATTTCATCTTTATTGAAATTGTCTTCATAATCTTTAAATTTTTTACAAATTATAGAATTCAAAACCAACAAAGAAGTTAATCTTTGTTGTCCGTCAACCACAATTTTGAATTTGTTGTTTTTTGTAGATTTAAATATAAAACTACCTAAAAAATAATTCACCTTCTCTTTTTCTCTAATGCTGAATTGAATATCATTCCACAGATCTTCGATGTTCGAATTCCTCCACACATATTTACGTTGATATTTTGGTATATTAAAAAAATATTCCGATTGAAAAATTTCACCTATCGTAGACGGCTTTGGTGTAAAATCCATTTCATCCTCCGTTTATTTTTTTAGTATGAATAAATACTCGTGTGCAAGCAATAGGAAATTGAATTTAATGCTATTCGTTTTCCAATAACCCGTTGTTTTACAGTTGTGCTGTTCCTTTATTATGATTTCTTTTGCTCTAAAACCTGCCAATTCAAAAATACGCATAGTTTCAAATGCAAGTGGTTGCACCATTCCTTTGTGTCGCATATCGCCCATAAGTATAGCGCAAAACTTGTCCTTTTTCAAAACACGATAACATTCTCCCGCAACTTTTCCGATTTCAAATAAAAAATCTTTTTGCGACAATAAAGATAAATCGCCGTCAATATCTTCGCTGTAATGAATTATATCGGCATAGGGCGGATGCGTGCAAATTAAGTCAACCGAATTGTCGGGTAAATCTAATTTCCGCGCATCGCCGTTGATAAGCGTTGTGCTTGCTTGTGTTTCAAAGTCAAAAGCACATTTATTTTTTGTAATTTCTATTGCAGATGGGTTTATATCTACTCCTATAAAATTTCTATGCGTTAGTTTTGCCTCTACCGCAGTAGTACCGCCGCCGACAAATTGATCTAATATAGTGTCGCCCTCTTTGGAATAGCGTAAAATAATATTACGCGGTATATAGGGCGACCAATTACCGCGATATTTCGCGTCGTGCGTAGCCCATTTACCTCGTTCCGGGAACGCCCACACCGTATTTGTTTCAAGTTCAAAATTTTCGGGTTGTAACAGAATTTTCTTTGCCATATCAATCAAACAACTTTTGTATAATGCCGTTTTCCATATCTGCGATACAGTAAATATTGTCTAAAACATCAAAAGTTTCTTCCAAATTATGCTTTGCCGATTTCCAACCGCAACCGTCTGTAAACCATACAAAAGCAAAACCGTCAATTCCTTTTGCTTCTAATGCTATTGTCTTATAACTTCGTGCAGTTTCGTTCAATTTTGACCCACCGATTGCATAAAAATTTGTTTCAATACCGTATATCGTTCTCCCTTTTTTAACAACAAAATCAAAACGCTTTTCTGCTTTGCCTTGATTTGAAATACCCGATAAATCAATATCCCATTTCTTTTCAATCGCGGTCAATTTCATTTCTTTGAAGTAAGTTTCGTTTTTAATAAGTCCGGCTTTGATAAGATAATCTTCCACAAGGTTTTCCATTAAATGACCGCCGCGATTTTTACGACCGTTGCTATCTAAACCGACTTCTACGCCCATAACATAATCAACAAGATTATTGATAATACGCTCGGAAATAAGCGTAAACAATCCCGTCTTTTGCATAAACATTATGTATTCTTTTATTGAATAATTCGGTTTATAGAAATTAAAAAGATATTCTCCGTCGCCGTCAATAGCATAAATTTCACGACCACGAACGGCAAGCAAAACAGGAATACATTTTAAGACTTTCGGATAATCGGCAATAAGTTTTTCAAAATCTTTTTCGATATTCTTTGAGCCTATGAGAGAATTAAGAATATTCAATTCGACTTTGATATTATCAACATTGCCGTAAACCTTTTCAAAATCGACATAATATCCATAATCGCAAATGCTCGATTTGAATGTTTTAAGCCATTCGGTAAAATTTCTTTTCATAGATTACTCCTCACATAGATCTACGATAATTTTTTCATTTACAATTTTCCATTTCATAGTCTTACTAACGAAAACGCCTTCATTAGTTAGAAGTCCAAATGTTTTATACAAATCCGTGATACCACCAAAATATCGTCCTGATTTATCCATTTTTAATTGCTTTTCGATGCCATTAAAAACTACATTATATGTATCTTTGTTATCAGGCATTAGCTCTTTGATGATTCTTGGTATTACTAATATTTTGGCGCGTATATCATTCTGTGTTATTTTTCTTTCCACAATATAATCTTGTTGTTGCACTGTTATAGTTCCTACTGCTCGTTCGTTTTGCGTTAAAGCAATAATATCTTTAGGGGAAAATACTGGTTTGAAATTAAAGCCAATATTGTATTCAATACAAAACTGTATAAGTTGCTTCCCGTCAATTGTTATCACGGGCATGTTTGGATTATCATTAGCCTCCATTAGAGCACCATTAGTAAAAATGGAAGTTGTAATAAACACATTCACATAATTGCTGTTTAATATAATACCATTCCTGTCCCGTTTTGTTGTTCCCTTCAAATCTCTTATTTCTTTTGCTTGAACTTTATTTGAACGAGCATAACGCTTTGCTTGAACATAATAATTAATAGTGTCTATGCCATTATTATCGAAACCACGTTTAATGCAAGTTAAATCAATGCCCTTATCCCCAACATATTGCGTTGTAACCACTTCCTCAAAACCCAGTTTAGTTAAAAAAGAATTCAAAAATACTTCAAATTCTCGCCCTGTGCGAAAACAAGAATATAATTCGTCAATATATTTATTAATTTCTTCATTTGTCAATTCAATAATTGCCATTTCACTTATCCTTTAATTACAAATAATTAGTTCGTTTATTCTACCGCGATTATCGGCTTTACTGTTAATCATACGACTTGCCGAAACGCGCTTTATTTTGTATGCTTTATATAAATCGTCAAAAAAAGTATCGTCAATATTCACGTTTTTCGGATCGGAATTACTTAATACAATCTTTGCGCCTTTTGCATTTATTTCGTCGATAAACTTTGCAAGTCTGATTTGTTCGTTATCGTCAAAAGTATCGGAATTATAAGAAGTAAATGCAGACGTTTCCGAAATCGGTCGGTACGGCGGATCTATGTATACAAAAGTATTATCGTCTATAAAATCTTTTGCGAGTGAATAATCCCCGCATACTATTGTAACATTTTGTAAAACTTTATTAATATTTAATAAATTCTCTTCGTCGCAAATCATGGGATTTTTATATGCCCCCATAGGCACATTGAATAGACCTTTCTTATTGACGCGATATAGCCCGTTAAAACATGTTTTGTTCAAAAATATAAAACATGCCGCTTTATTCACTGCCGTTTCGTCATTCAAATTTGTAGCATTAAATTTATCGCGGATAGTATAATAGTAAAATTTTCTGCCGTTATCATCCATAGGTAAAAACGTAAGTTGCATTTCCTGTAATTGATTTATCAATTCGTACACATTACTTTTGATTACATTATAAGCATTAATTAATTCAGAATTTATATCGCTGACATACAATTCATCGAAATTATATTTCGATAAAACATTGAAAAAAAGCGCACCGCCGCCCACCATAGGTTCGCAATACTTTGTTATAATTTTCTCATCATCTACGGGTAACATTTTTTCAAGCTCGTCAATTAACTGGCTTTTGCCGCCAACCCATTTAACAAACGGCTTTAACGCTATAACATTCCCTTTTTCGCATCTTACGGTTCTCAAATCAATAGGTTTTTCGGCATTACTCGGAATAATCCACATATTACCAACCATCATAGCTCCGTCAATTCTACTTTCACTGCAAAGCACTGAAACTCGCCTTTGAGATATATTCCACTTTTCCGCCGCTTCTTTTGCCGATATAAAACTTAACATAAAAACACCTCGTAAAATGAGTATTTATATTATATTCCAAATCTCGAATAAAAGCAAGCGTTTTCTAATCAAAAACCAAAAACACAATTCCAAGAGCTTGACAAACGAACACGCCCATCTCTCACGTCAAGCGGCTTTCGCGACATAAACCGCCATCAATGCTTGTTTGCAATAATGTTGTAAAACAACACGCGCCGTTAGTAACAAATAACGAATTTCAAAAAAGCCCATTGGTTTGTTACCAATGAGCACTGCACCATTATTGTGAATATCACAAAAAAGAAAAGCTGCGTTAGCGTCCTGAACCACTAACACAGCCTTTACTTGTTGACGTCTGCACCGTTACTAATGCTAAATGACGACGTTGGCGGCACGTCATCATCCGAATTTGAACTTTTTATGTGGAATGTACAGTTTGGATTAAAGATTTCGTTATAGTATCACTCAAAATTTTGTTGGAATATATCGTTTACTGTTTCGGCAAACAAAGCACGAGATTTTTTACCCATTGGATTATTGTTTTTTTTGTAAAGATACAAATCGCGTACTTCTTGCCAGAGTTTATGTTTTTTAATTAAGTCAACACGATTACTCAATTCATAATACGGTTTAGGTTGATACTCCCATCCATAAGATTGTTGCTTCTTATTAAAGTGTATGTATTGTTGTCTGCCATCCACGCAATCGTATACAACTGCAAAGTCGGCACTATGTATTATCTTTGAATGTTGTTTATCTTTAACCTTGATAGTTAAAACGCGAGTGCTGTCTTCACTATAATCGTACTTAAAAAGATGATTAAATTTGTCAAACGCATTTTTTAAGATGCGTTTAATTTCTTCTGCCGTGTAGTTTTCGTCATCATCGTTTACCCGAAGATTAACATCAAAATCGTAACCCACATTGGAAGCATAGTCCATAGTAACCATATTACGCGATACGCTTCCTATAAAGTCATAGCGGAAAGTAAACTTATCACGAACTTCATCTTGCACTTTGTGAATTAAAGACTTCAAATCTTCCATAGCATCGGAATATTCAGCCTTTGTTACATACCTAAAATCACTCATTAGTAACTCCTTTTTGCCCATACCGACCATTTAACGATTTCTCCGATAAATCGTTATAGTATAGTTGATAGGAATAGCTGTTGATTTCCCTGCGTTATTTTCTCCAATCAAAATAGAAGTATCTTGTAAATTAAACGATACTCTTTTGAAACATTTATAGTTACTTATTTGAATTGATTTTAACTTATTCATAGTGTAAGTAAAAATGTGAAATTACATTTTCGGCACTAAAACTTTATAATCAATTGATTTTGTGATTAAATCCCATTTGCCGACTTGCATTTTCTTGATAATCTTGCCACTACCGAAATCTAACAAGTCTTGACGGTTGAGGTTATTTAGAACTTTATTTAAACTACCCAATCCAGCAGAGGAGAGTAGAAACGCCTCAATCGGCTCACACAACTTGCAATACGCCCATAACTGTCCTAAATCGTGAAGATTAAGTTGAGTTTTTTTGGCTTCGATAAATGCGAGATTAGGCTTACCTTTGGTTAAAACGATTCCAAGTACATCAATTTGTATATCAAGTCCTATGGCTTGCGGATAATAATCGGCAATATCGTTTTGCTCTAAATACAAGTCCAATGTTCTTGCGTGGGAATCGATAGTAATTACCTTCGAGCCTTTATACTTGTTTTCCAAATACTGTTGAAGCCACACGCGCATAGGCTCATATAATTCAAACTCTTTGGTAACATTATTCACCATAGCCTAATATCCTCGCTAAATCCGTCCAAGAGTCAAAATGTTTCCCTCTTATTTCGATAGGTAAGTAATCGTCGTTTTCGTGGGGATGAATGGGTCTTGTTTTGCGTTTAATTGTTTTCTCCCAATAAAACTTATGGGTTTTGGCAGGGTCAATAAACTCCAACAATTCCTCGCTGTACTTTTCAAGAGCTTCTTGCTTATGCTTGATGTTAAAGCCTATCGGCAAGAACTCGTTAGCAAAAATCTTTACTTGGTGCTCTTTCTTCCAAAAGTACGGCTTGCCTTGATTATATTTTTTCATATCGCCATCTCTGAAATTCGGATGTCCGAAATCTATGGTTTGTACGGGAACATCAACCGCTTTCAGCATATTGGCAATATCAATTACCATATACCAGTTGCCGGGGATTTCTATGTAAACTCTATGTGCGCCGTCTTGCCCGTAGGCAATATTACTTTTTCGGATATACCCCGTAACATCGGCAATACCGCGAAGAAGAGTTTTCTTCTCGTCGGCAGTTATCGAAAATAAATCGGGATTCATCCTCATTGTAGAATGATGTCTACCGCCACCGATAAAGCGAAGAATTTCTCTCGTTGTATATTCGTCGTTTGCTTTTACGAATGTCATTAATGTGGAACGCTTATTTTGCGTAACGGTAAGATTATTACCGATTAATGGCTCAACGATAGAGCGGATATCTACGGTACTTGCTTTAACGTAAACACGCACGTCCTTCATATCGTCGGTATATAAATTTTTGTGAGGAATATCAATTGTAACTCTCGTTTTAGTATTATCTCTTTGTATTTCACCGTTTCCAAGAATCATACCAAGCAAGTACGCCATTTCAGTATTCATATTTATTCTCCTATTTCTTCGTAGATTTTATCGGCAATAGCCTTTGCCATTAGAGGGGGTACGGCATTACCTATCTGCTGTCTGATTTGAACTTTTGCGCCGACGAATACAAAATCATCGTCAAATGATTGCAGTCTCGCCGCTTCGCGCGGCGTAATGGCTCTATTCAAAACCGGATGATTATTCGTTCCGTTAGAAGATGCATCAAATCGCGTGTCAATCGTTGGAGAAACGGCATCCCATTTCAAGCGTCCCCAAGTTCCCGAAAACTGTTGCTTACCCAACAATTCTTGCGGTAGATGTTCTTTACCGCATTCAGACGGGATCATAGATAACTTTTTAATTGCAATATCGGAATGATTGGATGCTTTGTGATTATAAAGCTTTTTACTATTTTTACGACGCTCTTTTTGATAATCACTTGTCGGCTCATACAAATAGTCTTGCTCAAATTCTCCTTCTCCCGAATTCAAATATGCAAGATCGCCGATAGCTTCTTTTACCGTCACAATTTGACTATTTCCTATAGGCAATTCGATTTCTTTTTCCTTGCAACAAATAAATATTGCTCGCTCCCGTGCTTGAGGAACGCCAAAAGCAGAAGCATTAAGTATGCCGTAGCTAACGTGATAACCAAGCTTATTTACTTTTTCTATAATTTGATTTTTGAACCAACCTGCGGAAGTGGAAAGAAGTGCCTTCACGTTTTCAATCGTAAACACATCCGGTTGAAGAGTCTCAACTATATTCAAATATTCATTGAATAAATAGTTTCGGGGATCATTCAATCCAAGTTTTTTACCTTTTAAGGAGAAACCTTGACACGGCGGTCCACCGATAATCATATTGACTTGTAGCCTTTGACTTGATTCGATAATCTGCTTTTTGATTTCGGTATTGGTAATATCTCCGATAATGATATATGCGTTCGGCATATTGTATTTAAACGTAGCCAATGCATTTGGATTAAAGTCAACAGCAACCATGGTTTGGAAATGCTCGTTCTTCTCCATTCCATAAGAGAAACCGCCTGCGCCCGAAAACAAATCCAATATTTTAAAAGATTTGATTTTATCGCCCATTAGACTTTTCTCCTTATCAGTATTCGCTTAAAAATTTCTTTGCCGTTTATAGTGGGCTTGAATAAATCGAATTCGTTATCGGATCCGTGATTTGCTTCACCGACAATTTCAAATTGCTCACTGTTGTAACGGTTAATAATGGTAATCGGCACACCCATTATACCATAGTAGTCATACGGTATGTCCCGAATTGTTTTCACGTTTATCGCATCATAGTTATCATATTTTGGATAATCTGACGGTTGATAAGCCTTAGTCATAGATATGTATTCGTGTCGTCTATCATTATCGAGATTGGTCAGCCACATTGCATTTCCAAGGCTTCGCCATTTTTGCCCACTTTCATCTACCCAATAGCGATATTTTCTCGGTTGTGAATATGCGGGAACTCTGAATTTCATCTCTCCAAATCGGTAACCTGTCCAAACCTCATTGTTTTGAATCAACGGGAAAATTTCTTTATAAGTAATGGCGTTTTGGTTGCCAATAATCAAGAACTTCTTATGATATTTCATTATCTCGGTTACAAGTTCTTTGAATAGCGAGAAAGGTGGATTTGTTACAACGATATCACACATCTTTAAGTATTCAATACACTCGGTACTTCTAAAATTGCCGTCACCGTTTAATTTTTTTATAACAGTTGACGATTGTAAGAACGCTGCAATTTCGTCATCAGTAATTTCGCCGTTTGTATTGCTAAATTTTTCCACATCCAATACATATCCTGCATCTTTGTCTAAAAATCGTTGCGGATCACCAAATAAATTTAACTGTGTTCCGATAACTGCGGAAGAGCAATATGAGGTGCAAATCAACCTATGCAAACCCAACATATTAAAATTTTTCAGAAAGTATTTACAAAAGTTGGACTCGAAAGGATCATCGCAGTTACAAAGTACGGTTTTACCCGAAAAATGCGGAACATAATGAGCGACCTCACTTTCAATCGTTGCGTAAGTCGTATAGAACTCGTCGTCCTTCGTATTTTTAGCTTTTTGTAAATTTGTGTTTTTATTAGCCATCTGCTTGTTCCAATCCTTCTTTATCCTATTATAGCACAAAGTATCAAAAATCGCAAGAGAACTATAAGCGCACAAGATAGTTTTTATATAACCGACAAAAGAAAATCGGGTTTCCCGATTGTTCCCGAACTCGGTTCTTAAAATCTTCGGATTTTGGGAAATTTCTTTACCTGCTCTAACCAATGTGGCTTTATTGGCTGTTTTTCCAAAATTATCAAACGACGAAAGTAACTATTGTATATGTAACATTAGCCGTATTTTGGTGCATTTTATGTAAGCGAATAGAGCAGGTAAAGAAAAGCACACCAAAGTGTCTTTTGTCAGTAAGCAATCGGGAAACCCGATTCTTTTATATAATAAAAATTTTTCATTTGGTTGTATTTTTACATAAAAGCGTGCTTGGTTAAGTGAAGGGTTACGAAAAAATTTTCGGAATTTTGGTTGCAATTTACCGTATAACTGTGCTTGGATATATGTAGGGATATGGAAAAATCTTTTATTAAATTTCACTGCAGACCGTCAACTTTTCAAGAAAACTGTCCTTGGTATAGTAGAGAACATAATGCAATTTTCGTGAAAGTTTAGCCTAATCGTAAATATTTTGCAAAAAAGTGTACTTGGTTAAGTGAAGGACCATGAAAGAACTTTTTAGAAAAATTTATCATAGACCCCGAACTTTTCCGAAAAACTGTCCTTGGATATATGAGAGAATGCAAACTTTTCTTCCCCGAGACCGCCACGTTTTAGAAAAAAGTGTCCTTGGTTAAGTGGAGATATATTTTATGGAGGTGCAACTATGAGCGGATAAACCCTTGACAAACTCCTCACGGCAGAGTAAAATATAATCGTCGTATATATACGATTATGTATTTACACTATGGAGGTTAAGACCAATGGCAACAGATAGGTCTATCAAAGACAAGCGTTATGAAGAAAAGCATAAGGAAGAACGGAAAGCGAAGTATATGATTTGGGGTACGAGCGTACCGAGAAAATATGCCGAAGAGATAAATGAATTTTTGTCAAAGTACGGTTTTACCAAAGTACAACTCATCGAAGCGGGATTCAAGGCATTGATTGACGAAGCCGCCGAATCGGATACTTCTCTTGCAAAGAATATGGACGGATACGATGACTTCTTTTTATCCGAGAAAAAGTAACTTTCTTATGCTTGTAGCGGGTATGGTATTGGATTATATCAATTTTAATAGGAAAGCGCCCGACTTCCCGAAAGGGATGAATTATTACAAATAAGAACTTTATATCTGTAGATTTAACTACGGGTACGACCACACAAACAAACTATGAAATTACACAAGAACAGATAGAAACAAGCGCAACGATTTTGGCAAATATGTTACTTGACTATGTAAAACAACACGGAACTATCCCCACTCTCGGCAAAGGAGCAGACAATGAATAAACGAGCAGTCATATATGCGAGATTCAGTTCGCACACGCAAACCGAACAGTCTATCGAAGGACAGTTACGGGAGTGCTATGACTACGCAAAACGGCACGACCTTTTAATCGTCGGCGAATACATAGACAGAGCTTTAACTGGAACGACGGATAAACGCCCAAACTTTTTGCAGATGATAGAAGATAGCAAGAAAAAGACTTTTGACTACGTTCTCGTTTATCAATTGGATCGCTTTGCCCGAAACCGCTACGATAGCGCAAACTATAAAGCTAAGCTGAAGAAGAACGGCGTGCGCGTTCTTTCCGCCAAAGAGAACATAACCGAAGACGCAAGCGGTATTCTTATAGAAGGCGTACTCGAGAGTATGGCGGAATACTACTCCGCAGAGCTTTCTCAAAAAGTAAAACGCGGCATCAAAGAAAGCCTTTCCAAAGGATACTTTATAGGCGGATATAAATTATTCGGTTACGACATTATAGACAAAAAGTGGACTGTCAATCCGATTGAAGCCCCGATTGTAAAAGATATGTTCGAGCGGTACAAAAACGGCGAGAAAGCGAAAAGCATAGTCAATCGCCTGAACGATATGGGTGTCCACAACAAAAGCGGCGCAAAGTTTACGGTCAATTCCTTTGCCAAGATAATACGCAACTCAAAGTATATGGGCGTGGTCGTAAGTAACGGACAAACTTATACGAATATCGTTCCTGCGATTGTGGACGAACAAACTTTTACTGCTTGCAACCGCATAATGGATAACCAACGGCACAAACAAAAAGCCGTGCAAGACCATAGCCCTTATGTATTAAGCGGAAAACTTTTTTGTGGAAACTGCGGTACGCTTATGACCGCCGAGGACGGAACAAGTCATACGGGGAAAGTGTATCACTATTATAAATGTTTCAACAGAAAACGTAATAAAGAACAATGTAATAAGTCCAACATTAAAAAAGATAAGTTGGAAGATTTGGTTTTCGGCAAGACAGTCGAATATGTATTGCAACCAAACATAATAGATAAACTCGCCGTTGCGGTTACGGAAAAGTTCAACGAAGGCTTGCAAAAGTCGGATACGCTTACTTTACTTGAAAAGGAACAAAAGCAAGTACAAAAAGCGATAGATGGTTTTCTATCCGCTATCGCTATGGGCGTGGTTACGAAGTCCACAACGGACAAATTGCTTGATTTGGAACAACAAAACGACGAATTGGAAAGTAAGATTGCTGTGGAAAAATCTCGACAGATACAGCCGCTCGACTATGAGCAAGTAAAAGCGTTCTTGGCTTACTTTGCAAGAAAGCAGTACAAGAACGACGAAGAAAAGAACGAATTTTTCAACTCGTTCATTCATCGCGTAGTGCTATTCGACGATTGTGTTTATATTTTTTACAATACTTCGCCGCAAACGCCGACAAAATATAAACTCGATAAAGACGACTTAACGGAATTACAAGAACATCGCGCAAATAGAAAAAGCACCCATTTTCAACCGCTTGGGTTCAAATTGGGTTCTTTTGGCGGAGCGGGTGGGATTCGAACCCACGAGCCGTTGCCGGCTACCTGATTTCGAGTCAGGCCCGTTATGACCACTTCGATACCGCTCCGTATTCCGTCGGCGAGAGATACCCTCGCACCGGCGGCTGTCTTGCAGTCTTGCGACTGCTGGTCGAAGTGGCGAGACTCGAACTCGCGGCCTCATGGTCCCTAACCATGCGCGCTACCAACTGCGCTACACCTCGTTAGCTAAACTATTATACCGCCTTATTGCGATTTTGTCAAATGCTTTACTATTGTTTTTGCATTTTTTATTCTTTTGCGCGACGCCGCGAGCCGCGCGGAAATTTCGTATTCGACATTCACCGCTTTTCACCGCGCCGCATACACTGTTAATGTAAACCTCCTGCCCCGCTTTACATACATCAAGGAGGTGAAAGTATGTTTTTCTTCAATCATTCATGCTGTTGCTGCAAACGCGAACCCGAGTGCCGTTGCGTGCGCGTCGAGCCGCAGTCCCGCTGCGAGTGCCGCTGCAATGCCGAAGCCGATCGGTGTTGCTGCAACGCGCAAACGAATCGCTGCTGCAACTGCAACACGCAGGCAAATCGGTGCTGCTGCGAAAACCGCAATCGCCCCGACTGCTGCCGTTGCCGTTGCGAGATGCGCGCGCAATGTCCGTGCCGTCAGTGCCCCTGCAACAACATGATGCCGCCCGTTATGCCGCCGCACGCGTCGCCGTACGACGATTACAACAACTGACGGGACTTCGTTCCTCGACAACCGACGGTGCTTTTCGCGCCGTCGGTTTTTTATTGCCCGACGTTTCGCCGCGACTTTTCGCAAAAAACGCTTCCCGCGCTCGAATATGTTCGTTTAATAATTGACAATCGCGCCGCGCGGTGCTAAAATATAAGCAACAAGCAATACTATTCGCCGCGACTTTTCGCAGGCGACGGAGACAATCATGCAAAGAACATACATCAAAAACCTCACCGAAGGCGAATGTCTGATCAAAGGCTACGTCGAAACCATTCGCGACAAGAAGATCATGTTTATCGTGGTGCGCGACGTTACGGGCACGGTGCAGGTCACGATCGAAAAAGACAATCCCGCTTATGAAACAGCCAAAAAGCTCACGCCGCACAGCTTCGTCGCGATCACCGGCAAGTGCGTGTTTTCAGAATACGTGCGCAACGGCGGCAAAGAAATCTACCCCACCGCCATTGACATTATGAGCATAGCCGACCTCATTCCGCTCAACGCCGAGAGCGGTCAAGACCTGCGCATGGACTACCGTTGGATAGACCTCCGCGACGAAAAGAAGCTGTTCATGTTCAAGATCCAAACGGCGTTCGAGCGGCTTGCCGTCGAGTTCTTCAACGACAACGGTTTTATCGAGATACACACGCCCAAGATCACCGCGCTTTCGAGCGAGGGCGGCAGCGAGGTTTTCGAGCTTAAAAACTACTTCGGACAAAAAGCGTACCTCACGCAAAGCCCGCAGCTTTACAAGCAAATGTCGATGATGGCGGGCTTCGACCGCACGTTCGAGATCGGCGAATACTTCCGCGCCAACCCCAGCTTTACTTCCCGTCACGACACCGAGTTCACGGGCATCGACGTCGAAGTGTCGTTCATCGACTCGCACCACGACGTCATGGACATCGAGGAAGCACTTCTCGCGCACATAATAAACGGCGTCAAAGCGCAATTCAACGACGAATACAAAAAATACTTCGGCAACGACATAATAACGCTCGATTACAAAATCCCGCGCATTACCCTCGCCGACGCGTATCGCATACTCAAAGACGAGATGAATTACGAAGTGCCGCGCGCGCTCAAAGGCGATCTCGATCCCGACGGCGAAAAACTCATTTGCAAGTACGTCAAAGACAAGTTCGGCAGCGACTTCGTGTTCATAATCGACTTCCCTGCCAAAGCCCGCGCGTTCTATTCCATGAAAAAGGACGACGACCCCGCGCTTACCAAAACGTACGACTTGCTTTTCAAAGGCATCGAAATTACGAGCGGCGCACAGCGCGAACACCGTTACGACGATCTCCGTCAAAACATCATAGAGAACGGTATCGACCCCGACACCATGACCGAATACCTCGACTTCTTCCGTTACGGCGCGCCCACGCACGGCGGTTTCGGGCTGGGCATCACGCGCACGCTCGTCAAACTTTTCGACCTGCCGAGCGTCAAAGACGTTACTTTCCTTTTCCGCGGACCGAGCAGGCTCAAGCCGTAAAGTTACCGTTATACGCGGAAACCGCGAAGCATAAAAGTATCTCGGCGGTTTTTGTCTTTCCCTGCTGCGATCGAAAAATTTCCATATTTCACAAATATAGAGGAGGCAATCATGAGCAACATAAAAAACAGATCATGTGTTTTATTTGCGCTCGTCTTTGTCCTCCTTTTGCTTTGCTCGATTTTATGTATCTCTCCCGCCGCCCGCGCCGACACGGGGCCGAAACCGTCGGTGCACGTGAGATTTTCGGGACTGCCCGAGTGCACGGCGTGTTACGGCACGCTGCTGTCCAAAAATTCTTCGACCGGTCCCGCCGGAGCTTGGGACGGCGACGAGGACACGGCGTATAATTACGGGCATATAACCGACGCGACCGACCGCAAGGTTTGGCGGGCGTTCGCCGAGTACGAGGACGTCGACGGATATTATTATCTGCAACACCACTTCGATCTCGTTGCCGACCCCGAGCTTGTTTGGGGCTATTATCCGCCGACCGATTTCAAGATCGCGCTGTACTTTCCCGAAACCGCGACGTTCGTCGTGTCCGAACCGATGACGACTTTCGCGTTCCACAGCTATTATTCCGCGGTCTTGAACGACGGCAACGCGCTCGACGTCGCGACGATCGTCGTCGAAGAAACCTCGGACGACACGACGGAAGCAGTATCGCTCATCGTGCGCATACTCGTCACGATCATCATAGAGCTTGCGATCGCCCTTCTTTTCGGGTTCCGCGCACGGCATCGCGCGCTCACCGTTATCGGCATGAACATAGTCACTCAAACTTTGCTCAACCTCGCGCTCAATGCGATCAATCCGCACATAGGCATCGTCGCGTTCGTTTTTGCATATCTCGCGCTCGAAGTCGCGGTGTTCTCGATAGAAGCGACGGCATACTGTTTGATATTTGCCAAGATAGAAAAAGGCTCGATCGACCGACGAAAAATAATAATCTACGCTCTGACCGCAAACGCGGTATCTTACATTGCGGGATTCATTATCGCATACTTCACGCCCGGCTTTTTCGTCTGAAACATTGCAATACAAAATACCGCCGCGTCCGATTTACGCGACGGTATTGTTATTTCGAGTATTTGCCGTTCATCTGCGCACGGCGCGGAAAACGAACGATATTATCACCGCGATAACCGATATTGCAAGTGCCAATACGAATATGCACAGCATATATCCGCCGACAGCCGTTACGACGCGCGTAAACCCGCTTATAACCGAACCGCCTATTATCCCGAGCACGGTATCGACGACGAGGAACACCGCAAGCACGAACAGCAAGCCGCTCGCCGCGCCGTTTATATCGGCTTTGCTCAACGTCATATGCAGTGCGAGGAACATGCCGACGATTACGAACACCCACCACTGCCATGTGACTATCCGCGAAAAGAACGCGACTATCGCAACGCCCGAACTTTTGAACACGTTGCCGAAATTCGCCGCGAAATCGTCGAACGCGAAGCTCGTCGATATTTCCGCGACGAACTCGGGCATGAGCAGCCACGCGATCAGAAACAGCACCGCCGATATTACGACAATGGGCGCGACGCCGATGAAGAAGTTGCCTATTCTCTGATAAAAGTTTCGCCTGTTATAGCTATGCCGCACATAGCCGAGCGTGCCGTCGTCCGAGCCTATCTCGAACAGTTTGATCTCCTCTATCCTGTGCCCGAAAATCAAACAAAACAATGCGTGCGCACACTCGTGCAACGGCGTGCCGATTATCCCCGTAATGTAGCACACCGTCCTGCCGTAATTTCCGAAATTGTAATAAAACAGTTTATTGCACAGTCCTATGATCACGCCGAACAGCACGATCATGCCGACGGTGAACAGCACCTGCAACGCAAAATTCGCAAGTATATCCGTAAATACGTTCATACGCCGCCCCCCGCAGGTCGGTTATTCCGCGACGCCGTCGACGTGCGACCTTATAAGCTCGAACAGACTGTCGTCGATCACGTGCTCGATACGGCACGCATTGCGCTCCGCGAGTTCTTTATCCGCGCCCAAGCTCATAAAATGCTCCGTAAGCACTTTGTGCCGCTCGAAAATCATAGTCGCTTTCTTCGCGCCCGCTTCGGTAAAATCTATAAAGCCGTCGCTCGAAACTTTGATAAACCCGCGATCCTGCAACAGACTCATGCCGCGCGACACGCTGGACTTGGCATAGCCGAGCTTTTCGGCAATGTCGATCGAGCGGACTGCGGGACGCTCGCCTTTCAGAACGAGAATGGTTTCGAGATACATTTCTTGAGATTCGTGGTCTTTCATGATCGTTCCTTTACCGCTTTGTCGCAGTAAACAAGTCTTGACGTTTGTAGTATAGCATATCCCCGCACAAAAGTAAAGTGTTTGAAAAAAATCGGCGGCGGCACGCAAAATGTGCGAATAAACATTGACTTTTGCTACGTCATGTAGTATAATTTATAAAAAGAATACAGGAGTGATACCAATGAAAGTCGAATGTAACGGCAACGATTTAAGCGAAGCGGTGGCGAAGGTAATAAAAGCCGTACCTGCGCGTTCCACAAACCCCGTGCTCGAGGGCATCAAACTCACCGCCGAGGACGGCACGCTCACGCTGACCGCGACCGATCTCGAGCTTTCCATCGAACATATGATCCGCGCCAACGTCATCGAATCGGGCGCGACTGTAGTACCCGGCAAGCTCTTTGCCGATTTCGTCAAAAAGCTCACTTCGCAGACCATTGTTCTCACGGCGACCGGCACTCGGCTCAAAATCGACTACGAGCGCAGCGAGGGCGAATTCGGTTGCTACGGGGCTGACCAATATCCCGAAATCAACCGTATCGAGGACACGCAGCATTTCGAACTGAAAAACGCCGATCTCAAAGACCTTGTCAATAAAGTCGCTTTCTCCGTTTGCACCGACGACTCGCACCCCACGCTCAAAGGCGTACTGCTCGAGATCTCGGACAGCGAAGTGATAGCGGTGACTACGGACGGCTATCGTCTTGCCAAATGCGTCAAGCCGATCATTGCGACAACGGCGTCGACGAGCATAACGGTGCCCGTTCGCGCGGTCATGGAGATTTCGCGATTGCTCTCGGACGACGAAGACCCCGTTAAACTCAATCTTCACAAAAACTTCCTCATGGTAAAAATCGACGCGACCACCATCACCACGCGACTCATCGACGGCGCGTTCGTCAATTACCGCCAAATCATTCCGCAACATTTCGACACGCAAGTCTACATTCCGAAAGGACTTTTCGAGGACGCGATCGACCGCGCCGTGCTCATGGCGCGCTCTGAAAAGAACAACAACCTCGTGCGTTTCGATATTTCCCAAACGAACATGACGGTAAGCTCGCGCAGCGAGGCGGGCAACGTCGAAGAAAACCTGCCCGTCAATACCGACGGCGCGGACCTCGCAATATCGTTCAATGCGCGGTACTTCACCGAATTCCTGCACTGCATGGATTGCGAAACGCTCGTACTCAACCTCACAAACTCCACGTCGGTGTGCGTGGTTGCGCCCGTCGGCGGCACCGAGGACTATATCTATCTCGTGTTGCCGGTAAGAAGCATATAGCCGACTGCGCATACCCTGCCGCATGCTCGGCATGCGGGCGGATCTGCACGCAACGGCGAACTTGCGCCGTTATGACGACCTGTCGCAATATCGAAGATCCGCGCCGCCGCACATTTACTAAAATTTCACGATCAAAAGGTGTTTTATGAAAACGGATATAAACTGCGTTCTGAATAAACTTATTTCGTACGCGTTCGATAATCTTATGCTCGATCCGCTCGACGAGGTGTATACTCTCAATCGCCTCGCCTCCGTTTGCGGCGTCGCCGCGCCCGTTCGCGACGAGAACTGCGATTACGGCGACGCGTCGCTCGGCGAGCTTTTGGCGGAACTCGGCAAAGACGCCGACAAAACGGCGATCGCCGATATTCTGATGCCTATGCCGCGCACCGTCAATATGCGCTTCGCCGATCTCGCGGAGCGTTCCGCGCAAAAGGCGTTCGACTTCCTGTACGAGCTGTACGGCAGTTGCGACGATCTCGTTTCGACGTCGCCCGCATTCGCCGCCAACGGCTTTACGTGCTACACCGCGCACAAGCCCGCGCCCGCGCTCGTTTCGCTGCCCGCGGTCGGTGCGGCATACTCGCCCGTAGCTTCGGGCAACAAGGTCGCATGCTTTACGTGCGACGATATTCTGTCCGAGGACGTACTCGCCCGCGAAGCGGCGTTCGTCAATAATTACGGCGGCGCGATAGCCGTGCGTCAAGGCGACGCCGAATACTGCACGGCGGAAAGCTGCGCGCTCGCCGATGCCGCGGTCAAAAAGAATATTTCCGACGGCTCGGTCAAGGTCGCGCTTCTCGACTACCCCGTGCCTGCGCTTTCGTTCTGCGGTATTGCCAAAAACGCGGTGATGCGCGAAGTCACGCGCGTGCTTAAAGCGGCGGCGGCAAAAGAATTGAAGCCCGTGATCGCGGCGACCGCAAATAACGGCGTCACGTTCTATCTCGTTTTCGCGAACGCGCTCGCGGCGAACGAATATATCGTTTCCGACAGCCCGCTCGCGGCATGCGGCGTATTCCCCGTCGGCGATTATGCCCCGCTTCTTTCGGTACTCGCAAAGGGCACCGCGCTCTCCACCGATCTCGCGGCGTTCAAGCCCGTTTACGACGCCGTCGGCGGCGTCAAGCACGGCGATAAAGCGGCGGACGCGCTCGGCAAGTTCCTCGTCGACAAGATCAAACCCGCACTCGCTTCGGCGGCGGCAACCACACCCGACGAGGCTGTCGCTCTTACGGCGACCGAATAGCGCGATGACCGACGCCGAACTTCGCGAGCTGAAAGCTCGCGCCGATGCAGATAATCCCGACGCTATGTTCGAATACGCGCGGCACGTTCATGCTACAAGCCAAGCCGCGTACGAAAAGTATGTCAGACTCGCCGCACAGCTCGGACAGCCCGAAGCGTGCGAACTGCTCGGCGATAAGTATATGGAAGCAGACGAATGCGAAAAAGCCCTGCACTTCTATCGCGTGGGCGCGAAAAGCGGTCGACCCGACTGCGCAGTCAAGGTCGCCATTATTCGTTTGTCTATCGACGAGCCGACCGCTATCCGCGAGCTTGAAGAACTCGCCGAGTCCGGTATTAAGTCGGCTTGCTCCGCACTCGCCGAGTATTACAAAGCTCTCGGCAATCGCAAACAAGCCAATTTCTGGCGTTCCCTCGCCAAATAAGCAACCAAATGTTGCACGATGCTTTTTGCGTCGATAGTTAATGTGCCGTTGTTCGGACGGCTATGTGATAATAATTTCGTTACAAACTATTAGCCGGAGGCTTGGCGAAGTTTTTTGTGTCGATAGTTAATGTGCTGTTATGCGATGAACGATTATTGCGATCGTTTCGTTACACGCCGTGACATATACGTACAAGCGGAGATTTTAATACCGTCAATTACGGGAATAATACTATTATGAAAGACCCGCACGATCAAAACGAATACGTGACCGACGCAAGCGAAGCACCTGCCGAGCCTGCGCCGCAACCGAAAGGTAAGAAACGCCCGAAATTTTCGGGCGCGTATTACTATGTATACACCGACGAAAAAGTCTTATCCGAACGCGCGTTCGTGCGCACGGTGCTCACTCTGATAGCGTTCGCTTTGCAGGTGATAATCCTGTTTTTGCCGCCGCAAGCCTCGCTCGAATATATAACCAACGAGCTGGCGTCGTACGCGCTTATTTACGTGATGGCGGTATTCATAATGATTTTCGTGTCGATATGGCTCGCCGTCATGAACATGACGCGGTACAAATTCGGCAAGCGCATTCCCGTCGAGTACGCGCCGAAGCACGGGTTCGGTCGACGCGCGTTTTTCGGCGCGGAACTGTATATCGCGATCAACGCGCTTCTTACTGTCATGCAAATATCTTTCGTGTGCATAAAGTACGACCCGATAACGCTCGTCGCGGTGTTCGTAAGCGCGCTCGCGACCGCGGCGGCGACTGCGGCACGGCAAGTGACGCATATCGCTTTGCGCAATTCCGAGTTGGTGCCCGCCGCACAGGAAACGCCGATCCCGACCGCCGACAACCCGCCCGAAGAAGATACGGCGACAACCCGAACAGAAGAATAAATATGCGGCAATATTTCAAATATATCAATACGGAACGCAAACCTTTGCGCTCCGTATTTCTAATTGTCATTATAAATAGACCTTGTTTTCGTAGGGGACTTTAGCCCACTGTGCCCCGCATAATCAATCGTCTTTGCTTTCGTAGGGGGCGCAGCCCACTGCGCTCCGCAGTATAAATCGTCCTTGTTTTTGTAGGGCGTGACGTCCTCGGCACGCCGCAATGTGCAACGCATTTTTCGACCGCACGCAACGAACCCGCTTTCGCCTGTCATTTCGACCGAAGCGCGTAGCGGAGAAATCTCATTGACCGTCGCGTTTCGTATAAAAATCTATCCCAATTTTACCTTGCGGCAGAGTATATTATAACCGACGGTCATAATGAAGCGGCGCAAGCCCCAGGGCAGATAATTGACGATAAACGCATACGAGCGGTGCCGCAGTTTTTTATACAATGCCTTGTCCGATTTTTTAACGTGCTGCCACAAATCTTTGAGCGCGACGTGACGGTCGGGCGAATTCTCGGCGCACGTGAAATATATCGTGTTCATCATTATCACTTCGAGCGCGTGCCACATATACTTGCGCAAGCCGCGCGGCATTTTTTTGATCTCGCGCCAAGTGTACGAATCCACCATGCACTTCATGACTCGGATCTGCTGCGGATACCGCTTTACGAAATTATTGCGGTTGACCGACTGATCCTCTCTGCCTATATAATACCAATACAACTGCACGTCGAGGTAGTATACCGTTTTCATAAACGGCAACGGCTTGTACGCGAATAGGTTGTCCACATAGAACGTGTGTTCGGGCAATACGGTATTGCTCTCTATCAGCTTGTCGCGCTTATACATGAGCGCGTGCATGAGCAGCATGTGCGAATACTTGAACGCCTTGACCTTTTCCCAACCGCAAATTTTCCGCACGGGGAACTTCTTCTCGTACGAACTGACGTGGTGGGTATCGTCCGCCGCGTGGTAATACACGAAATCGGTGATATACAGGTCGGGAAGCGTGCCCGCCGCGCTGTGCGCTTTGATCGTTTCTATCAGTTCGGCGAGAGCCGCGCCGTCCACCCAATCGTCCGAATCGACGACCTTATAGTAAAGCCCCGTCGCGACGGCAAGCCCCGCGTTCACGCCCGAGCCGTGCCCGCCGTTCTCTTTGTCGATAACGCGCACGATATTCGGGTAAGACGCTTCGTACTCGCGGGCAATGTTTATCGTGCCGTCGTGCGATCCGTCGTTGACGATTATTATTTCCACGTCGTCGCCGCCGCGAAGCAGGCTGTCGACGCACTTCCGCATATAGTTTTCCGAGTTATAACACGGAACGGTAAAGCTAATCAGTTTCATTTTCCGTTAAATATTTATCCTTGAGAATTTGAATGTCGGCGTCCGTCACGCCAAGCTCCGCTTTGCAGTATTCGACGATACCGCCGTACCGCAGTTTGAGTTCGTCCATAACGGACATCAAATATTCGGGTTTCGTTCGCATAAACCCGAAAAGTATGCGTTTGAACCTGATCGACACAGGCAAAACAAACAGACCGAGTCTGTTCAGTCGATATTTATGCCGCCAGCACCGACGCGACAGCATGTAGTCCTCGAGCACCGTTTGCTCGTCCACGCCGAGGAGAGTAAGAAGCAGCATGGAAAGTATACCCGTTCTGTCCTTGCCGCTCGCGCAGTGCCACAGCACGCAACCGTCCTCATCTATGACGAGCCGCAAAAACCGCGAGATCGCGTCCTTGCATTTCGGCGTGAAAAGCACGCTGCGATAGAACTGTTTCATGTACTCGTCGGCATTCTCGAATTCGCGCTTGAACCGCACGCTCTCGTACTTCATCGTGCGGCGCATAGGCGACACGTACGCGATCGCGCCTGCGGGAGTGGGCAACAACGGTTGCTGTATATACTTTATATCGGGGAGAAGCGTATCGGGGTGGTCGTTACATTACGCCGCGACGCGCAAGTCGATGACCGTCGTGAGTCCGATACTTTTGAGCTTTTCGACGGTACTTTTCGGCAAGGCGAAAAGCCTACCGCTGCGGATAAGCTTTCCCTTTTTTATCACGCGTCCGTCGGCGGTCGCAATGCCGCCGAGGTCGCGCGTATTCCTGAGTTTTTTGAGTTTGAGTCTATTTGTATTCATCGAATCTTTTACGGTGTTTATTATACCACATTTTTCACGAAAATACAATTTTTTGCACGTGCTTTTTATACCGATTATTTCTTTTTGCCTTTCGCTTTCGCCTCTTTCTTGGCGGCTTTGATAGCGGCTTTTTCTTCCTTGCTCTTGGAAGTGACCCAATGCAAGCCTTTGAAGAACTTGCCGTTGAACATGTACTTCAAGCCTTCCATCTGCCGCCGACTCATTCCGCCGAACTTGGCTATGCCGCGCACGGGCTGATGCAGTACGCCCATTACGAGCGTATTGGCGAGCGTGCGCTTACCGATACCGCGCAAAAATCTTATCGCGAACCGTATCACGCCGGAGAACGCTCTGCCCACCCAACGCTTGGAATACCGAAGGTCCGCAACCGTGCAGTTGTCGTCTATCTTCATGCGGGTCTTGCGCCTGTTGTAGAACGGATACTGTTCCGACCTCGGCTCGTGACCGAGGAGCTTGGTGAATTCCTCGAGCGAAACGTTCGCGACGTTGCCGCTGTAGTAGGACGGAAGTTCTTCCGCGCTGTACGGGATCTCGTCGGTAGTGCCCTTGCGCTCGACAGTAGCGGTGAGCTTGATATCCGCGCTCGACGCGCCGATCATGATATCGTATTTGCCGTCCTCGACTTCCCAGCCGTTCGTCTTGACGTTGAAATATCTGAACGTTTTGTCGTCGAACGGTATCGTGACCGTCTTGCTCTCGCCCGATTCGAGGCGCACTTTCGTAAAGCCTTTAAGCTCTTTTGCGGGACGGAAAACTTTGCCGTCGGGCTTGCCGACGTAAAGCTGCGCGATTTCCGCGCCTGCCGTTTCGCCGACGTTGGTAATGGTGAACGTTACGCCGTCCGCATCCGCTTTGATATCCGAGTACTCGAACGTCGTGTACGACAGACCGAACCCGAACGGATACCTGACCGCGACGTTCGCGGTGTCGAAATAACGGTAGCCGATATACGGACCTTCGCGGTACTCGACTGTGAGTTTCTTGCCGGGGAAGTGCGACGCGCTCGCGCAATCCTCGTACTTGACGGGGAAAGTTTCGGCGAGCTTGCCGCTCGGATTGACGTGACCTGTCACCACGTCGAGCATGGCGTCCGCGCAAGCCTGACCGGACAGGCACGCGTACACGAGCGCGTCGCAGTCGTCCGCCCAATCGAGTTCGACGCAGCTGCCGCAAGACAGCATGACGACGACCTTTTTGCCCGTCGCTTTGATCGCCTTGTACAGCGCAATCTGGTTTGCGGGGATCTTGATATGCTCGCGGTCGAGTCCTTCCGCTTCGCTGACTTCGTCAAGCCCCAAGAACAGCAATACTATATCCGCTTTTTTCGCGAGCTTGACCGCCTTCTTGAGCATGCCCTTTTTCTTTTTGCCGTAACGGTGGAAGCCCGGTTCGAATCCGATGAAGTCGAGCGTATATTCCGCCATTGCGTCCTCGACGACCGAGCGCACAACGGGGATCTCCACGTTCTTCGCCGTGCCGATGCCCTGTTTGTACTCCTTGTTTTTGGGCGCGGGCTTGTTCATAAGCTCGGTTATCTTGTTGAGTTTTGTGGGATTTACTATCGACGAGCCTGCGCCCTGATAGCGCGGGTTCTCGGCGAAACTGCCGATGATGGCGACCTTACTGCCCGACTTGATGGGGAGCACGTCCTCGTTTTTGAGAAGCACGATGCTCTCCTCCGCGCAACGCTCTGCGAGCTTGTGATGTCCTTCCACGTCGAACTTTTCGAGCGGCGTGACGGCGGAAGTGCTTTCCGCGAGTTCGAGAAGCCGACGCACGCACTCGTCTACGAGCGCGATGTCGAGTTCGCCCGATTCGACCGCTTTTACAACGTCGTCGATGCCGTACTTGCACGCAGGCATTTCGAGGTCGCTGCCCGCCTTGACCGCGTCCACGCGGCTGTTACTGCCCGCCCAGTCGGAAACTATAACGCCCGTAAAGCCCCACTCGTCGCGGAGAATGTCGCGAAGCAGGTGCATGTTTTCGTTGGCATACTGACCGTTGATGAGGTTGTACGAGGTCATGATCGACTTCGTGCCGCCTTCCTTGACCGCTATCTCGAACGCGGTGAGATATATCTCGCGGAGCGTCCGTTCGTCGAGAATGGAGTCGGTAGCCATGCGCCGTTCTTCCTGATTGTTGCAAGCGAAGTGCTTGACGCACGCGGAAGTGCCGTTCGCCTGTATGCCGCGGATATACGACGCAGCCATTTTCCCCGCGAGATACGGGTCCTCGGAGAAATACTCGAAGTTGCGCCCGCAACGCGGATTGCGTTTCATATTGGTACCGGGACCCAAAAGCATGTTCACCTTGAGCGCGGCACATTCCTCGCCGAGTGCTTTGCCCATCTCCTCGCCGAGTGCCTCGTTCCAGCTGTTCGCCATCGTAGCGGCGGTCGGAAAGCACGTCGCGGGAATACTCGCGTTAAGCCCCAAATGGTCGGCGGCAGCCGCCTGCTTGCGCAGTCCGTGCGGACCGTCGGAAAGGAACATCGAGGGCACGCCGAGTTCTTCGTAATCCCGCGTTTGCCAAAAGTCCTTACCCGTCAACATTTCGGCTTTCTGCCGAAGCGTCATGGTGCTGATGATTTTTTCGATATCCATATTCATTTTCCTTTATAATAGATTTTATTTCATGTCGGCTCAACCGATTGCGCGCCTTTCCCGACGGCGCGGCACGAGAAACGTATTCTCTGCGGAATTCGCCTTATACATTATTTTTACCACAATATCGCGCGGTTGTCAATAGAGTTTGCGTAATCTGCAAGTTTTACGGAATAATTTGCATTAATACCCCGTCGAGCCGCGCATTTATGTAAGTAACAGTATGCGCATTTACACGCGTAATTTACCATGCCCCGCGACGTTTGTCAATGCGTTCGGCACAAACTACGCGATTTCGAGGATACATTACAATAAATACACCCCTTTCGGTAATGACGCCGAAAGGGGTGCGGTAAATACTATGTCTTATTCCTGCGTTTCCTCGTCGGCTGCCGCTTCTTCGACCTTTTCTTCGACCGCTTCTTCCGCTTGCGGCTGTTCCTCTGCGGGTCCTTCGGTCGGAGGCGTTACCGTCGCGCCGTTTTTAGCCGCTTTTTTGGCTTCCTTCTCCGCCTTTTTCTTTTCGGCGGCGCGGCGTTTTTCTTCCTGAACGGCTTGGTACTTGGCTTCTTCTTCCTCGTAGTTCAAACCTTTCTTCTCGCAACGCGCTTTAAGCTCGGCTTTGCGCGCTTCTTCGACGGCGGCGTCCGCAGCTTCTTCCTCGCGGCGCATTCTCTCCTCGGGTTCGATCCATTCTTCGCCCGCGGCGAGCGCGGCTTGTTTTTGGTTCTCAAGAATGGTTTCGTGATCCTCTTTGGAATACTTCTCGACGTTCATGAAGATGAACATGATGAATATGCCGAGATAGCAGAACGTTTCGACGCCGATGAATATCCACGGCATGGCGGTCTGCAACGCTTTGGGCGCAATGTTGTCGCCGTTGTAACCGGTAGCGGAAAGCACGCCGTTGAGAATGGTGGTCGCGATACCTGTCATGCCCGCCATGATCGCGCCGTACACAGTCATGGTAAGACCGTCCGTTCTGAATTTGTGTTTCGCTTCCTGATGGTCGAGCATGTCGGCGAGGAGCGCGAGCGAGAGGTACATCGCGGGCGTCGAGCCGAGTGCTTTGATCGCGAACGACGCCGCAACCACGTAGAAGTTTTGCGGAGCGATAAATCCGATCGCGCCGCCGATGACCGACAGGATCGCGCCGAACATGATCGCTTTGCCCTTGCCTATCTTATTGGACAGAGGCCATGCGATAACCATGCCGAGTGCGGTCGGGATCGCGCCGAGAATGGCGAGCGTGCCCGAGAAACTACCGCCCGTCGCCGTCGTGTAGTTGCCGGCGGCGTCCGCGAACATGGCTTGGCAGTAATAGAGCTGCGAAACGTTTTTGACCATGCCGCCCAGCTGATACAGCAGGAAGAACACGATCATTATCCACCAGAATTTGTCCTTGAGGCAAACTTTGGCTTGGTCTTTGAGCGGGGTGGCTTTTTTGCTCGAATTGCCGCTCGACGCGAACGATTCCTCGGTAATGCGTTCACGGGTGAAGTAATACTCTATGATCGCGCCGACCGCGGTGATGACCATGAGCGCGATGACGAATATCTTCCAAGCGTTGTACGACGCCTGTTGGTCGTAAATGGGCTGACCGTTGAACGTGTAATAACCGAGCGATTTGCCCGCCTCGTCTACTGCGGGGATAAACCCGGGATACTGCGCGGCGAGTACCGCAAGGTCCGTCTGATACACGAACAGCAAGCTCAGGAAGAACGGCAGTATCATCGTGCAAAGTCCCATTGCCGCGAGCGCGGTGGCGTTGGAAATGGTGGCAAGCAGCGATCTGTCTTTGCTCGAGCGAGTGGAAAGGTTGACGAGCGCGGCGTGCGAGGTGTAGTAGCAAGGATATGCTATCGAGAACCACAGGTTGTAGCCGATGGCTATGCACACCATTGCACCGATCTGCGTGCCGCTCGCCGCCGTTTCGTTGGCGAACGGCGAGATTATGAACAGAACGATGAGCGCGAGAACACTCAAGGGGATAGACAGCAGAATGAGCGGACGGGCTTTGCCTGCGCGGGACTTGTTGTGGTCCATGAGCCGACCGACGAGGATATTCCCTATTACTACCATTATTACCGAAAGCCCGGGGAGCAGAGTAAAGAAAGTACTCGCCCAGCTCGTGATATTCAATATGTTTGTCATGTACATATTGAAGTAGTTGGAGAGAATAGAGTTCGCGAGAAGCGCGAGCGTCGGACCTATAAAGTATCCGAGTACGCCTTCGGGGAAGATTTTTGCTTTTGCCGACTTGACTTTGGTCGACAGCAGCGGGGTGTCGAAAATCGACTTCTTTGCGGATTTTTCCATGTCTACCACCTTGCAGTATTTTGACCCGCAAACTCCGAACGGCACCGAATACCGCCATGGGGTCGCAAGCCCGGTATTTGCCGACATCATTTTCTCGCCTGATACGCCGACAATCACATAAAACTAATTTAACACATTTTGCGGTAAATGTCAATAGTTTTTTACAATTTCCTTTGTCAATCATGCGCAAAAAGTGTACGATTATGCCATTTTGTATTCCTATCCCTCGCCCCTCCCCGCCGCCGCTTCTTTCGCGCACGCCCGCGAACGTATGCTCACAGCTCGACGATCTCGGTCGCCACGGCGTTGCGAAAAGATTTGTCGTGCTCTATGAATATCATGGTCGGACCGAATTCTTTTATCAGCTTTTCTATTTGGATACGGCAATAGATATCTATATAGTTAAGCGGCTCGTCCCAAATGTAAACATGCGCGCTTTCGCAAAGACTTTTCGCGATCAGAACTTTCTTTTTCTGTCCGTCGGACAGTTCGGACATATCTTTGGCGAGCGGATTTTCTTCGACGCCCATTCTGCACAGCACCGCCATAAAAAGCCCGACGTCGATACCGTCGCACATAAGCATCTCTTTGATATTCCCCGACAGCGCGGACACCGCCTGCGGCACGTACGATACGATCAAACCGCTGCCGATATGGATCTGCCCCGTGTGCTCGACTTCCCGCCCGACAAGCGGTTTGAGCAGACTGCTTTTTCCGCAGCCGTTGCCGCCGCTCAACGCTATCCGCCGTCCTCTGTTGACCGTAAACGAAACCGGTTCGTTTATCGCAACGCCGTCGTATACTATCTGCACTTTGTCGAAAACGACGAGTTTTTCCGAACGGTACTTAAGCGGCGCGATCTTGAGCGCGTCCGACGTTTCGACGTTGCGAAGAAGCGAACTTTTTTCTTCGATCAACCGCTTTTGCCTGCCCTCTAAAATTTTGGAACGCTTCATCATTTTCGCCGCTTTGTGCCCGATGAATCCGCGGTCCGGCGGGCTGTCGCCCTTCCCGCTGCCCTTTTTTCCCGCTTCCGTTTTCCTCGCCCAATCGGCACTCTGCGCGGCGGACTGCTTCAATCTTTTTATCTCTTTGTGCAGTTTGTCTTTTTGCTCTTGCTCGGCGAGCTGTCTGTTTTCAAAGTCGTCAAGCCACTCCCCGAACGTGCCGCCGCGTATCTCTATATCCGTCCTGTTGAGTGCCATGACGTGATCGACGCACCCGTCCAAAAAATCCCTGTCGTGCGAAACGACGATAAACCCTTTCTTTTTGCCGAGATAGTTCGCCACCTGTTCCCGCGCCGCCGCGTCGAGGTGGTTTGTCGGCTCGTCGATCAAAAGAAAGTTATTCTCTTTCAAAAACATCGCGGCGAGCAAGATTTTCGTCTGTTCGCCGCTCGACAGATACTCGAACGGCATGTATAAAACGTCGGCGTCCATGCCGAGGGACGAAAGCTCTTTTATAAACTCCCACTCGTAACGCTCGGGACAGATCTCGGACAGAATATCCGCGACCGACCTGTTTTTGTCTTTTACGGCATAGGGAAAATAATCGAACCGAACGCCGCCCGTAATTTTTCCGCCGTACTCGTATTCGCCGTGCAAAAGTTTGAGCAGCGTGGTCTTGCCCCTGCCGTTTCTGCCGACGAGCGCGAGCTTCCACTCGGTATCTATCACCGCGTTTAAGTTTTCAAATACGTTCTCGCCGCACGCGGGATAGCAAAACGTAAGGTTTTCTATTTTTATCATCGACATATAACGTCACCTCTTTCATGAAAAATAAAAGAACGACAAGAAAATTTTCTTGCCGTTCCGTTGTTACCGTTATTATACCAAAGTATATACGGAAATCGTCAAATTATAATTTTCTTGCAAATACGCGGGGGTTGCCCCGTGCTATTGAGTTGTTGCAAGAAAAAACTATCATTGACTGCCTCTCCGTTTTTATGTTACGAGTATATCAAAAAAATCATGCTTTGTCAAACGATTTTCGCATTAAATACTCTGCGTCGTTCGCTCCGCCGAGATCACTTTACCTCGACCGTCGCCGCGCCCTCGAGCTTGCCGTCCGTCGCGGTGACGGTGAAGTTCGCGTCCGTCGCCTTGACTACCGCCATAGCCTCGCCGTAATAGGTGTCGGTTTTGCCGCTCATATACCCGATCGCATTGAACGGACAGGCGTTGCCGACCGCGAGAAGCTCGCCGCCCTCGACCTTAACATCTATGATCCCGCGCTCGAGCGGTTTCACGACGCCCGCCGCGTCGGTGTACTTGAGCCGCACGAAGCACACTTCGCCCGCCGCCGCTGTCGATTTCTCGGGCACGACCGAAAGCACCGTTTCGTTACCCGCCGTCTTGAGCGAGGTGCGGGAAAGCTCGTTGCCTTTTTTGTCGCGGTTCACCGCCGTCACTTCGCCGCCGCGGTATTTCGTTTTGAAGTCGAAACGACAGTTCTTTTTGAATTTCTTTTTACCGACTTTTTTGCCGTTGACGTACAGCTCGACAACGGGCGCGCGGGAATACACTTCCACTTTCGCCTTTTTGCCGTCGAGTCCGTTCCAGCTCCAGCTCGGCAGTGCGTTGGAGAACTTCCACGCCGACGGCGAATGTTTGTCGTTCGTATGGCTAACGGGCACTACGGCGATCTGCGGCTTATCCTCAAGCTCGAACGCGACTTTCGTGTAGTACGCTTCGCCGAGCGGATTGCCGATGAGATCTATCCTGCCGCTGCCCGCCGTCACCCAGCCGACGCCGTGTGAAAAACTCGGCGCGTATTCTTTATACTCCCAGCTTCCGACGCCGAGCTCGCCGAGGTAGTCCATGCCCGCCCACACGAAATCGCCGATGAGCGACGGATTCTCTTTCGCGAACTCCCAGAACGCATACGCGTCCGAGCAGAACGTTTCGCTGCCGAGAATGATGCGCTCGGGGTATTTTTTTATGTCGTGCTTATACCGCTTGATGCCGTAATTGTAGCCCGCGACGTCCATGAGCGCGTAGCAGTCGCGCGTCTTTCTGTCGCAGCCGGGCAGCTTCGCCATCGTTTTCATGAACTTGTCGCCGAACAGCCCCGCGAGGTTGTTGAAGAACTCGCTGCCCACCTTTTTGTTGGGATTCTTCTCCGCCTTTTTGTCGCTGTACTGTCCGAAACCGAGCGCGTACAAATAGTTAAAGAAAATGTTCACGCCCGTCGTGACAGGCTTTTCGGGGTCGAGCTTGACGCATACTTCGCGCATTCTGCGGAAAAGTTCTATGCCCCGCTTTTCGCCCGTTTCCGCGACCTCGTTGCCGAGCGAGTACATTATAACCGACGGGTGGTTGTAGTCCTTTTCTATCATGTCGGTTATGTCTTGCTCGTACTCCTGTTCGAGATACGTCGCGTAATCGTATTTGTTTTTGTGGATATACCACATGTCGCAATACTCGTCCATGACGAGCATGCCCAGCCTGTCGCACGCGTCGAGAAGGCTCTTTGCGGCGGGGTTGTGCGCCGAACGAATGGCGTTATACCCGTACTCTTTCAATATGCGCACTTTGCGTTCTTCCGCCTCGGGATAGTTGCGCGCGCCGAGTATGCCGTTGTCGCTGTGGATACACGCGCCGCGAATAATGACGCGCTCGCCGTTGAGCACGAACCCTTCGGACGGCGTTACCCGTATCGTGCGCACGCCGAAATCGCATTTTTGCTCGTCGCCTCCGAATATGACCGCGCACTCGTACAGCTCGGGCGTATCGGGCGACCACAGCTTCGCGTCCGCTATCTCGAACGCGAATACGGCAACGCAGTCGGCGTCGGTATCCTTGACGTCGTTCGCGATGATCTTGCCTTTATAGCTTATAGCCGCGGCGACCTCGCCCGGCTCGCTCGTTCGCACCGTGACGGTGACGGTCGCGGGATCGAGGCTCGTCGTTCTTATCTTGACGCCGTTAAACGGTATGTGTTTTTTGTCGGCGACCCACATTGTGACGGGGCGGTAAATGCCCGCGCCCGAATACCAACGACTGTTCGGCTGATCGGCGTTATGCGCGACGACGCGTATCTCGTTGCTTCCGCCGAAAACGAGAAACTCGTTGGCGGGCACGTAGAAATTCGTGTAGCCGTAATGCCGCTCGGCGGCTTTATTGCCGTTGATGTAAACCTCGGCATTATGGTACACGCCCTCAAACTCGAAAGTAACGAGCTTGTCGGCGTAGTCTTTCGGCACGTCGAACGTCTTGACGTACTCGTAATCGAACTCCTCGTACCAGCCGGTATTGGTCCCGCCGTTACTGTCCATAGACCGCTTCTCGCCGATCATGGCGTCGTGCGGCAAAGTGACGGTTTTCCACTCATCTGCTTCCGCGCCGAGGTGTCTATACTTCCATTCGCTATTGAAATCGAGCTTTAACATCATTCCTCCGAAAATATTTTATCTGTCCCGAATATTTTACCACAAAACGGCACTTTTTTCAAGACCTTTTAAGTTAAATATTCTACCATTTGTGTCAAATACGCTGCTTTTCTTGCCTCGCAAGCGAAAACGGGCGGCGAAGTACTCGGTACTCGCCGCCCGTCCGTAACATAATATTGTGTTTTAGAAGCTGAAAAGTCCCAAAACACTGCCCGCAGTGATGCCCGCGGTGATCTTACGGCTTACGGTATTTACCGTAATGTCGAGTTCCTTTCCCTTTGCGAGAAGTTTTTCCGCAGTCATTGCGTCGTCGTCCGGTTCTTCGGTTTCGAACGATGCGGCATCGGCGGTGTCATAATGCAACGAACCCGCCGCCGTTACGTCTTGATTGTAAACTATGCGTGTCGGCGCGGCGAGCTTTATTACCGCAGTATCTTCTTCTTCGCCCGTCGATTCGGTATACGTACCGTACAGCACCGAGGTGAACGAACCGACCTGCGAATTTCCGTACGCGCCCATATAACTCGTTTGCAAATCTACGAGTACGTACGATCCGTCCGAATACAGCGTTACGGTTGTTACGTTGTTGCTGCGAAGCTGTTGAGGGCTTTCGGGTATCTCTACGAGAGTCGCACGCGACGTGTACACCTCTTTGATCGTGGGCGCAGGGGTTTCGCCGCACGCGACGAGTCCGATCGCCATGGAAAGGCAGATAACGACCGCCGCCGCTATAGCCATGATTTTGCCAAACTTCTTTTTCATGATAAAAACTCCTTTGATTCAACGGCTTGTGCCGTATTATCCGTGATCGTTACGCCTTTCTTTGGCGCATGAAACAGGAAATCGCCGTGACGATTGTTCCTATGATAAACACTATGCCGAACCCTATCGCCGCTTTGGGATCGCCGCCTATAAAATTGACGCCGTTCCACACGTCGGAGAGCGTCGCAAGCCCGAGGTTGAGGTGCATGCCGAGCGCGACCCCGAAACACAGACAGGCGACGAGCGGGATAAAATCCAAAAACCCGAAGTCGAGAAAGAAATATACTATTTCCGCCGCCGCACCGACGAGTATCAGTGCGAACGTCACCGCGGAAAACGTTCTGTCCGAAAAATCGACGGCGATGAATATTATGTCGGTAATAAGCAAAGCAAGCGATGCGCCGAACCCGAGCCAGAACCCGACCGTCTTGTTTTTGACGTACTTTTCGATAAACTTGTTCATATCACGCCTCCTCGACTTTCTCGTCCGTTTCCTTGGCGAACACGAATTTGGCAAGAGCGTACAGCACTATGAACGCCGCAAGCGCAATGCCTATCACCGCGCACACCGCCTGAAGCGTCGGCTGCCACCACGGTACGAAATCCTCTACCACGGTATCGGCGGTAAGCCCGTTTACGAGCGTCGAGCGCGACATGGCATAGAAGAATCGTTTGTTCGCAAGCCGCAGGCACGACAGCACGTACCCGTCTTTGTTGTCCGTCAAATACTTGTTTATATCCTTGCCTTTTTGCACGCCCGCATTGAATGTGTCCGTGCCCGCTACGAGAGCTTCCACCGCGTTCACCGACGTGTTGTTATTTACGTTATCGGTGATCGTTACACCTTTGAATCCCCACTCGTTGCGCACGACGCCCGTGAGCACACCGTTATCCGAATACATATCGCTGTGCATGCCGAAGCTCGTGTAAGACATCATTGTGGCGAGCGCGCCGCCGTCGGCGGTAAACGCGCCCTCGAAGCCTTTAAGCGGACCTTGACGCAAATGTTGTTCGGTCATGAAGTTATGCATATCCTCGCGACCCGTTTCCTGATCGTTGCCCGCAAAATGCTTGATCGCCGCATTCGTGCCGTACTTCTGCATCTCGCTCGTCTGCAACGCGCCGCATATGTAACTCATAATGCCGTCTTCGCTGTAATACTCGAAGTTTCTGCCCGAGAACGGCGTACGGTGCAGATTTGCGCCCGGACCCCAGATCTGCGTCGTCTTGGTGAACGCGCAGTCGCACGCAATAAACTTGCCGCGTTCGCGGAGCAGTTCGGGGTTGAACGTCGACGCCGCAACCACTTCGTTTACGTGTTGCGTTGCGGAACCTTTGTTGCCGTAACGATAGCCGCCCTGTGCCCCCGACGGACCGTCGGAATTCTTATTCTGCGGCTTGCCGACCGACTTTGTGTTGTCTTTGTCGGTGATCGCCTTCTGCCCGAAATCCTCGCCCGTCATGTTCGTCATTTGCTGTATCGTCAGCTGGTCGAGGAACGTTTCCCAATCGGGATTGTCCCATTCCAAATCTTTGAGTTCGTAAAACTTGATTTTTACGCCGTTTGCCGCCGTGCCCTGTTTGAAACTGTCGTAACTCGGTGCGTTCTCGGGCACTTTCCAGCTTTTGTCGTTGTAGAAATCTATCATCTCCTGCGTGGCGGTAAGACTTCCGTAAGTCTTGGGGAACGTATTCCAATCGCCGCGGGTGAGATACGTTACCGTATCTTTGACCCAATAGTTGTAATCGACGTTATCGAAAAGATTGCTTACGACCGCGCCTTTGTTTTCGCGCGAAGTCGCGTATGTCTTGTTGTCGAGTTCGGCGAGGTTTTCTTTGTGCGCTTTGTCCGCGTCGCCCGCCGCCGCATTTCCGAATATGTCGAACATGCCCGTTTCTTCGCGTGCCGCAAGCACGTTGTTCAAAGCGTCGTGGCAGTCGTCGCCGATCGCGAAGAAGTAATCGCCCGCATCGAACACATAGCAACCTTTCTTGCTCGTATCCGCGCCGTTCACGGCGTTCGCGTCATACGTAGCGAAAAGATAATCATCGACTGTGATAGTTACGGTGTCCTCGCTGTCCGTCGCATCGAGCGCGCGGGACTTGCCGAACCCTATGAGCTGTATCGCCGACTTTTCGGCTTGACCCGATTTCCACGGCAGTTGTACGTACAGCTGCACCGCCGATTTCGACTTGCCCGTATAAGACGAACCGCTCGGCACGCCGTTATATGTGACCTTGACGGTAGCAGTCACTTCGTGCTTTTCTTTATCCCATATGACGCTCTCGAGCTTTTGCGTGAACTTCGCATACGAGCCGCCGTAACCGAACGGGAACACCATTTCTTCGGCATAATTCCACCCATCGCCCGTCGAAGCGAACTTGCCCGCCGCGCCGCCCGCATTGTTTATGCCGAGCACTTGATCCTGATACCGCGTTTCGTAATACTTATAGCCCGCGTATATCCCTTCCGCCTGTATCAGATAACTGCGGTTGAAGTTCGTAAAGCGGTGCGACGCCGAGTTTTGCACCGCCGCACTCGACATGGAGTTTGCGGCATACGTATCGACAAGCCGCCCCGACGGGTCCGCTTTGCCGACGAGCACATTCGCGACGCCCGTAAACCCTTTGAGTGCGGGACCGCCTATCCACAGCGCGGCGTCGATACCGTACTTCTCCTCGAACAGATACCCAAGCTCCATTGCCCACGCGCTGTTTACAAGCAAAACAGTCTTTTTGAACTTGCCCGACGCGACGATCATTTCGAGCAATGCTTTCTCTTGAGGGTGAAACGCAAGCCCCGGCAAACCGTCCTCGTCGCGTTGAGAAATATCGCCGCCCTCGCCCGCTTCGCGCGCAAACATGACGATAGCTACGTCGTTGTAATCGTTTGCATACGAATTTTTAAGTTCGTCGGTATAGAACGCACCGTCCTCCTCGCCTATGCTCGTCGGGTACGTTCCCGTATTTTTGCCCGTCGATTCTTCGAGTTCGCGCTTTTTACTGCTGTTTTTGTACGCTTCGTACATTGTTTCATTTATTGCAAACCCTTCCGCTTTGAGTGCTGAATACAGGCTTACTTGACGCGACCCGTCGCGGGACGCGCCGCCCGATCGACCTTTATAGTACGGGTCGGCGGTCGCACGCCCGAACAGCGTCACCCGCCGCTCGGTCGAAGCAAGAGGCAAGGCGTTATCGGTGTTTTTCAAAAGCACCGAGCCTTCTTCCATGGTCTGCACGTCGTGCCTGTCCGAATCGGCTATCATTTTCGCCTGTCCGTCCGCATTCATCTCGTAACCGACGTCGTAGTACAGAGTATCGCCCGACGCCTCGACGGTCGGGATCTCGACGCCGAGGAATATGTTGACGTTACCCGCCCACCGGAACAGCAATGACGTAAGAAAAATCGCCACCGCGAGGATCACTCCCGTAACGGCGGCAAGTCCGCGCCATAGCCTGAAATTTCGCAAAGCCTTCGGCATACATTAACCTCCATTGAATCTCATGCTGACGCAATTCTATATCATGCCGCGCGAAAAATCAATACGACCCGCAAAATCTAATGTTTTACCGTCAAAATCTAATATTTTACCCTATTTACATTTGCGCATTTTTAATGTATACTATAATCGTAATATTATTGCCTTTCGAGGAGCGGAAATGATACATATTGCCATTGTCGAGGACGAAACCGAACACGCGGACAGGCTCGCCGAGTTTGTCGAAAAGTACGCCGAAGAAATTCACGCTTCGATAAAAATAACGCGCTTCGGCAACGCCGTTTCGCTCATCGACGGGTACAAAGCCGATTACGATCTCATATTTCTCGATATAAAAATGCCGTATATGGACGGCATGGACGCCGCGCACAAACTGCGCGAACTCGACCGCGACGTACTTATAGTGTTCGTCACGAGCATGCGGCAATACGCGCTCGCGGGCTATGCCGTGGACGCCGCGGACTTTTTGGTAAAGCCGATAGAGTACGCCGATTTTTCGCTCAAAATGGCGCGGATATTCAAGCGGCTCGTTTCGCGTACCGAAAAACAAAACGAGATCATTCTTTCCGTCGAACAGGGGGTGCGCAAACTCAAGGCATCGGATATTCGTTACGTCGAAACGGACGGGCACAACATTATATACAGACTCGTCGACGGCACGACGATAACGCAATACAGCTCGATGAAAGCGGCGGAAGCGCGGCTCGCGGAATACGGCTTCGCGCGGTGCAACACCTGCTATCTCGTCAACCTGCACCACGTGCGAAGCGTGAAAGGTCTTACCGTGGACGTCGACGGCGAACAGCTTCAAATAAGTCAGCCGCGCCGCAAGCCGTTTCTCGATCTTCTCGTCAAATTCGCCGAGGACGGCGAGCTATGACCGAGTTTTTGTTCGCCGTGTTCGGCAAATACATGATGATGGTGATAGTACAGACCAACTTCTTTTTCGAGGTCGTGCTGTGCACCGCACTGTTCTGTTGGTACTTCAAACGGCGAAAATACTTCGCGCCGCGACTCGTCGGCGGACTTATCGGCATGTATGTCGTAACTTTTATCGCCGCGGTGATACGCACCGAGTGCGACGTGCTCGCTATGCAATTTCTGTCGTCGTTCATGATTTTCGGCGCAATGCTCGGCGTGCTGTTTCTGTGCTTTTCGGAGAAAATATCGGAAATACTGCTGTGCTGGTGCGGCGGACTCGCGACGCTTCAAGCGACGGCGGCAATAGTCGGAATAATTTTCGCGAGCTGCGGAATAGACGATCACGTATCCATATCGTTCTTTCATACATCGAACGCGATTTCCGTCGGCGATTGGCTGATATATTACGCAATGCACCTGTCGCTGTACGTTGCTATGTCGTTTATTTTCAGTCGAAAAAAACTGCGCGGCAACGCGGACTCGATGAAAAACACGATAATAATGTCGGTGTTCACCGTCGTGTTCATGACGGTAATGTCGCCTTGGATAAGATATTACGAACCGACCGATTTGACGGCGCGGTGCATTGTAAAAATACTCATGGCTCTGCTGTTCTTGCTCGTGCTCGTCCTGCGAACGGGGATTTTTACGG
>CAJUKG010000007.1:49091-110793 GCA_910586925.1 uncultured Christensenellaceae bacterium | reverse complement strand
GAGAACAAATAGATAAGGTTGTCAATAAGCTCTTGATGTACGACAAAACAGCGAGAAAAGCGAATTTGCGTTTTCATACCGAGCTTGAAACCGTGCGCTTAAAAGTAAATAGTCTTATTAACGGCACCGGTGATGGGGTAAACCTTTACAAAATCGATCCGAAAAACATAACGCTTATAGACGATATAGAAAACGATTATAAGCGCAGGCAAGGCAACTTGTTATTAAAAACGGTAAAGTATATAAAGTCCGAAACATTTGAAACGCGAATAAAGCATAAGGTAAACGATAAGGGGCTTAAACGCAGACTTGCCATTTCGCACAGAAAGGTAGGGAAGCTGTTTGACGGCTTGCTTGCTTCGTTCGGCAGCGAGAGCGAATTATTGGAACGCGACTTTACCAACCGTTTGCAAGAGATTGAAAAGGAAATAGAACAAGAGCGGGAGGCGCAACAAAGTGTAGGGGAACAACCGAAAGTTAATTCCAAGTGGACGTGGGGAAAATAAAGAAGCAAAGGAACAATTTGTCCTAAAAGCCTTGACTTATCCGTTGCGAAGATATATAATAATGGCGTGTCAATACGACACATATATTTTATAAGGAGCGACGGAATTATGGCAAAGCCGAGAGCGGAAAAGGACAAACGCTATGAAGAAAAGCATAGAGAGGAAAGGAAAGCGAAAAGTTTGGTATGGGGAACGAGTATGCCGAGAGAGAAAGCGGAAGAAATAAATAATTTTCTCGAAAGGAACGGGTATACGAAAGTTCGGCTCATCGAAGCGGGTTACGCCGCTTTGACGGAAGAAGCCGCAAAGAATAATAAGTGCGGCTTATAAAGAATATGACTTCTATGGAATAAGGTTAAGAAGTAATAATGCTTTCCTTTATTTGTAGCGGGGAGAAAATACAATGAAACGCCCCGATTTCAAAAAAGGAGACGGCTATAAACAATCAGGCAAGTAAGTTGGTTTGTTATACGGATGACGACATACCGAACAAATACATACGGATAAGGGAAAAGAAAATCGGTGATACGATATACACGATAATAGCAAGAGAATGTCCGAGCGCGAAAGAAACGGCGTTCGACATAACGAAACGACTGATAGAGCATAGTGCGAGTCAGTCCATAACGGCTTCGCTTGGAGGTTGCAATTCGGGAGGTAATAAATAATGAATTTGCAATCGACAAAGAAAATAAAGAAAGCAGAAATGCAATACACGGCTCTTTACGCGCGTTTGAGTGTAGACGACGCGGTAGAGGGCGACAGCAACAGTATCAAGAACCAAAAACTAATGCTCGGCAAGTATGCCGAAGAACATCGGTTTAAGAACGTTCGTTACTATGTGGACGACGGTTACAGCGGCACGAACTTTAATCGTCCCGACTTCCAAAAGATGATTGAGGACATAGAGGACGGCGAAATATCTACGGTAATTGTCAAAGATATGTCGAGATTCGGGCGCGACCACATAATGGTAGGTTACTATACGCAGTATGTGTTCCCCGAAGCGGACGTGCGGTTTATAGCTATCTACGACCAAGTGGACAGCACAAGCGGTATAGAGGACGATATAACGCCGTTCAAGAATATTCTTAACGAGATGTACGCAAAAGATTGTAGCCGCAAGATAAAAGCGGTGCTCAAAGCGAAGGGAAGCAATGGCAAGCATTTGTCGTCCAGACCGCCGTATGGTTACATACGCGATCCCGAAAACAAGGATAGGTGGATAATCGACGAAGAAGCGGCAAAGGTAGTAAGAGAAGCGTTTAACTTATGTATGCAAGGTTACGGTCCGTCGCAAATCACGCGGATATTCAACGAAAGAGGTTATACCACGCCGACGGTAAAGAAAGACATCAAGTGGGACTATACGGGCGGGTACGAGCTTTGGAGTAGAGCGACGGTATGTAACATCTTGCAAACAGTGGAATATCTCGGACATACGGTAAACTTCAAATACTACAAGAAATCGTACAAGTCGAAAAAGTATTATGCAAACGATAAGGACGATTGGGTAATCTTCGAGAACACGCAAGAGCCGATAATCGACCAAGCGACGTTCGATACCGTTCAAAAGCTACGGGAGAGCAAACGCAGACCGAGCGATATGGGCGAGCCGAGCGCATTGTCGGGAATGGTATACTGCGCCGACTGCGGCAAGAAAATGTATCTTGTAAGAAGCGTTTGTAAGCGGCATATAAATCATCTTTGCTGTTCGTCGTACAAAAAGGCTAAACTTGCAACTTGCACATACCACCGTATATCGGTGGACGCACTAACCGAAATGATACTCGATGATTTGCGATATACGGTACGCTTCGCCAAAGAGCACAAGCAAAAGTTTTTGGAAACGCTCGAACAAAAAGCGGAAACGGCAACGAGGAAAGAACTGTCGGCAAATCTGAAAGAGGTGGAAGAATCCGAAAAGAGAATTAAATCGCTCGATAAGATAATTCAAACGCTTTTTGAAAACAAGGTCGAAGGCACAATCTCGGAAGAACGGTTTTTGAAAATGAGCGAGAGTTACGAGCAAGAACAACGGCAGTTAAACGAGCGGGTACGGATTTTAAAATCGTCCGTGGACAAGGCAAAAGCGCAAAGCAATAACGCGCAACTGTTTATGGCGCAGGTGAACAAGTACAGTGATTTTACGGAATTGATGCCGGAAATCTTACGGGCTTTCATTGACAAAGTTTACGTCCACGAGAAAGAAAAGGTAGACGGCGTTACCCGTCAGACAATCGAAATCGTGTACAACTTCATAGGCTCGGTAGAATTGCCGACATTAGACTGATAACTTAATATTTCTTCTCAAACGAATGCGTGGTAGTTCCCTATGGCTACTACGCATTTATATTCAAGCTGTCCGCTCCCGATATGAAAGATGTACTCGATGTGTATAGGGCAGGCGACAGTTTTAACGACGAGGAACAGCGAATGATTATCTCGGCGGTTACGGGACAGGCGTTCTTTGTAGGCTCAACCGAGCTTCGCGCTTGTGTTCGCATACAAGCGGGAAACTACGCAAGGGAGCTATTCAGCGAAGAAAAGAAAGAGGAGGAATAAATGAAAGTAAAGACAAAAGGCTTCTTGACGGGCGCGATATTTATTGTGCTTATGGCATTGCTTGCGATTCTTATCTTATTTGTGCCGAAAGGTGAAACTACGGCAAGTGCGGCAACTGCGCAAACTACGGTATTGTTAAACGGTACATATTCGCAATCTATGTGGGGCGGCGGATATACGAGAGATATAACCGATGCGGCAGTGGTAACGGCAACGACAAGTTTGGGTAACACGCACGAAAATGTAAGCATGTCGTTTTCGTTATCTTCGAGCGCATCGGGTAAGGCGGTTTTGAACAATAAGGATTTTATAAACGCTTCAACCGTAACGTTTACGGGTTCGCAATCGAAATATACGCTGACGATATACGACGAATATTCGAGCGCCGTTACTACGGGTAAAGGAAGTGTTACGGCTACATTGTCTGACGGTCTATATCGCGTTATAATGACATACTCGTATTCAAGCGGCGGAGGATATACGCAATGGCATTGGGGTTTCTCGCTGTACTGTTATTTTACGGTAGATACCGATGCACCGACAATAACGGGCGCGAGTCTGTCGCAGACGGGTATGCTTACGAATGATCCGTTTACGGTAATGTCGAACGATGGTTCAAGCGGCGTGAAGAATATCTTTATGAGAACGCCTAACGATAATGTGTTTCGTCCCGTGAACGATACATATAAAACGGTAGGCAGAGGAAACGCCAACGGCAGATATACATTTTATGCTACGGATATAGCCGGAAATAAATCGTCGTATTATTATGTGAATTTTGACGATACTGTACCGATGGTATCGTGTGAAAACGCCGAGTTCGGAACAAATACGAACGGCGAGTTTACCGTTACCGCGAGCGACAATTCGGGCAATGTAAAACTGTACCACAAAAAAGACAATGCCGTATGGGAAACAAGCGGCGCGAGTTATACGGTAAAAGATACAGCGGAAGAGGGTATATATTATTTTTATGCCGTAGACGATTATGGCAACGCAACAAGCGAAATGTGGGTAACGGTCGGAGCGGAATTAAGCGGCGAGTTTGTAAAATCCGATACCGACAACAGCGTGTACTTTACTTGGGACAGAGCGTCTTGGACGGCAACGCTCGACGACAAGCCGTACACAAAAGGGGCGTGGATTAGAACGGAAGGCGAACATACTATTAAACTTTCGTCCAATACCAAAAGTGCGGTTTACCCTTATAAAATAGACCACTACTATGTTCAGACGATGGAAAAGCCTACTTGTACAAGCGGCGGTTATTTGCAGTATGATTGCGTTCAATGCGGAAACAAATATACCGATTATTCCATAGAGGAAACGGGACATTATTACGTTGCGTCCACGACAGTAGCAACCTGTACGAACGGTGGTTATACCGTTTATACTTGTACCCGTTGCGGCGATAGTTATACCGACAACTACACAAATCCACTCGGTCATAACTACGAAGCAACGTATATGCCTGCGACTTGTACGGATTTCGGTAAAACGGTATTCACTTGTCAAGTGTGCGGTAGCGGCTATCACGAAACGGACGGAACATACCCGACGGGACATAATTATAATAACGAGGTCGTAACCGCGCCTACTTGCACGGTAGACGGACTACGCAGAAGCACTTGCGAGAGTTGCGGTCATACTTTTGATACAAAAATCTCTGCCAACGGGCATAATTATAATATAACGGAATCAAGTTCGGTTAACGGTAAGACTATAAGGACATATACTTGTACGGTTTGTCATCATAGCTACACGCAGGAACTTGGCGATCAGTACGAGGAAGTAACAAATTACGTTGAATATCTTTTTGAGCAGTACGAGCCATATATGTGGTGGGTGCTTTTAGCTTCGGCAGGAATTTGGAGTATTGTTATCGGCGTTATGATTGCCATAGCCCACAAAAACGAGGAAAAAGAGAAAGCGAAGAAAATGCTTGTCAACTATGTAATCGGCTTGGTGGTTATCGCAGTAATTGTAGTTGCGTGTCCTTTCCTTATTAGAGGAATTGCGGCACTTGTAACGTAAAAAGAATATCGGTATGTTGCGCTCGACAACGGGCGCAACTCAAACCGATAAAATTTTTTGATGATTCGCCGAGAAACTTGCGCGAAACCTATTGACAAAAGAAGCGAACAAGACTATAATAATTATACCGTCGTATCAATACGACGAGAATATAAACCGCAGGAGGTTATTATGAACAAGGCAGAGATTTTGAGAAAGGCGCAGAGCGACGAGGGTATGACCGTTGCGGAAATCAAGTTGTACCAAACAATGGTAGAGCAGAAACCGCAGGTGTACGGTAAGTGGGGAACGCTGAAATTGCAATACCTTAAAGAAAAGGATATTGATTGGACTATCGCCAATCTTCCCGAATACTTGCACAGTATTGATAAGCAAGCAGACAGTATGTACGAAACGATGTACGCAAAACTGTCCGCGTCGCCACAATTCAAAAAGACGGGCGAGTTTATGAAAGATTTGCAAATCGAAGCGGAAATCAAAAACCGAATTGACGAGGAAATCTTGAACGAGCTTATTTATGTGTAATGAGAAAAGTATGACCGATAAAAGATTTGCCATATACATACGCAAAGCAAGCAAGACAGACTCAAGCGAGTTACGAGCGTTGTCTGAAAAGCTCGAACAGTATGTTTGCGAACACGGCGGAACGGTAGCGGATAAGTATATCGACAACGGTTACAGCGGTTGCAAATTCCGTCGTCCCGAATTGAAGCGTTTGTTCAAAGATTGTAAGCTCGGTAAGGTTAATGAAGTTCTTATTTTAACGCAAAGCCACTTGGCTCGTAAGTTAAAGATTTATCGTAAAGTTTGCGACAAGTTGGAAAAGTACGGGGTATCGCTTACCGCAACGGATAGGCAAAACATTGACGAGCCTATTGAAAATATGCTATTATATTTAGCGACTAAAACAAAAGGATTTGCATAATGGAACGCAAGGAAGATACACCCGAAAGAGAACGGAAGCGCACTTACGAAGCAAAGCATAAGGAAGAACGTAAATCAAAAAGCAAGGTATGGGGAACGAGTGTAAGCCGCGAGTTTGCGGACGAAATTGACGAGTTCTTAATCAAGCATAATGTAACAAAGGTCGCAGTCATAACGGCAGGTTTTGAAGCGTTGAAAGCGCAATACGAGAAATAAGCTACGGGGCAGTTGCCCCAAATAATAACAATTGAATAATTCAAGCAATGGCGAGAGCAGTTTAGCTCTCGCCATTATCTTTGTGTTCGTAATTTTTATGCGCGGACAAGTTACACAGACAAGCAGTCCGTTCATATAGTTATAGGGAGTATTATTCGCCTAAACGAAAAAGGGGGAATATGGAAGCAAATAAAAAAACAGATAAAATAAA
Source organism: uncultured Christensenellaceae bacterium (assembly GCA_910586925.1). Classification (GTDB taxonomy): domain Bacteria; phylum Bacillota; class Clostridia; order Christensenellales; family Pumilibacteraceae; genus Anaerocaecibacter. The sequence continues at coordinate 104,337 of CAJUKG010000007.1, read as the reverse complement.
AAATCACACAGAAGATTATCCGACTTCCCAACGCAGATGTGTAATAAACGGGAAGCGTTTTTTAATTACAAGACATTTTGAGGGCAACCAAGATTTAAGCACTCTTATGACGGAGATTGCAATCAGCCGTGCCAATAGAGAAATGGGCTTATAATTATTCGTAAAATTCAATCAAGAGTCTTGCAAAGTCAAGTGAGTTGTGGTATAATACATATACCATAACTTAATTGCTTTGACAGAAAAGGAGGTTAAATGTCAAAGCAAAAACAACTTAATAAAACAGGTCTTTATAAACGTCTTTCAAAAGAGGACGAGAAAGCAGGCGAATCTATGTCTATCGAGCATCAAGGAATACTGTTACGACAATATGCCGAAGAACACGGATTCAATGTGGTGGACGAGTATGCGGACGACGGATATTCGGGAACAAACTTCGACCGCCCCGACGTGCAACGATTGTTAGATGATGCAAAGTCAGGTAAAATAGATACGATTATCGTAAAAGATTTATCACGGTTCGGTCGTAACTATATCGAAGTCGGACAGTACATAGACTACATATTTCCTGCTTACGGAATACGGTTTATTGCAATCAACGATAACGTAGATACCGCAGACAGAACAAGTACCGCAATGGATATGATGCCTATAATGAACGTGTTTAACGAGTGGCACGCGGCTAATACAAGCAAAAAGATAAGAGCGGTATTGGAATCGAGTCAGCGTTCGGGCAAGTACACGAATTGGAATTATCCATACGGGTACAGAGCAGGCGATGACGAAAGCCGCACGGCAGTAATTGACGAAGAAGCGGCGGCTGTTATAAGGCGCATATATGATTTGCGATTGCAGGGACATTCGGCTCGGACGATTGCGAGAATTTTAACGGACGAGGGAATACCCAATCCCGCAACGTACTATACCAAGCTCGATGGCGGTAAATGGAACAGACCTTGTAAACCGTATTGGAATCCCGAAACAATTAGGTGGATACTTTCAAATCCCACATATATCGGGCATACGATACAGCATAAGACGACGCGAGTATCTTATAAAAATCATAAGGTTGTACAGATACCCGAAAGTGAGTGGATTATAAATGAGAACGCCCACGAGCCAATCATAAGCAAAGAGATTTGGGATAAAGTACAGACGACCTATGAGGGTAAGCGCGGACGGTCTGATAAATCAAACGTGGTGCATCCGTTATCGGGGTTGGTCGTTTGTCCGAATTGCGGTAAAAAACTCAAATTCAAATCAGCCAAAGACGTTCATAATTGTTTTGTGTGCCGGACTTATGTCGATCTCGGAAAGAAGTATTGCACGTCGCATCACATCACGGAACAGCTACTTGAAGCATTGGTTTTGGACGATATTCACTCATTATTAGAAGAAGTGGAGATTGATGAAACGAAAGTTAAAGAGCGGTTTTTGAGAGAGCGTTCAAAGCATACCGAGCAGAGCCGTTATTCCGACGAAAAGCAACTCAAAGCAAACAAAAACAGACTTGTCGAATTAGACAAGTTAATACAAATCGCGTTTGAAGAAAGGGTGTTGGGAAAGATGCCTGAAAGCGTTTGTATAAGCCTTTGCGAAAAGTACCAAGCCGAAAAGGAGTCGGTACAACGAACAATCGGCGAGATTGAAAAACGCCTTGCCGAATCAAATAAAGACGACGAGGATGCAGAGGAATACATACGCAGACTGAAATGCTATGGTAAAGGCGAGAGCCTTACGCGCGAGATGTGCTTACAGCTTATCGACTACATAGCCGTAGGCGAAAAGGTCGCAGACAACGTAGAACGCGAGATCGATATTCACTATAAATTCCGAAAAGGCGAAAGTCTTGAAGAATATCAGCTAAAAAGAGTAAAAACTGTCCCTTAAAGCAAAAGAGCAACCGGACCGACGGGTCCTACCGGTCCGCAAGGCGTACAAGGCATTGCGGGCGCGACAGGCGCGACGGGCGCAACGGGACCGCAGGGCGAACAGGGCATACAGGGATTGCAGGGTCCCGCAGGTGCGGACGGCGCGGTAGGTCCGACGGGACCGACGGGTGCGACGGGGGCGACGGGAGCTACGGAACGGGTAACGTAAGGGCACATAAAGCAAGCGGCGGAAAGCGAATAACGGCGAAAAAATCGGTGCGACGCGAAAAACGCGCGATAAATTTTCGCGAACGTGTTGACAATCGGCATAAATTATGCTAATATATATCAAAATATAGGTTTTTCGACACGGTGACGGTGAGCAAGCGGGATATGGCGACAATCGGACAGTCCGACGGCACGGGTAGGAGGAAGCATGGTCTACAAGATAGGAATAGTGGATGACGAGCCGGACGTGGTGCAAGCCCTGTCGGATATGCTTACGCGTTACAAAGATGACAAAAATCGCGGGGGGGGGTACACTTTTGAATTCAATATTTGTACCTACGGCAGCGGCGACGAGTTCTTAAACGACTCGCCCGATCATTTCGATATAATTTTTTTGGATATAAACATGCCGGGTGCGAACGGGTTACAGACGGCTAAACGCGTGCGCGACGCCGGCAGTGCCGCGGCGATAATTTTCGTCACGCATTATGCGCAGTACGCAGTCAAAGGGTACGAAGTGAATGCGGTGGGGTATCTCGTCAAGCCGATCGACGAGCGTGTTTTCAGACGCAATCTCGACCGCACTTTCGAATCGCTCAAGAGCAGACAGGCGCAAAAATTGCGCATCAAGACGGAGCATGGGATAGAAGTCGTGCTCGTGTCCGATATAGTGTACATAGAAGTACAGATCCACAATATAATATTCCATACGCTTGTGAACGGCGAGCATGTAGAGCATCGCGTGCGCGGCACAATGCGCGGCGTGTGCGCGGACCTTGCGCCATTCGATTTTTCGCAGTGCAGTGCGGCGTATCTTGTCAACCTGCGGCACATCACCGCGCTTAAAAACAAAGAAGTGTACCTGCACGGCAACAAGGTATTGCCCGTGAGCAGGAAGTTCTACAAGCAGTTTTCCGATTCGTTCGTTCGGTACATGGGAAGCGCGGGAGGTATTGTATGATTACGTACACCCGCGTAATGGCTGCCGTGTTCGACCTTTTCGGAAACGAGTTCGCGACGCAGCTTTTTATAATGAGCACCCTTTTCGTCCCCGTGTTCGGAAAGCGCAAGCTGTTTTGGCTCAGGTATTTGCTCGGCTGGGCGGCGATCGCAGGCTCGCAGTGGCTCATGAAGTTCGGATATTTGCCGATACCCGACGTGTTCAATTATGTGTTGGTACTCGTTTTGCTGTTCGGCGTCGTTATGTTGAGCTTCGACTTCAAATTTTGGCACGGCATTTTTTACGTGGTGTGTTCGCACGGCGTGCAGTTCATATTCAGCAATGTGGCATATATGATCATATACGCCGTCATGTACGGTTTGGGCAAATACGAGCTGTTCATGTACTACTATGTCGAAATGCCGATAGTTTTCGCATCGGGTGCGACGGCGACGTATTTCCTGTTCGTCAAAAATCTGAAAAAGTACGACGAGATAGTATTCAACAGCAAAGTTTTGCTGTACTGCACGGTGGGGTTCGTCGCGGTCGCGATATTCTTGACGCATTACGCGCGAATGTCGTCCTGGTTCCTGCTCGACAACACGATCTATACGCTCGCCATATCGTCGCTGTTCGGCGTTGCGACGATAGTCACAGAAGTGCTCAATATAAGACAGCAAAAGCTCGAACGCGAAAATGCCATGCTGCAAGAGCTGTTGCGCAAGGATAAACGTCGGTACGAGCAGGCGAAGATCACTAACGAGAAAATCATGATCAAGTATCACGATATAAGCAAGCGCAAGCACGGCGGCATAGTCGATTACGAAGAACTCGCCGAAATGGAAGGCGACAGCGAAATACTGAAAAGCTCGTATTTTACCGGCAATCCCGCGCTCGACGTCGTGCTGTCCGAGAAAGCCTTGCTGTGCGAGCGGCTCGGGATACAGCTCATTTGCACGGCGAACGGCGAGGCGATGAGTTTCATGAAACCGCACCATATATATTCGCTCGTCGGCAATGCGCTCGAAAATTCGATAGAGAGCGTGCGGCACGAAAGCGATCCCGCCGACAGAACGATCACTCTTTCTGTGACGCGCAGGGAAGATACCTGCGTATTCACCGTGTATAACTACACATCGCGAAAAGTCGAATTTACCGACGGCTTGCCCGTCACCGACAAGCCCAACGCCGAAGAACACGGATTCGGCACTCGCAGTATGAGAAACGTCGTCGGCAAGTACGACGGTCAGATCGGGTTTTTTCAGCGCGGCGATATTTTTACGGTGTCGGTCGCTTTGCCCATACCCGATAAAGCGGATAAGGACGGTGCGCCGAGCGGCGAGGCGGCTGTCGAGGGTTAGAAAGCGGGAATATCCGCATATATATTTTATATATAAAGAAACGCAAAACGGCGCGTCGGACATCGGCGCGCCTTTTTCGTGCGCGATATGACGGAAACAGTACCTGATATGACAGCCGTATTTACATTGGGGAAAGGTAATGTTATAATCAACGTAATCGGCAAATCATGCCGAAAATTTCAGGAGGCAGAAAATGAAAACCAGAAAAACATTGGCTGTAATGGGTGTTTTGCTTGCGTCTTTCATGGGCGCGTCGCTTGTGGCGTGCGCAGGAAGCGACAAGCCGAATCCCGAACAGCCGCAAGGCAAGGAATATACGGTGACTTTCGACGCCAACGGCGGCACTCTTACCGGCAATTCCACAGTCAAAGTAAAAGAGGGCGAGAAGATCACGGGCGCGCCCACCGCGGCTAAAGCCGAACACACTTTCGAAGCCTGGTACGACGCCGCGACCGACGGCGTAAAAATCGCACTCAATACATATACGGTGTCCAAAGACGTGACGCTGTACGCGCACTATACCCCCAACCCCGTCGTCAGCGACGTTAAGATCACGTTCGACGCCAACGGCGGCAAGTTCGCAGGGGATAAGTCCACCGTCGAAAAGACTCCCGACGCAGACAACCTCATTATGGATCTCGACGATCCGACGCAGGAAAACCACCGCTTCCTCGGTTGGTTCACGGCAAAAACGGGCGGCGAAGCCGTCGATCCCATGTTCGACGAAATGACCGAGTCGCAAACTCTGTACGCGCAGTGGGTGCGTCAGTACACGATCACGTTCAATCCCGGCGACGGCACTCTCGAGGGAAATGCTACCGTAAAAATCGACGAGGGCGCGAAAATAACGGGCGCGCCTACCGCGAACAAGGCGGGTAACGACTTCTATGGTTGGTACACGGCGGCGACGGAAGGCGAAAAAATCAACCTCGATACGTACACCGTCGGCGGCGACGCCACGCTGTATGCGCATTTCGGCGAATTTACAATGCCTCTGAAGGTATTGAAATCGACGGACGGAACGCAAAATATCGGTTACACGATCGAAGCGGAATCGTCCAAATATACCGTTGCCGTACCCGATTGGTTGCAACAATGGTTCGGAATAACCGAGCCCATCGAAACCGTCGCAAATGCGAGCGGCGGCAAGTCCCTCGGATATATGACCGAAGCGGGCAAAACGGTTACTTTCACTTTCAAAGCGGCTACTGCGGGCAAAGCTACGATTTCGTTGCGCGCCACGAGTTCGGTGACGCAAGGCGATCAGGGTCCCGTTATCGACAGCACCGTCAGCAACGATACGCTCGGCGTATCGGTGAACGGCGTCGAACAGACGTATAGCGGCACTGCACCCGGTTCGGGCGAAGCAAGCAAGTACAACGAGAGTTGGGCTTCCGTCGTCGTAGGCGAAGTTGACCTTGTTGCGGGCACCAACACGATTGTGCTTACCGTTAAACAGAACAGCTGTAATCTCGACTGCTTGGATATTCAAACGTCGGTAGTTCTTACCTCGGTCAGCGGCGACGCCGCTTCGGGCGAGTCCACACTGCCTGCGCCTCCCGCGCCCGCCGTCGTTTACGAAAAAGCGGTCACGGGTAAGCTCATCGTCGTCGATCACGCGGAAGGTCCCGCAATTCAGAAAGCAGTACTCGCTTTCGAGGACGATATCACTGCGGCGACGCTCGCCCAAAATCCGTTCAAAGTGGGCAGTGTCGGCAAAAAGGAAACGGACAAAGTTTACTTGAGCGACGCGGACGGCAACAAGGTTGCGGAAGGCACGACTTCGGCGCGTTACGTCACTATCGAGTATAAGTACGAAACCGCCAACGGTTATGCCGCCAACGGAGTAAAACCGTTTACGTACAATCAACAGACCGGTAAAAACAGCTGGAATGCAGTGACAAGCTACAAACTTTCCGTCAACGGCTTGACGATAGGCGATACCACCTACACCAAGTTCGACGGTACGTTCACTGCGGAATACGTTGTCCCCGAACTCGAAAAGTGGGATACGACCGGTACGTTCACCGACGGCGAGGGCGACAGCGCGATTACGCTTAAGTATGCGTCGTTCGCTCCCGAGGAGGACGTTGCCAAAACGGGCAAAAAACCGCTTATCGTGTGGCTGCACGGTGCGGGCGAGGGCGGTACCGATCCGTCGGTCGCGCTTCTCGGCAATCAGGTCGTGAACCTCGGCAAACAGACGATTCAGAAATACTTTACCACCGATACCGTAGCGGGCGCGTACGTGCTCGCGCCGCAGTCCCCCACCATGTGGATGGATAACGGCAACGGTCAGCAGGGCGGCAGCGACGTAGGCGAATCCATTTACACCGAATCGCTGTTCAAGCTCATCGAGAAATTCGTCACCGACCACACCGACATTGACGCGAACCGCGTGTACATCGGCGGTTGCTCCAACGGCGGTTGGATGACGATCGAAATGCTCTCCAAACACGGCGAGTTCTTCGCGGCGGCGTACCCGATCGCAGTGCCGTTCGTTAAAGACGCGGGCATGACTGCGGACGAGTTCAACAAGCTCGTGAACGTACCTATGTGGATCACGCATGCAAAGGCGGACGCGACCGTTTCCATCGGCACGACGAGAAATCAATACTGGCAGCCCGAGTTCAAAGGCTACACGGAAGAGAACGCCAACCAACTGTATATCGAGCTTCTCAAAGCGGGCGCGACTAACGTTCACTACTCGCTGTTCGATACCGTCACGATCGCGGCGGGCGAAGAAGATGCCGGTACTTATGACGGTCACTATTCGTGGATCTTCACTCTGCGCGACGAGTGCAGCAAAGTGCAGGAGAAGACCGGTTCGGGCGAAAACGGCGCATTCGTGCTCGCCGACCTCAAGACCGGGGTCGAGCAGACCGCTACCGTCGAAGTAGACGGTGAAGCAGTTACCCTTTGGGGCTGGCTCGCGGCGCAGGCAAAAACGACCCCTGCGGCGTAAGACAACAACATTCGTATTTTGCGGCAAACCGCGGGGCACTCTGTCGTGCCTCGCGGTACTGCCCGCAATAACGCTTAAAGTCAAGGTAAGACATTCCGGCTTTAAGCGCGAGTTAAACTCGAACGCAAATCAATCGTAAAAATTATTATAGGAGAGGAATCTATGAACAAAGTAATCAAACGCAGACTGGGCATGGTCGGCGCGGCGACGCTCGCCGCGGCACTTGCCTGCACCATGTGCGTGCGTGCGCCGTTCGTCAGTGCGGCGACCGACGGGCGCGAGTATGTTTCCCAATTCCGCTCGGAAGCGAGCAGTGTGGAGGACGCGCTCAAACGCGCCGACGACGTCAATCAGCGCATCGTCGAAGAAGGCATGGTGTTGCTTAAAAACGAGAATAAATCGCTCCCGCTCAAGACGGGCGCGAAAGTCACCGTTTTCGGTAAAAACTCCGTCAATCCGTTTTACGGCGGCGGCGGCAGTGCGTCGGGTGCGGACGGTAGCGGTCTGGGCGGCGTAAAGAAATTCGATCTTTACGACGGTCTTGCAAACGCAGGCTTCGACGTAAACCCCACGCTCAAAGCGTTCTACAAGGACAACAGCAGATCGGGTAACGGCCGCGACGGCGGCTCGGGTACCGGTCAGGTCGCGACGCTCACCGGCGAAACACCCGTCGCGAGCTATGCCGACGCCGAAAAGAACAGCTTCGAACAGTATCCCGACGCGGCACTCGTAGTTATCGCCCGTGCGGGCGGCGAGGGCGGCGACCTCAAAACCAACTATACGAAAACCGCCGCGGGCAGAACGAATATCAATAACAATAACGATGCGGCGACGGGCGACCACTATCTCGAACTCGACGATAACGAGAAGGCGATGATAGCTCTCGCAAAACAGAATTTCGATAACGTCGTCATACTTCTCAATACCGCGACGACGTTTGAACTCGGCACGCTCAAAGAAGATACGGGCGTAAACTCCATTCTTTGGGTGGGCTTCCCCGGCGGCAGCGGCATGAACGCGCTCGGTAAAGTATTGAACGGCGAGATCAACCCGTCGGGCAAGACCGTCGATGCGTACGCCGCAGACTTCAAAGCGGCTCCGTCGTTTGCAAACTTCGCAACCAACTACACGAGCCAGTTCAAGAACTCCGCGGGCAACGGCACGGGCGTCAACTATGTCGAGTACGACGAAGGCATTTACGTCGGCTACCGTTACTACGAAACGCGCGGCTATACCGAATTGCAGGACGACGCGAATTCCACCTGGTACGAGGATAACGTCGTTTATCCGTTCGGCTACGGTCTGTCGTACACCACTTTCGATTGGAAGGTGAACTTCCTCACCGATACGCTCACCAAAGACGGCACCGTCGAAGCGGACGTCACCGTCGTCAATACGGGCAAAGTGGCGGGCAAGGAAGTCGTTCAGCTCTACTACTCCGCGCCGTACACCGACGGCGAGATCGAAAAGTCGCACGTCGCGCTCGGCGCGTTTGAAAAGACCGCGCTCATTCAACCGGGTGCGAGCGACACCGTCAGACTGACGATGAACGTTCGCGAGATGGCGTCTTACGACTACAACGACGCCAACGCCAACGGCATCAAAGGCTATGAGCTTGACGACGGCGATTACACGTTCTACGTCGGCAGGGATTCGCACGCTTGGGCGGACGGCAATGCGGCTAAAAAGACGCTTTCGCTCGGCGACGAAGTGTATTACGAAACGGACGAAAAGACGGACACGAAAGTGGAAAATCAATTCGACTTCATGAGCAATTACTTCGACGACGAAGCGACGGGCACTTTTGCCAACCGCTCCAAAGTTATGTCGCGTTCCGACTTCGAGGGCACGTTCCCGCAACCTCCCACCACCGAAGAAGCGACGCTTACCGCCGAGGAGATCGCAATGACCGATCTCGGACACGGCAAGCCCGACGCGGCATACGACGAGGGCAAACCTTGGTACACCGACGTAATGCCCACGCAGGCGACGACGCGGCAGACCCGCATCAAGGCTTCGCAGCTTGTCGGTCTCGATTACGAAGACAAGCGTTGGGACGCTTTCATGAATCAGCTCACCACCGAAGACCTTGCGAACATCGTTTCGACCGGCTTCTTCGTAACTTACGAAATGGCGGACGTGGACGTTCCCATGTCCATCACTCCCGACGGTCCTACGGGCTTCGTTCAAGGCTCGGGCAATAACTGGGTAGGCAACACCTGCACGTACGCATCGCCTATAGTCGTATCTTCCACTTGGAACAAAGAGCTTGCGCTTGAAATGGGCGAAGCGGTCGGCGACGAAGGCATTTGGGGCGGCGAAGGTCAGGGCGGCGTTCGCGGCGGCTACAACGGCTGGTACGCGCCCGGCAACAACATTCACCGCAGTCCGTTCAGCGGTCGTAACTTCGAGTATTACAGCGAAGACCCGACGCTCGCGGGACAAATCTGCGCGAACGTCGTAAAAGGCGCGCAGAGCAAGGGCGTATTCGTAATGCTCAAGCACTTCGCGCTCAATGATCAGGAAACCAACCGTACGGACCTCTCCACTTGGGCAGACGAACAGACGATGCGCGAGATCTACCTCAAGGCTTTCGAGATCTCCATTAAAGACGGCGGCGCGACGGGTATCATGAGCGCGTTCAACCGTTTCGGTCATGCTTGGACGGGCGCGACGTACGAAGTGCTTACCCAAGTGCTCCGCAACGAATGGGGCTTCCGCGGGCTTGTGATCACCGACTGGGCAAACAGCTTCATGTCGGGCGACAAGATGGTCCGCGCGGGCAACGACCTGTGGCTCGGCGGCTCCGGCTTTGCCGCAAAATGCGACATTTCCAAAACGGGCAACGCAACGCACGTCACCGCCATGAGAAGGGCAGCCAAATCGGTGCTTTACACAGTTGTCAACTCCAACTCGATGAACCGTCTCGGCAGCTCGTACCCCGTGGAAATTTACGGCACGGCAAACGCTTATTCCAAAGATCTCCCCGCAGTGCAGAAGGGCGGCACCGTTTCCTTCAACGCAAAGAGCGAGGTTTACACTCACTACAAGTACGCGCTCAACGATGCGCCGAAGGGCATAACCATCGACGAGAACACCGGCGCGATAAGCGGTACCGTTGCAAGCGACGCGGTGGAAGGCAAGTACGCCATGCACGTTTCGCTGTATGACGACAAAGGCTATATCGGTCAAGGCATCACCCTCAATCTCACCGTCGGAAGCGGAGAACTCACCTTTACGGGCGACAAGACCGCGACGATCACGGAAGGCTTGTTCGGCAGAGTGGACGTTTCGGCTTCGCTCGAGGGCGGTACTGTTTCTTACGCCGTGACAAGCGGCACTTTGCCGCAAGGCATGGCTCTCACCGGCGACGGTTACGTCATCGGCACTCCCGAAGCGAAGGGCGCGAGCACGTTCACCGTCACCGCGACCGCGAGCGGCAAGACGCTCGCGACCGAGATCACTCTCACCGTCGGCGACGCGCGCACTCTCGTCTATACAGGCAAAGCACTCGACAAAGCGACCGTGGGTACGGCGTACAACGCAAATCTTGCGACCGCGACGGGCAGCGAGAATATTGTATACACCGCCATCGACATTCCCGTCGGCATGACTCTTTCGGCGGACGGCAAGCTTACGGGCACTCCGTCGGCGGCAGGCGAGTACAAAGTGAAGATCGCGGCATGGGCGGAAGGTTGCAAAGAAGCGACGGTCGCGGAATTCACGCTCAAAGTCGAAGCGTCGGGCGGCACCGATCCCGGCACGCCCGAAATGCCGAGCGGCAACGGCGATACCGAGAGCGATAACACCGTCGTGATAGTCGTGTGTTCGGTGCTCGGCGGCTTGGTTCTCGTCGGCGGCGGACTTGCGGCGTTCTTCATCATCAAGAAGAAAAAGAGCAAGGCAGAGTAAAAGTCCGATATAAGGATAGGGCGATAGTATAATTTAATCCAAAGCAAGGACTGTGCCCTGTCGAGGCGCAGTCCTTTTTTACGAAACGGTTTGCGGTACGACCGAGCCGCGTATATGCGGCTTCGGTCGCGCCGTGCAACTACCATGTATCGGGGTTAAGCCCAAACGGAGGTAATTTTGAAAATAAGAAGCAAACTTTTAGCCGTCATATTCGCAGCGATTTTGGCGGCGAGCGTGTTCGTCGGGTGCTCGCCCTCGGAAGACAACGGACTTCCGACCGAGCTTGAGGACGGCACCATTACTTACGCGAACGGCACGTGCGAAAGTATTATAGGCGTCGCCGACTCGGGCACGGTGGCTACCGCCGTAGCGAGTAACGGCGCGGCTGTATCGTATTCGATAGAGGAAAGCGAAGCCAAAAAGCTCGGCAATGCTTTCGACAACACTCTTTCCATAGCGACCGACGGCGCGATCAAGGGCGCGGCGGCTAAGCTCGGCAAGATCAAAGTCAAGATCACCGCTTCCGCCGAGAAGTGCGAGGCTGTTACCGCCGAGATAACCGTTGCGGTAGTCAATCCTTATCTCGAGTTCAAAGGCAGAGCACTTGCGGACGCGCGTCAGGGACTTCCGTACGCCGCTTCGATCGCGTACGTCGAGAACGAGGACGTTTCGCCCGCGTACAGACTCGTCGGCTCTCTCCCGAAAGGTCTTTCTTTCGACGCTACAACGGGCATAATTTCGGGCACGCCTACCGAGGTCGGTCCGGGCACGCCGTTTACGGTACAGGCGAAAGCGGAAGGATTCTCCGAAACGCGCGCCGAATTCTCTATCGACGTTATAATCAACCACGTCAGTTCCGCGCAGTCGAAGATAATCAACTTCGGCAAAGCGGACGGCGCAATGCAGCTTTCCGATGCGTACGTCGACGTAATGTACGTCAATCAGTCGGGCGTCGCGGGCAATGCCGCCGCGCTCAACAACAACGCGGTGTCTTACGCGCTCGCCGAAGGCAGCACCCTTCCCGAAGGTATCACGCTTTATCCCAACGGCGCGATAATAGGCAAGGCGTCGACGCGCGTGGAAAAGACGTTCTCCGTCGTCGCTACGGCACAGGCTTGCGAGCCGATCACGCGCGAGTTCAAGCTCGACGTGCGCCCGCAACGCATCAAGTACGAATCGGTTTCGGGCGTGCTCACGAAAGGCGAAGAAGCAAACTTTGACATAGCAGTCGCCGACGCGGGAGAGGGCGTCAAAATCAAATACACCATGACCGAGAAAGACGCCGCCGCGCTCAAGTCCGAATACGGCTTGGAAGTGACGGAAGCGGGCAAGGTCGTAGGCGCGCCCAAAAAAGTCGCCAAGCAAATGAACTTCGCAGTCACCGCCGAGGCGGAAGGCTTCTCGTCGCGCACCGCCACGATGTGGTTCCGCATCAACGAGCCGCTCACCGCGCCCGCGGGCATGAAGTTCGAGGCGGAATATCTCGAGCTTACGGGCAAGTCGGGCACGGGTTATTCGTCGTCGCCGACCGCAGAGGGCATGATTGATAAATCTTCGCTCGCGAGTAACGGCGCGTTCATCAACTACATGCATAACGACACGATCACCCTCGAGTTCGTCGTATACGCAGAAACCGCCGCGGAAAACGTTCCGCTGTACTTCGCGCTCGGTTCGGAAATGGGCAATGCGCGGTTCACTCCCAAAGAACTCGGCATATACCATTACGCGGGCAAGGATACGAGCGGCACGCGCACGGTTATCGACTACGGCAGTGCCACCGTCGAGGGCAGCAATCAGTACACATCGTTCAAGGAATATCGGTTCGGTTCGGTTTCGCTCGTACAGGGTTGGAACGTGATCCAGCTCGCCGTGCATACCAACACTTTGCGCGAAGGCATGATCGGCGGTCCGGGCACCGACTATATGCGGCTCGACACGCAGGTTTCCGTCAAGTGGATACCTTGCACGTTCAACATTGCCGATTAGGAGGACTAAATAATGACATTCAAATCATTCATGGGTAAAATCGGTGACGCATTCAAGTTCGTTTGGAAGTATGCGCGCGTGTGGCTCATAGTTTCGCTTTGCGTCATAATATTCTTTTTCACGGCGACGATGGTCGCGACGCAAAACGACTTTTTATCGGGCACCATAGACACCGTGCTCGGCGGCGAGCGGCGTGTGCATAAGTCGGGCGATCCCGATAAGTACATGCGTTACGAAAAGACGACTGACGGGTTTAAGCAGTTTAAGCCCGAACTCGAGCTTGGGACATCGGTCATAGCGAGCGGCGGCGAAAAGCGCGACGTGCTCGAAGCCGCGAACAAGCTCAACGAGGAAATAGTCGGCGAGGGCATAACGCTTCTCAAGAACAAGGACGGCGCGCTCCCGCTCGCCAAGGGCGCGAAGATAAGCGTGTTCGGCAAGAACTCGGCTAATATCGTGCTCGGCGGTTCGGGTTCGGGCGGCGGCAACGCGGAAAATTCGGTGTCGCTGTACGACGGACTGCGCGAGGCGAAGTTCGAACTCAACCCCACGCTCGTCAAGTTTTACGAAGGAAGCAAGTCGGGTAGCGGCAGAGGCGAAAACCCCGCTATCGGCGCGAAAGTCACGGGGCTTGAAATAGGCGAAACGCCGCAAAGTAAGTATACTTCGGACGTTACGGGCAGCTATGCTTCGTACAGCGACGCGGCGGTCGTCGTGTTCTCGCGCATAGGCGGCGAGGGCTTCGACCTCCCGCGCCTGCAAAAGACGGGTTATAACGGCTCGCCCGTTAGCGGCTCGCAGGACGGCGGTCAGCACTACCTCGAGCTTGACAAGAACGAAACCGAGCTTTTGAACGCAGTCATCGCGTCGAAAACATTCAAAAAAGTAGTCGTGCTCATCAACTGCGCAACGAGCATGGAACTCGGCTTTATCGAAGAAACGGAAGGCGTCGACGCCGCGCTGTGGATAGGCAGTCCGGGCGGCTCGGGCGCGTACGCCGTCGGCAGAGTGCTTAACGGCGACGTCAACCCGTCGGGGCACCTCGTCGACACGTATGTGCGCGACTTTACCGCAGACCCGACCTGGCAGAACTTCGGCGACAACCTCGCCAACAACGGCAATGCGTATCTCGTAGGCGGCACCGAACTCGGCAACTACTTCGTCGAGTACGAGGAAAGCATCTACTTCGGGTATCGCTATTACGAAACGCGTTCGTTCCAAGACGTGTACCGCTTCGGTACCGATAACGGTTGGTACGACAAAGCGGTCGTGTATCCGTTCGGTTACGGCAAGAGCTATTCGGAGTTCGAGTGGAAGCTCGTCGAAGGCAAATCGACGCCCGCGAACACCGTGCTCGACAAGAACACAAACAACAAGATAACCGTCACCGTCGCGGTGAAAAACAAGGCGACGAGCAAGTACGCGGGCAAGGACGTCGTTCAGCTGTACTATTCCGCGCCGTACATTACGAACGGCGTAGAGAAAGCGCACGTCGTGCTCGGCGGGTTCGTCAAGACGGATATTTTGCAGCCCGGCGAGGAGAAAGAATATTCGATCACCCTCGACATCGAGGATATGGCGAGTTACGACTACACCGACGCGAACGGCAACGGGTTCAAAGGATTCGAACTCGATCCCGGTCTGTACACCGTGTATATCGGGCGCAACGCTCACGATTGCTGGGCGGGTGCCGACGCGTTCAAGCTCGAGTATTCACTTCTCGACGGTATCGAATACCCGATGGATATTTACGGTACGGACAGCAAGACCGACAACAAATTCGAGAGCATGAGCGAGTACATGGACGGCAAAACCATGTCCCGCGCGAGCTTCAACGCCACTTTCCCGCAAATGCCCACCCGCGCCGACCGCGAGCTTTCGCCCGAAGTGCGCGACGCGCTCACCTTTAAGTACGACGATACGAACGGCGAGTACGTAAAGAGCTTGGTGACTTCCGCGAAGTCGGGCGAGAACGAAGCGGCCGTTTCGCAGCTTTACGAACTCATCGGCGCGGACTACGACGACCCGCGTTGGGATACGCTAGTAGCCAAACTTTCCGTCGATCAAATGCTCGAGCTTATCGGACAGGGCAACTTCCATACGGTCGGCTTCGAGGAAATAAGCAAACCGCGCACGATCGACCCCGACGGCCCTGCGGGCTTTACCAACTTCATGGGCGACCCGACGGTGCACGACACCTGCTTCTACGCTTCCGAATGTCTTATCGGCGCGACGTTCAACAAAGACCTCGCCAACGACATGGGCGTCATGGTGGGACTCGAAAGCCTCGTCGGTTACACCAACGGCGACGGCAGAACGTACAGCGGTTGGTACGCGCCCGCGGTGAATATCCACCGCAGCCCGTTCAGCGGACGTAACTGGGAGTATTACAGCGAAGACCCGTTCCTGTCGGGTATAATGGGCACAAACGTCGTTATCGGCGCACAGAGCAAGGGCGTATATACGTACGTCAAGCATTTCGTGCTCAACGATCAGGAAACCTGCCGCGACGCAGACGGTCTTATCACCTGGGCGGACGAACAGACGTTCCGCGAGATCTACCTCAAGCCTTTCCGCATGATCGTCGAGGACGGCAATACCCATGCGATCATGTCGTCGTTCAACCGTATCGGCACAGAGTGGGCGGGCGGAAGCTACGCGCTCCTCACCGAAGTGCTTCGCGAGGAATGGGGCTTCACGGGTATGGTCATATCCGACTACAACCTCGGCAATGCGTACATGCACCCCGACCAAATGATAAGAGCGGGCGGCGACCTCAATCTTTCGCAGGACTACAAGCCGTCGAGCGGCGCGTCGCGTAACGGCATGACCGACGCGGTACAGCTCGCCGCGCTTCGCAAAGCGACGAAGAACATTCTGTACACCATAGCGAACTCCAACGCCATGAACGGCACGGGCGAGGGCGTCGTGTGGGGTACGGCAATGGCTCTTTGGAAGGTATGGCTCATCGTCGTCAACGTCGCGCTCGTAGTGCTTCTCGGCGGACTGTGGGGCTTCCTGCAAATATTCTTCACCCGCAAGAAGCTCGCCGCAGGCATCGACCCGATCGAAGAAAAGCGAGCGAAGAAACAGGTGAAGAAGGATGCGAAAGGCGGGAATAAGAACGCCGAAACTCCCGCGGTCGACAATGCGGAAACGCCCGTTGTCGATAGCGACTCGGACGCGCCCGAAGCGAGTGCCGAAGCTCCCGATACTGCATCGGATAACGACGGCGAATAAACAGGCTATCTCTCCTCATTGCCCGATTTAGCGGGCGGACGCCCCGACGGCATTTGCCGTCGGGGCGTTTTTATGCGAAGTTCGGGCGAATATGCGGGTTTGCGTCGTGCATATAATCATACCGTATCAAGATTGTGGAGGACGGCGTGACGGAAAGGAATACTGACGGCGACAATGCCGAGTCGAACGGCGCGGAAGAAAGAGTAGAGCACATAATAGACGGCGTCGCGTTTACCGTCACGCGGCATTTCTCGGGCGACGGGGATCTGAACGATATTCTGTCGGAAGCGGCGTATTCGCATGCTACGGGCGAGGCGGACGGGTAGCGGTGGAACGCAGGCTTTCGCAAAAAGTCGGGATATATATGCGACTGTCGCGTGACGACGAAAAAGAAGGCGAGTCGCTGTCTATCGAAAATCAGCGCGTTATGCTGCGCGCGTTTGTTTCGGACAGCGGCGGAGTCGTCGTCGACGAGTACGTAGACGACGGTTATTCGGGTACGAACTTCGACCGCCCCGCAGTTAAACGACTGCTTCTCGACGCGCAATCGGGCAGGATAGACACGGTCGTCGTAAAAGATCTGTCGCGGTTCGGACGCAATTATATTCACGTCGGGCAGTACATAGATTATATTTTTCCGACGTACGGTATTCGGTTCATCGCCGTCGGCGACAATATCGACACCGCCGACAGGGGCAGTGCGGCGATGGATATGCTTCCGATCATGAACGTGTTCAACGAGTGGCATGCCGCGAACACGAGCAAGAAGATCCGCGCCGTGCTCGATGCGAAAAGGCGTGCCGGAAAGTATACGGGCTGGAGCTATCCGTACGGTTATCGCGCGGGCGACGACGATAAGCGCACCGCGGTGATAGACGAGGACGCGGCGGCGACCGTCAGACGCATTTACGAGCTTCGGCTTCGCGGGCTGTCGGCGGCGAGCATTGCCCGCATACTCACCGACGACGGGATACCTAATCCCGCGGCGCATTATACTCGAAAAGACGGCGGCAAGCAGAACAGGCGATGCTCGGAACATTGGGTGCCGAAAACGGTATTGCGCATTTTGTCCGACCCCACGTACAAGGGCAGTACGGTGCAGCACAGGTCCGCGCGTATTTCGTACAAGAATAAGCGCGTCGTGAATTTGCCCGCCGAGGAATGGATCGTAGCCGAAAATTCGCACCCGCCGATCGTCGACGAAAAAGTGTGGAACGCGGTGCGTCAGATCGGAAATGACGGCGCGCCGCGCGGCAGAGCGGACAAAACGCATACGGTGCATCCGCTTTCGGGCGTCGTCGCGTGCGCCGATTGCGGCAAAAAACTCAAGTATAAACGCGGGAGTTCGGGTAACGGCGGGTTCGTCTGTCGGACGTATACCGATCTCGGCAAGAAATACTGTTCGTCGCATTACGTGTCCGAAAGATTGCTCGAAACGATAGTGCTCGCCGACATTCGCGAAATGTCGGTAGCGGCGATAGACGTACCCGCACTGAAAGCGCGGTTTGAAAAAGAGGTTGCGCGGCGGAACGAGGAAGCTCGGCTCGCCGACGAACGCAATATCAAGGCATGGCAAAACAGACTGAAAGAGCTTGATAAACTTATAATGTCGGCGTTCGAGGATCGGGTGCTCGAATGTATTCCTCGCGCCGTGTGCGAAGAACTTTGCAAGCGGTACGCCGCCGAGCGCGAAACGACGGAAAAGAATATCGCCGAAGCGACAGACAGGCTCGAAAAACACGACTGCGCCGACGCCGCGGCGTTGTTCGTCGAAAAACTTACGCGGTTCGCGAACTGCGAGTGCTTGACCCGCGAACTGTGTTTGCGACTGATAGACCGCATTACCGTAAGCGAGAAGCATACCTCGGACGGCGGGCGGGACATTCACATATATTATAAGTTCGCGCGCGGCGACGGGAAAAGTACGGAGAAGTAAAAAGCGAGCGGATCGACGTTCGGACGGTGCGTTATTCCCATACGTTACCTGCTCTACGGGTGCCGACGGCGCAGTCGGCGCGACGGGCGCAACGGGCGCGACCGGACCGCAGGGCGAACAGGGTGTACAAGGCGTGCAAGGCATTGCGGGTGCAACGGGCGCAACGGGCGCGACGGGTGCAACAGGTGCGACCGGACCGCAGGGCATACAAGGTTTGCAGGGACCCGCAGGCGCGGACGGCGCAGTCGGACCGACGGGTGCGACGGGTGTTACGGGTCCGACCGGACCGACAGGCGCGACGGGAGTAACGGGTCCGACCGGACCGACGGGCGCGACGGGACCTGCAGGCACGGTGACGCCCGCGGCGGCTGTTCCCGACGTCGAAAACACGCCTACGCCCGACGAGGTGGGCGAAACGCTCAACGCGCTTCTCGCGTCGCTTCGTGCGGCGGGGTTGCTTGCGACCTGACAATAAAATAACTCCAACGATACTTCCCGTTCGCATTGCCGTGCGGGAAGTTTTCATTGCGATATGCTATGCGGTTTCGATTTCGCGGCGAAGAAAAGCGACGAAAAAGCGGCGTCGAAAAAAGTTGTATTTATGTCGGAAACATGCGGCAATTCGCTTGACAAGAATTCATTTACGCGCGTATAATAGCATGTGGATAGAGCAAGGACGCTGCCTGATTTTGCAGCGTTCTTGTATTTTTACGGAGGTATCTATGATAAACGTTCCCGAATTGTTCGGCTCGATGGTGTTCAACGAGCATGTGATGCGCGAAAGATTGCCGCGGGATATTTTCAAGGCGTTGCAAAACACCATGAAAACGGGCAAAGCCATTTCGTCCGAAGTGGCGGACGTCATCGCCAATACGATGAAAGATTGGGCGATCGAGAAAGGCGCGACGCACTATACGCACTGGTTTCAGCCGATGACGGGCGTCACCGCCGAAAAGCACGACAGCTTTATTCAGCCTGCGGACGGCGGCGTTATAATGAACTTTTCGGGCAAACAGCTCATAAAGGGCGAACCCGACGCGTCGAGTTTCCCGTCAGGCGGCTTGCGCTCCACGTTCGAGGCGCGCGGTTACACGGCATGGGATCCGACGAGCTATGCGTTCGTAAAGGACAGCGTGCTGTACATACCGACGGCGTTCATATCGTACTCGGGGCAGGTGCTCGACAAAAAGACTCCGCTTCTGCGGTCTATGGACGCGCTCAACAAAGCGGCACTCCGCGTGCTCAAGCTGTTCGGCAAGACGCCGAGCCGCGTAACTCCCGCGGTCGGTCCCGAACAGGAATATTTTCTCATTCCCCGCGAGCTGTACAAACAGCGTCCCGACCTCATAATCACGGGGCGCACCCTTTTCGGCGCAAGACCGCCGAAGGGTCAGGAACTCGACGACCATTATTTCGGGCATATCAAGACGCGAGTTCTCGAGTACATGGAGGACCTCGACAAAGAACTGTGGAAGCTCGGCATCCTCGCAAAGACGCGGCATAACGAGGTCGCGCCCGCGCAGCACGAGCTTGCGCCTATTTATTCGACGGTCAATATAGCGACCGATCACAACCAGCTCACCATGGCGGTCATGCGCAAGGTCGCGAAAAAACACGACCTCGTGTGTCTGCTCCACGAAAAGCCGTTCGCGGGCGTGAACGGGTCGGGCAAACACAACAACTGGTCGATGTCCACTTCGGACGGCGAAAATCTGCTCGAGCCGGGCAAGGACCTCAAGAACAATTTGCAGTTCATGCTATTCCTCGCCGCGACGATCAAGGCGGTGGACGAGCATCAGGACTTGCTCCGCATATCGGTTGCATCGGCGGGTAACGATCACCGCTTGGGCGCGAACGAAGCTCCGCCCGCGATCATCTCCATGTTCCTCGGCGACGAGATAACCGACCTTCTCGAAACGCTCGCCGCAGACCGCGAATACAGTAATCACGTCGGCAACAAGCTGTCGACGGGCGTCGATTCGGTGCCTATCATTTACGAGGACACGACCGACCGCAACCGCACTTCGCCGTTCGCGTTTACGGGCAACAAGTTCGAGTTCAGATCGCTCGGCTCGTCGCTGAATATCGCATGCCCCAACATAATGATAAACGCCGCCGTCGCGGACGTGCTCAACGGGTTCGCCTCGACGCTCGAAAAGGTCGCGCCCGAAGATTTCAAGTCGGCAGTTCTCGCACTCATCAAAAAGGAATACGTCGCGCACCGCCGTATCGTATTCAACGGCGACAACTATTCGGACGCTTGGAAAGAAGAAGCGGCGCGGCGCGGGCTTCTCAACCTCAAGAGCACGCCCGAAGCACTTGCGCTGTACGATACTCCGCAAAACGTCGCGATGTTCAAGCGGCTCAAGATCTACACCGACGAAGAAGTGCGCGCCCGCAAAGACATTCTTCTCGAAAACTATTGCAAGATAATCAATATCGAAGCACTGACGATGTACGATATTACCATAAAACAGATCTTGCCCGCGGCAGTGCGGTTCTCGACGGAGCTTGCCGACAACGTCGCCAAACTCACCGCGCTCGGCGTGGAAGTTTCCGCGCAGCGCGAAACGCTCGGAAGCGTCGCGTCGCTCATCACCGCGATCTACCGCTCGGCGCAAAAACTTTCGGATATTCAAATCGAGGTAAAGAACGAGCAGGATCTGCAAAAGAGTGCCGACCTTTGTTATTCGAAGGTGTTCGCGACGATGCAGGAACTCCGCACCCACTGCGACATGCTCGAAACGCTCATGCCCAAAGATCTGTGGCCGTTCCCGACGTACGGCGACCTGCTTCTTTACGTCTAATAAATTCTACAATGTTAAATCCCGCGTTTTACGTAAAGCGCGGGATTTTTCGTTCGCGGTGGGGGACGTTGCAAATCGCTAAAACTCCGCCATTGACAAACGCGTGCATGTCGTGTATAATAAGCGTGTGCGGCGGTGACCCGTCGCCGAAAGTTTATCGGAGTGTATGCGCCAATGAAGATATTCATTCTGAAAAAGTCCATTTCCGATCTGAAAAAACCGATCGTTCGCAACGAGTACGATACCGAAGCGATGACGGTGGGGGATTTTATCGCGGAAATGGTAAAAAAGAATTATGCCGCGCGTCCCGCGAAGTTTTCGCTCGACGACTGTATATCCACTGCGACGAGCGAGTTCGAGGACGGAAGCTACTACATAGTCAACACGACGAAGAACGTCAAATACGCGCTGCTTGAACAAGCCGCCGACTTTTCGGACGGCGACGAGATCGTGCTTATCAAACTTAAGTACGTGAGGGGAATAATATGGGATCTGTAAAAAACAAAAAGGCGGTGACCGACAAAAAAGTGCTCGCGGCTATCGCTAAATGCGGCGACGCCGAGGTAAGACGCGCGCTTTTGTCGAGTAACGGCAATTTCATGGAGAAAATAATCGACGCCATTCTGCACGGCAGTATAGGTCCGCTATCCGCCGAGATCGGCGAAGCGGATATGATCTCCGTTGCGTTTTTCCGCAAACACGAAAAGGGTTTTCGCGAACTTCTTAAAGATTACTACGACGGCATGTCGGCGCGTTACGAATGGGTCAAAGCCTTCGGCGGCGAAGATACGCATTACATAGACCGCGATCGGTTGTTCGGGCATCTGTGCTTTTCGTGCGGTTCGGTCGATCCTCTCGACGTAAATTCGATCGTGAATATTTCGGGCGTGGGGATAGAGGGGCACGCGGCGCGGGATAATTGCCCGTCGTCGACGTTCTTTAAGCGCGGACTCGACGAGAAAGCATTTACGCCCGCGGACGTCGTCGCGTTTATCGACGAACATCACGAGTACACCGCGTACTTTACCGATCTGCTCATAGCATATGCCTGTCCCGAGTTCGAGGCGGCGATCTCGCGGTATCTTGCGGGCGCGGGGCTTGAGGACGGCATCAGGTACATGATACTCCGCGCCATGCTCGAAACGACAGATCCCGCCGCGCTTCGTCGCTACACCGAGATGATAGCCGAAAAAAATTACACTCGGCTCAAAGTCATGAACGACGTCATGTCGTCCATAGGCGATTATTCGGCGGTCGTCACAGCCCAAGAATTTATCGCGGTGCTTCACGATGCCGCCGTAGATAACACCGAGCCGTATTTCGCCGCCGATTTTTCGCATGCGTATTATTTTGTTGCGACGTATAAACGCGTGTACCCGAATCGAACGACGGAATTCGTAAAAGATATTATTGCCAGAGGTTCGACGCGGGCGAAGCAAGCCGCGCTGTACGCTTTGCGTCGGAATCTCGATAAGTTCGGGTTGATCCGTTCGGTGTTCGAGAGCGATCTCACGCTCGAGGACTATTCTTTTATCAATTATGCCGTGTCCTCGGAAAGCATAAACAAAAAGGACATGCCCGTCGTGTTCGACAAGCTGTACGGACTTCTCGTCGGCATGGGAAAAATCAATTACCATTTCAAAACGGATAACGATATTTGTTTTGCCCGCGACGTTTGCAAAAATGACGTCGTGCGGGTGATGAGCGGGATCGCCGCCGCGCTTGATAGCAAAGAGTACGCCGCGACGATCGACGCGATATACGATAAACTCGGCGAGGATGCGCAAGCCGCGTATCTCGAAAAGTGCCGCGCAATCACATCTCTCGATACTCGCGCGTGCGCGTTGAAATTTCTCAAGACCGATAACTACGTCGCCGTTTCGTTCTATAACGACAGTAAGATAAAGCTCACGTACGACGAGGGCGTCGCCGTTTCCGATTATCTCAAGAGCAAGAAAGAGAGCGTCAAAGAGAAGATAATAAAAGAGATCATGAAGTCGGGCGACTGCGTGAAGATCGCCGAGTATCTCGTCGCCGCGCCCGAAGAATATAAGAAGAAAGCGGGTGAGGAAATACTTGCGAGCAAAGGCTCGGTGTCTGCGAAAAAACTCGCCGAGTCGGATAAAACGCGCCCGTGGGAATACAACAAGAGCGTGTTCGAAGTGAAAGAACCGAAAGGGGAGATCGAGGACGTTTTGAAGCTCGCGAAAAAAGTCGCCCGCCCGTCGCTGCGTTGTATTTCATACGACAGGTTTGTCGAGTTTTACGAAAAGATAAAAGCGTTTCGCGCCGAGCATGCCGATTACGAGTACGAAACGACGTCGGGTATGGCGACGCTCGGCAGTAGATTTTGGCGAGTGGCGGGAGCGTCGGACGAGGGCGAAAAGTTTTCGTCGTACCCGCTCGGCGAGGAGTTCGAGAAGATTTTCGACACTCTGTCCGAAGAAGAACTCGCGAGCGTCGTCATGCTCGCATACTGCGTGGACGAGCGATGCCCCGAATATTTCGCGGTCGTTTATCGCGGTCGGGACGGCGATAAAATAAGCAAGTACGTTGCGAAACTCGGTCGGGGTTGCACCGCGGACGATGAGTTTTGTCCGATCGTCGCGCTGTGCAAAGCGGCGGCGAAAAAATATCTTTCCGCCGAACGCCTCGCGAGTATTCTGTACATGTACTGCGCGCCCGCGGCGGCGGGCGAGCGCGGCGGATCTCAAAAATACTCGTACGACGTGCGGCTTCTTTTCGACGGCAAAAAATACTACGTGCGGTATCCGTGGGAGTTTTTCGATATGCTCCGCAAAAAGTCGCGCGAAAAGTCTGTCGCCGAACTCATGCTGTACACCGATATGCTTTTCTATAAGAAAGGGTTTAAGGACGAGCCGCGTCTGTATACGGTCGCGGAGTCGTTCGAGGCGGGGATTATATCCGAAGAACTCGCGCGGTATCTGATGACGGTGATCGGCAATCTTCGGTATATTATCGACACCATTGTGCGGGGCGGGGAGTGGCCGAAGTTCGCCGAAATGTACGCGCGTTTCATAAAAGACATTATAGAATTCGAGCTTAAGCGCGGGAGTTTGGAAACTCAGTACACTGCGGTAGTGGCGCGGTGCGGAACTATTTACGGCGTCGAATATTTCGTAAAAGCGATCGCCGCGCTTCGCGGGCTTACTTGGGACCGTTCGCCCGAATACGGTCGCGAAAAGAACTCTGTATTTTCGGGCATACTCAAGCGCAGCGTTAAAGCGGCGGACGACAGTTACGAAAAGTTCGTTTCGCTCGCCCAAGAGTATAAAATCACCAAAGACGAGCTTATTCGCGCGACGGTGTTCAATCCCGAGTTCGTCGATTACGCGGCGAAGTATCTCGGCATCGAAAAATTGAAGCTCGCCGTATTTTGGTTCGTCGCACACCTCAACGAAACGCTCTACGGCGACGAGAAAGAAAAGCGGGAACAGCAGTTAAAAGAATTTTCGGACATAAGCTATCCCGATTTTCAGGACGGCGCGTTCGATTACCGTTGGTATAACGAAATGGTGGAACTCGTGCCCGCGGATGAACTGAAGCGCATTTACGACAACGCGAAGTACGTGACCGTCGGCGGACTGCACAAGCGCGCACAACGCTTTTTCGACGCAGTGGGCGGCAGGATAGACAAGTCCGAGTGTTTGGAGAAGATAAACGGCACTCGCAACAAAGATTACTGCCTCGTGTACAGCCTTATCCCCGTAAAAGACCGCGACGATCTTCGCGAAAGGTACGCGGTGCTTTCGGAGTTTTTGCGCGGAAGCAAGCAGTTCGGCGCGCAGCGTCAGCTTTCGGAGCGGCGCACCGTCGATATAGCGTTCGAGAACCTCGCGCGCGTCGCGGGATATTCGGACACCGACGTGTTCGTGTTTGAAATGGAAGCGGAAACCCCTATCGACATAAGCACGCCGATAACCGTAGACGGGGTGACCGTTTCGCCGTACATCGACGAAAACAAGTTCAAGGTCGGTTATACAGCGGAAAAAGACGGCAAAAAGCTCGCTTCCGTTCCGTCTAAAATCGGCAAAGACAAGGCGGTCGTCGCGCTCCGCGAGAACCTAAAGGAAGCGAACAAAAAGTTCAAGCGGGTGATCGCGGCGTTCGAGCGGTGCATGTGTACCCGCGCGACGTTCACCGCCGAACAGCTCGCCGTCATGGCGAAAGAGCGGGTGACGAATACCGTACTCGAAAAACTTTTCTTCCTCGCGGACGGTAAGCTCGCGCTGTGCCGCGACGGTGGGCTTTGCGGTTTGGACGGCACGCCGATAGCGGGCGGCGGTATTCTCGCGCACCCCGTGGAACTGAAGAATGCGGGGCTGTTGGATGCGGCTATCGGGTACGTCGTAAAGAATAACGTCAAACAGCCGTTCAAGCAAGCACTCCGCGAGATATACACTTTGGCGGACAGCGAAAAAAACCAAGACGAAGTTCTGCGGTTCAAGGGATTCAACGTCGATCTCAAAAAGTGCGTCGCCGCGCTCAAAGGTCGGGGTTGGGGCGTGTCCGAGGACGTCGGGCTTCGCAAGGTTTACTACAAGTCGGGAGTCGTCGCGGCGATATTCCGCGAGTGCGATTTCTTTTACGACATGGACTTTACCGACCTCAACCGCGAACTGCACGGCATATTCTTCGGAAAGCGCAGCGACGGCGAGATAATCATGCTTCGCGACGTGGACGCGGTGACTTTTTCGGAAACGCTCCGCGACGTCGATCTCATGATCTCCGTAAGTTCGAACACGGTGTACGATTTCGAGCTTGCGATGTCCACGGTGGAAGTGCGGCACGAAATACTGCGTTCGATCGTGGATATACTCGGGCTGGAGAACGTGTCGCTGCTAAAAGACAACGTGAAAGTCGTGGGATCTTTCGGCACGTATATTATAAATATCCGCACGGGACTCGTGTTCAAAGAGGGGGTAGGAAACCTCATGATAGACACCGTGTACAGCGTCAATAAACCGCTGCTTCTCGATTTCGTGGACGAGGACCCGATGACGGCGGACATTATTTCAAAAGCGGTGGTGCTCGCGAACGACGAAAATATCCGCGACGCCGCGCTCCTCAAACAGATAAAAAAATAATCGCGCAATCGCACAACAGAAAAACCGTTCTTTTACCGCGGTATCCATAGGAAAATTTACAACATAATATAAGTATAGCACACTATACCTTGCAAGCAAGGCAAGTGTGCTTATTTATTTTACTTATTATCGTATTTGTGATAAAATATCTAAAAGATAAACGGTAATTTAATTAACAGTAATATAATTTGGAGTAAAAGAAATGACGGATTTTATGATAGGTAACGAAACTATTTTGATAAAATATTTTGGCAAAGCAAAGCATATTATTATTCCCGACAACGTAAAAATTATCGGTGAAGGTGCGTTTGAAAATTGCGATTGGATTAAGTCTGTAAAACTTCCGGAGGGCGTAGTCAGCATTAGGGACAACGCTTTCAAAAATTGCAGTGAGCTTCAAACTATAAATCTGCCTGATAGTTTGCGTGCCATCGGTAATTCAGCGTTCCACGTTTGTTGCGTTCTTGCTAATGTAATCATACCAAATAATTTGGAAATTATAGGAGCCGAAGCATTTAGTTCATGCAGCAGCATTACAAGTATAACCATACCAAACAGCGTGACAGTTATTGGATATGGCGCGTTTTCTTATTGTCACAAGCTTGAGCACATAACTTTGCCCAATGGTATAACAAGTATTGACGACGAAACCTTTGAAAGTTGTTGGAAATTGGCGGACTTAACTATACCCGACGGGGTTACAAGTATAGGTGATAGCGCGTTTTTTGGCTGTAAGTTGCTGACAAAAATAACAATCCCCGATAGCGTAACTAAAATAGGTACGGCGGTGTTTATGGCATGCAAGAAACTTGAACAAATAATTTATCTTGGAACAAAAGATGGTTGGGAAAATATAGATACGGATTGCAGTTGGGACTTGGATTCGTCTGATTATATAGTTCGTTGTATTGATGGTGATATTGACTACTATGAAGATTAAAGAAAGTAACTTGAAAGATAAATTACAATTTATCGGATAGTTCAAAAGCACGGAGATTAAAAATTCTCCGTGCTTTATCTTATTGTTTATTTAATATTCTTCTTTTAGCTTGTTTACGAACGCATTAAACTTTTCGCAAATGGTAAGCGGTTCGATTTTTTGACTATCAAACGCTTGACAAATTCGAAAGGTGTAATTATAATAGTTACAGGTATTAAATTATGAGAGTAAATACACGGTTTACGGTTGCAATACATATTCTTGTTCTGGTTGCGTTAAGCGACGCTCATCCCGCTACGTCCGAGATGATGGCGGAAAGCGTCGGTAGTCATCCTGTTGTAATACGACAGGTAATGTCATTATTAAAAAAGGCGGGACTTGTGGAAACACAGAACGGGCTTCCCGGCGGTCGGCTTTCTAAACCGCAAGAAGAAATTACTTTATGCGATATATATCAAGCGGTTAAAAATTCCGAAGAAAGCGTCATTTTTGATGTACATCAAAACCCTAATCCCAAATGTCCTGTCGGATGCAATATCGTTTCCGCGCTGGACGCGCCTATTTTGCACGCGCAGGACGCAATGGAAAATGCGCTGAAAGATTATACCTTGAAAGACATAACGGCATACATTGTCGAAAAATATTCATCGCAAAACAAGCAATTTATTAAAATATCATAGAACGGAGAAATTGTCATGCGGATTTATAAAATAGTATTTAGCCCTACGGGCGGAACGGAAAAAGTTGCAAGCATTATTGCAAATGCTCTCGGTGCGGAAATTGAAACGGTTGATTTATCGGTGCAGAACTTTTCGGGTTGTGATTTAACTGACGACAGCATAGCCGTTATTGCAATGCCTTCTTTCGGTGGCAGAGCACCTAAAACCGCAATCGACCGTTTGAAAACGATAAAGGCAAACGGCGCAAAAGCAGTCGTAGTTGCCGTTTACGGAAACCGTGAACAAGAAGATACTTTAATCGAAATGGCAGATACCGCAAAAGAATGTGGCTTCAAAGTTGTTGCGGGCATATCGGCAGTTGCGGAACACTCGATAGCCCATCAGTACGCTACGGGTAGACCGGATGATATTGACGTTCAACAACTTAACGAATTTGCAAAGTCGATAACCGGAAAAATATATTCTTCGACAGATACCGAGCCAAATATTCCCGGCAATCGTCCTTATAAAAAATCGGGACCGGGACTTGTTCCAAAAGCAACTTCGGCTTGTACCGCCTGCGGAATATGCGCAGAAAAGTGTCCTGTGGGTGCAATAGACAAGAATAATCCGAAAAAGACGGATAAAAAAGCCTGCATAAATTGTATGCGCTGTATGGCAGTGTGTCCGCAAAACGCACGTAAAGTAAGCGGTGCTATGGTAAAACTTGTAGGTGCCGCACTCAAAAAGTCTTGTAGTAGCAGAAAAGACAATAAACTGTTCCTTTAATTACACGGCGATAATTTTTGTCGGCAATTAAATTAACTTGGAGATAATACTGTTATGAAAAAAATAAAAGCAATATTCGTGGACTATTCGGGTACGCTTACGCAAGAAATATGCAAAGCGACAATGGAATTTACGAAAATGGTTTGTATGCATAGTAGCCTTACCGATCCGAATGATGCGATCAAGTATTGGTGGTCTGCCATAACCGAGCTTGAAAATAAAAGTAATTTCGGCGAATACCTTACGCAAGATGAAATGACCGACATTGCACTTGAAAGAATGACGCAAGAAGTAGGCTTGAAGGCGGATTTGAACAAAATGCATGAACTTTGCCGAGAGTATTGGTCAAAAGCCCCGTTATTCGATGATGTCAAACCATTTTTTGAGGCGTGTCCTTATCCTATTTATATAATTACGAATAACGGTGTGCAATATGTCGATATTGCTATGAAAGACAATGGTTTGAATCCTGCGGGCATTGTGTGCGGAGATATGGTTAAAGCCTATAAACCGCATAAGGAATTATTTTTGAAAGCATTGGAAATCAGCAAATGTAATCCGAGTGAAGTCGTGCATATCGGTGATTCCGAAAAAACCGATGTTTGCGGGGCATTGTCGGTCGGTATAACGCCCATTTTGCTTAACCGAAAAAACAAAGCGGTAAAATCCGATGTTATGGTTATCAATAGCCTGTCGGAAGTGCTGCCACTGTTAGCAAAGATGTAGTTAGTATAACGCCAATAGTAAAATGTAGTTTGCGCAATTGGGATCGAAGCGGTTAAACTTCAACGCAACACTCAAAGGGCAATCGGATAATCGGTTGTCCTTTTGCTGTGTGCAAAACTTGAAATATGCCGTCCTGCCTATTGCAAAACCGCATGAAAAGTGCTATAATGTACAACAAGGCGACAAACAGTGATTTAGAAAGGTAAAAGGAGAACAAAAATATGCCTTATATAAAAATCGAAAGCGGCAAATTATCCGACGAACAGAAAGTTACGCTTATACAAAGATTAACCGAAGTGTCGTCAGAAATTATGCAAATACCACAAGATTTTTTTACCGTTACCATAACGGAATTGCCCGATAAAAATTTTGGTATCGGTGGGAAACCGATTGATATAGTTAAGACGGAATATAAACGAAAACATCAATGATTTTTTTAGAGGCTAATATCATAAATTACAATTTATCGGGCAATCAAAAGAGCGAAGAATTTTATAATTCTTCGCTCTTTTTAATCCCTATGGGAAGTACCCTTTTCGGAACGGTTTTTCTTTTATCGTTATCGTTGTTGCGGCGCGAAGTCTACGGTGAATTTGCTGCCGCGGTCGGGTTCGCTCTCCACCGAGATCTCCCAGCCGGATTTGGCGCAGATTTTTTTGACGACGGCAAGCCCCAAGCCGAAACCGCCGTTTTTGCCGCTGTGCGATTTATCGACGGTGAAAAACCGCGAGAATATTTTGTTCATGTTTTCTTCGGCAATGCCTATGCCTGTATCCTCGACGGTGAGAGAGCGATTGTCGAGAGTGACGTTTATCTTGCCGCCGTCCTTGTTATACTTTATCGCGTTGCGTATGAGGTTGCCGAAAAGTTCGTTCAGCCGTTCGTGACGCGACGATATGATCACGTTGTCGGCGATATTGCCGTCGATCGCGATATTGCGTTTTTGCGCTTCGGGAGAAACTACGACGAGCGTTTCGCGGACGATCGCCGAAAAATCGACGTCGTACG
Source organism: uncultured Christensenellaceae bacterium (assembly GCA_910586925.1). Taxonomy (GTDB): domain Bacteria; phylum Bacillota; class Clostridia; order Christensenellales; family Pumilibacteraceae; genus Anaerocaecibacter. The sequence goes on along the minus strand of CAJUKG010000007.1, from coordinate 73,864 downwards.
GCGGCAGATTGTCGTTTTCTATTTCGCTGAAATTTATTATGCACGCGATGAGGTTGGTGAGCCGTTCGCTCTGCGAAAGAATGGTTTTGTACGCGGTTTTCTTTTGCGCTTCGGTCATGCCGCCGCCGTCGAGAAGTTCGGCATAGCCGTGTATGGACGTGAGCGGGGTGTTCATTTCGTGCGTGACGTTGGATATGAACTCGTCTTTGCTCGCCCGCGCCTGTTCGACGGCTGTCTTTTCGGCTGTGAGTTCGCGCATTTGCCTGTGAATATCGCGATTTCTCGCATTGAGTGCGTCGGCGACGGGCGCAAGCTCGGAATAGCGCGTCGTCACCGTTTCCGATTGCGCGGCTTCGGCGGCGAGTTTTTTTACGGGACCGATTATGAAATGCGTCGCGATAAACGACGCCGCAAGACACAACACTATCATGACCGACGAAAAGGCGAGGAGTGTGGGGAGCGTGCTCGCGAATATGCTCCAGTCCGATTGCGTGAACACCGCAAGTCTTACGAGCATGCCGTCGATACTGCGGCAGTAATACACCATGTCCGCGCCGAGAGTGGAACTGTCGCGAACGGCGTACCCGTCGCCGTCGCGAATGGCGTCGGTCACTTCCGACCTGTCGAGATGGTTGACGGCGGAATCGCCCGCAATGCTGTCGGCGAGGACGTTGCCCTGCATGTCCATGAAAGTGACGCGCGCGCCGTCGAGCTTGTCCGAAAACGCTTTCGCGCCCTCGGTCGTCGGCGGATATTCGTCGGCGTCGAAGCTGTTCATGCACGCGTGCAAAAACCGTTTGCCGTCGTCGACCGACGAGCGGTAGTAGACCTGCGTGGACGCAAAACCGAAGATAAGCACGCATAAAAGAGTTATTCCGAGCGACAGAAGCCAAATACGCCATTTCATAGTCTGTACCCCACGCCGAATACCGTATCTATTTTTATGCCGAGCTTGCGAAGCCGCGCGATATGACTGTCGAGCGTGCGGGTTTCTCCGACGTCGTAACCCCATACCTCGGTGAGCAGTCTGTCGCGGGACAGTACTTTCCCGCTGTTGAGCATGAGAAAGCGCAACAGCTCGAATTCCTTGCGATTGAGCGAAACGGCGGTGTCGCCGACCGTGCACGCCATGGTGTCGGCGTCGAGAGTGACGTCGCCGCAGACGAGTACGGACGGGCGCGCCCTGCCGCGCAGTCGCGCATTGATGCGGGCGGTAAGCTCGAGCACCGAAAACGGTTTGCCGATATAGTCGTCCGCGCCGAGATTCAGCCCCGTCACTTTGTCCTCCTCTTTCGTGAGTGCGGAAAGCATGACGCAGCTCACTGCGGGATACTTCGACTTGACGAGCGCGAGCACGTCGAGTCCGTTGCCGTCGGGCAGCATTATGTCGATGAGCGCGACGTCGGGCTGTTGTTTGGCGAGTGCCTCGGTAAAACTTTTCGCGGTGTCGAACGATTCGAATTGCAATCCGTGCATTTCGAGCGCGACTTTAACGAGCCCGCATATGCTTTTATCGTCTTCGAGTAAGTATACCGTTCCTTCCATACTGCACCTCTTTGGAGTAACGGCGCGAGCGCGCCGCCATGTTTTCGTGTCCGCGATTGCCGATCGCGGTTTTTCGTACACCGTTATTATACACCATGCCGACGTTAAAATCAACGGTGTGCGCCGACTGTTTTCGCGACGTTTATATAGTGGTCGGCGATACGCTCGACGTCTGCGACGAGCGAGATGTACTGCACGCTCGCATCTGGCGAACACTCGCCGAGCTGCAGTCTTTGCACGTGACGCTTTGCGAGTTCGTCGGTGAGTTCGTCCACTTCGTTTTCGACTGCGTATGCGGCGTCGAGCGCGTCGAGATTGCCCGACTTATAGGCGTCGAGCGCGTGCGAAAACAGTTTGGATACGAGCGAGCATGCTTCGGTTATTTCCTGTCGAGCGGTTTCGGAGAAGGAGATCTCTTTGTCGCGCAGGTAGCTCGCATACTCGGTTATGTTCTCGGCATAATCGCCGACGCGCTCGATGTCAGTCACCGTCTTGATTGCGATTGCGAGATATGCCCTGTCCGATTGATTGAGGTCGGAGGACAGCAGTCGCGAAATGAACGAGTTGAGCGCGGCGTTAAGAAAGTTAAGACGTTTTTCGCCGTCGCGGAACTTTTCGATCTCGGCAAAGTCGAGAGTGCATGCGGCGTTGCAAGCGATCACGAAATTGTCCTGCGCGAGAAGTGCCATATCGGTTATTTCCCGTTTTATCTGTTGCACCGCTACAGCGGGCGCGGCGAGCATGTGTTCTTCGATGTATTTGAATTGCGGCGCGGAAGTGCGTTCGGGCTTGTCGGGCACGATTTTCGTCACGAGCCCCACGAAACAGCCCGTGAGCGGCAGGGCGATCATCGTCGCTATTAGATTGAACGCGGTGTGGAACATGGCAAGCTGGAGTTGCGGCGCGTGGGGGAACATTGCGCCGAATATGAATCCGTAGTCTGTGCCGCAAAGCCGCATGATAAGTCCCGCGGTAAGAAACACTATGACGCCCGTCATGTTGAATATCAGGTGAATGAGCGCGGTGCGGCGAGCGTTGCGCGTGCTCGTAAGTCCCGCGATGAGCGCGGTGACGCAAGTCCCGACGTTCGAGCCTATCGTAATGTAAATGCCTTGGTCGAGCGAAATGAGTCCGGACACGACGGTGGTGATGGTTATGGACGTGATGACGGACGAGCTTTGCACGAGCGCGGTGAGAACTATGCCGACGAGAACGAGGAGAAACGGATTTTCAAACGTCGCGAGAAAATTTCGCATGCTTTCCGATTCCGCGAAAACATTCATCGCGCCGCTCATCAGCGAGAGCGCGGCGAACAGCATGCCGAACCCCGCGAGTATGCCGCCTACTTTTTGCACCTTGTCTTTTTTGGCGAATGCGAGTATAAACGCGCCCACTCCCGCGAACGCTCCGAATATGACCGACGACGATACGGAATTGCTTCCGAACATGCCGAGCGCGACGAGCTGACCCGTCACCGTAGTGCCTATGTTCGCGCCGAATATCACCGTCGCGGCTTGGGCGAGCGACATGATGCCCGCGTTTACAAACCCTATCACCATGACGGTCGTCGCGCTCGAGCTTTGCACGGCAACCGTCGTCGCGGCACCGATACCGACGCCGACGAGTTTGCTTTTCGCCGCGCCCGAAAAAAGTTTTTTCAGTTTGCGACTGCCGAGTGCTTCGAGATTGGCACTCATCATGTTGCATGCTATAAGGAATATCCCTATGCCCGTTATAAGTGATAATACCGATGTCGCTATACTCGCCGCGTTCATGTTGCTCCTTGCTTAAAGCCCCGCCGTACGAAACACCTCGGCGGAAAGGTACTCTACACTATAATAATATTTGATAAATGCGATATTTTTTGCTCGATAATGTAAAAAAAACGTAAAATGATCGGCGGCGCGCCCCTTTGTCATGCGGTAAAAATACACACATGCGGCGTAAAACCCATACAAACGGTTGACAAGCGACGTGCGAGCGAGTATAATAGTAATATTAAGTCGGTGTTGAGTGCGACAACGGTGTCGCTCAACCCGGCTTTGTTGTTTTTGAAAACAGTTGCGGTTTTGTCCGCGACGCCTGCGCCGCCACGCGGCGAGTCAAGGAGGTTTTTATGAATAAAATGAAAAAACTTTGGTGTTTGATCGCGGCAGTCGCGGCGATCGTCGCAATCGCGGTATTCGGCGTCGCGTGCGCGCCCGCGGAACAACCCGCGCCGCCCGCGCAGTACACCGTTACTTTCAAGATCGGCGACGGTCAATCGGCGTACGAAACGGTGACGGGTGCGGCGGGCAGCGAGCTTGTGCGCACAAAACCCGATCCGACGCGTGCGGGCTATGTGTTCGACGGTTGGAGCCTTACGCAGGGCGGCGAGGTAGTCACGCTTCCCGCGACTATTCCCGAAAGCGACGTCACGTACTATGCGGTGTTTTCCAAGCATTTCGGAGTCACGCTCGACGCGGGCGTAGGCACGTACGACGGCGAAACGCATTTTCAGTTCGGCGTCGGCAAAAATCTGTACGACATAATTAAAGACATTACTCCGACCGCGCCCGGCAAATCGAAGTTCGACGGTTGGTATTATAACGGAGTAAAACTCGACGCGTCGAGCACGGCGACGTTGCCCGAAGAAGCAGTCACTCTCGTCGCGCGTTATACGGTCAGCTATACTCTCGTCACCAAAAAAGAAACCGCGCTCGATTCCGATAATTACGGCAGTATGGTCGATACCTTGATCGACAAAGGGTTTGTGGGAAGCGCACCCGACGGTTCTAAATTCCCGGTATACGACGGTTACGAACTCGTGCCCGCGAGCTTTATCCTGTCGGCGACGGGCGATAACGATTTTACCGCATACTATAAAGTACGCGCGGTGACGGTGGCGTTCGACGCGAACGCGCCCGACGGCAAAACCGCCGACGGCGAAGTGAAGCCAGTGCGCAAAGGCTACGGCGAAGAATTCGATCTTCCCGCCTGCTATTACGCGGTAGAGGGTCATCGCTTTATGTATTGGGCGAAAAACCCCGACGGCACGGGCAAGGTGAGCGGCAAGTTCGACACGAAGTCCGATACAACGCTGTACGCGGTGTGGCTGCAAGGCTGTGCCGATGCGTTCGGCGCGTCCGAAGATTACATATTCATCGACAGGTCGGGCGATACCGTCAAAGCTTACCTCATGCGTTTGGGGCTTGAGATCGAGGGCGAGTTCGACGACGCGACGAAAGTATTCACGTTTAAGAATAAAGACAACACGATACTCGCGCACGGCGTGGCGGACGAGAAAAACCATACTTTCGCGTACTATACCGCCGCCGAGTATAAACTTCGCGTGCGTTCCGAATCGGACATGTACGGCACGCTCGACGGCAACGTCACTCTCACTCTTTCGGACAACGGCACCGCCGTGTATAAAGCGGGCGAAGCCGCGCCGATAACGGGTAAGTATACTATCAACGACGCGAAGGAAGGCGGCGTGCTGTTCACTCCGACCGACCCCGAAGTAAAGGGCTTTACTTTCAAACTCTCCGTTTATCGCGACGCGACCGGTAACGAATCGAATGCGTTCGAGATCCGCGGCGAGGAAACGGGCGTATGGCTCAAGTATGCGAACGGCGCACCCGACTACTATTACATGCTCTATCTCGACGGCTTCGGCAGCACCGAGATGATCGTCGCGCTCGGCGAGAAAGAACAGACGGTTTACGCGGGCAGCTATTGCGTAATCGACGATAACGAGTATTACGCGGTGTTTGCCGTAGAGAACAAGGCGTTCGAAATGCGGTTTACCGTCGGTGTAGTCGGCAAGGAAGAAGACGCGATGCCCGTGTTTATCGAATACGATTCCGTCACCGCGCTGTACGCGAATTCCGACAAGACGGGCGCAAAATTCGAGCTTGACGGTTACGGCATGCATGCCGTGAAAGTCGCCGCCGACGGAACAAGGACGGAAGGCGCGTATTCGATAGATACCGCAGACCTCATTTTCATGTTCAAGGCGAATGACGGCGATGCCGAAAGTTATTTCCTCACCGTAAACAAGACGGGGGAAGGCGACAATGCGGAAACATACTTCACGTTCGAAGCGAAACAGGATAAACCCGAGTTGAACGGAAGATACTTAGTCACGGGCGAAGGGTTCGACCCGCGCCAAGTATACTACTACCGTTTCTACAACGACAATGTTGTGCGGCTGTTTGTATCGCTTCCGTACACCGACGGGTTCGGCGTGCTCGATATGAAGTTCTCGGTCGTAGCGGAGGGCGAGTACGAAAAGCTCGCTGACGGCGAATTCGCCGTTAAAGCGGAAGTAGACGAAAACGACGCCATGCTCGTTTACTACATTTACTACACGCTGTTCGGTCAAGAGAACGCGCTCGATATTTCGCGTTACGGATATTTCAAGTGCACTCTCGATACAGAGAAAACCACGGGCACCGTCATCGCGCTCGGCGACGGGCTCGGCGGCAATAAATTCGTGTTGAACGGCACGGAATACACCCTCGACGGCTACGGCACGGCGGTGTCCGCGGACGAAAAGACCCGCACATACTCGTTCGGCAAATCGGCGGGCACGCTGTGCGTGTTCGTGGACGGCGATACCGCGGCGAACGAAGAAAAAGAAAATATCTTCGTAAAGCTCCCCGACGAAGAAAACCTGCTTCGTGTTGCCGTTCAATACTACAAGCACAACGCGACAAACGACAGTTACGTCATACTCGCGCTTTTGGACGGAACGAATAAAGCCGCGCTCTTGCGCGTCGACGACGTTACGTCCGCAGGCACGCCGATCCTCGCGTTCTATTCGTACGGCACCGTCGCGTGGTCGGACGCAGATAAGACGCAGGGCGTGTATTCCGAACTCGGGTTGTTCGATCAAAGCGGCAAACTGCTTTCGGACAGGTACGGCGATACGTTCTCGTTCGGCATATGCGAGTTTATCGACAAAGAAACTCAACAACCTTATAAGCAATTAGTCATTTATCCCGACGCGAACGAGAACTCGTTTGCCGTCACGTCCGGCACGGTCACGCTCTATTTCGACCTTTCCAATGCGACGGTCAAGTATGAAAAAGACGGCGTTATCGTCATGGAGAAAGGCGATTTCGTCGCCCGTAAAGATTATGTTACCGTGTCCGGCTTCAATCCGAACACGGGCAAGAGAGATACCGTAACGTTCAAGCTCGTAAAGGACGGCAACGGCGTCATTACCTCGTTTACCGAAGTGAGCGCGGAAGCGGGCGAGTGGATGGAAAGTCCCGACGGCGACGATCGCCTCGTGCTTTCGGGCGTCGATAACGGCAACGGCACGTTTAACGGCACGCTCAAAAAGTACGACGCGGAAACGGAAACTTTCGTCGATTATAACGGTACGTATAAACACAACGTCAACGACAAGGGTGAGGATCTCGGCGACTTTGTCTTCACGTATAACGACGGCACCGCCGAAGTCGAGTTGCGGTTCGCGCTCGGTTTTTACGGCTCGGTCGGCTTCCCCATATACAGAGAGTATGTCGAGTATATAGGCAACGACCCGCTTTACCTCTACACCGAGTTCGGCGCGAGCGGTGCGGCGGCGACACTTCTCGGCGGCGGATACGGCGATCTCGTGTTGAAAACGAGCGACAGCTACACCACGGGCGTGCTTAACGCCATCGAAATAGGCGAGGGCGACGCAAAGTCGATCGTATGGGAATTCGTAAGCGACGACATTACGCTGTATTTCGTAATGTTGAGCGACGGCACGACGTCGCGCGCAGTGCTTCTCGACGGCACGTTCACGAAAGAAACGCTCGGCGAATTCGAGTGTGAAAAACCGATCGACATAAAAGTTCCGAGCGGAAGCAACGTCGTTACGATAACGGTAAAGAAACTCGTGTTCAACGGCTGGGGCGGCGTGAAAGCGGTGCTTACCAACGACACTTCGCGCAATCTGTATTACGTGGCGCAGAGCGACATAGATTTCGTGCTGTGCGACACTTTGAGCGGACAGCTCGTAATAGTGGCAAACTTCAGACTGTACGTGGTAACGCCCGACGCCGAGAGCGGGCAGAGCGAAACGAAGTACGTCGTGCGGTTCATCGACAGTCGGCTTATCGACGAGAAGTCGGGTTCGCTCAACATTTATCTGTCCGTAAAGGGCGAGCTGTTCACCACCGACGGGTACGATACCGCGTTGTTCGTGGACGACAAAGGCGTCATGTATTCGGGCGAGTTCGAGTGGGTGGACGGACGCGACAATGTGCTTAAACTCACATACTATGACGAGGGCAGAGCGATCACCGTGTACGTTACTCTCAACAAAGACGGTTCGTTCGAGATGACGAGCGAATTGCCCGAGTTACCCGAACCCACCGCGGACGGCAATTAGTCGATAATATATCCGTCGCATTTCGGCGGTGAATAAATCGGTACGAAAAAACCGTGTAGAGGCTTGACCTTTGCACGGTTTTCGCGTTTGAGTTCGTCATGCTCATATCAGATATTTTTCGAGCAAGCCCGTATGTTTGAAGTGGGTCAGCGCGGTGTCGGCGGGGAATACGTCGGGCGCGACGGCGGTGCATATCCCGACGTCCACCGAATCGAGGAGTTTGGACAGCCCGAAGCCGTCGTCGCGGTACAGGCGTTTGAATACGGCGAATGCGGCGTTCAGCCGTTCGCGCAATGCGGCGAGGTCGCGTATATACTCGTCGCGAAATTCGCGGCAACGATACTCGCGAAGCCGCAGTTCTTCGGGGGAAAGCACGCGCGCGGCGTATATGCAGCTTCGTGCGGGATCGCCGCCGAAATATTTGCACACACATTCGGTATGGCGGTTGTAGTCGGGCGGGAACAGCGACGGCGCACCGCAGATGTTTTTCATGTACAGCTCGGTCACGTATCGCGAAAGCAGCATTTCCGCTTCGCCGCGGCGGCATGTGTTGCGGGATTCGGCAGTGCACAGCATGCGGAGAGCCGTCGCGATCTGCGTCGCGCCCGAGGAGAATCGCAGTTCGGGGTAAGCCCGCATCGTTTCCGCGACCCGCCGCGCCCCGTCGGCGATCGCGTGCGCGGCGTGGCGGGCATCTTTTTCGCGGTTTTTCAGCGCGGCAGTCGCGTCGCTCACGATCTTCGCCGCGACCGAAATCATTTCGCGCGGCACGCGGTTTCCGCGCAGCATTTGCCCGAACGAGTGATCGAACGCGCGCAGTTCGAGCGTCGCGATCTCGCCGAACGCCGCCGCGAGGCACTCGGGCGGATCGTTTTCGTCGAACACCGCCGCGTGCGGGCGCACGCCGTGCTTGACGGTAAAGAACGCGCCGTCGCGGGCGAGGTATGAGGGAAGTACCGCGCCGCCGAAATCCTCCGTCGGTTGAACGACGAGCTTGCCGCGCGTTATCCTTCGCGCTCTTTCGCAGTCCTCGACGCCGCCGCGCACCGCCGTTATGTCGGCGTCGCGATCGACGAGCCTGTACCCGCGCCGCGCGAAGCGTTCGGTGTCGGCATAGCCGATCACGGTAAGGGTGCTGCCCTGCGGCGCGAGCGCGGCGAGCGCGGAATCAATCGAACCGAACAGTTGCGTACTATGCGGCGGCGCGGTCGGGGTCGGCGGCTGTTCGTCGTCGAAGTCGAGCGTAATGTCGAAGTCGAGTGCGGGCGGGGGCGGTAATGCGTGTCTTTTCATATAATATATTATACCGTATGTATTTTGTCCGATTACGATATGTTTTGTCGAAAAGCGCGAGAAATTACGATTTAACGATTTTGTCCGCAGCTGAAGAATCCCGCCGCTTTTGTCGTTCCGAGCGAAGCGAGGAATCTCGTGTGACGCGATAATCGAAACAATTACGACAAACCGACAGCAACCTGTCATTTCGACCGAACGAGCGAAGCGAGTGCGCGGAGAAATCTCTTGCGTCGAGTAATTTTTATAACAGCATAAAATCGGAATGGATTTCTCCGCTACGCGCATCGTGCCTCGCGCTTCGGTCGAAATGACAGCGCGGACACGGGTTCGTATCGCACGGTCGAAATGACGGGGAAAAGCGTGTTCGTGACGAACGATCAAAACACAAAGCGGCGGCGCGAATACGCGCCGCCATGCCGAAATGACCCTGTTATCGACTGATTTTATCTTCGGTTTTAATCAAATTCTAATGTTATACTAATGACAAATGCATGTTGTGTGTGGTAGAATATTTATAACCGCTACTGTAGACTGCGGAGGATTCTGTTCGTTATGTCGATTGCGAGCGCGTACACCGTGCCCAGCCGCACGGCGGACAGAGGGGTTTTTCGCGGATCGGTCACGGTGGCGGTGATAGACACGTCGCCCACTTTGGGCAGGTTTTTGCCGTCCGCGCTACCCGGCGCGATAGATCCGAACGCAATGCGGATCTTCCCGACGTCGTTAAGCCGTCCGACGGACGAGTCTATGGCGAGTATCTTCCGCTCGCCGTGAGTTTTGCGGATATGCGCTATGGCGTCTTTCAGGTTGAGCGCGGTCACGGGCTTTTCGAGAGTGCCGTACACGTACGCCGCCGCACGGCGTTCGGTCAGCATTTGACCGACGAGCGGTCCCAAGCAGTCGCCCGTCACGCGGTCGGAGCCTATGCAGAGCACGACGGGAAGGGTGCCCAGACTCAATAATGCGCAGTCGAGTTCGAAGTCGCGCGCGGCGGTATCGGCGGGGCGTGTGGCGGACGCAGGCACCGCGCAGGAAGAAAAAAATTCGTCAAAGTCCATGCAGCGATTGTTGACCGATAACCGTTCGGTTATACTCGCAAAGGGTATAAAAAATCGCGGCGCGGAAAAAATTCATTCGGCACACAATCAAGCATTCGGAGGATTCTTATGGCTTGGATAGACATAGCAATACTTGCGATAGTCGTACTGTTCGGCGTATTCGGCGTACTGCGCGGCATTAAAAAATCCGCGTTGTCGCTCGGTGCGTTTTTGGTCGCATTCGTATTGGCTTTCTTTTTGGCGAACGTTATAGCCGAGGCGATGCTCGGCATAGACGCGGTAAAAGGCTTTGTCCTCGGCAACGGCGTGTTCGGCGAGGAAGGCGGGTTCTCGCTTGCAAATCTCGTATATCAAGGCTTGGGCGACAATCGCGCGGGCATAGGCGAAGGGTCGTTGCTTGCGGAGTATTACTTCAACCCGATTGCGGAGATCATCGCGCAATCGTCGGTAAACGTCACGCCCGAACAGGGTATGGCGATATACATTGCGTTTATCATGTTCTCGGCGATTTGCGGCGTGGCGATATTCATTGTAGTGCGGTTCCTGCTCATGATAGTCACCGCCATCGTCAAGTCGTACATCGGCAAAAAGAAATCGGTCGGCTCGCGGCTTTCGGGATTTTTCGTTTCCGCACTGCACGGCGGTATCGTCGCGTTCGTCGTTTCCATGATATTCTCGTGCTACGGCGGGCTCGTATTCATTCCCGCGTTCGCCGCCGTCGAGAACGAGTTCGAGCACAATAATGCGATCGTTTGCACCACCGTGTACAAAGGCGCGCTCGGCATGCGCAACGCACTGTTCCTGCCAAGCTCCGACATGTACGGTCGTATAGCCGCGCTCGTCGCCGACTCGATGCCCGACAATAAACCTCAGCCCGACGTCGAAAAACTCTCGGGCGAACGGCTCGATATGTTCATCAACGTGAGCAACCTCAACTACGACAACAGCCCGTGGCGCATCAACGACACGACGCACCGCCGCGAGTTCGACGCGGATAATGCGCGTGCGCGTACCGCAGAGGAGTTTGCGGCAGTCGGCTTCGACGACGCCATGCGTGCGATATTCGAATACAATACTCGCGCCGCAGGTATTCTCGACGATACGACCAAGCTCACGGACGTAAATCTCAAAGCGTATAACGACATTGTGCGCAACAATCCGCAAAACGTGCATAAAGCTCTTACCGAGCTTGTCGGCGAATTGCGCGCGTATATGGTCGATTACGAATCAAGTTCGCACGTAACCGACGAAGAAAATATCACCAAGTGGAACAACACGCTTGCCGCCGACTATAACAGAGTCAAAAACAAGCTCGACGCGCTCATCTTGCAATACAAGTCGCTCGACACGGTGTTCGGTGCGGCTCCCGAAGTTTCCGATAAAATTCCCGAATGTGTCAAAGCCGGTCCCCGCGAAGAAGAGCCGGGCGGAAGCGAGGAACCGGGCGGCAGTGAAGAACCGGGCGGAAGCGAGGAACCGGGCGGTAGCGAAGAACCGGGCGGCAGTGAAGAACCGGGCGGTAGCGAAGAACCGGGCGGTAGCGAAGAACCGGGCGGAGAAACGGGCAATGAACCCGACGGCGATCAAAATAACGAGAATATAGCGTAAAACAGCGGAAGAACGCACGAAAAGCGTAGGGAGAAAATGTATGGTACCGAAAGTAACGAAAAACGATATTTCGGATGCGTTGAAGTATATCGACGAAAACGGCGTTCCGCTCCAAAACAGGAGCACGAAATACGAGATAGTCACCGACGACGGAAAGAGGTACCCGCCCAAATATGTTATAGCGGTCGCAGACGGCATTGCAAACGGCGGCGATATTTCGACGCGCGATTTTAACGCGGTCGAGGCGAAGAAATATTTGGAGGGGCTCGGTTTTACCGTCGAAACCAAAACGCAGGTGTCGTACACTCTCGTTATTACCGCCGACGGCGCGGAATCAAACGACGAGCGGTTCGATATCGACGACATCACGCTCGGCGACGGATATAAACCTCTCGACGTATTTTTCGAAAACGAAAACGGCGATAAAGTAAGCCGTGCGCGAAGCAAAGGCGAAAAGACGATCACAAATCAAACAATGCCGCGCCTTGCGTGTCAAGTGTTTGAAAAACAGCTCGCGGGTTTGTCCGATTACGATAAATTAAATTTCCCCGTTTGCAAGTACAACCCGCAAAGCAATACGATCAAAGGCATTTTCCCGAACGCGGAAGAACTGAAGAAAAGCCGCAACACGCAGTCTTGGGAATACGTTACATATACTTGCGGCGACGGCAGACTGTTTGTTTTTTACTGTTGGAATATTTTTTCCACTCTGTATTTCGTGCAAGAGTGTTTGAAGCGATTCGGAAACAAGAATGACAGATTCGTACTAACTTATCGCGAAAAAGAGAAGAAAGAAGCGGAAACGGCAAACGATGCCGCCGCGAACGATGAAGCGGCGACGCAGGACCGCGACGCTCGATCCGTCGGCTATAAAAATCCGTTCTCGTCGGTATTGATGTCGGCGAAGAATATTATTTTCAGAGGCGCACCCGGCACGGGCAAGTCGTACCTCGCGAAAGAAGTCGCGGCGGATATAGTCAGCGACGGATATTTCGACGATTATACGCTTCTTACCGACGAGCAGAAAAAACAGATAGAGTTCGTGCAGTTCCACCCGAGTTACGATTACTCCGATTTTGTCGAGGGATTGCGACCCAAAGTAAACGACGACGGGAGCATGGGGTTCGAGCTTCGCGACGGCATTTTCAAGCGGTTCGCGGCACGCGCGCGCAAGAATTACGAGGATTTTTACAAATCGACGGAAACGCGAGAAAAAGAGTATTCGGCGCGGGAAGCGATGACCGAGTTTTTCTCGGATATCGAGTTCGGCGCGGATACGTTCAAAACGGTGAACGGCAACGAGTTTACTGTGACGGACGTGGACGGCAAGCACGTTTACATATCAATTCCCGGCAATGCCGCGATAAACAAACTCACCTTGAGCTATGACGAAATAGCAAAGATGCTCGAGTCGGGTCGGACGTTCGATAAGGTAAAAGACGTTACCGCGTTTTTCGACAAGGGGTTTGCGACGCAGGCGTATTCTTACGAGTTCGTGCTCTACAAAGAAATCGCGAAAAAGAAAATGCCCGCGACGAAAACGAAGCCGAAGCACGAAGAACTCAAAAAGTACATATTCATAATAGACGAGATCAATCGCGGCGATATTTCCAAAATATTCGGCGAGCTGTTCTTTGCGATCGACCCGAGCTACCGCGGTCCGCGCGGCGAAATATCCACACAGTATTCGTACCTTCATTCCGACCCCGACGAAAAATTTTACGTTCCCGATAACCTGTACATAATCGGCACGATGAACGATATAGACAGGTCTGTGGACAGCTTCGACTTTGCCATGCACAGGAGGTTTCGCTTCGCTGAAATCAAGGCGGACGACAGGCTCGAAATGCTCGACGCTTTGGAAAACGAGGATCTGAAAGCGGAAGCCATAAAACGGCTCGCCGCGCTCAATAAAGAGATCGCGAACGTAGAGGATCTTAACGAAAACTATCAGATCGGCGCGGCGTATTTCTTGAAACTGAAAGATGTCGGTTTCGACGGACTGTGGACGGATTTTCTGAAGCCGCTTTTGCAGGAGTACATTCACGGCATGTACGACGAGGACGGCATTATGCAAAGGTTCGCAAAGGCGTACGGTTATCCGAATTCCGTCGAAGGTAGTGCGGATGAAACTGCTTAAAATCAAGGACAATTCGCAATATATAAAAGAAAGTTTTTCGGATATAAAAAATCTCGCGTCCAAGATCGCCGACAAGACATTGGGACAGCTCGAGCGCGAGGGCATATTCGTATTCCCCGAGCATGTAAACGACGCGGCGGATCTGACGCGCGACCAAATGTTGATCGGAAGCGTGAACGATTCGTATAAATCGAGCAACGTTATGGGGTTTATCGGACGCGGCGACGAGCGGCTCGTCATCGGATCGCGGTTCGGGCGGGGCGAGGAGGATTGTTTTTTGCGATATCTTCTCGACCGCGTTCTCGATATGCCGAATATCGTCGATCTTAATTCCGATGCGGACCCAGACGCACGTCTATTCGATTTCCTGCTGTTTCTGTTCCCGCATTATCTCAAGACGGCTATGCGCAAAGGGCTGTTCAAAAAGTATATTCGCCGCGAGTACAACGACGGCAACGTGAGCGGCACGATAGATATTGCGCGGCATATAGACAAGAACACGCCGTTTATCGGGAATATAGCGTACCGTCGGCGGGAGTTTTCTTACGATAACGATTTGACTGAGCTTGTGCGTCACACCGCGGAGTTCATCAAAAGCAAGCCTTACGGGCATAAGATACTCGCAAAGGCGAGCGACGAGGTGAAACTCGTCGTAAGCGCGACGCCCGCGTACGCGCTGTGCGACAGGCGGAAAATAATCGAACTGAATAAAAGTAACGTCGTGCGTCACGCGTACTATAAAGAATATCGCGCTTTGCAAAGGTTGTGCGTGCTGATACTGCAACACCGCAAACACGGCATCGGCTCGGGCACGAAACAGATATACGGCATACTGTTCGACGGCGCGTGGCTGTGGGAAGAATACGTGAATTCGCTCGTCGGCGATATTTTCTATCATCCGATGAACAAGGGCGGCAAGGGCGCGCAACGGCTTTTCGACGGCAATATCGGTCTTGTTTATCCCGACTTTATCGGCAGGGACGGCGAGAGGCGGATCGTAGCGGACGCTAAATATAAACCGCTCGGCAATATCGGGAACAGAGATTATTTGCAGCTTTTGGCATACATGTTTCGCTTCGACGCCCGCGAAGGGTATTTTCTCTATCCCGAGGCGGAGGGCGGAAGCGACGCGCGGCTGCATATGAACAGCGGCACTACTTACGAAGCGAACGTGACGCCGCGGGGCGACGTCGGCGTTATCAAGCACGGGTTGAAGATCCCCGCCGACATACACGACTATCCCGAGTTCGTCGAGAGAATGAAAGAGAGCGAGCGGGAATTCGTTGCGGAGTTTTCGTAACGCCGATTTGACGCAAGACAAAAGGGTTTAAGAATATCGAATATGCAATATTGCTCCGAAAGGCGCGGCGGTCTTTCGGAGTTTTGTTTTGCGCGGATCTTTCGGCGACGGCGCGGCAAAAAACATAATTCGGCGCGGCGGGTCATTATCCGTCAAAACACGGCATACATTATAAGGTAAAATTGTATACAAAGCCGTTTTGCGGCGGTAAAGGTGGTGTTATGCTGTACGAAAAAAAGATGCTGATACTTTCGGGCGACGGCAAGGGCGTCGTACTCATAGAAAAAAGCGCGCACGGCGTGCGGTTTACTCTCCGCACGTTTGACATGCCGCCGTGCCCGCCGCTCAAGGCGGGAATAGTTACGAAGAACGCCGTGTACGTGCGCGACCTGCCGCATAAGGACAACCCCGCGGCGACGTTCTCCGTGGACGACGCCGAACTCGACAGCCTGCACTTTGCCGTATTCGACCGCGAACTGCGGCTATACGGCTGTATTGGCAAAAAAATGTGGGAATCCAACCTCATGGATCTGCTCGCGAAACACGAACGCCGCGCCCCCGTGCTCGACGGCGTATCGCACGCACCACTTCCGCCGATAACCAAGCAACCGCGAGTTTTGCCCATGCCCGACGGCAGCGGGATCCCGCAGTCGCGGCTCGCCGTGTACGGCGACGACGCGCTCGCCGACAGCGATTTTTATACGCATATGGATTTTTCGCGGCGCATGCCCGTCGTGGACGGGTTTCTCGATACGCCGCGCACTCTCGACGAACTCGCGCCGCGCGTGCAACCGTCGGACGGCGACGCGGGGACGGACGCGACGGTGCCCGTAATAGAAACGAGTATCGAAGAACTCACATTCGGCGAAACGACCGCGACGCGCGACTCCGAGGAACGCGAGTTATTTAACAACGCGGAGGAAAGCGAAGATGATGCGGCGCAATCGGCGGGCGAGAGCGAATCGGATGAAGCGCAAGATGCTGACGGCGGAAATACCGTCACGCGGGAAGACATAGAGGCGACCATGCGCGAGTACGAGCGGCGTCGAAAGGCGACGGGCGACGGCGATGCGGAAACCGTGTCGAAAGGCGAAGAAAAGTCCACCGAAGCGAATGCGGATACCGCGGAAGCGGCGGCGGTTTCCGTCGATTCGGCGGCTCCCATGCCGTGGGAGGCGGAAGCGCGGTGGATAAAGAAGCGCGGCGGCAGAGAACCCGTCGTCAAGCGTGCGCACGTTCGCAACGTGCCGAACGTAGAGAAACTCAAGAGATTGCGCGCGACCGAATTTTTCGAGCGGGCGCGACGGGACATAGACATACTTTTCGCGAGCGCGCGGCGGGACGAGTCGCTTGCGGGGCTTATCGACGACGTGGAGTGGGTGAAAGTGGACGTGGACGGCAATACGGTGTCGGTGGGGCGAAGCGGCAAGGCTTTTTTGTGCTATGCCGTCGCGGGCACGTACGAGCGCGTTCCGCCGCTCGGCGACGAGGCGCAATGGCTGCCGTCCGACCGCAACGCGCCGACGGGCAAAGGGTATTGGGTGATCTTTCAAAACCTCGTCACGGGCGAAATAATAAAAGGCTGACGGAATAGCCGCGACCGCTTATTATGATTTGTTAAAGTTATTTCGCGCGGAGTGTTGACAAAAGTCGGAAATTTTGATATAATGCAAACAAATGAAGCCCGATCGGAGAAAATGCGTTTTTGTCGCGGCGATCGGGCGTCGCGGAGAACTTGCGTTGAATTTCGGTTGCACACACTCCAATACCGCGGTCGTACTGCTGTCCGTTGCGGGCGGCGGGAAGCTCGCCGCCGATATACTGTTCTATGTCAATCTCGGCATGGCGATACTCGCGTTTATTTTGATAACCGTTCTTACCGTGTTGCACCGTAAAACGGCGTGCATGCGCACGCTCGCGGCTTCGTGCATAGGGGTATTCTGCGTCGGGATAGTACTGTTCGGCGTTCAGCTCGGCATGTATGCCGCGGGACACGCCTCTGCCGCGTATGCCGTGTATATTTGCGCGGCGGTGCTGTACTGCGCGTTTATAGTCGGCGGCGTGTATTTCGCAATGCTTTCGCGAAATTCGCACCGCGCGCTCTGTATCGCAACGGGCATTACCTGTCTTGTGCCGCCGATCGGCACGGTCATGTGCATTTTGCTGTCGTACCGCATCAAACGCGACACGGCGGTGAAAAAATTCGTTTACAGCGGGTATGCGTATACGTATGCCGCGCTCGGTTCGTTCAGCGAGCGGAATAAAGCTATGCTCGACGACCTCGGCGGCGAAGAAGAATGCGAGTCGCCGCTCGATAAAAAACAGCTCAATAAGAAACTCAAGTCGCTCAAGAAAGACGCAAAGACAGCCGTCGGCAAGTATAACTATGCGGTCGCGCTCGTCAATTTCGTGCCGTATAAATTTGCAAAAGCGTTGCGGCTCATGCAAAAAGCCGCCGACGAGCAATATACTCCCGCACTGTTCAATATAGGCTACTATTACGAAATGGGCGAGTATCTGAAACGCGATTACAAAAAAGCGCGGGCGTACTATGCCCGTGCCGCGGCGAACGGCGACGGCGACGCGGTACTGCGCACGGCTATAATCGACATCAAGAGCGGCGAAGGCGAAGTCGGACTGAAAAAGCTCGAGGAGCTTGCGGACGGCGGAAATCTTCGCGCCAAGTACAACCTTGGCGTTTGTCGCGAAATAGGTTGCGGAACGGCGGTCGATCTCGAACAGGCGTTCGCCATCTATGCCGAGTGCGCCAACGCCGGCATGTTCGGCGCGCAAAAGCGAATTTTCGCCGCGGCGTGCACGGATATGCAGTCGGCGCAAAACGGCAGACTGTTCCGAATGATAACGGACAGGAAATTCGAGTCGGAGGAGTTTGCCGCCGTCATAGACGGGCTGATAGACATAAAGCGTCATCTCGCCGCCGACGCGTCCGAAAACTTCCTGCGCGCGATAACTTCGCACGGCAGGTGGGAGGGTGTGGCGCGCTGTCTTGTCGGCACGCTGTATCTGGACTGCGGCAAGCTGCCCGAGGATAAAAGGAACGGCGCGGAATATATCAAGTCGGCTTTCCCGCTGTGGGACGGCGCGAAAGAAATTTATGCGGCACTGCCGAGAAACGTGGAATAGTCCGCGTTACGGCAAAGTTACCGAATTCTCCGAAAAATTTTTTTGAAAAATTTTATAAAAAGTGTGCAAAAACGCTTGACAAGTGCATTTAATATATATTATAATGAACTTGCAATCAACGTGATGCTGTTGTGCTAAACGATTGCAACCCATTAAATCGCTCATCATTTTCCCCCTTATCATATAGCAGGACGCTCGGTACAAAATACCGAGCGTTTTGCATTTGTCGCGAAAATCGGCGGAAACGCTTCGGATTGCGGATAGTCGTGTTTTTTCAAGCAAATAAAAACCCCCGAGAGCCTCGGGGGATCGTTTATCGTTACGGTTTGAAGCGCACGTCCGTGACTGTGATCGCGCCGCCGCAGTCGGGGCAGGGCGCGCGGGCGGTAAGCCCGTCGAACAGATAACCCATGTTCGCGTCGTTCACGAGCGCGAGTTCGTTGTTGCATGTTTTGCAACGTTCGTTGAATATGTACGTGCGTTCGCGTTTGTCCTCGACGGAGCGAACTTTGAGAAACATGCCTTGCAACAGTTTTTTGCACTTGCGGCAATAGAACATCGCGTTGAATGCGATAAAGCCGTCGGTATTGCGCGCCGTTTCCCACAACGCCATGCTTTTATTGAGTCTGTCTATCTGCTCGGGGGTGTATTTGGCGAAAATAGCTTTGACGTCCTCTGCGTCGAACAGGTGGATGGACTGACCGCATACGTCGTAATTGACCATCGAGAGCCCGTCGGCGTTATTCATCATGAAAGAGGTGCGTTGCGCTTCCGTTTTGCTCGACAACATTCTGTTTACCGCTTCGAGAAGTTTATCCGCGTCGCGCGGGGGAACTTTGGAAATCGCGTCCTGCAAAGTGGCAAGGTCTTGGGTGCCTATGGTGAAAGAATGATTTTTTCCGCATTTAGCGCATTTGAAAGTAATTGTCTTGAACATCAAACTGCCTCTCGGTACCCGAGGATATACGGGTAGTATTTTTATCTATTATATCACGACGGCGCACGGATTTCAAGTGTTTGACATAACTTTCGTTCAATAAAAATATATACGGCGCGTTTCGTGCGCGAAAATAAATTGTGCCCTTGTTTTTGTTGACTTATTTTTGTGCGAAATGTATAATAGTTAGGTGGAAGGTATCAGTGCCGAAAGACTCACGCCGGTAAGTTTGGCGTTCATAGGCGACGCGGTGTACACATTGCGGGTGCGCGAATACGTTATGTCCGTGAGCGACGGCGTCGTCGGAACGCTGCACGGTGCGGCGACGAAACTCGTCAATGCGCGGGCACAGGCGGCGGCGTTCGACGCGCTTGCGAACGGCGGAGAGTTTTCGGAAGCGGAAGCCGACGTTGCGCGGCGGGCGAAGAACGCGCATCTTCATTCGCGCACGAAAGCCGCGTCCGCGCCCGATTACCACAAAGCCACCGCGCTCGAAGCGGTCATCGGATATTTGTACATAAGCGGCAATACGAAACGGCTTGACGAGATAGTGTCGCGCTGTATCGCGCTCGGCAGCAACTAATACGCAGCACCGTCTGCCAAAGGATAAATTTATGCAGGTAAAACCCAAAGTCAATCTCATACGCTACACCGCCGATCCCGAAGCAACCGTCGCGCTCGCCGCGAAACTTTGCTATTCCAACCGCGAACTCGACGATCTCACCGAGAATATCCTCGCGAAAGACAACAGCGAGTTTATCGGCAGGCTCATAGAAATGAGTCACGAGTCGCCTATGGAACATGCGTCGTTTACTTTTTCGGTGGAGGGTGTGTCCCGTGCACTTCTCGCGCAGATCACACGTCACCGCATAGCGTCGTTCTCGGTGCGGTCGCAGCGTTATGTGTCCGAGGAGGCATTCAATTACGTGATCCCGCCCGCGATCGAAGAACTCGGCGCGGCGGCTGTCGCGCGGTTTGTCGGACAGATGGACACCATTATGGATTGGTACCGCGATTGGCAGAGCGCGCTCGGTCGCGGCGAACGTTCCAACGAGGACGCGCGGTTCATTCTTCCCAACGCCTGCGAAACCAAAATGATAGTTACGATGAACGCGCGCGAGCTTATGCATTTCTTTGCGTTGCGGTGCTGCAACCGTGCGCAGTGGGAGATACGCAGCGTCGCGTGGCTCATGCTCGAAGAAGTAGTCAAGGTTGCGCCCAATCTGTTCCGCGATTGCGGTCCCGGGTGCCTGCGCGGCGATTGTCCCGAGGGCAAGAAGTCTTGCGGCAAAGCCGCCGAAGTCAAACTTCATCGCACAGAGATCAACGAGCGCGTTACCGCTCTCAAGAAAAAGAAGAAGTGATAAGCGCGTGTTTGCGCGTCGACATATTCGGAGAATACCATTAAAATTTTCGGCAAAAACGCCGTTCTCGAACGGCTTAAAAACGGCGGCGGGTTTACGCGCATAGAGCTTCTCGACGGCAAGTCGCACGACGAGCGTCGGGCGTCGGTGTTGCGGCTCGCAAAGACCGCGGGAATACCTATCAGGTTTTGCGACCGTGCGGCGATGGACAGAAGCGCGGAGGGCGCGAACCATCAGGGCTGTATCGGATACGCCGTCGATTTTTCGTATACCGATCTCGACGGGATATTCGCCGTCGCGGAAAAGCGGGGCGAAAAGCCGTTTATAGTCGTGCTCGACGGGATAGAGGATCCGCACAACTTCGGCAGCATTCTGCGCTCGTGCGAGTGCGGCGGAGTGCACGGCGTAGTGATCGGCAAGAACCGTCAAGTCCCCGTCAACGACACGGTGATAAAGGTCGCGGAGGGTGCGGCGGAATATGTCGCCGTCGCGCGCGTCGTCAATATCAACGACGCGATACGCGAACTCAAAACCCGCAACGTGTGGGTGTACGCGCTCGATATGGGCGGTTCGGATATGTATAAAACCGATCTTTCGGGAGCGACCGCTCTCGTCGTCGGCGCGGAGGGTGCGGGCGTGTCGACGCTCACCGAAAAGCTGTGCGACGGCGTGGTGTCGGTGCCGATGTTCGGAAAAATAAATTCGCTCAATGCCGGTGTCGCGGCGTCGCTCGCGATCTATCGCAAGGTGGAATGCGACAGAGCCGAGAGGGCGGGCACCGTAAAATAAGTCAATCATTCAAGGAGATATGAGGATCATGAGAAAACCCATTATTGCGGGCAACTGGAAAATGAACAAAACGGCGGCGGAATGTCGCGCACTCGTCACGGAACTGCTTCCGAAGGTAAAAGGCGCGAAGTGCGACGTGGTCGTGTGCGTGCCGTTTACCGACATAGCACTCGCCGCCGAGCTTACGAAAGGCAGTAACATAGCGGTCGGCGCGCAGAATATCGCGTGGGCGGACAGCGGTGCGTTCACGGGCGAGATCTCGGCGGCAATGCTCGTCGAAGCGGGCGCGAGCTACGTCATAATCGGACACAGCGAACGCCGTCAGTATTTCGGCGAAACGGATAAGTCGGTCAATGCGCGACTGTTGCAGGCACTCAAAACGGGCTTGAAGCCTATCGTGTGCGTGGGCGAACTTCTCGCCGAGCGCGAGGGCGGGCTTACCGAAAAGGTATGCCGCACGCAGGTCGTCGGCGCGTTCGAAGGCGTATCGGCGGAGCAGGCGGCTGGAGTCGTTATAGCGTACGAGCCGGTCTGGGCTATCGGTACGGGCAAGACGGCGACGGACGAGCAGGCTAACGAAACGATCGGGTATATCCGTTCGGTCGTAAAAGAACTGTACGGCGAAAAGGTCGCAAACGGAATGCGTATTCAGTACGGCGGCAGCATGAACGCGAAGAACGTCGCGGGGCTTATGGCACAGCCCGAGATCGACGGCGGACTCATCGGCGGCGCGAGCCTCAAGGCGGAGGATTTCTCGATAATAGTCGCTGCCGCGAAATAATCGCGAAAACCCGCGAAATAGTGCTGTCACTAATATAGAAAGACGTTTCGTAATATACTAATACGAAGGAATTCAGGAAGGTAAATCATGGATGCTTTAATCATTCTCGACGGATTCGGATTCAATCAAGACGAGTACGGCAACGCGATCAAAAAAGCGCGGAAACCGTTTTTCGACTCGCTCATGCAAAAATATCCGCATACTCTCATCAATGCGTCGGGCTACTCGGTCGGACTG
The DNA here is from genome assembly GCA_910586925.1 of uncultured Christensenellaceae bacterium. Taxonomy (GTDB): domain Bacteria; phylum Bacillota; class Clostridia; order Christensenellales; family Pumilibacteraceae; genus Anaerocaecibacter. The sequence goes on along the minus strand of CAJUKG010000007.1, from coordinate 51,295 downwards.
CCCGAAGGTCAAATGGGCAACAGCGAGGTAGGACATCTCAATCTCGGCGCGGGCAGAGTGGTGTATCAGGACATAACGACTATCGACGACGCGATCAAGGACGGCTCGTTCTTCGATAACGCCGCTTTCAACGAGGCGGTCAACGGTTGCATAGCGAACAACTCGGCTATGCACCTCGTCGGACTTTTAAGCAACGGCGGCGTGCACAGCATGAATACGCATTTGTACGCCTTGCTCAAACTCTGCAAAACGCACGGCTTGAAAAAAGTGTATGTGCATTGCATCACCGACGGCAGAGACGTTCCGCCCGATTCGGGCGTTACGTTCGTGCGCGAGCTTGAGCAAAAACTCGACGAACTCGGCGTGGGCGAGATAGCGACGGTGGTCGGAAGATATTACTACATGGACCGCGACAATCGTTGGGAACGCGTCGCTCGCGGCTACAACGCGGTTTTCGCGGCACAGGGCAAGCATTTTTCGCAGGCGGATTCGGCAATGGCGTCGAGCTATGCCGCAGGCACGATGGACGAGTTTGTCGAGCCTGTCGTGATCGGCGACTATAAAGGCGTCAACCCCGGCGACTCGATCATTTTCTACAACTTCCGTGCCGACCGCGCCCGTCAGATCTCCCGCGCGATCACCGAACCGAATTTCAACTGCTTCGAGCGTGCGGGCGGATATAAGCCGGTGCTGTACGTCGGCATGACGCAGTACGACGTGACGCTGCAAAACATTCTGACGGCGTTCCCGCCGCGTAAGCTCGTAAACACGCTCGGCGAGTATCTCGCGAAAAAAGGTCTTACGCAGTCGCGCGTCGCCGAAACCGAGAAGTACGCGCACGTCACGTTCTTCTTTAACGGTGGCGTGGAACAGCCGAACGACGGCGAAACCCGCGTGCTCGTCGCAAGCCCGAAAGTCGCGACCTACGACTTGCAACCCGAAATGAGCGCGTACGAAGTCGCCGATAAAGCGGTTGCCGAAATCGAAAGCGGCAAGGACGTACTCATTCTCAACTTCGCCAACTGCGATATGGTCGGACATACGGGCGTTCTCAATGCCGCCGTTAAGGCGGTAGAGGCGGTGGACGCTTGTCTCGAGAAAGTCGTGAAAGCGGTGTGGAAAAGCGGCGGCACGGCGATAGTGACCGCCGACCACGGCAATGCCGAAGTCATGCAGTTCGAAGGCGGTTCGCCTTGCACCTCGCATACCACCAACCTCGTTCCGCTCGTCGTCGCAGGCGAAAAGTATATCGGACGCAAGCTCAAAGAGAATAAAGCTCTCTGCGACGTCGCCCCGACCCTCCTCGACATCATGGGCGTGGAACAGCCCAAAGAGATGACGGGCGAAACGATTATCGAAAAAGCGTAAAGCAATACACAAAACAACCGCCGAAGCGAAAAGCCTCGGCGGTTTTTGCGTTGCGGAACGCAAGAATGGCTTTGTTGTTATTCTGGACGCAGTGGGCTGCGTCCACTACGGTTTATCGAAAATGCATATTTGATTTTTTGTGAACCGTCGATAGCGTAACGGTACAATCTTATTATTGCTTATAATACTCGTCGTTTGCCCATTTTATCGGGTTTGTATCAATATATTCCCAAATGCGCAAATAATCCTGTTCGTTGCGTATGATATGGTCGTAAAAAGAGCGTTGCCATAAATGTATACCGCTTTCTCTGCTTGTTAAGCATTTCAATGAACGAATAGCTTGCGATACGTGATTTGCCGTAGGGGACGCAGCCCACTGCGTCCCGAAATTATTTGATTTTACAATTTCAATAATCATGTGTATATGATTTGGCATAATGCAATATTTGTGTAGGCGAATATTATTATCATGTTCTTCCATTGATAACAAATATTTTTCCGTAATTATGCCGTACGGCGATAATTTTATCATTGCATTCGTAGCGCAGGGGTTTGCGTCCCCTGCGGAATCTATTCGTCCGAGCAGACATTTTTTGTCTTGCGTGCATATCGTTACAAAGTAATATCCCGCATTGTTATAATCGTATTCTTTCAAACGCAGGTTTTTACGGACAAATTTTTCGCTCATGCTCCGCCTCCGTAAATGTGTATTTTGTTATTATGGACGCAGTGGGCCGCGTCCACTACTACGGGAATGTTGTTATTATGGACGCAGTGGGCTGCGTCCACTACTACGGGAATGTTGTTATTATGGACGCAGTGGGCTGCGTCCACTA
>CAJUKG010000007.1:0-48991 GCA_910586925.1 uncultured Christensenellaceae bacterium | reverse complement strand
CTACGGGAATGTTGTTATTATGGGCGCAGTGGGCTGCGTCCACTACAATCAATCGGGAAATTCTTAATCGGTTTCCTCGATTTTGCGCAAGCCGTCGGCGGCATAACGGTATAATTCGGCGATTTTTGGCGGAACGTCGGCGGGATCGAGTTTTTCTATTTCGCAGTATGACGGGTGGGTGTGCGCGTCGTACACGCGATAGTAGCCGTTCTCGTCGCGGTAGTCGATATTCCGCTCGACGATATACTTGTTTGTTTCGAGAAGAACGACGTGGGTGTCGTCGTCGCATTTTTCCATATCGCAGTCGAAAATACCGTACGTCATATGCGTCGGGTTGTTTACTATATCGTCATAATACCCGATGAGGTCGTACGGCTGCAAAAAGTGCGGGAAGCGCGGCGCGGTGACTTCTATGCACCGATTACATTCGTCGCACAGCTTATCTTTGGCGCACGGCACTTCGCGTTTTGCCGCATACATATCGAGATCGAGTATTTCGTATTTGCCGTCGAGCACGCACCTGCCGATTTCGCCCGTTTTGCTCTTGTAAAAGTCGCTCGGTTTTTTGGAAAGGGCGACGGTCATCTTCCGAAGCGTGTAGCGCGCTCCGCGTCGTTCCGCCGCCGAGCATTCATAGTATTTGACGTACCGCTTGACGATCTCGACGGCGTCGTCGAAAGTTCGCGCCGCAAGCGTGTCGTCGGGCATGCAGTCGCGACCGAGCCGCGGCGGGAATTTCAGTTCGATATAATAGATCTCGTCGGGCGAGGGTTGCATGAACGTTCGGTGTTTATTCGCCTCGACGTCACGCCGTTTTTTCGCGAGCCGTCGAAGCTCGGCGTCCGAAAGCACTCGCGCCGCCTCGTCGAACATGGCAATGCGCGCGTCGAACGTGCCCGCATGATCGAGTATGATTTTCAGCAAGTCTTTTTCGCCGAACGTATGCCCGTGCCGAGCGATATGTTCTTTGAGACTGCGCGACGGGATCAGCCCGACGACTTTGTCGTGAAATTCGGAGTTCATGAAATTATCCCCTATGCCTATATAAACGATTCAAAAATCGTATTCCACGCCTATATCGGTGAAGAAAATATTGTTTTCGATCTCGATGACGACAGCCCACTCGGTCATTACTGTGGGTGTGTCGTAAATCTCATCGGACGGTTCGAGCGACAAACGCGCGATCAGTCGACCGTCTTTCAGTATCACTTCGGGGTCCGAAAGCGGGAAATCGCCGCCGCTTCCTTTTTCGCCGAAAAACACCAAAAGCGCGCGGCTTGAGAAAAATTCTTCGCCGTGATCAGATCGAAAGTCGGGCAGGAGCGGTTTGATGTTATTCCACATTGCGAGCGAATGAACGTATGCATTCATCTTAAAGCCCGTCGTTTCGCCGTCCGACGTCAAATCCAAATCGCTATACGCGAGCTTGCTCTCGACAACGGTATAATTCGGCTCGAGAAACCCGTCCGTAGTCTTGATCGACAGTACCGAGTTTTCGTCGGGCATGGTGAAAACAAACTCCCAATGCGTATATACGTCGTTCTCTTTGACGGGAGTGTGCGGAAGCTCGACGCCGTTGAGTGCAACGACCGTCACCGCGTCGCATAATAAGCCCGTTTTGACCGTTACCGTTTCGCCTGCGGCGTAGGACGGATCGAGCGGCGCGTACAATAGGTCGGTTTCGCCGCCGACCGAAAGGGTGTATTTACTGTCGCCGCACCCGCAAAACGCGCTTGCCGCGAAGCATAATATTCCCGATAACAATATCGAAACAACCGTCTTGCGCATCTCGCCACCTCCGAGGGATTTTTCTTATTATACACCATATTGCGGTGTATTTCAAGTATTTGTGTAAATTACACGCGCATTGTTTGCCGAGCGAATTTTTATTTTTGTATTGACAATCGTCCGAAAGCATGTTACACTATGTATTGAATTATAAAAACGGCAAGTTCGATATATGCAAGTATTCGGAAATTTCCATAATTGCCGTCATTCGACAGAATAGAGCTACACTGCGGTGTCCGATTTATGTCGTTGGAAAAATCGGAGGGATAATGGTATTCCGAACATGTATCGTAGAGGATAATAGCGAAGCGCGAGATACCCTTTGTTCGCTCATAAAAGAGTATGAGAAAAATGCGCGGGGGGGGGCGGACACTTTTAATATCGCCTGTTTTTCCGACGCGCTGTCTTTTCTCGACGAGTTCGGCGGGAATTACGATTTCGTGTTCATGGACATAGAACTTCCGCACATGGACGGCATGGAAGCGGCGCGGCGGTTGCGCGAGAAAGACGGAAAGGTGATAATAATTTTCGTCACCAACATGGCGCAGTACGCTATAAAAGGGTACGAGGTGGGCGCGCTCGATTTTATAGTCAAGCCCATTCGGTACGAGAGTTTCGCCATGAAAATGGACAAAGCGATCGAAAGATCGAAAGCCGTATCGGGCAAAGAAATTTGGATTTCGGAGCGCGGCACGAAGCGACGGCTGCGCACCGAGGATATAAAGTACGTAGAGGTCGTGCACAACAGTTGCATTTATCATACCGTGCACGGTGATTTTTCGACATACGACCAGCTGTACAACGTGTGCGAAATGCTGAAAGACGCGCCGTTCGCGCTTTGCAATAGGTGTTTTTTGGTCAACTTCATGCACGTGACGGCTATCGGGGATCTGTCCGTTACCGTCGCGGGCGAAAGTTTGCAGATTTCCCGAAGCAAGAAGAAAGCGTTCTTGACGGGGCTTAACGAATATCTCGGAGGTAAATAGATCAAGAGCGTTTATTCCCGTGTCGGCGTCTTGCGACGGCGACAGACTGTTTTCAGAATAAGCATATAAACAACTTCGGCGTGACGGTTTTGCGCGGGGTTGTTTTTTTGTATTCATCGCATAATTTACCGAATAGAAGAAAAAACGTCGAGTTTAAGCGGGTTTCGACAAAAATCCTATCCCGAAATATATAATGCGGGTAGATATAACGAAGAAATCTCGGAGAATGTGACGGGATTGTTCGTGTGTCGAGGAGAGCGCAATGCGCAAAATCGCTTTCCGAACATTCCCGCGGATCGCGCGCTGCGGGACACCAAAATTAAAACAAGGAGAAAATTTATGAAGAAAATGCCTTGGGGCATAATTACGGGGATATGCGCCATGTTCGTCTTTTTCCTCACCGCGGGCGTTGTCGGCGTATACATACTTCTCGACGGCATTGCCGCGCAGACCAATACGGAAGCGGCGTTTTTCGGAGAATGGTATCAAATACTGATGTTTGTTTTTGACATAGTGTTCGTTCTGGGATTAGTCGGTTCGCTCACCATGTACATACTCAAAGAGAAAACCGGATCGGAGGAGGTGAGCGTTTAATGAAAGACGTTGTGAAAAACAGACTGTTCAAGCGTTCGATGTGGACGTTACTGTCCATATTCTTCGCGCTTATAATGATAATTTTTATCATCATTACTCCCATAGCGATGAAGTCGTATATATTCGTCGATCAATTTTTCGGCGCGGTACGCACCGTGCCCGTGAACGTCGATACCGATAATCCCAACGATTTTCAGTATTATCAATCGGAATTTTCCAAAAAAGACGAAAACGGCGATTTCGTTCTCGAAACAAAATACGGCGTCAATAATCAGGTTCTCGACACCGAGGCGATGTATGCGTATTCGGACAGGATAACCGAACAGGTAAACACGGAAGGCTCGGTGCTTCTTTGGAACAATATCGCAAAGGACGGCAAGCCCGCTTTGCCGCTTTCAAAAGGGGATAAAATCAGCAATTTCGGTATGGGCACCGTTAATTGGGTGCATCACGGCGTCGGGAGCGGCAGAGTGAACGTGGACGACACTTCGATTTTCGACGTGCAAAAGGTATTCGCTGCGGAGAGCGTCGGACTCAAACTGAACGAGGAGTGCTTGAAATCTCTCGAGAACGGATACAGGAAAAGTTACGGCATATCTTTCAGGCAAACGAACGAAATGAGCTGGTCCGCTTATTCCGCCGCCGCAAAAAACAGGGTCACTCAATTCGGCGACGCGGGCGTATATATCGTTTCGCGGTATTACGGCGAGGCGGGCGGCATAAGCACGGTTGCCGCACCGAGCGACGACGGCGATTATCTGTCGCTCACCGACGCGGAGCGCGGCGTTATAGACGGGCTTATTTCGCTCAAAGACCAAAACAAACTGAAAAAGATAATCGTCGTGATAAATTCGGCGGCGCAAATCAATCTCAAAAACATAGACATGCAAAAAGTCGACGCGTGCCTGTGGGTCGGTTGGGGCGGCAGCACCGGCATGAAGGCTTTGGCGGATATGCTCGTCGGCAACGCTTCGCCGTCGGGACATCTTACCGATACTTGGGCGTTCGACAACAAGTCCGCGCCGTCCAACAAGAATTTCGGGATATACAAGTACAGCTCGTTGCCGAACGGTATAGTCAAGGACACCGACGACAAATATCTCGTGTATCAAGAAGGGATATACGTCGGATACCGTTATTACGAAACGCGGTACGAGGATACCGTATTGGGTAAAGGAAACGCGTCGAGCGGCGTCGGCGGGCTGATGAACACCGCAAAGTGGAGTTACGCCGACGAAGTGGCGTTCCCGTTCGGGCACGGCGAGAGCTATACGAAATTCGAGTACGGAGATTTTGCGGTCGAAAAGAACGGGAGCGATTATAACGTCACCGTCACGGTGACGAACACGGGTGAACGCGCAGGTAAAGACGCCGTTCAAGTTTACTTGCAAAAGCCGTACACGCAATATGACAAAGACAACGGCATCGAAAAGGCGGCGGTGGGGCTTGCGGGGTTTATAAAAACTCCCGAGATCGCGCCGGGCAAGAGCGCGACTGTGACGATCACGGTGCCAGAGTATGAGTTTAAGTGTTATGACGCTTACGGCAAAGGCACATACATTCTCGAAAAAGGCGATTACTTCCTCGCGGCAGGCAAAGACTCGCACGACGCGCTCAACAATATACTCGCCGCAAAAAACAAAACTGTCGCCGACGGCATGGACTACGACGGCAACGCCGCGCTTGCGTACAAGGTCAATTATGCTTCCGACGATTTCGACACATACTCGAAAACCGCGAACGGCACGAAAATTGTCAATCGGTTCGCGGACGCGGACGTCAATCTCAATAAAGGCATGGAGCAGCAAATAAAATATCTTTCGCGTGACGATTGGCAGGGTACGTATCCGAGCGGCGCGGTGCTCGCGCTAAAGGGCGACGAGAACAGAGCCAACATCTTGTACGAAGTCGACGCCGAGAACGATCCCGCAGACGAAATGCCGATATACAATACAGTCACTTCGGAATACGGCGAACTGAAACTCGTGCAGCTTATGGGGCTCGACTACGACAACGCGCTGTGGAAAGATCTTTTGAATCAAATGACGTTTGACGAGCAGGCAAAACTCATTCAGTCGAGCGGCATATCCGCGGTCACGAGAAGCATTTCCGCACCGGGCATCAGTCAGCGCGACGGGTCGTGCGGAGTGCGCGACGGCGGGTACGCGTTGCCGAGCAATACGATAGTGGGCGCGACGTACAACGCAGAACTTGCGAAAACGCTCGGAAATGTTTTCGGCACGCACCTTTTGAATGCGAGTATTGCGGGCGTTTACGGTCCCGCTGTCAATATCCACCGCTCGCATTGGGGCGCACGCGCATACGAGTATTACGGCGAGGACGGATTCTTGAGCGGCGAAATGTGTGCGGCGGAGATAAAGGGCTTGCGCGAAATGGGCGCGGTCGTGTTCGTCAAGCATCTCATTCTCAACGAACAAGAGGATTTCAGATCGGGTATGCAGACTTGGGCAAACGAACAGTCGATAAGAGAGATCTATCTCAAGGCTTACGAAAAGTTCATAACCGACGGTAGCTGTAACGGCGTTATGACGTCGTACAACCGTATCGGCACTGTTTGGACGGGGCAGCATGACGGACTTCTGAACGGAGTGCTTCGCGGCGAATGGGGCTTTAACGGCGTCGCCATTACCGACGCGAACGCGGGCACCGACAAAAACTTTGGTCGTGCCGTCGCGGCGGGGCAGGACGCTTGGCTCGGCGGTATGCCCGAGGACGCGCTCGACCGTTATTACAAGGACAATAACGGCACGGTGTGTCAGGCTGTTCGCGAGAGTGCGCACAGGATCTTGTATACGCAGTTACATTCGTTCATGATGAACGGCGTATCTACGAGCACGAGATTCATGGACGTTATGCCCGGCTGGGAAAAAGCATTGCTCGCCGTAAAGATAGTTTCGGGCGTGCTAATGGGCTTGTGTCTTGCAATGGTCGCGGCGTCTTGGATAATATGGTACTCGGATAAGAAAAACAAAACAAACCTTAAGGAGGATTGATGATGAAAAAAAGTGCAAAATTTTTGAGTATAATACTCTCTCTTGCGGCGAGCGTGTCGGTATTTTCGCTCGCGGCGTGCGGGACTGAACCCGAAAAAACGAACCCACCGCCCGCGTCGCATACCCACACGTTTGCGACCGAATGGTCGAGCGACGATGCCGACCATTGGCACGCCGCGACGTGCGAGCACAAAACCGAAGTCAAGGACAAAGCCGCGCATGACGATAAGGGCGCGGACGGAGCTTGCTCGGTGTGCGGACGCGCGCACGTCCATACCTTCGACGAAGGTTGGGAAAGCGACGGCACGTATCATTGGCACGTTGCGACTTGCGACCATTACGATTTGACGGACGGCAAGGCGCGTCACACGCTCGAGAACGGCGAGTGCACGGTGTGCGGGTGGACGGCGCACGCGCACACGTACGATGCTACGGCATGGACAAGCAACGACGTTTATCATTGGCGCGCCGCTACCTGCGAACATACCCTTTCCGTAGTAGACGAACAGGCGAAACATACGTTCGACGCCGACATGAAATGCACGGTGTGCGAGTATGTGCACGAACATACGTTCGATACAAAGTACTGGACGACGACGGCAGACAAACATTGGCATGCGCCCAAATGCTATCACAGAGATATAAAGCTCGACGAGGGCGATCACGAGTTCGACGAAAACGGGCAGTGTACCGTTTGCAAGTTCATGCCGAACGGCGACAATCATACTCACACGTACGCATACGATTGGGATTCGACGAGCCACTGGCAAAAAATGACGTGTTCTTTGGGCGATAACTTCAAGTCGTGCGGAAAAGGGTACAACAAGGAAGCCCCGAGATACAAAAACCTCGAAAACCACACTTACGGCGCGAACGGCGCGTGTACCGTTTGCGGGTTTACGAACGAGTGGCTGTATGAGGACGATTGCATTAAGTGCGACGTGTGCGACGGTTGCATAAAGACGGTTTGCGTGCATGACGGCGAAGCGGGGCACAAAAAATGCGGCGACCGCGGCGAGGATGCGAAAACGTACACGATCGAAGCGGAAGATGCGGTCGTTTCCGCGCGCGGCGACGATACCAAAAACGGCTCGATAGTAGACTACACCAACGGCGTGCGCAAATGTATACATACAAGTTACTCGAACGTTAAATTCACGGTGGAAGCGAGCAAAGAGTGTTATGTAACGTTGCGACTTCGCATAGGCAGAAAGAACAGCGGATTGCTCTTTAACGACTGCAATATCGAAGTGAACGGCGAAGTAATAGAAACAAAGGCGATTTTGGCGCAACCCAAAGTGAGCGATACGAAGTGCAGTCTCGATTGGCTCACGGTCGGCTGTATCAAGCTGTCGGAAGGCATAAACGAAATAGCACTGTATCAAGTGGGCGGTGAGGAAAATTTCCACTTGGACAAGATCGAACTGTCTGTCGATGCCGACGTCGATATAACTTACGAGGCGACGGATAACAGCAGGCTCATAGAAATGAAAGAATGGGAACCTATGTATAAAGACCCTCAAACGTAAATAATAACACTCGTATAAATGCCGTACGGCAATGCGACGACAGACCGCTTTCGGTAAAATCGTAAAGCGGTTTGTTTGTCGTTTCGGTATTGACATTTATCGCAAACGGTGCTACACTATAGCGGACGCGTGGGAGGAAAGTAGGCTTATGCCTATGTTGTTATTATACCGATGGCTCGTCGTATTCGAGCTGTTCATAGCCGAATTGCTGTTTGCGATCAGATTGCACAGGCGCAAACTGTTTGCCTTGAGGTTTATCGGTTGTTTTGCCGTCACGGAAGGGCTGGCGGCGTTGTTGCCGCTCGTTTACAACGCGTATTACACGTCGTTTACTTTTTTCCTGCTGTTCGCCGTGACCGTGCCGATGCTCAAGTTCTGTTGCAACGAGAGCTTAGTAAACGTGCTGTTTTGCGGAATAGCCGCATACACGATGCAACATCTTGCGTACGGCGTGGCTAATTTTTCGGTGGCGATAATATCGAGCGGGGAAAGTTCGATTTTCGGTATGTATTTCGAGGGCGAGTTCGATCTCTCGAAAATGGATCACTATACTTGGCTGACCGTTTTCGTAAATATTTTCGCGTACTTTTCGGCATATACGGTGTTCTATTATCTGTATATCCGTCGCATAAAGCCGGAAGAAGAATTCAGAATACAGAGAACGGGTGTGCTGATAATAATCGGCTTCGCGCTTGTCGTGGACATACTGTTGAACTCGATAATAGTGTATTACGGCGGCGAGCGCAGTCTGTTGATCATGCTTATGGATATTGTGTACGAAAGCCTTTGCTGCGGATTCCTGCTTTATATACAGTTCGGCTTGATCAAAACGGGCGAGCTTAAAAACGAGCTTGACGTAACCCAATATTTGTTGCGCGAAAAAGAACGGCAATACAACATATCCAAAGACAATATCGAGCTGATAAACCTCAAATGTCACGATTTGCGGCATCAGATTCGGTCTATAAGCAAGCAAAAAGGATTGCCCGCCGATACGGTCGAGGAAATCGAAAGCTCCATATCCATTTACGACGCGGCGGTGCGCACCGATAACGAAGTGCTCGACACCGTTCTCACCGAAAAAAGTTTGCGATGCGCTCGCGACGGCATTTCGCTGACGTGCGTCGTTGACGGTCGGGCTTTGGAGTTTATGGCGGCGGCGGACGTGTACGCGCTGTTCGGAAACGCGCTCGAAAATGCCATAGAGGCGGTAATGCGGCTAAACGAAAACATGCGCAATATAAGCGTCGTCGTGCATAAAGTGGGGGAAATGGTGTCGGTAAATATCACCAATCCGTGCGACGGCAATATAAAGCTCGACGGCGACGGGTTCCCGATAACATCCAAAGACGACAAGAATTTCCACGGCATAGGTATTCGTTCCATGCGCAAAATCGCGGAAAAGTATCACGGCATTTGCTCGGTGTCCGTCGACGGCGGGAAGTTCGTTCTGAATGTTTTGCTTTCGTGCGCGACGGTGTGATCTTTTTGCAAATGCGTGTTTTCGCACGCGCTTGACAAGCCGCCGCGCATGTGTTACAATAATTAAAATCCGATTTCGAGGTGGCGAAATGAAGAAACTTTTGAGTATACTCTGCGTGTGTATCGCGCTCTGTTTTGCTTTTGTCGGGTGCGGCACTGCCGCGGGCGGCAACGGCGGCGGAGAAAACAACGGCGGAAATAACAGCAGCGAGATCGAAGGCGGAGATAACGAAGGGGACGAAGGCAACGAAGGCGGAGATAACGAGGGCGACGGCGAGGCAGAAGTCAAAGACAAGAATATCGCGGGTTTCGATAATCTTGCCAAGGCTATTGCGACAATAAATATAATGACGGACGACGGAACCGATATAACGGGCACGTCGAAGCCGGAAACGCAAATATACAAAGACTGTACGGTCGGGCTTGCAAACGGGCGCGACGGAGAAAATTTTTCGGCGGTTACCGCCAAAGTGCGCGTCCGCGGCAACAACACCGCAGACTACGATAAGAAATCTTATCGGGTCAAGTTCGACGAGAAAATCAATCTTTTGGGATTGAACGGCGGCGCGAAATTCAAAAATTGGGTACTGCTCGCGTGCTATAAGGACGTCACGTTCCTGCGCGACGCAGTGGTGTTCGAGCTTGCGAAACAGACGCTCGAAAAGAACGGATATTATGCGTCCGATTATGCGTTTGCGGAAGTCAACGTGAACGGCGCGTATAACGGACTGTATATGGTTGCCGAACAGCAGCAGGTAAACAAGAACAGAGTGAATATAAACGAGCCCGACGAGAATTACACGGGTAACGACATAGGCTGGTTTATAGAGTTCGACGGCAATGCGCGAATGACGGAAGACCCGCGCGATTATTTTATGATAAACTACAAACAGGGCGGGTACCGACTTACGTGCGAGGACGGCACGTTATTCTATCCCGGGCAAACTTTCGATTGGGGTCAGGCGTACTATACGATCAAGAACGATATTTACGCGCCGAGTCAAAATACTTTTATCAAAAATTACACCGAGAACGTGTTCAAATTGATATACGACGCGATATACAATCGCACGTATTGGGCGTTTAACGAAGACTACACGGCACTCGTGCGATCCGAGCTTTCGGACGCCGAAAGCGTCATCGCGGCGGCGGTCGATCTCGATTCGATGGTAGATACGTTTATAATCGCCGAGATCGCATGCGACAACGACGTGGATTGGTCGAGCTTTTTCTTTACGGTCGACATGAGCGCGACGGGCGATAAAAAGCTCGCTTTCCAAGCCCCGTGGGATTTCGATTCGGGTTTCGGCATGATGAGCGGGCTTGAAGAATACGACAAGATATTTTCGGCGAACGTCAGCACCAACGCCATGAAAGCACTCAATCCGTGGACGGCGGTGTTCTTTTCCGCCGATTGGTTCAGGCTCGCCGTCGCGGAGCGGTTCGACGAGCTTCAAAAGGGCGGGGTGTTCGAGCGGCTAGTCGATCTGATAGACAAAGTGACGGTTACTTATGCACCGTACTTCGCGAAGAATTACGATAAATGGGATAATCTCGGCAAGATCGTCGACCCCGTGCAGGGCGAAACGGTAACGACGTTCGCGACCCATGCGGACGCCGCAACCTATCTCAAAAATTGGCTGACGCACAGAGTGGAATTTTTGTCGGAGTATTTTTCCGCAATATCCGAATAAATCGAATCCGTATTCAATTCGACGCAAGGCAAAACGAAAAGGCAAACGGCAAATCGTCGGGTTTTCCCGTTTTAGGGTTGCAATTTGTAAACCGTCGTTGCGAGATCCGTCACAATGAAAAACGGTTTTGTAAAGGTCGCTTCGTAAACTTATTATAATGCGGATATAGTTAAAACCAATTTATTTGTTTTTCTTTGAATTTGGGCTTTTCTCCGTCTTGATACGGGTTGTAATTATCAATATTGCAACCGAATTCTTTAAGTAATTTGATTTTGTTGTCTTTTGTCCAGACGATCAACGATATGCCGTCAAACTCATCGGATATACCGTCATTCATTTTGCTTTTGAAATACCATTCTACAACGGTTTGGTTATTTTTATGAAAAAATTGTTTGATTTTCCAAACGATGACTTTCCCGCGCGTATTCCATTCGTCGAACCAATGCTTTATCGCGTTTATGCTTTCGTATTTAGGACGCCAGCTTTCAATATAAACGGCGTTATCGTCGAATATATCGGCTATTCCCAAATCGCGTTGTTTTAGCCACATTTCAAACCATAATTGTATTTTTCTTTCTCTTTCCGACATAAGTGAACCCCTCCCGAATTATCGGTTAATATCGAAATTCCGAATCAAGCCCGACTGATTTTTCAAGTTTTTCTTTTTGAATACTTTCCATAATCAAGCCCTCTCTGCAAACTACTTTTTCGGTCGGTACTTTGACACTGTTATGATGTTATAAAACAAATACGCACGCTTATCAAAAGTGTGCGTATACGTCTTGTATGGTGGGCAATACAGGGTTCGAACCTGTGACTTCTACCATGTGAAGGTAGCACTCTCCCGCTGAGTTAATTGCCCGTAATTCTTGTCCGAGGGATTGCTCTCGGTACTGCTTATTCTATCACGATATTCGGATATTGTCAAGCAAATGCGCGGGGTTTTTGGCGCGAAGCGTAATTTTCGTCAACCGTTCGCAATTCGGGATTATTTCGATTGTTTTACGTTGCAAATGTGCCTTTTGTTTACTTGCCAAACGGTGCGCCGATGTGGTATTATTATCAGTGTCGGCGCACAGTCGGCACTGTCAATCGGAGAACGAAAATGTTACATGAAGAATGCGGAGTAATGGGCGCGTATGATTTCGACGGCGGCGACGTCGCGCTCGATATTTACCACGGACTGTACACGTTACAGCACCGCGGGCAGGAGAGCTGCGGCATTGTCACGAACGACTATGTCAAGCTATACACGATAAAGGGCAAGGGGCTTGTGAACGAGGTGTTCACCAAAGACAACCTTTCCACGATGAAGGGCAAGATCGGCGTGGGGCACGTGCTTTACGGCTATACCGGCGAGGAGAACGACGGCATACAGCCGATCGTGTCGCGGTATTGCAAAGGCTCGATGACGATCGCAATGAACGGCACGATCACCAATTACGACGAACTGCGGTCCGAACTCGAGCACCGTGGCGCGATTTTCCAATCGTCCAGCCACGCCGAAATGGTTATGAATATGGTAGCCGTCGCGCGCACCCAAACGCACAGCGCGGAGGAAGCGTTGATGGCGACAGCCGAAAGGCTCCAAGGCTCGTTCTCCATAGTGCTTATGAGTCCCAAAAAACTGATCGCCGTGCGCGACCGTTACGGGTTCAAACCGCTATCTATAGGTAAGCGCGGCAACTGCTATTTCTTCGCGTCCGAAACCGCGGCGTTCGACGTTATACGTGCGCGCACGGTGTGCGACGTCAAGCCGGGCGAGCTTGTCAAAATCGACGAAACGGGCGTGACGCATTACGACAAGCACGTCGGCAAGGTCACTCCCGCGCAGTGCATATTCGAGTATGTGTATTTTGCCCGTCCCGATTCCTACATAGACGGCAAGAGCGTGTATCAGGCGCGTATCGACATCGGGCGCGAGTTATTCAAGGCGCAGCCCGCCGAGGCGGACGTTGTTATCGGCGTTCCGAGTTCGGGACTGCATTTCGCGCTCGGCTATTCGTACGAGAGTGGCATACGTTACGCCGACGGACTCGTTAAAAACTCGTACGTCGGCAGGACGTTCATAAAAGGCACCGACGAAGTGCGGCGCGAGGCGGTTTCCGTCAAGCTCAACGCGCTCCGCGGCGCGATCGAGGGCAAGGACATCGTGCTTGTGGACGACTCCATCGTGCGCGGCACGACGTGCGCTAACCTCATTCGTTTGATGAAAGACGGCGGGGCGAGAAAGGTGCATATGCGCATCGCGTCGCCGCCGTTCATATATTCGTGCCCGTACGGCTCGGACATTCCCGATCGCAAGTATCTCGCCGCAGTGCGCATGACGATCGACGAGATTTGCGCGGATATAGGCGCGGACTCGCTCGGCTACCTTCCGATGAAGGCATTCGACGCGGTGGGGCTTTCGGGCAGGTATTGCTCGGCGTGCTTTACCGGCGTGTACCCCGACGGCAATTCGGACAAGAAATAACGTGACGGAACTCGACGAAAAAAACGAAAATCCCGTTCGCGACGAACCCGATTACCGCGGGATATTGCAAGCTCGGGCGGCGGCGATAAGATCGGTGCGCAACGACGTGTTTTCGACCAAGTGGTGGCAGCTCGCGCTGTACTTCGTGTTCGCGACGGTCGCGGCGGTCGGGCTGCTCGTACCGATGCTCGTCCACGGCGTTGCGGGCACGGTACTGACAGTCATCGGAGTAGTCGGAATACTCGTATTCTTCGTCTACTACTTCGCAATGCGTACCATGGCACCGACGAGTTTTCAACAGTTTACCTATTGCGATGGCGACGCATCGTATCGGTTTATCGTGTATTCCAAAACGCGTTCGGCATTCTCGGACGGCAAAAACCATATCGAGGCGGAACGCGGCAAAGGCACGCGGTTGGACGCGCTTATCGGCGCGAAATACCGTTACGATTTCTTTGCGGATATGACCGACATTGTGAGGACGGAAACGCCCGACGGCGAAATGTTCGTCGGCACGGCGGACTGCGAGGGCAAGCGGGTCAAGTGCAAGATCGTGTTCGACGGCGAAACACCGTTGTACGGCGAACTCGACGGCGCGCGTATCAAATATTTCGACGTCAATACGCCCAAGCAAAAGTTTATCGTTCCCACCGAACTCCGTACCGTCGTTACCGCGCTCGGCGTGAAGTTCCCCAAGCTCGGCGGGTTGCACGTTCGCGACGACATGACAAACCGCACCGGCGACGAAAAGAATAAAAAATAGAAACAAGCGGCACGAACAATGTGCCGCTTTATCAATTAAAAATTAAGAATTAATAATTAAAAATTGATGGTAATTAAGAGATTTCTCCGCTACGCGCTTCGTTCCTCGCGCTTCGGTCGAAATGACAGATGGAAGCGTGTTCATACCGCTCGGTCTAAACGACAAAGAAAAGCGGGGAAAAGCATGCGTTACGAAGTTTTACAAAAAACAAAAAGGAATATTGTCATTTCGACCAAACGAGCGAAGCGAGTGCGCGGAGAAATCTATTCTTTTTTCTTGAATTGCAGGATATTGTCACGATAGTAATCGTATTGCTTTTTGCGTGATGAAAGTTCTGCCGTTATACAATCAATAAGTTCTGTCGTAAGCTGCGTGAGATTGTCAAGTATCTTAACAATTTCACGCTGTACTTCGATAGGCGGCACGGGCAATACAAAACTATTCATCACATGAGAATTAAGATTTTTTATAGTAGAAGAGTTAAGCGTTATATCCAGATGTTGTTTGAATAGTGAGCTTGTTAATATATGAAACATAAAGCGACTGCTACATTCTTTTGCAACTCTTATTACCCCCATAAAGCCACCGAAAGAACAGTCCATATTTTCGGTGATATAAGCGACTTTACCTATATGATTTTTACTTCCGCTACCCGCACAAATAAGAATATCGTCTTTTTTTAAGTATTGTTCGTCTTTTATTCTTACGCTTTTGTCAACCACCTTGACATCATCAAAATTCAAAGTATTATAATCGAGTGTAATATTATTTGCGCGTAAAACTTTAATGCCGATTCCGTCTTGCCGTTCTTGCCCTTTATTATAAGTTATTCCGCGTACAAAGTGAGCGATCGCACTAAATGCTTTATATTCCACTCCGTCGGGACATAGTTCTTTTATAAGTTCTTCGAGTTTGCTCATAGTTCTCCTTTAGTGGTCGGATTGCTTCGCTACAGAGCGCAAGGAGGTTCAAAGCTCCCTACACATTCGGTCGAAATGACGGGTGTTTCGGTTTATTGTAATCGGTTTGCATTTATTCGGGTTTTGTTTCGGTTTTTTCGGCGTTGTCGTCTTTCGGTTTTTCGTGCGGAGCCTCGGTCGCGACGGGTGAGATGCCGACGACGTTTGTGACGGGCAGGGCGAACGCTATGCCTTGCCCCGCGCTCTTTAATCCCGCCGAGCTGTATATCGCGTGGAGAACGGCGTCGCGAATGTCGCTCGTGACGAGGATCATGACAGTTTCTTTATCGGGCTGAATGGATATATGGAAAAACTCCTCGGCGTCTTTATTCGCCGTGCCCCTGCCGTGAATGACTGTGCCGCCGCGTGCGCCCGCTTCCTTTGCGGCTTCCATGACTATATCGGTAAAGCCGGTATTTACTATGCAAATGATGAGTTCGTGGTTGATAGCCATACTTTCACCTCAATTATTTTGCGGCGCGGAATCGTTCTCGCGCGAGATGTTTACGTTGCGGTTGTTGCTTAAGAACCCGAAGATGAGCGTGCCGATAACGCCCGAGAACGGTATGGTGTAGGCGATGCCTTTGCCGTTTTTGATCGTTCTGAATTTTTCTTCGAGAGCGGACAGCGCGTCGGGGATCTTATTGCCCTGAATTATGCTGAATATTACCGTTTTGTCGGAATCGGCGAAGCCCAATCGCGACAGCATCGTTTGATCCGCCGTGCCCGCGCCGAGCGCGGCGAACTGCATATTCACGTCGAACGACTGGATCAAATCGGAATAGTATTCGCCTTTATTGCGGTTTACTATCGTTACGAGAAGCTCGAGCCGATTGTCGGACACCGTGTTGGTCGCGACGGCGGTTTTCAAATTTTTGAGCTTCGCGATCTTGCCGTTTTTCGCGCGAGCCGCGACTTTCGCTTTTACAAGCTGAAGTTTGGGTTGGACGTCCGATTTTTTGTGTTTATTCGGCATAGTCGTTACTCCAGGCAAAGTTGATTATTTGCTCGTCGTCGGCGGCGAGTATGCGCTTCATGATGATGCGGTTGCGCGCTTTGGCGGACATTACCGCTTTGAAACCGAGTGCTTGTATGGTGATGAGCGGGATCATGGCGACCATCGCCACGACGCCGAACGCGAGTTCGAGAACGCCGTTCGGCGCGATCACCGAGCACGCGCCGATCGCGAGCGGGAGTATGAATCCGCTCGTGAGCGGACCGCTTGCGACGCCGCCCGAGTCGAACGCGATAGCGGTGTACAGTTTGGGCACGAAGAACGAAAGTCCCATGGACAGCAAGTATCCGGGTATGAGGTAGTACAGCACCGAGAATCCGCAGATGATCCGCACCATGGAAAGCGCGATGGCAAGCCCGACGCCTATGCACAGCGCGACGAGCATTTCTTTTTTGGTTATGCCGCCGCCCGTCACTTCTTCCACTTGCTTATTGAGCACGTGTATTGCAGGCTCCGCAAGAACTACCACCATGCCGAGCACAAGCCCGAACACAACGAGCACCCATTCGTTTTCCGCCATCAGTTTGCCGAGCTTGAGTCCTATAGGCATGAAGCCCACCTTGACGGCGGTGAGGAATATCACAAGCCCCGCGAACGTATAGGCTATGCCTATCGCTATCTGTATGATCTTCGCTTTGGGAAGTTTGAGCACGGTGAGCTGAAGCACGGTGAAAAACACCGCAATAAGTGCGAGCGCGATTATCACTTCTTTGCACGTGGCGAGAAGCACGCTTCCGAATGCGTCGAGCTCGCTCGCGACCGTGTATGTAGGAATGATCTTGTCGGGCGTGACTGTGCCGTTTGCCGTCATCGAGAGCACGATGACAGCGAGTATCGGACCTATCGAGCAAAGCGCGACAAGACCGAAGCTGTTCTCGTTGCTGTTTTTGCCGCCGATAGTCGTTGCGATACCGACGCCGAGAGCCATGATGAACGGTACGGTAATAGGACCCGTGGTGACGCCGCCCGAGTCGAAGCACATCGCGAGAAAATCGTTTTTGCCGCTTTCTATAAGAAGCGCGCACAGCGCGAAAAGCACCATGTAGAAAAACATGAGTATCGCCGACAGGTCTTTGCGCAGTATGATTTTGAGCACGGCGAGCAAAAGGAACAGCCCGACGCCCGCGCCCACGGTGACAATCAGCAGGGTGTCGTTGATAACGTTTTCCACTTGGCTTGCGAGCACCGAGAGGTCGGGTTCGGCGACAGTGATCAGCACGCCCATCAAGAAGCAGACTATTAAAAGTACCGCTATCTTCTTGGATTTTGTAAGACCGCTTCCGACGTGTTCGCCCATAGGCGTCATTGCGAGATCCGCGCCGAGATTGAAAAGAGCTATACCGAGCACGAGAAATACCGCCGCAACCGCGAACGTTGCGATCTCAGTGCCGTCGAATTCGACGAGCGGCGTAAACGACAGTATTATCACTATGGCTGCGACGGGGAGAACGGATATGCACGCCTCGCGCAGTTTTATTAGCACTCGTTTCAAGCAGGAACTCCCGAAAAGCGGTTATTACGCTATATGTATAATCATTATATCATCAAAATAATATTTTTGCAAGGACTTTGCGTAAAATCTCGCCGAAAAACAGCGGCGCGGGAGGTTGACTATTTCGACGGAATATAGTAATATATATGCAATGTCAAAGCGCAGCAAACTTCTCGAATTTTTGTTGAAGCCGCCGCTCGCACTGTGTATAGCGATGTGGGCGATGGGTGCCGTCACTTTGGGCGGCAGTCTTACGCTGTATTTTTTGGGGCTTGGCGGCGAAACGTGGGCTATAGCGGTGCATTTGGTCGCATTGCTGTTTTTCGTTTTGTCGATCTATGCGTTCTTGACCGTAATAGGCGTGCCGAAGCGGGCTTTCGCAAGCAAGAACGTAAAGAAATTTCTGTCGAGCTACGACGTGCGGGCATTCGTGTACGCCACGTGTTCCGTTGTTTTTACGTGCTGTTACGTCGCGTTCGGAATAATCATCGCGATGCGAACACATTCGCCGTGGTTGGGCGCGCTCGTCGGATACCACATGTTTTTGCTCGTCGCGCGCGGCATAACGATCTATACGTCGAAGATCAAGAGCAGAGCGGACGGCGCGGACGCAAAGCTGCAGCAGATCCGCGCGTACTCGTACTGCGGGCTTGCGCTGTGCTTGCTCGGGTTCGCGCTGTTGCCCGTCATACGGCTGACCGTCCTCGACCGTAACAGTTATAATTATTTCGTCGATACAATAGTCTACGTGACGGCAATCGCCGCATATACGTTTGTCAAGTTCGGCATCGCGCTGCGCAATCTGTTTAAGGTAAAACATTCGTCGGACATGTCGCTGAAGGCTATCAAGAACGTTAGTTTTTCGGACGCGCTCATTTCTCTGTTCGCGTTGCAGGCTATGATGCTCAAAGAACTCGGCGACAAAGGGTTGGGCAACATACTCAATCCCGTCCTCGGCGCGGTTATTTCGACGGGGATCATTGCGCTCGGCTTGTATATGGTCGTGCGCGGCATGAAACTTCGCAAGGGCTATGCGAATATCGTCGAGGACGACGGGGAAGGCGAGAGCGACCCGAAATCCGATGAAGAAACCGTCGATGTGAACGGTGAGGAAGAAGGACAAGCTGCGCCCGATGACGATAGAACGAAAATCTAATGTAATTTTAATGTGCGTTTAATACGGATTTATTGTGTGCGTACTATACTGATACGTAAAGGAACTGTTTTATGGATGACAATATAATAACCATAGAAGGACTTATCAAACGGTTCGGCGACATAACGGCTGTGAACGGCGTGTCGTTTGAAGTGCGGCGCGGCGAGCTGTTCGCATTTCTCGGCGTGAACGGTGCGGGCAAGTCAACGACTATTTCCATGCTGTGCGGACAGCTTCCGCGCGACGGCGGCAGCATTACCGTGGACGGCGTGAATATCGACGACGACATAATGCGCGTCAAGCGGAACTTGGGCGTGGTGTTTCAGAACTCGGTGCTCGACAAGGTGCTTACCTGTCGCGAAAACCTAAAGAGCCGCGCCGCGCTGTACGGAATATTCGGCGCGGAATTCGACGCGCGGTACCGCGAACTCGACGAAATGCTGTCGCTTAAAGAACTCGAAAGACGCCCCGTCGGCAAGCTGTCGGGCGGACAGCGGCGGCGGTGCGATATAGCGCGCGCGCTTTTGCATAAACCGAAAATACTCATACTCGACGAGCCGACGACGGGACTCGATCCGCAAACCCGCAAGACGGTGTGGAGTGTCATAGACACATTGCGCCGTTCGGGAGAAATGACGGTGTTTCTCACCACGCACTACATGGAAGAAGCGGCGGACGCCGATTATGTGGTCATAATCGCGTCGGGCGAAGTGGTTGCGAAAGGCACGCCGCAACAGCTGAAAAACGAGTTCACGGGCGATTTTATCTCGGTATACACCGACGACCCCGCGCCGTTCGAAGTGCTCGGCAGGTCTTTGCAAAAAATCGCGGGCGGGTATCGCATGGAAGTGGAAAACACCGAGGCGGCGGCAAAGCTCATAGTCGCGCACCCCGAGCTTTTCACCGACTTCGAAGTGTCCAAAGGCAAGATGGACGACGTGTTTCTCGCGGCGACGGGTATTACTTCGGGGGTGAACGGCGATGAATAGTTTCAAAGCGACAATGCACTTTACCTGGCGCAATATCAAGATATTCTTCAAGGATAAAGGTACGCTGATCTCGGCGTTTATTTCGCCGCTCGTAATATTATTGCTGTACGTGCTTTTTCTGCATAACGTACTGTATTCGTCGTTTGAAACGAACGTTCCCGCCGAGCTGGGGCTCGACGCCGAGCTAATGCGCGGTTACGTCGCGGCGTACGAAGTATCGTCCATTCTTGCGGTGTGTTGCGTCACAGTCGCGTTCGTCGCGAATATGTCCATGGTGGAGGACCGCGTGTCGGGCGTTCGCGCCGATCTCACGGTATCGCCCGTAAAAGGGCACGTGCTCGTTTTCGGGTACTATCTCGCAACGGCGGCGGTAACGCTTGTCGTGTGCTACGTCGCGCTCGGCGCGGGGCTTGCGTATATCGCGGGCATGGGGTGGTTCCTGTCTGCGGGCGACGTGTTCGCGGCTATTCTCGACGTTACGCTCGGCGTGCTGTTCGGCACCGCGTTTTCGAGCGTCGTTTGTTATTTTTTGAAAAGCCGCGGCGCGATCACGGCAGTGTCCACGATCGTGTCGACGGTGTACGGATTTATCGCGGGCGCGTATTATCCCATTTCGCAGTTCTCGACGGGGATCGCGAACGTCGTAATGTGTTTGCCCGGCACCTATCTTACGGGACTGTTGCGTTCGCACATGATGGGCGGGTACGCGACGGGATTTTCGGACGCGGGACTGCCCGATAACGTCGTGGACAGCGTTATGCGTTCGCTCGACGCGAAAATGAGTTTCTTCGGCAGCGACGTCGCGGTGTGGAAAATGTACCTCGTGCTGTGCTCGGCGATAATCTTCCTCGTCGGCGTGTTCGTAATACTGAACGTCGTGAAAGTCAAGAAGAAAGTGAGAACTTAAAATGCAGAATGTAGAATTAAGAATGCAGAATTACGGTGTTTCGATAATTCTGCATTCTACATTCTTAATTTTTCGACAATATGTTCCGCATATCTCGCGGCGACGTTTATGCCCGTCGCGCTTTCAAACGCGTCGAAAAACGCGTTGGAGTTTACTTCGCACAGGAGCGGCGTATCGCCGAGCAAGAAGTCTATGCCGCAGTAGTCAAGCCCGATAATATCCGCGGCGCGAGCGGCGAGAACGGCTATGTCGTTCGGCACGGCGACCGCCGTCGCGGTACCGCCGAGCGCGATGTTGGAACGGAAATCGCCGTCCGACTTTCTGAGTATGCCGCCTATGACTTCGCCGCCTATCACTATTACGCGCATATCCGTGCCGTGCGACGCCGCGATATATTTTTGGAACAAATGCGGGTACGGCTGCACGTGTTTTGCGATCTTTTCAAACTCGGCGCGGTCGCGCACGAGAAACACGCCGCCGCCCATCGAGCCGTAGGAGAGTTTAACGACGAACGGATAACCGAGCCTTTCTTCTACGCGAAGCAAAACCTCTTTGTCGAGCGGCGCGTTTTCATCGTAACACAGCAGACCGGGCAGGGTGTCGGGCATGGGGATACCGCTTCCCGAAAGCGCGATATGAGTGAGCATTTTGTCGTCGCATACGGCGATCGCGTGCGCGGTGTCGAAAAGGCGCACGCCGTTTTTTTCGAGCATTTCGGCGACGTACTTGTCTTTGTCGAGATACACGCAAAAATCGGGCGGACATGAAACCTCGATATTGCCGCCCGTGACCGACGCCGACATTGCGTCGTTGCGAGCGATCTGCATTTTACAACCGAGTGCCGTAAGTTCGTCGCGTATCCGCGCCGCTTGACGCGGTACGCCGTTCGCATATGCGTTGATTATAATGTTGCCCGTCATTATTTGGTGAACGAGCAACCGGTAAGCATGTATTCGGTATAGCGGTACGCCTTTCCTTGCTTATACTGTCTGTAGCCTATGCGCAGAGGGATCTTGGAATGTGATTTGCCGCCAGAAACGAACGGGTTTTGCGTGAACAGCACGGTGTACGGCGGTCCGGCATGCGTATCGTTTATGCCGATAGAGGTAGTGAAACAGGCGACGGGGTAGGACGTATTACCGCTGTCGTCTGTGACCGCTTCCACGCCGAAGTCCTTGACCCATTCGCCGGGGTACATGGTGACTGTGTCTTTTCCCGTCTGCACGCGCATGGAAAACTCGGTAAATTCGTTTCTTGCGAACGTTTCGAAAACGTTGGTAGCGAGAAAGGTCGTCGCCGACTCGGGCGCGATTTTTTGGGCGCGGGCGAGCATGAACATCATTTCGTTGTCGCGCCGCGCATTGCTCGGAAGATCAATTTCGCGTTTGTTTTCGACGAGTTCGCCGTTTGCGTTTTGTACTTTTTTCGGTTCGCCGTTGCCGTCGAGAGCTTGATATGTCGCTTTGCGTTCCGTCATGTAGTCGGCGGTCACGGTGTAAGACAGGTTGTCCGTACCTTCGCGGTCGGCAAGAAGCACCGTTTTATTCATTATGTTGGCGTAAAGGCTTTCCGTCGTGAACTCGACGTAACTCGTCATGCGGTCTGTAAGCCCCGCGTCCGCGCCCGCGTTGTCGCGGAAAGTGTACGAAAGTTCGGTACTGAATTTGGTGTACTCGTTTACGATCAGCGGGAGCATGTCGATCTTGAATGTGAGCTTACCGTCCGCGATCGCGACGCGGTCGCCCTCCTCCGTGCCGTTCGTTTCGTCGTAAACGGTCACGGCGTAGTCGAGTTTTTCGTACGAGCCGCTGCTCGAACCGTCCGCCCACGGGCGCGGGGAATCGAACTCCGATTCGACGGGTCCCGACGCGCAGCCTATAAGCGCGACGGAGGAAAGCGAAAGCGCGACGAGCGCGGCGGATATTCTGCGTGCAATCAACTTATTCATATCGGTATTCTACCACAAATATCGGCGTTTGGCAAATGTTTGCGCAAAGTTTCGGGAAACAGCCGAAATGCCGCGGGTTTTGCCGTTTCGGAAATTACTTGACAACCGCGGCTTCGCGTTGTATAATACTGCAAACGTATGTTGCTTTCGCGGTGTTTTTTGCCCGTCGCTTACAAGGAGAAAATCAAATGAAATATACCTTTGCGAGCTATCCCGAGGCTCTCGGGGAACTTGTCGGCAAGCTCCGCGCACGCGAGTTCGATCCCGACGAGTATCACGTGGTGCTCACGCCCGACAGATACACGCAAAGCGTCGAGCGGGCTTTATTCTCGAACGGCGGCGCGATCGACCTCGAAGTGCTCACTCTCTCGCGGCTGTCGCGGCGTGTCGCGCCGAGCGACAAAGTGCTTTCGCGCGAAGGGGGCGTCATGCTCGCGGCGCGCGCTATCGCCGCAGTCGAAAGCGAACTGACTTATTATAAACGCGCCGCGAAGTACACCGATTTCGCGCGCAACGTGTACGACACGATGCAACAGCTTTGCGCATCGGGCGCGGACGTCGAAAACATAACCGCGTCCAATGCGGCGACGCGAAGCAAACTTCGCGATCTCGCGCTCATTCGCGCCGAGTATGTCAAACAGAAAGGCGAGTATTCCGATTCGCCCGACCGTCTTACCGCGCTCGCCCGCGCGATACCGACGAGCGAGTTCGTCAAAAACGCGCATTTTTACGCGATCGGGTATTCGCTCGGGTATAACACGACCAAGCTCAACAATGCGGTGTTCGCCGCGCTCGCAGGGCACGCGAAGTCGTTCGATTATTACGAAGCGACGCCGCCCGAGTCGGTGCGGGAAAGGCTCGTGCTACTATCTGCGCCCGACCGCGCGACGCAGTACAAGCACGTCGCGGTGCGCATTTGCGAGTACATGCGACAGGGCGGACATTTCGGCGACGTGTCGGTGGTTTGTCCCGAGCCGCGCGCGCTTGCACGGATACTCCGAGAATACGGCATCGAATACTATCACGACGAGAGCACCCCGCTTTACAATACTGCTGTAGTCGCCGCGATAGAGAATATTTACAAACTGCATTCGTCGATCGCGGAAGGCAAGCCGCTCGACGGCGAAGCTCTCGTATCGCTGTGCAAAAACCCGTATTCTGGAGTGGACGACGTCGACGCGCAGGCATTGCAAAACCGCATGATCTCGCGCGGCAGGTTTGTGCCCGCCGACGCCGATTATAGCGACGACGGAGCAAACCGCGCCGCGGCGCGAGCGGCGGAGCTTGCCGAAAAGTTTGTCGGCGGGTTCGCCGAAGCGGTGCGATCGGTCATCGAGTTCGGAGAATTCGAGGAAGTGCAAAAGCGCGTGTTCGAGGGCTGTACCGACGCGCTCGGTCCGGTGCTGTCGCTCGTCGAGCTTTTGGATAGGTACGGCGCAAAGCACGCGGATACCGACGCGCGCAGTTTCTTCGCGGCGGCGCGTGCGGTGGAAATTAAGTCGGTGCCGCGGTACAAAGATCGGGTGATAGTCACCATGCCCGACGCCTTGCGGCTCGAAAAATGCAAACTGCTGTTCGTTACCGATTTCAATGAGGGCGTTCTTCCCGTCGCGGTAGCCGACAAAGGCTTGCTCGGCGACGACGAGATAATAGAGATAAACGGCAGTTCCCGCGGCGTCGAGATCGACCCGACGGTGCGCGAGCAGAACAGGCGGGAGCGTGCGGAGCTTGCCGCGGTCGTCCGCAATGCGGAGCGAGTGTTCTGCACTTTCGTCACGGCGGGGAAGCGCAATCATGCCGCGTTCGTGACCGAGCTTGCGAAGAATATCGACAGGCTTTCGCACGCAGAGCTTGCGAGCACGCTCAAGCGCACCGACGAACCGTCTGCGATAGCGCGGTATGCGTGCGTCACGTCCGCGGCGCGGGAAATGGCGGCGCGGCGGCTTACTTCTCATTCCGAGTCGATAGTCGCGGCGGTCGGACAGTGCAAACGCACTTCGCCGCCTTTCGAGAACACTGTCCGAAACGGCGGCAAGCAAACGGTGTCGGTCAGCGAGCTTGCCAACTATTTCAGGTGTCCGTACAAGCGGTTTTTGCACGATGCGGTAGGGCTTGCGGACAGGCGAAAGAGCGCGTTCGACGCGCCCGATTTCGGTACGGTCATGCACGAGTTCATGAAAAAATTCATAGACGACGGCAAGGCGACGGGCAATTACGACTGTTCGCACGAATATATAAAATCGCTCGTCGACGACGAAATAGAGAAGAAAGGACTGTTCCTCGACGGTATCGCGTACTCGCGGTTGCTTGCCGATGCGGAGGAGTTCGCCCGCTTGAACGTCGAGATCTTAAAGTGCGGCAATTATACGCCGTACCGCACCGAATATAAATTCACCGGCAAAACGCTCGGCAATAGCGGCGTGGAGTTCACCGGCAAGATAGACAGGATAGACAGCGTGTCGCGCGGTGACGGCGTTTATTATCGGATCGTCGATTACAAGACGGGCAGTACCGAGTTCGGCATGAAAAAGTGTTACGACGGCACCGATATGCAGTTGCCGCTTTATGCGTACGCGCTCGACGCGGACAGGGTGACGGGATTTTTCTATGTCAAGCTCGCACAGCGTTACGAATCGAAACGTCCGACTTCGGGACGGCTCGTCGCCGACATCGACGTCGCACGCGATTACGATATGTCGATAGACTCGGGCGAAGCGTCCGCGTTCTATTCGATGAAAATAGGATATAACAAAAAAGAAAAACGGTTGAAGTTCAACGGCGCGTACAAAGCACAGCTTGAACGCGCGGAATTCGACGCGCTGATAGATAGGTGCGTATCGACGGCGGGTAAGGCGACAGACGAAATGTACGGCGGATATATCGAGCGCACTCCGATAGCGGGCGAGTGTGAACGGTGCGCGTATTTCGGAGTGTGCGGCGAACACAAAGTGCCGCGCGGCGACGACGGGGAGGAACAGGCATGAAAGGACCCACACCCAACCAGTATCGGGCGTCGCACCTGAAAGGCAATATCATAGTATCGGCGGGCGCGGGCAGCGGCAAGACGTATACCATGATAGAGCGGATAGTCGATAAACTGATCGGCGGCGCGAAGCTCGAACAAATGCTCATCGTAACTTTCACGCGCGCGTCGGCGGCGGACATGCGGTTCAAGCTGTCGAAGCGGCTGGCGGAACTCAAAAAGGACGCAGAGCGTCGCGGCGACAAAAAGCTCAAAAGCATTGTCGCGGACGCGCTCGACGCGATGAGCGTTTGCAATATCGGAACGTTGCACAGCTACTGCCAAAAACTCGTGCGGACGTACTTTTTCGTCGCGAAACTCGATCCGTCGGCGACGCTCGCCGAGGAAGGGGAGACCGATCTGATGAAAACCGCGGCGGCGCAAGCCGCGGTCGTCGCCGCTTTCGAGAAATCGGAAGGATCGGAGTTTGCCGCCGTGTACGACATTCTCTCTACGCGCAAAAGCGACGGCAACGTCGTGCAGACTGTGCTCGACATAACGGAGTACGCGTTGTCCGTGCCCGATCCCGACGGTTTTCTTTCGGGAACGAAGGACGACGCCGAGTTTTTCGACCGCATAGACGAAGCGTTCGCCGCACGGCGCGAAACGCTGTGCGCAAAGCTCGACGCGCTCGGGATAAAACTCGCGGCGGCGGGAATGGCGGCACATGTCAATGCCGTCGAACAGCTTAAAAAACGAATGTACGACGGAACGACCGAAGTCGATTCCGTAAGTCATAAAAAAACGGGCGGTTACGAGGACGAGCTTAACGACAGGTTCGGCAAGCTCAAAACGGCATGCAAGGACGTAGTTGACGCGCGAAACGCCGTCGAGGAAGCCAAAGCGCGGAACGGCGCGCGGTACGCCCGAGCCGTTTGCGAAGTCGCCGCCGACGCGCTCGAGCGGTATGCGGCGAGCAAGGCGCGGCAGGGCAAGATCGACTATGCCGACCTCGAACACGGCGCGCTCAAAGTACTCCGCGACGACAAGTGCATGGACGAGATCTCGCGCGGCATTAAGTATGTGTTCATAGACGAGTTTCAGGACGTAAACCCGTTGCAGTCGGAGATCGCCGAAACTTTTCGCCGCGCGGGTGCGGAGATGTTCGTCGTCGGCGACGTCAAGCAATCCATTTACGGGTTCAGGCGTTGCAGTCCCGCGCACTTCATAAAGGCGGTGGAATCCGCCGTACCGATAGAGGATATTCTGTCGGGCGCGGCGACCGAAGCGGACTGCGCGGGCAGGTACGTTCACATTCCGCTCACCGACAACTTCCGTTCGGATGTCGCGGTGATAGATTTTATAAACGCCGTGTTCGACGGCAAGATGACGGAGAAGTTCGGCGGCGCGGACTATGCGGGCAGGGAACGGCTCGTTTGCGGGAAAAAGCGTACGCCGTACAAAGTGACGGGCGCGAAATTCGTGCTGTTTGAAAAGGACGCCGCGCCGACTGCGGACGGCGTGTATTCCGTAAAGAACAGTGCGGCGGTTGCGGCGAAGTCGGACGCGGAAGCGGTATTCATTGCGGAAACGGTGCGAAAATGGCTCGTCGAGTCCATTGCGAAATACGAAGAAGCCGAAAAGATCTACGCCGAAGAATATAAAGAATACGAAAAGACGCTCGCCGATTTCACGGCGGGAATTACGGATTCGGAGCCGGAAAAACCGACCGCGCCCGAACCGCCGACGCTCGGCGAAGTGGCTGTCCTTACCCGCTCGGCGAACGCGGTGTTTTACGCGTCGCTCGCCGCCGAGTTCGACAAGCGGAATATTCCGTATTGCTTCGGGCGGAGCAGTTCGGTCAAGACGTACCCCGCGGCTGTCGCGCTCGTCGATATTTTGCGTTGCATAGACAACCGTTTCGACGACGTCGCGCTGTATACCGCACTGCGTTCGCCTATGGGCGGGTTTTCCGACAGTCAGCTCGTCGAGATAGCGCGGGACGGTGACGCGGTGCTTGCGGAGTGCGGGCGGACGCAAAACACTTTCGTACAAAAAGCGGAGAGTTATCGCGGCGAGTACCGCGCGCGACTCGAGGAATTTTTCGCGCTGCGCGACGATATAGCGAAAGCGGCGAAAAAGCTCGATTGCGGCGATACGCTTGGGTATATAACGTCGAAGATAGATTATTTTCAGCACGTGTACGAGAGCGGCGGCGACGCGGCGGCGGTGGAAGCTCTTATCGACTACGCCTCCGAGCGCAGGCTCGACGTGCACGGTTTTCTGGCGTTTTACGATTCGGCGGATTTCAAGCTCGAGATAGAGAGCGGCGGCGACGCGGTCAATATCACCACGCAACATTCGTCCAAAGGACTCGAGTACGATCTTACGATAGTAGCTAATATCGGGCACGGTTTCAACCTGCGCGACACGAACAGGCGCGTGCTCGTGAGCGACGACGGGGTAGCGGTCAAGATCCCCGATACGGTAGGGACCGAACCGATGATTACGGTGCCGTGGGCGGTGGCTAACGGCTGTATGCAGGACGCGGTGCGGCAGGAAGAAATGCGCATGCTGTACGTCGCGCTTACTCGCGCCAAAAACATGCTCGTCGTGTGCGGCAAGACGGACGACTTCGCGAAATTCGCGGACGAACCGACCCCGCCCGTCGGCGCAAAGTGTCAGCTCGATTTCATGCGCGGCGTGCCGTTTGAAAAGTACGCGCCCGAGAAGTGGGAGCCGATCCCGCCCGTGCCAGAAGTAACGGACGAAAGCATCGTCGCGGCGGTAAAAGCCGTGTGCGAAAGGGAAATGCCGCGTTCCGAACTTCTTATTAAAACGTGCGTCACCAAGCTCGCGCATGCGGACGAAGTCGGAGGCGGCGACGATTACACCGACGGCGCGGATGTTCTTACTTCCGACGACAGGAACGGCGGCGGTAAAAAGTTCGGCGCGAAAAAATTCGACCGCGGCAAGCCGAGCGATGCGGGTGCGGACGGCAGGCTTCGCGGCACCGCGTACCACCGCGCAATGGAGCTTGTCGATTTCGACAGTCCCGATCTCGGTATGCTCGCGGAAAAATGCGAAAATCATTCGCTCGTGAACACGGAGCATATTCTTCGCGCCGCCGAGGTAATGAAAGAGCTTACCGCGGGCGCGGAGCGGGTATACAGAGAACGTTACTTTATAGTGGATATGCCGCCCGAGTACATACCCGTCGGCGGCGGGCAAAATACGCTTGTGCAGGGAGTGATCGACTGCATGGCGGTGTACGCCGACGGCGGTGTGATTTTGGTCGACTATAAAACGGGCGATCCCGACACTCTTTTGAACGACGGATACAAATTGCAGTTAAAGCTGTACGCACGTGCCGTCGAAATAGCGACGAAAGGCAGGTACAGGGTGAAACAGGCGTTTTTGTATTCGTTCGAGGGCGGGAAACTGCTGCCCGTCGATGTAAATTGACGGCGCGAGAGCGGTTTTTTCCGCGTTGCGGGCGAAAAAAGCATAAATTTTTCAAAATAACCCAAAAACTTTGTTAAAAAGTATAGATTTTTTCGTGCGCATATGTTAGAATATAATATAAGCGGAATTATCGTTTCGCGTCTTAAGCATACGGCGGGGCAATCCCGCGAAAGGAGTTGTTATGCTGAATAAGATAGCCGAGATGCTCGGTGGCAAACTTTCTCCCGATCTGTGGACGTACGTAATGCTCGGCGGTGTTGTCCTTGCATTCGTCGTCACACTGGTGATCGGGCTTGTCGCGGGCGAGTTTAAGCAGATAAAAGGTATTATGAAAAGCGTCGTGGCTAAACCCGCCGCGGCGATCGTCGCGCTCAAAAAATTGCCGCCCGTTCTCAAGGCGCATTATAAAGCGGCGCGTATGGGCAATATCAAACCGTCGGGACTTCTTACCCGCGAAGCGTGCGTGGACGAACCGTATCGCAATTCCGCGCTTTCCAAGCTGTGGCTCGTCACGTTTATCGCGACGGTGATTTTCGGGTTTGCGGCGGTTTTCGTCATGCCGTTCGGCAAAGTCGACGGCGGAAGCGCGGAGAGCGCGGCGGAGAGCATGATGAGCGGTATGACGGGCATGTATATCGCGCCTCTGCTCGTATTGCTTGT
This sequence comes from uncultured Christensenellaceae bacterium, assembly GCA_910586925.1. Taxonomy (GTDB): domain Bacteria; phylum Bacillota; class Clostridia; order Christensenellales; family Pumilibacteraceae; genus Anaerocaecibacter. Next base: position 19,115 of record CAJUKG010000007.1, on the reverse strand, counting down.
AGGCGGACTGCTCACTGCGGTCGGCGCGATTCTCGGCATGGTCATGCACGGCGGCGCGGTCAAACTGTATTCCAAGTTCATGCCGCTTATCGACGGCGAACGCCCCGCGGCGGAAAGCACCCCCGCGTATGCGGCGGCGAATGCTAACGTCGGCGGTCAGGCGTACGCGCCCGAAGCGCAACCCGCGTACGACGCTCAGCCGCAACAGCAGCAGGCATATGCGGACGCGCAACCGACGTACGACGCACAACCCGCGTACGATCCGCAGCCGCAGTCCGATTATGCGGAGCAACAGCCTGTGTATGACGACCCGCAGCCCATGTACGGCGAGCCGCAACCGAGTTTCGCCGAGCCTGTTACCGAACCCGTAGAAAGCGACGCGGAGATCCGCCGCAGAGCGAGAGAGGAGGCTTTGGCGCAAGCCCGCGCACAGCAAGCGGCGCAGGCACAGTCGCAACAACAGCAACAACAGAGTTTCGCGCAGCCGACTATGTCCACTGCCGACGAGATCGTCGCGCGTATCGACGCAATCGAGCGCGACGGCGCGACGCGCGACGCCATGCGCGACGTGGCAATGCAGTTGCAAAAAGAACGCGCCAAACCCGAGAACAAAACTCCCGAGCGCGTAAAGCAGCTCAACGACGCTTTGAGCAGACTGCTGAAAGCAATGTCCGGCGCGAAAAAATAAACAAAAACAAAAGAAGCCTTCGCGGGCTTCTTTTTCAATTAAAAATTAAAATCGAGGATAAAATTTACAATAATTATTAATTATTAATTATTAATTATTAATTGTTAATTTTTAATTATACATTGTAGCACTCTGCGAGTTCGCCGACGAACAGGGTATACCCGGGCAGCGGCGTGTCCGTCCACGCGGAAACGGCGTCGGGCGGGATCGCGGCGATCACTTTGCACTCGACGACGAGGTAACGGCTTCCGAGCACGTACGCATCTATCGAGCGCGCGCGTTTTACGTGCAGTCCGAGTTCTTCAAACTTGTTGTGGTCGTACCCCGACATTATTTCGCACCGCGCTATCTCGTCGCGCATGTCGCGAAGGGGAATGTTGAGCGCGAAACTTTTTGTTTGCGTCACTATCTGATAAGAATACTTATTGCTCTTGATCGGCAGGAAGAACACGTCCCGTCCCCACATTTTCCCGAGTGCGCCGTTGTGCGCGACCATGACGTTCGGGTGTTGCCGTCCGCAGGTGACGAATATCCCCGCGCCGCCGATATTGCTTAAAACAGTCGTTCTGTCCTTGTCGGATAATTTCATGATCTCCACCGTGCCATACCGTGTTTATGTTCTTATTATATCACAAGATTTCTCGCTATTCAATAGCTTTTGAAAAATTTTTGCGCGAATTACGGAGAAACATCAATGCAATTTCCTCGTCGGCAACCCCGTAACGAAAAAATGAGTATCGTTTAGCGGAAAGCGATTGTGTTAAAAACGTGAATAATGCTTGACAAAAGATGCGGGAACGGGTATACTTATTACGTCCTAAAAAGAATCGGAATATTCCATAAAAGGAGAAAAAAATGAAAAAGAAACTCTTGACCGTCATGCTTGCGGTCGTACTTGCGCTCGGGTGTTTTGCAGGGCTTCTCGCGTGCAACGGCGACGGTGATAACGCCGCGCTCGACCCCGAAAAAGTCGAGAGCGAAAAGGTCGCCGACGCCGAGGCGTGGGCAAAAGCGTTCGACTATTCGGAAATGACCAACGGTACAATAAAAGTTACTATGAAAAGTTCTAATGAAAACAGAACGCGCGAAACGGTTTCCGATGTACTGATCGACAGCGACAAGATTTATCAGGACGGAACTCGCACCACGAAATACGCGGGAGAGGACGCGCCCGAAACAGTCGTATATAAAGGTTATATCGTTAAGGACGGGGATAGTTGCTATACTTGCGATTATTACGAGGACCGCGATAAATTCATTAAAAGAGAATTCGAACCCGATTATTTTGATTTTACAGTTGAGGATTTCGTTAAAAGTCATATCGACGGAATAAGGTTTAATTCTTTTGAAAATTTCTCGGATTTTACATACAACGACGATAAAGGAGCGTACATAGCATCTGTCGAAATGCATGGCGATACATACGGCGTCGAAATCAAAATCATAAACGGGGAAGCGCGCTATATTAAAATAGCCTATAACGGCGAGGACGAGAGCGAATTCATGTCGCTTTACATTTGCGATATAGGCGAAACCGTAATAACCTTGCCGCCCGAGGATAAAATCATCGAAGAATAAAAGACCGTCAAAACAGCTTTTTCAAAACCGCCGTTGCGAGATAACGCGACGGCGGTTTTGTGTATGTGAAATACGCGTATGGTTTTGTGAAAAATAATTGTGCGAAAAATGTGAAAAACGCTTGACAAAAAATCACGGGGGGGGGTATAATTATTACGTCCTTGAAAGGACTAAAATAATTCATTATAAGGAGAAAGGTATGAAAAAGAAACTCTTGACCGTTATACTTGCGGTCGTACTCACGCTCGGGTGCTTCGCGGGACTTATCGCCTGCGGCAGCAATGTTGACGGTACATACTATGTATATGTCGGCGGCGAGAAGCAGGAAGGCATGTCGCTCGTACTCGACGGCGACAAGGCAACCACGAAAATGTCGATCGCAGGCACGACCACCTCGGTCGAAGGCACTTTCGAAGTCAAAGACGGCAAAGTGGTCGTAACCGCCACGGTAGCGGGCATCAGCTCGTCGCAGGAACTCGAGATCGTGTCCGACGGTATCCTCAAGGACAATAACGGCACGTATTACTGCCAAGACGGCAAGACCCCGCCCGAAGAAGAATAATATTATTTGACCGAATACATAGAACGCCGTTGCGATATTCGCGACGGCGTTTTACTGTGGGAAATTTTCTCGCAAGCGGCGCGACGTTCGCGAATATGTGAAATTCGGTTGACTGAATGTGCGGATCGGTGGTATACTTTATATAAGCGGTGCGTTATTCGCGGTACGGAGTATCGCGTTGCATCTTCCGATCGGAGGAAAAATTATGAAAATCGGTATACTTACGTCGGGCGGGGATTGCCCGGGACTTAACGCCGTTATACGCGGGTTCGGAAAGTACGCGTTCGAGAACATTAAGAACGTCGAGCTTATAGGCATAGCCGACGGGTACGGCGGACTTATTCGCGGCGAATGTCACGAGATGAAAAAGTCGGACTTTACTGGCATACTCACACTCGGCGGGACCATTCTCGGCACGAGCCGTCAGCCGTTCAAACTGATGACGGTCGAGGACGAGAACAGCGTGTCGCGACTCGATCTCATGAAGAAGAACTACAAAAAGATGGGGCTGGACTGCCTGCTCACTCTCGGCGGCGCGGGCACGCACAAGACGGCGGCACTGCTTTCCGCCGAGGGGTGTAACGTGATCGGTCTGCCCAAAACGATAGACAACGATATTTGGGGCACCGACGTCACGTTCGGATTTCACACCGCGGTGGATATTGCGACGGAGTGTATCGACCGTATTCACACGACGGCGGCGAGCCACGGGCGCACCATGCTCGTCGAGGTGATGGGCAACAAAGCGGGCTGGCTCACGCTGTACGCGGGGCTTGCGGGCGGTGCGGACGTGATACTGCTTCCAGAAATACCGTTCTCGCCCGAAAAGGTCGCAAAGGCGGTCGGGCGGCGTGCCGACGCGGGCAAGGCGTTCAGTATCGTCGCTATCGCCGAGGGCGCGATGACCGTCGAGGAGAGCAAGATGAAGAAGAAAGAGCGTGCCGCGGCGCGGGGGACGGACGTCACCGCGACTAACGCGCTCGCGAGGTATATCGCCGAGCATGCGAACGTGGAAACGCGCGTCGTCGTGCCCGGGCACATCCAGCGCGGCGGCAGTCCGTCTGCGTACGACCGCGTGCTCTCCACGCAGTTCGGCAGTTTTGCGGGCAAGCTCGCTTCCGAGGGCAAGTTCGGCGTGACCGTCGCCATGGTCAAAGGCAAAGTCACATACAACGCGCTCGCCGAGATCGCAGGCAAAGCCAAGCTCGTGCCCGACGACTGTCAAGAGGTCAAGACGGCGGAGAGCATAGGCATTTCCATGGGACGATAACTCGACGGCGTATGCATCGGACGGATACGGGCTACGTGCGGGTTGGCGGCTTGGTCATGTAGTATGGTCTACACTCCCGTCGCCGCCGCCCCGCCTGTTGCCCGTCTGCGCCGCGCCTCCGCCGTCGAGGCGTTGCCGCTCTGTTTGATGCGGCAAATTACCAACAAAATAAGGAAGGATATTATGAAATTTGCTGTTATAGATTTGAGTTCGACGGGGGTATCCACCGTCGTAGCGGACGGTGACGACAAAACCGGCATATTCGTGCCGACGCATAAAGATCGCACGAACATAGCGATCGCCGATTATTTCGACGGCAAGTCCATTTCGCGCCGCGGGATAGAGAAGCTGATCGACGCGCTTATTTCGGCGCGGTCGACGTGCAAGGCGATGGGCGTGGAGAAGTGCTATTGCATATCTACCGCCGCACTGCGCAATATCGACAATATCGAAGAAGTTTCCGAAAAGATCCGCATGCGCACGGGCATAGTCATCAACTATCTCGACGGTGCGACGGAAGCGTATTGCGATTTTGTTTCCAACCGTAAATATTCGGCGTACGACAGCGTAATACTAATAGATATAGGCGGCGGCAGCGTTGAGCTGTGCGACTTTTCAAAATCGGGCAAAGACGAAATGATGTGCCTCGACTTCGGTCCTATCAAGCTGCGCAATAAGTACGTTACCGACGTGTACCCGACCGACGAACAGGCGAAGCGCATTAAGAAATACTTGCGTAAAAAGTCGGACGAACAGGGCGTGCCCGGCAAGAGCAAGTTCTCGACAGCCGTCCTCGTCGGGTCGATCAACGACGCGGTGTATGCCGTGTATCGCGAATACTGCGAAATGCAACGGCTCGGCTCGGAGTTCGATTACGACAATTTCAAACGGTTCTGCAAATGGCTGATGACTTCGTCCGATCGCACCCGCGTGATAATGAAAGTCGCGCCCGAGAAAGTGCATGTTTTGCCGGTAGCGGTGATAGTCTTGAAAGAACTTCTCAAGCGGTTCAAGCCCGACAGCGTTGTCATAAGCGACGTCGGAGTAAAGGAAGGATATATGTCGCTCGTAGCGAGCGGCACGGAGCTGGGCGTGCCTATCGACCTCAACGAAACAGTGCCCGCTTACGATGCGTTCGACATGAAACCGCCCAAAAAGAAGTCGGCGAAATCGAATAAAACGGAAAAAACCGAAAAAACGAAAAAGCCCGAAGAAACGGAAAAGTCTGAAAAACCCAAAAAAATCGCCGCGGCAAAAACGACGAAAACGGCGAAAAAAACCTCGGCAAAAACCGATAAATCGCAGAAGTGAGCGTCGGAATAATAAGTGTGTTGAAGCGGTAACGCGAAACAGACTTGTCATGCTACCCGCAAGCGAAACAGTTCATAAGACACGATAATTAGAACTATTACAACAAACAAAAAGTTCCTTGTCATTTCGAGCGCAGTCGAGAAATCTCATGCGGTGAGTTAATATCATTACTGCATAGAATCGGAAAAGATTTCTCCGCTTCGCGCTTCGTTCCTCGCGCTTCGGTCGAAATGACAACGTGGGAGCGGGTTCGTCGCGAAAGGTCAAAAAGTCCAAATGCTACAAACGAGTAAGCTCTCAATCTATCCATAATTCTTAATTCTGCATTCTACATTCACTTTAATCAATCCATAATTATTAATTATTAATTGTTAATTGTAATTGTATTCGGAGAACACATGAGCAAGAACGAATTTATCAAAGGTACATACATGAACCGCGAGTATTCCTGGACGTTGTTCAATAAGCGCGTACTCGATCAGGCGACGGACGCGGGCAATCCCGTGCTCGAACGCTGTAAGTTCCTGTCTATTTTTCATTCCAATCTCGACGAATTTTTCATGGTGCGCATAGGCAGTCTTTTGAACGACGCACGGCTCAATGCGAACGCGAAAGAGAATAAAACGGGGCTTACCGCGCACGAACAGGTGGAGGGTATTCTCGAGCTTGTGCGGTCGTATTACAAGCATGCCGACGGCGTGTACGTCAAGCTGAAAAAAGATCTGTCGAAAGCGGGACTGCGCATCAAGTCGGGCGTCGAGCTTTCGGATAAACAGCGCGCGAAATGCCGCAAGTATTTCGAGGCGCAGGTCATGCCGTTGCTGTCGCCGATGGTGCTCGATGCGAAACACCCGATGATACGGTTCGAGAACATGAACAGCTACATGATGTACGAACTTGAAAAATCGGACAGGCTCATGTACGGCGTAATGGCGATAAGTCCCAAACTGCCCAAGCTGTTCCGCATCGACGGCGGCAAAAAGACGAACGTCATCACGATCGAAGAACTTATCAAAACGTTCGGCGCGGACGTGTTCGACGGGTACAAGATACGCAGTCAAGCGATGTTGCGGCTCACCCGCAACGCCGATTTCGACGCGAATATCGACGATATGGATATAGAGCGCGATTTCGATTTCTCCAAGTTCTTAAAGAACAAAGTGGAGCTTCGCGGCACGCAAGGCGCGGTGCGGTTGCAGATAGACGACGGTGCGGACGATATTCGCGCGTTCGTGCTCAAGCTGCTCGGATTGAAAAAGCAGTATTGTTTTTCGGTCAAGCATTGCATAGACTACAAATTTTTGATGTCGATAGGGGGCATGCTTCCCGCCGCGGACGAAGTCGCGCTCAAATACAAAAAGCCGCTGCCGTTGCCGCCGCCCGTTACGCATGACGGGTCGGTTCTCGAAAGCGCGCTCTCGCGCGATATATTTCTCGCGTACCCGTTCGACAGCATGGATACTCTCGTGCGGCTCATCGACGAGTGTGCGGAGGATCCCCGCGTCGCGTCGATCAAGATCACCATTTATCGGCTCGATCATCGGTCGCGGATCGTGGACGCGCTCAAAAAGGCGAGCGAACGCGGCAAGGAAGTTACGGTTGTCATAGAACTGTGCGCGAGGTTCGACGAGGAGAACAACCTGTATTTCGCGGAAGTGCTTAAGAACGCGGGCTGTACCATTATTTACGGCATGGGAAATTATAAGGTACATTCCAAAATAGTTTCCGTCGTGCTCGTGGACGGCGGCGAAGTGAAGTACGTTACCCATCTCGGCACGGGCAACTATAACGAACAGACCTCGCACCTGTACACCGACCTCAATATCATCACGTCGGATGCGGCTATCGGTCGCGACGCCGTTGCGTTCTTCAGGAATATCGCGATCGCCAACACCGACCACGAATACGAGCGGCTTCTTATCGCGCCCAAAACTCTCAAGCGCGGCATCATCGAGTATATAGAGCGCGAAACCGACAAGGCGTTAAACGGCAAACCCGCTTTCATAACCGCGAAAATGAACAGCCTCACCGACAAGGCGATAATCGACAAAATAATAGCCGCGGGCAAAGCGGGCGTAACCGTCAAACTGATAGTGCGCGGCATTTGCTGTCTTATTCCCGGCATCAAGGGCAAGACTGACAACATTTCGGTCATAAGCATCGTCGGGCGGTTTCTCGAACATTCGCGGATATACTGCTTCGGTTCGGGAAATGACCGCGTAATGTTCATATCGAGCGCGGATCTTATGACGCGCAATACAGATAAGCGCGTGGAGATAGCAACGCCCGTTCTCGACCCCGCAATAGCGGAAACGATCGACGGCATGCTCAGCGTAATGCTCGCCGACAACGTCAAGGCGCGGCGGCTCACTTCGGACGGTACGTACGTGCTTCCCGATACGACGGGCGAGCCTGTAAACAGTCAGGAGTTCTTTTTGAAAGGTAAATTTCGGTTATGATCGAAAATCGAGGACGGACGAAAGAGTCTATCCTCGATTTTTGTTTGAAACGAATATTCCGTAGTTTTTAATTATGATATACCGAAATTTTTTATTATTAATTTTTAATTGTTAATTATCCTACACGCTTTCGAGCAACATTTTGTCGGCGACGAGCGCGATGAATTCGCCGTTCGTCGGTTTCTCGTTGTGGTTGTAGACGCGCACGCCGAACAGGGTGTTGATGTTTTCTATTTTACCGCGGTTCCAAGCGACCTCGATCGCGTGGCGAATGGCGCGTTCCACTTTGCTCGGGCTTGTATTGAAATGTTCCGCGACCTCGGGGTACAGTTTTTTGGTAATGGAATTTATTATGTCGGGGCTGTCTATCGTCATTTTGATAGCTTCGCGAAGATATTGATAGCCTTTTATGTGCGCGGGGATGCCGACGGTGATGAAAATATTGCTTATCTTTTCGTCCATCGAGCGATTGCGCGCCGTGGGGCGTTTGGTGTTGACCGCCTCGACGATGCGCTCGTCGAGAACGTTGAACGACACCGGTTTCATCATGTAAAAGTCCGCGCCGAGGCTCATGGCTTTGGCGATGAAAGTGTCTTGCGAGAGCGCGGATACGACGATTATCTTCATACTGCCTTTGTTGACGCGTTCGAGCACCGCGAACCCGTCGAGCGTGGGCATTACGAGGTCGAGAAGCAGCACGTCGGGGCGCACCGTTTCGAGTTTTTCGAGGACGTCTTTGCCGTTGACGGCGGTGTCTATCAGTTCGATTTTGTCGGACGTCGCGAAATGCGCCTTCGCCGCCGCGGTAAATTCTTCGTTGTCGTCGCAAAGCATTGCTCTGATTTTCATGGTCAGCTCCTTTTTTCCTGCCGATTTATAAAAATTATACCATTTTCCCGATATACTTTCAAGTTTCGCATACGTGCGTAAAAGGACTGCTTTTGTCGGGATTGCGCAGAAAATGTAATAAATTATCGAAACGCTTGCGCGGGCGGTCGGGAAGGGTCGGAAAAGGTGTCGTCATTCGAGATTCTTCGCATTCGCTCGGAATGACAAGTTTGTTTCACTTGTGACGCGAACCCGACTTGTCATTTCGACCGAGCGAAGCGAGCGGAGAAATCTTCCGCGGTGAGTATTTGCCATAACGGCATAGATATAGAAAAAGTTTCTCCGTGCTATGTTACAAAAATGACACATACAGCAAAATAAGTGTATTTTTTATTCGATTAAGGGCGCAAAACGGGTTTATGGCATAAAACAGTATGAATTTCGATAGAAGTATTGTATACTGTGTGTGGTCGGGCGCGACGCAAAACGCGGCGCACTGCGACTTCGATCGGCACCGTATGTCGATTGCGGCGAATAAGGAGTATACTTATGGCATTTACATTATCTACCGATACCGTGTGTGATATATTTCGCAGCGAGCTTCGGGAACGCGGGATCGAATACATACCCACGCACTACACGATAGAGGGCAAGGAATATCTCGACGAGTTCACGAACTACGATCAGATAAAGGACTTTTACAATAAAATTCGTGCGGGCGAAATGCCTACCACTTCGCAAGTCACCATGAGCGAGTACGAAGTGTTCTTCGGCAAAATGATAGAGAAGTACGAAGGGGATATAGTGCATATAACCATTTCTTCGGGTCTTACCACGTCGCCGATGTTCGCGCGGCAAGTCGCTCAAAACATACACGAAGCTACGGGCAGGAATATTTATATAGTGGACTCGCTCGCGGCGACGATAGCGACGCGTCAGGTGGTGGACGAGGCGCAACGGCTGCGCGACGAGGGCGCGGACGCCAAGGACGCCGTGGAGTTTCTCGAGAACTTCGTCAACCACTTGCACACTTGGTTTATGCCGTACGACCTCATGCACTTAAAGCGCGGCGGCAGAGTGTCCGGTCCGTCCGCTTATATCGGCACCGCGCTCAATATCAAGCCCATATTGCATTTCGACAAAGTGGGCGCGCTTGTAGTCAAACAAAAGAAGATCGGTCCGAGCAAGGGCATCGCCGCCATGATCGACGTGTTCAAACGGTATTCGGCGGAGAAGCCGCACAAGGTTTACATAGCGAGTGCGGACAGCGATCTCGCCGACGAGATGCTCGCGAAAGCGCGCGCCGCTCGTCCCGACTGCGAAATCGAAATCGCACCCATCGGTCCCGTTATCGGTTCGCACACGGGTTGCAATGCGGTCGGCATAACGTTTGTATCCGATAAACTTCGCGAAGAATGATATTCGGCGACGGGGCTTTCACGGTCGGTCGACGCATGCCGATCCGCGACGAAGATATTTATAACAAAAGACGTACACATTAAAAACTTCACAACAAGACAAACGGTTAAAACCGAGGACGAGGCAATTATGAGTTTTACACTTTCTACCGATACGTCATGCGATATTTTCCGTGACGAGCTTAAAGCGCGGGGCATAGAATACCGCCCGCTCGTGTACACGATAGACGACGTTCCGTATTTCGACGAGCTGACGCGCGACGCCGACTATAAGGCGTTTTACGATCAGATTCGTGCGGGCAAAATGCCCACAACTTCGCAGATAAACGTCGCCGAACACGAGGAGTTTTTCGACGGGCTTTGCGACAAGTACGACGGCGACATAGTGCATGTAACGCTGTCGTCGGGGCTTTCGAGCACGTACGAAAGCGCGTGCAAAGCGGCGGAAGCGGTCAATGCGCGGCAGGGCAGGACGCGGGTCTATATAGTGGACTCGCTCGGCGCGACGATAGCGACGCGGCACGTAGTGGACGAGGCGGAACGGCTTCGCGATCTCGGTATGTCGGCGGCGGAAGCCGTGGTCGCGGTAAACGATTTTATCAAGCATATGCAGACATGGTTCATGCCGTACGATCTCATGCACTTAAAGCGCGGCGGCAGAGTGTCGGGTGCAAGTGCCGTTATCGGTACCGCGCTACGCATAAAGCCCATACTGCTCATAAATAAAGACGGCGGGTTGTCCGTCATGCAAAAGGAATTGGGCGCGACGAAAGGGCTTAACGCCATGACCGATATTTTCAAAAAGCGGGTGGCGAAAGCGACGCATAAAGTCTATATAGCGAGCGCGGACAGCGATCTCGCCGAAACGCTCAAAGAAAAAATCAAAGCGGTCCGTCCCGACTGCGAAGTGGTCATCGGCTGGATAGGTCCGGTCATCGGCGCGCATACGGGCTGTAACGCGGTCGGCGTGTCGTTCCTGTCCGACGACATTCGTAAACAGTAATCATGCGGTAACGCAAATACCACACAAAAGAACAAGGAGTAAAAAATGAGTTTCATTGTTTCAACCGATACGTCATGCGACATTTTCCGCGACGAGCTTAAAGCACGCCGCATAGAGTACCGCCCGCTCGTCTATACGATAGACGACGTCGCGTATTTCGACGAGTTCACGAAGGACGAGGATTACAAAGGTTTCTATGACCTGATCCGCGCGGGCAAGATGCCGACTACATCGCAGATAAACGTCGCCGAGCACGAAGAATATTTCGCGTCGCTTTGCGATAAATACGACGAGGATATTATTCACCTCACGCTGTCGTCGGGGCTTTCGAGCACTTACGAAAGCGCGTGCAAAGCCGCTGAAACGGTCAACGCCAAGTACGGCAAGCGGGTGTATGTAGTGGACTCGCTCGGCGCGACGGTGGTGCAGCGCATTGTCGTGGACGAAGCGGAGCGGCTTCGCGATCAAGGCGCGACGGCGGCGGAAGCGGCGGAAAAACTGCCCGAGTTTATCAAACACGTCAGCGTGTGGTTCATGCCCACCGATCTCATGCACTTAAGGCGCGGCGGCAGAGTGTCGGGCGCGAGCGCGGTTATCGGCACCGCTCTCAACATAAAGCCGATACTCAATATCAACAAGAACGGCGGACTGTCCGTCGTTGCGAAAAAGATAGGTGTGTCCAAGGGCATGTCGTATATGTGCGACAGATTCAAAGAATATCTTTCGCCGTGCACGACGAATGCGCGCGTATACATACCGTCCGCGGACAGCGAGTATGCCGACGAAATGAAATCGCGGCTTAAAGAAATCTGCCCCGAAGCGGATGTGTGCGTCGGTTGGGTAGGACCCGTCATCGGCGCGCATACCGGCGTCAACATGGTCGGCGTGTGCTTGCTCTCGGATAAAGAAAGAATATAATTGCCGCGCCGAGATATTTTAGCACGGTACTCGAGATATTGCTATAAGCGATTGAATAAAATACCCCCCGAACGGTATTGCCTGTCGTTCGGGGGGATTCGTATTATGTAAATTTTTACTCGGCGTTGCGGATTATCGAAACTTCGCCTGCGTCCACCGCGACGGTCGCCGAGCCGATACGGACGATAAGCGAGCCGTCGGGCGCGATTTGTTCGGCAAAGCCGCGGACGCGGGTGGAGTCGTGAGTGAATTCCACCGTTTTGCCGACGTTCATGCACAGCGCGCTGTACCGCACGTGGTCGAAGCCTGCGAGCGCGTGGCGTTTTATGCGGTTGACAAGACCGGTGACGAAAGCGGATGCGCGGTTTTCGGGTGCTTCGAACGAAGCGGCGACGTCTGCGAGTCCCGCTTTTTCGAACTCGGACTGCGGCGTGCTGTAGTTGATGCCGATACCGACGAGGTACTCTGCGCGGCGGGGCGAGCGGCAGAGAATCCCGACCGCTTTCTTTCCCGAGATCATTACGTCGTTCACCCATTTGAGCTGTGTTTCCACGCCGAGAATGGAACGCGCGGCGTCGTGGACGGCGAGTCCTACGGTGGGGGTCAGCGTGTGCGCGTCGACGTACAGACCTTGCACGCGCAGTACCATGTATATCCCGCCCGACGGACAAAAAAACGTGTGGTCGCCGCGTCCGTACCCGCATTGCTGTTCGAGCGCGACGATCAAGTCGTTTTTGCCGATCTCGTCGAACGTGGAGCGGCAGGACGGGGTGATCAGGATATTTTTCAGCCCTGTATGCTGCCGAATGAATTTCTCGCTTATTACCATACCCGCATTATACAATATTTTCGGCGGTAAATCAAGTCGATTGGGCGGCGACCGCGGAAATTTTGTGGGCACTCGGCGCAAAACGGTTGATATTTGCGGCAAAATGGTTTACAATGTACTAAACACTATGGGAATATGTCAAGAGGATCTATCATGAAAGAAAACGTTTACGACATACTCGACCGTCGCGGGTTTATCAAGCAGACGGTGTTCAAAGACGATTTGTACAAACTGCTCGGCGAGCAGTCGGTCATTTTCTATTGCGGGTTCGACCCGACGGCAGACAGCCTGCACATAGGACATTTCATTCCGCTCATGGCGGCGTCCATCATGCAGAAGGCAGGGCACAGACCCATTCTTCTCGTCGGCGGCGGCACGGCAATGGTCGGCGATCCGTCCAACCGTAACGACATGCGGCAGATGATGACAAAAGAAACGATCGCGGCGAACGTCGAGAAAATCAAGCCGCAGCTCGCGCGGTTCGTTTCTTTCGAGGGCAAGAACGCCGCGCGTATAGTCAATAACGCGGACTGGCTTTGCAAGCTCAATTATATTGACTTTTTGCGCGACTACGGCGCGTATCTTTCGGTCAATAAGATGCTCACCGCCGACTGCTTCAAAACGCGGCTCGAGAAGGGCTTGAGCTTCCTCGAGTTCAACTACATGCCCATGCAGGCGTATGACTTTTTGCGGTTGTTCGAGGACTACGGCTGTGTGCTCGAGATAGGCGGCAACGATCAGTGGAGCAACATTCTCGCGGGCGCGGACTTTATTCGTCGCGTCGCGAGAAAAGACGCATACGCGCTTACTTACACGCTGCTCGAAACTAAAGACGGCAAGAAAATGGGCAAGACGCAAAAGGGTGCGCTGTGGCTCGATGCGAACAAGACCACGCCGTACGAAATGTATCAGTTCTTCCGCAACGTGGACGACGAAGAAGTGGAGAACTGTCTTAAACTTCTTACGTACGTCGAACTCGACGAGATAAAAGAGCTTTGCGCGCACCGCGACGAGCGCATAAACGCCGCAAAGAAACGGCTCGCGTACGAAGTGGTCAAACTCATACACGGCGAAGCGGCGGCATGCGAAGCGCAGGCACAGGCGCAGGCGGCGTTCGAGGGCGGTTCGTCGGAAATGCCGACCGAAAAGATCGCGGGCGGCGCGGACATGCTCGTGACGGACGTCATGGTCGCGTGCAAGGTGTGCGCGAGCAAGAGCGAGGCGCGGCGGCTCATAGAGGGCGGCGGCGTCAAGATAGACGACAAAAAGGCGGATAACGTGTACGGCAAAGTGTGCGATTATACTTCCGCCACGGAGTTCGTGCTGCAAAAGGGCAAAAAGACACGGATCAAAGTAGTGCTCGGATAATGCTTTGCGTGCGCACGGGCGAGCGCGAGCTTGTGATAAAAAAATCTCGGTTTATCGCGTACGGCTATAACATAGCGTCGCGCGACGAGGTAAAGCCGATCATAGCGAAGCTCAAGGAAAATCACCCCGCGGCGCGGCACGTTTGTTACGGGTTCATCGCCGACGAGAAGGGCGACGACTTCGGGTACGACGATAACGGCGAGCCGAACGGCACGGCGGGTAAGCCCATTTATTCCGCGCTCGCGGCGGCGGGCGTGACTAAATCGCTGATCGCGGTCGTCAGATATTTCGGCGGGATAAAGCTCGGCGCGGGCGGATTGACACGGGCGTACAGAGCGAGCGCGGCGGAGTTTATCGAAGAACTCGGCACGGCGACTGCTACGCGCGTATGCGAGTATTCCGTGAGTTGCGGCGGCGACGCGTACAAAAAGGTCGCGGCGGTGCTGTCGAATGTGGGCTGCGCGGCGGAGAATATAGTGTTTGCGGACTGCGTGACGTTTACGGTAACGGCGTCGCCGCAGACAGACGTCATCGCCATGCTGAAGCCGTTCGGCGTAAAGGTCGAAAAGACGGGCGAGAAGTACACGTATATGTAATAGAATATGCAATACTGTTTTTCGGGCGGGTGCGCACAATAGTGCGGTGCGCGCCCGATTTGTTTTGCGGTATTTTTTTCGGTGTGCACGATCGCGAAAACTATATTGTACGGAAACGCACGCGCTATGTATTTATACGCGAATTGTTCACAACCGCGTTCCGAAAATGCAAAAAATCAGGGAAAATCGTGCAAAACGGCGCGAAAATGCTTGACCCCCCCCCCCCCGCATGGTACAATGTATATAAGTCGGATTATGACCTTTGTTTTATGACTTATATTGAAATGCATTTGCGAGGAACGTGTGTATGAAGATAGCGATTGTTACCGATGACGTCGAGCAAAGTAATCGCTTAAAAGAATATGTAAAACGATATTTTCAAAATATCGGCGGAGAGATAAACGTCGTTTGTTTTACGGACGGCATAGATATCGTGTCCGATTACAGCGCGGATTACGATATTATAATACTTGACATGGATTCAAAGCACATGTCGGGGCTTAAGACCGCGGAAATGATAAGAGAAAAGGACAAGAACGTGTCGCTCGTTCTGATGTCCGCGAATATAGACGACGCCGTGGCGGGGTATACCGTTTCCGCGTCGGGGTTCGTGCCCGTGCCAGTCGAGCGCGAACAGTTCGTCGCGTCGCTCGACCGTTGCGTCAAACGCATCAAAGCCGAGAACAGTCGGTACATTCTTTTCTCCACCGAGAACGGCATGGACCGCGTGCCCATAGACTCCATAGTGTATATCGAAAGTCAAGACCATAAAAAGGTGGTCAATACGACGGACGAGCTGTATTGCCTGTACGGCACGATGGACAGCATAGAATGTCGGTTGCCGTCCGAAAGTTTTTCGCGGTGCAATAACAGTTTTATCGTCAACCTCGCGCACGTGAACGGAGTGCACGGCGAGTTCGTCGTCGTCGGCAATCGCGAGATCAAGATCACACGTTCGCGGCGAAAGAGCTTTTTGCAGGCGGTGGAGACTTTCTTCGGTAAAGCGGGGCTTTGATCGCGGCGTCCGCGACGATATTCGATAATCGGGAAAGCTATGCGTTCGTAAAATGCGGACGCGTTTTTCATTGCGCACTGTTGACAAATTCCGCGTTTGGTGATAGAATAAACATATCATCGCGATTGCGATTACATAAAGAGGTCGTTATGCCGAAGAATTTGATTGATGTTGCTGCGGGTCGGAAGAAAGCCGACCTTGTGATAAAGAACGCGACGGTTGCGGACGTGTTCAACGGCGTGTATATGCACGGCGACGTCGCCGTAGTCGGTGACAGGATCGCGGGCGTCGGGAAGTACGACGGCGAAACGGAAGTCGACGGTACGGGCAAATACGTCATTCCCGCGTTCTACGATGCGCATTTGCATTTCGAATCGGTGATGGTGCGACCGAGCGAGTACTTAAAGCTCGCCGTGCCGCGCGGCGTGACGGCGTTCAATGCCGATCCGCACGAGATAGCCAACGTGTGCGGGGAAGCGGGCATCGAGTTCATGATAAACGACGTGGCGGGGATCCCCGCGGACGTGCATTTCATGATGCCGTCATGCGTGCCCGCGACGGGCGAGGATATGTCGGGTTGCGTTCTCGACGGCGACGACGTGAAGCGGATCATCGCGAAATACGGACTTTTCGGACTGGGCGAGATGATGAACTATCCCGGCGTCATCGGTTGCGACGATGACGTTCTCAAAAAGCTCGGCGCGGCGGAAATCATCGACGGGCACGCGCCTAACGTCGGCGGCAACGCGCTCAACGCGTATCTTTGCGGCGGCATACTCACCGACCACGAGTGCGAAAGCGTCGAGGAAGCCCTCGAAAAAACGAGCAAAGGCATGTTCGTGCTTATCCGCGAAGGCAGTCAGACCCGCAATCTCAAAACGCTCATAAAAGCGGTAAATAAGCGCAATCTGCGCAGGTTTTTGTTCTGCACCGACGACAGGAATATCGAGGACCTCAAGAACATGGGTTCGATCGGGAACGCGGTGCGGCTCGCAGTCGAGTGCGGCATGGAGCCTATCGACGCGGTGACTATAGCGTCGCTCAATGCGTACGAAGCGTACGGGATAAAGAAATGCGGCGCGATCGCGCCCGGCTATACCGCGAACTTCACGGTATGCGGCGACGACGCAGCGCAAAAAGTCGAAAAGGTATATTATCGCGGCAAGCTCGTCGCCGAGAACGGCGCACCGCTGTTCGACGTGAAGCCCGCCGATGCGAAGCCGCTTTACGGCAGCGTGCATATCAAAAAGATCGCAGAACGCGATCTGGATTTCGAGTTCAAGCCCGGCATGACGGTCATGCGCGTTTCGCCCGATACCGTCGTAACGGAAGCGGCGACGGCGACGAAAAAGGACGGGCTTAACTTGATGTGCTGTATCGAACGGCACAAAAAGAGCGGTGCGATCGGACATTGCTATGTGGACGGGTTCAGACTGAAAGGGGGCGCGATCGCGCAGACGGTCGGGCACGACGCGCATAACATTACAGTGCTCGGCGATAATACCCGCGATATGATGCTCGCCGTGAACGAACTCGGCGCGGACGGCGGACTCGTCGTAGTCAAGGACGGCGAAGTGATAGGCAAGCTCCCGCTCGAGATAGCCGGGCTTATGACGGACATGCCCGCGGATGCGGCGATCGCGACGCGCAAAAAACTTCTTGCCGCGCTCGAGCGCATGGATTATAACAAGCAGATAGAGCCGTTCATGCTCCTCTCTTTCCTCACGCTGATAGTCATTCCCGATGTCAAGCTCAACCATAAAGGGCTTTTCAGCGTAGACAAGTGGAAGTATGTTTACAACGGGTAAAGCGTATAAATTATCGAGGTAAGAAAATGGGAAGAATAAAGCGAATTATCGGCGCGATGCTCGTCGGTGCGGTCATGGCGTCGTTTGTCGGTTGCGGCGGCGGGGGATTGTTTGCGAACGCATATCTTGTCCGCGGCGAGGAAGTGACGGCGGATGAGTGGCGCGAAGCGTTCGATTTTTCGGACGTCGATAATTTCTCGGTGTACATGACGGACGAGAGCGAGGACGAGGACGGTGCGTTCCAAACGGAAACGACTTACGAATTCGCGGACGGCAATGTGTACGTGCAAGCGAAAGCCGTTGCGCGCGACGAGGACGGCGAGGAGGAAACCGAGGAACTCGAGGCGTATTATATCCGCTCGACCGAGTATAACGGGCTTTGTTACGTGTACGCTTACGACTCCGAGAGCGGCGAGTGGGAATGCTATACCGAAATAAACGGCGATAGTTACAATATATTGAACAGGCTTGTAAAGTCGTGGACTTCGGAGTTCGGCGACAGTTACGACGAAATGGAATACAGCGGGTATTATAAAGGTTACGTGTATAAAAAAGATGACGACGAAGATGACGATATTATCGACAAAAGCGAAACGGTCGTTAAGATCGCGGACGGCAGGTTTATCGCCATGCACAAAGACGAATTATACGAGAATAAAAAGAAAGAGACAAAGGAAACTTCGCGCGAATCGCTTTGCATTTTCGATATAGGCTCGACGAGTATAACGTTGCCCGACGATCTGAAAGAACTTACTCCGCAGGATAGATAAGTATAAAAGTACCGTGTCATTTCGACCAAACGAGCGAAGCGAGTGCGTGGAGAAATCTAATAAGACACGTAGATTAGAATAGAAACATAAAAACGTAAGAGATTTCTCCGCTCTGCGCTTCGTACCTCGCGCTTCGGTCGAAATGACAGGCGGGAGCGGGTTCGTCGCGTGCAGTCGAGATAATAGGGACGCGACAGGACGACACGTATTTAGAGAATAAGAGAGTACAATTCAAGTACCGTGTCATTTCGACCAAACGAGCGAAGCGAGTGCGCGGAGAAATCTGTTTGTTTAATCTTCGGTTAAATCTTTCCATTCGGGATTTATCGAATTTATCAATTCGTTTTTCTTTTCGCGCCGCCATCGTTTGAGCTGTTTTTCGCGTTCTATTGCGGCTTTGACATCTGCGCAGTATTCGGCGTAGACTAATTTCGTGACATTGTATCTTTTAGTAAACCCGTCTATAAGTCCGTTTTTGTGTTCGTACATGCGACGATTTATATTGCCCGTAACGCCGATGTATAAAGTCGTGTTCGAGTGGTTTGACAGTATGTATACGTAGTATCTTTTTTCGTCCATAAATTTGTTTTGCGTGTCCGCTTCGCAATAAAGCGTTACTGTGGTTTATTGCGCGGTTTGGAGATTTCTCCGCTGCGCGCTTCGTGCCTCGCGCTTCGGTCGAAATGACAGGCAG
>CAJUKG010000006.1 GCA_910586925.1 uncultured Christensenellaceae bacterium | reverse complement strand
CCTCGCTTGAAAGTGCAACTCTAAAAAATTTAGTTTTTTATTCCCTATGAGAAGTTCGCTTTTGTCTTTGCTCTTTTTAATCTCTGCAAGAACTGCTCTTTGCCGCGCGGGTTTTCTTTTGCTTTACTTTTTACGCCGATTACGGTATAATTACGTGTATACTAATGTTCCACAACGCCGATTTTCGTGATCGGAAACGTCGAACACGACTTTTGCGAGGTAATACATGAAAATAGCAAGCACGATGCTCGTCGTTGCCGATTTGGACAAATCGGTCGGTTTTTACGAAACCGTTCTCGGGCTGACGGTCGTTGCCGATTTCGGCGCAAACAAAACTTTATCCGGCGGATTGGCGTTGCAAACGCTCCAATCGTATCGAGAGTTTATCGAAACGGACAATATATCATTCGGCGGAAACAATTTCGAAATATACTTCGAGGTCGACGATTTCGACGCGTTTGCGAAACGCATCGAAAAGCTCGATCTCGATTACGTCCACCCCGTCAAAGAACACAGTTGGGGACAACGCGTGGTTCGATTTTACGATCCCGACAAAAATATAATCGAAATCGGAGAAAACATGCGGTTTGTCTGTAAGCGTTTTCTCGACGCAGGCATGACAAAAGAACAAGTCGCAAAACGCATGGACGTTCCTGTCGATTATGTCGAAAATACGGTAAATGAAATTTTGCGGTCGAAGGCTTGAAAATGAGTGCGCAAAACGAAATGACGGTATGGTTGTAAATTTCGTATCGAGTTAAAAAGGACGATTATGGGCAAAAAACTTTCGGAAATGACATTGCAAGAATTATGGCAATTATTCCCTATTTTTCTCGAACCGCACAATGCGGTTTGGGCGCAAAACTATGCGGAAATGCAAAAATTCTTGACGGAAAAGTTAAAAAACCGCGATATTTTGCATATTTGTCACATAGGCAGTACGGCAATACCTAACATTCAAGCAAAACCAATCGTCGATATTCTCGTCGAAATTCCGCGCGATAAAGGCATAAAAGCGGTCGCCGCCGAAATCGAAAAAATCGGATTTTTGAAAATGTCGGAATCGGATACGCGCGTATCTTTTAACTTCGGCTATACCGAGCGCGGTTTCGCCGATAAAGTCTTTCACCTGCATTTGCGGTTTGCGGGCGACAACGACGAACTGTATTTTCGAGATTACCTTCTCGACAATCCCGACGTCGCAAAAGAATACGAAAAACTGAAAATCGGTCTTGCCCGCGAGTTCGAGCACGACCGCGACGGCTACACGGCGGCGAAAACAGATTTCGTCAAGCATTACACCGAACTCGCAAAAACGCTGTATGCGGACAGATACCGAATAAAATAGCATTTCGCGTTCATGTGGAATTTTATGAAAATTCGGCAATGACCTGCCGATCGTCGTTCACGAAAACGAATAATATAGTTTTCCGAACGGATTTTATATTACCGTTTTCTTTTCGCAATGTTCGTGCATCGGCGTGAACAACAGGTGAAAAAGCGTCGTTTCGCCGCGGGCGGTAAATTCGGTTCCGATGCCCGGCACAATGCCGTATGTTTCCTCGACGTCGATATACTCGCAGTCCCGTGCAGTCAAACATTCGCGCACGGCATCGAAAATTATTCCCGCATCGCCGTCGAACCCGCGCTTTTCTTCAAACGTCCACACCTCGCCGTTTTCCTTCGTTTCGAGTTCCGTCCGCAAGCAAAACGCCGTGAAAACATTTATTATTTTACTCACGAAAATATGCACTTCCGTTTTCGCGCCGCCGAGGCTCGCGAGCAATTCCCTGTCGTCGTCCAAAATGTCGGTGACTTTTTCGCACAGCACGCGATATTCGAAGCAGGCGTCTTGCGCTCGGTTTTCGTTGATGAAGATATACCCTTTGCTCTCGACGGCGCGACGCAATTCTTTACCGTAATTGTAATTACGGCATTTTTTCAGCTCGACGAGCCGACGCTGTTCCGCGGTGTTTTTATACGCTTTTCCGTCATCGCCCCACGATATCTGCGGGTAAAGCGTTTTTACAAATTCGATCAACTCGTGCCGTGTCATACGGTAATTATATAACAAAACCGCATTCATGTCAATCTTCGGCACGAAAAAGAGCTTGTCCGATCGAACGGCAAGCTCTTTTAGTAAATATTCGATATGCGTTTTGAATTATTCGGCGTTCTCCGTCGCCACGGCGGGTTCGGTCGCGGGCGGCTTTTGTCCGTGCGCCGCATTAGAATAAAAGTCTATTTGCTTGCGGAAATTTTTCGACGCGAACGCGAGCATGCTCGCCGCGAGCACGACGGCGAGTTCGGGAATGAGGAACATGCATTGATAAACGAACGAATAGAAGTATTCGTTGGCGAGCGCGGGCATATTGTAGCTTTCCGCGAACTCCGCGCCGTACATGCCGAACGCGAACACCCCCGCAAAATAATGCGCCATGAATCTGAACGCGCAAGCTATGCACGCGCCGAGCACGAATTGCGTGCGCATTCTGCCCTTGAACAGTCCGAGATCGCGAATACTGCCCGTAAGTCCGATTGCCGCAAACGCCACCGCATAGTCGAGCACGAACTGCGCGGGGTGGATTATCCACGGATCCTGCACCGCCTGTAATATTCCGTAAACAAGTCCCGCAAGCACCCCTTTGCGACTGCCGAACATGAACGCGAACAGCATGAGCGGCAGCATAGACGCGAATGTTATACTACCGCCCATGGGCATTCTGAATATGCGCACGTACGACAGCGCGAACGACATTGCTACGCATATCGCCGCGAAAGTGACTGTGCGCGTATCGAACGCGCCGCTTTTCCTGTCCGCCAAGACCGCAAACACGACCACCGCCGCGACAACGACGACCGCGCTTATATACAGTCCGATATTGCTCAACGCTTCGCCCGCATCGCCGCTCGCATAGTACACGATCATACAAACGAGCACCGCGAGGAACGCACTGCCGCAAACCGCCGCGGCGATTATCTTCGTAAGTTTTATCGGCTTAACGAAAAGCGCGATCGCACTGCCGACGGCGGCGAGCACCGCGACGAGCAACGGATAGAACAATATCGGCTGTATCACCTCGTCGCCGTTCGCGACCCCGACGAAATAACACGCCGAGAATGTGACTATCAGCCCGACCGCGACGAGCAGCGCAATTATTATCCATGCGCCGTTCACTATTTTCGACGCGACCGCAAGCTCGTCCGCACCGTACTTTTTCGATTTCTTGCCGAGCGCGAGTATGTACAGTCTTGTCGCAATAAACGCGATCAGCAAAACTATACACAGCCATAGCGCGACGGTGCGGCAGATATTCGTCGCCCCGTCGAAGTTTGCAAAGTAGTTCTTGATGTCTTGTAACACGGTTTTGCCTCCGTAAAATGTATTTCGAATACAGCGACACAAAAAAATGCGCCTACCCGAAAGTACAAACGCATAAAACCCGAAAATATTCGACGGCTCCCTACGCGAGTACTAACTCACAGGTTCAAAGGGACCGTGCATGTAAATGCAACATCTCAGCAACATCCGTTGCGCCCCTGCATCCGAATTCATTATACGCCTATAATATCCGCTTGTCAACGATTTTGACGTAAGTAACCGAATTTTTCACAACCGTGTTTTACCCGTATCGAATATGTATTTTGCGTAAATTTAATTCCGTTTTTCCGCGTCGTTTTTTGCTATAAAATAATTATATATGCTTTTCGCCGCATAAAATAATTTTTTCTGTTTTTCGGATTTTACGTTATTTTTCGATTTATTTTATTTTGCCCAAAAATTCGCGCTTGCGGCATATAAAATCACGTTTCCATCGCTTTTTCGCCGATTTCGATTGTATGGTTTCTCACTCGTACACTGCTTATAATCGAATATATGATCCTACGGTATATTTTCATGCACGAAAAAATTCCATATAAAATATATTTCCCCCGATTTAATTACAAAAAAATATTTCTATATTTCGGAATGTTTATAACAATTATTCGCCGCACGAGATTTCTCGACTGCGCTCGAAATGACAAGTTATTTGGCATGACTATATAAAACACACTTGTCATATTTTATAGGGTGAGGATCTCTTTGCCGACCGCATGTGCGCACGCTTTTTCGACCGCTCGCGTCGAACTCGCCACCCATTTGTCATTTCGACCGTAGCGGCGTCAGCCGCGCAGCGGAGAAATCTATTCTAATTTAATACTGATAAAGACATACTCATCGCATGAGATTTCTCCGCGCACTCGCTTCGCTCGTTCGGTCGAAATGACAGAGTTTTTTGTGTTTTTTCGCGAACCTCTGTTTATGTGCCGTAATCATAGGGCGGAGAGATCTCATTGCCCGCCGCAAACGCCCGCAAAACCGCAACGGAAAATCTCTCGGTCGATAGTGATGCTCTATTATTTTATTCTTCCTAAATTCGCAAAAAATAAAAAACCGATTCGGTCGGTTTTCTATTTTAATGTATTCGGTTGTTAGTTGTTGCCGGACTTTTTGCTCGTCGTACGGCTCTTGCTGTTCGACTCGACGGTGTTCGACTTCTTGGAGCTGCAGCAACGCGTGCCGCTTTTCTTGCTTTCAGTCTTTTTCGTGTTAGCCATGCTTCCCCTCCTTTTCGGTCAAGCCGTGTACAAACCGACAATGCGGTGAGCATTGTATATTTCGGTTTGTACATAGCATACCGATATTTGTTGCTCGGGCGTATCTTCCTTAGTCGAAATACTCGCTGATTTGCGGTGATTGTTTTATCGACCGATTTCTCTTTCGTAACGTTTGCCCTTGCTATTATAGTTTGTGTCGCCCGTCGAATATTATACGCGCAAATTCATTGCATTAAAATTATACGCAAACGCCGCTACATAATTTTCGCATGGGTTAAATTTTTTCAAAAATAAAATCGCCTCGATCTCGAAGCGATTGTTTTGTAATCTATTTCGATTTGTCCGAATCGGGTATATCGGTCTCGGGCGCGATCTCCTCGTTCGACTGCGACGAATTTTCCGCGCTCGACTTATCCGCGCTATTCGCGCCGTCGGGACTTTCGGGGTTTTTCGCCGCGTCCGCACTTTTATTTTCTTCGCCGTTCGGTTTCTTGAGTTTTTTGGAAAACACAATATACAACGCGAGCGCGCCGAATACCAAAAGCAAAAACAGCACGCCTATCACGTAATACCACGGACTGCTCGGATCGTTAAACACATTGCAAAATAAGTTCATAACCGTTCTCCTGTAACCATTATACTAAACCGCACCGCGTTTGTCAAGCGTCGACGCTGTCGCGCGATAATTTTCGTCAACAGCGTCGCGATATTCCTTCAAGCCCGCAAAATCACGCCGTCGAAAACACCGAAAAATCTTGATTTGCTAAACCCTCGGTTTAGCGACACGTGAGCGCGGAAAATTTGACGATTCGATCGACGACATTTCGTCCTGCTTCGCCATCATGTATAAAAATATAAGTATGACAAATTTTTGGATTTTTGTCGAAATTGCCCGTTTTGGAAATTTCGCAAACATTTTCATCCTCCATGTTCCACGCGCAAACCGAAAAATCGTAAAAATGCGTGCGATCGACCGATTTCACGCGTCGCCGACGGTTTTTGCGCGTTCCCCGCCCTCAAACGCGCTCAATGCCGAGTTATCGCCGCTCTGCGCCCCATTATCCATGCAATATATGCCGCACACCGTCTGTATGTGTATTTCTGCGGATAATATACCGATTTTCGGAAAAATGCCGACGTTCCCATTCGTCGCGATCGAAAAATTGATCGGTTTTTACATACACGAAAACTCAACTAAACCGTAGGTTTTGTATAGATTTTCGTCATATTCAACTATTCAATGTAAGATCGGCGATTTTTTACTGCAATAGAAGTCCCGACGACGCGTGACGCGGTGTTTTCGGGCGTAACGGGGGCTTTGCGGGTGAAACGACATACCGAGAATTTTGAGTCGCACTGCAAAACCGACACGGCTCGAGTTTCGCATGCGACGACGTTTTACACTGCGATAGGTTTCCGTCGTTTTGCGACGAAGTTTCCGTCACCGAGCGGCTAAACGATCCGCCCGACCGTACCCCGTTATTTCTTCGGTTTTTGCACGCAAAACAATATCCGACCGCACGCCGTACGATCGGATATTGTTCTTCGATGTCGAGATCTGCCTATAAAACGGTGTTTTCCTTCAAAGCGCGGTCAAATCAAGCAGCGGACTATGCCGAGCGCGCGATACAAACCGTATAATATACGCTTATTTTGCGGTACTTCGTGTGCGGATACGGTATCCGAAGGCATATATTCGTTATCCGCGCCTACCTGCAGGCTGTTTTTTACGAACGTTTCGTCTATATATTCGTTCACGATCGCCGTAAACTCCTCGGAATCTATGACCACGACGCTCTCTGTATCAATATGGCAACTGCGTTCGTCGAGATTAAACGAGCCGATCACGGCAAATCTATCGTCGAAAGTGTACATTTTTGCGTGCAACTGGTTCTCCGCCTGATACTCGAATATAGTAATATCTCCCGTCAAGTACGATTTTCGCGAATAATAGTAGTCCGCAAACGCGACGTTTCGCGTATTGTACAGCGAATTTGTCACGAGCCGAAAATCGTCGTTCTTCGCCGCAATCGCTATAATATCCTTTTTCTTATCGTTTTCGAGCAATGTGTACGGCGTGACAAACGTCGATTTTTTGGAACTTGCGCCCAAATTACACAGTGCTTTATAAATTATCGGCTGTTTTTTATTGCCCTCCGCGCCGTTTGTGAGATAGGTGACTTTATTTACGGGCACGCCCAAAGCCGAATAGTCGATTTTCGTTTCGGCGTATCCGCTCGCCGCGAAAAACCGTTCGAAATCATCTATATATTGTGTTTTTACCTCGTAATTTGCGTTCTGTGACACGATATGTCGCGCAAGACTACTCACCGTCATGTCGTCGTAATATCGCTTTACAGCCCCGGCGCAGCCCTCTGCGCCGCTGTTGGTTATCATGACTTCCATATCGAAATTGTAAAGGAACGCCGACGTGCCCATATTTACGCCGCCGACTATCGCAATACTGCCGTCCACGAGCATAACTTTGTCGTGCATCATCACGAAAAGCCCCGCAGGATCGGCTATATTCACCCCGTTGTAATAGTAAAATTCAATATTGTTATGATTTTGTAACAATGTGCCGATTTGCGAGAGCGAGCCGTTAAGCACGCCCATCTTGCCGTCTACGAGGATGCGCACTTTTACGCCGCGATCGGCGGCACGAAGCAGTGCGGTATAGAAAATCGTTGTATATTCTTCTTCATACGAATCGTACACCATGAAATCTATGCTTTTTTGGGCGTCCTCGACGAGCCGCAACCGTCTGTAGAACGAATCCGCGCCCGACGGCATGAGAAACGCGCGTTCTTTATCTTTCTCATCGCGGGCGATTTCCGCAGCCGTCGCCGACATTGCTTCGCGAGTAACGGCTGCCGCCGCTTCTCGACCGACCTCCACGGTATTCATATACGGCGAAACTGCCGCGATTATGTACCACAATATTGCCGCCAACAAATAAAAAACCAGCGTCAACACAACGAATTTGACGCTTATTTTTCTTCCGTATAACCGATTAAACTTTTTGCCGTTACGGTACTTCATGATATTATTTTACCCCATACTCGCAAAAAAAGCAACTGTTTCGTATAAATTGATTAAATCTTGCGCGTGTTGTCCATACTCTTTTCCGAGGCTTGCGCGCGATAAAACAATTATCAAAATAAAAATATTTGCAAGCCGATCGGAGGCATAATGAATCCTTTTAACGAGAAACCCTGCAAAATCGACAAGTGCGTCGGCGATTGGAAGAAACTTTATCCCACCGCGTACGACAAAAACGATGCAGACGCGTACACTAAAGTGCGCACGATTTTGCTTAACGGTGCGGAATTCGAGGAAGCCTGGTTCATGCACCAGCTCGCCCGCCACACCAACGACAACAACCTGCGTCGCGACGTCGCTTTCCTGCGCAGACTCGAACAGCAACAGCAAAAACGTATTTCATTTTTTAAGCCCAAAGACGAAACCGCGCTCGAAACAACCATCTCGTACGAGCAACTCGCAGTGGATCTCACCGCGATACTCGCCCAAACCGAAAAGAACAAATATGTAAAAGCCGCGCTCGACTTCGCGCTCCTCGAAGATTTCGACCACCTGTACCGCTTCAGCGATCTTCTCGAAATGGAACAAGGCATCTCGGGCGAACGCCTCGTCGGCAGCTATACCGAGATCATGCCCGGCAGACCGACGATCTCCGAGCACCGTCACCCGTTCGACGACGTTCGTCGCCCCGTAACGCCCGACGCACCGCTCGCGACGAAACTGCACACCATGATAATCACGGCGGCGGAACAGCAAACGATGAACTTCTATATGAATCTCGGCACGTTCTATCCAGCGTCCGACATAGGACGCAAGCTGTTCCTCGAAATCGGCATGATCGAAGAACAACACGTATCGCAGTACGAATCGCTTATGGATCCGTCCACCACTTGGCTCGAGTGTCTGCTCATGCACGAATACTGCGAGTGCTATCTGTACTACTCCGCAATGAGCGAAGAAACAAACGACGTCGCCAAAAAAATATGGACGTCGCACTTCGAGCAAGAGCTTTCGCACCTGCATTACGCCGCGCACCTGCTCGAAAAGTACGAAAACAAGGAATGGGCGCAAGTTATCCCCAACGCGGAATTCCCCACGCTGCTCACGTTCAACAACAACTGCGAGAAGAATAAGCATTATATCCGCAATATTCTCAAAAACACCGTCAACAATACCGCGGTGCTCGAGGAATACACCGATATTTGCAACGTGCCCGACGATTACGAGTATTTCAAGTACAATTCCGCGGTAAATAAAACACCGTCCAACGTCGCGAGCCACAAAGTCATCGACAGCTATATTGCCGAATTCGGCGAAGATTACCGCTTTACGGTAGCCGAACACCCCGTTAAAGCCCTTCGCAACCGCAAACAGGACAATACCGACGTCGGTCGCAAAAAAGAATGTTGATCATACCCGCATATACCGAAACAAAAGCACCGCCGTTCGATCGGCGGTGCTTTTGTTTCACGTGGAACACGGAATATGGCTTATTTTCGTATGTTTCACGTGGAACATTGCGGTATTCTTGCCGTCAACAATGTTTCACGTGGAACATTTGCGGTTCGGCTCGAATGATATGTTCCACGTGGAACATCAGTTTTTGTAGTTTTGTTCGAGGTACGCCAGCATGCTTTCCAGCCGAGCGAGGTCGTCGGGGGTATAGTAATCTATAAAAATGCGTCCTTTGTTGTCGTTTCCGAGAAGCGAAACCTTCGTGCCGAACGTGCGTTGCATGCGCACGACCATATCTTTAAGCTCGAGGCTTTGTTTGGGCGGTTCTACCTTCTTTTTAGGACTGATCGTCGCTTTTACGAGCTTTTCAAACTCGCGAACGCTCATTTTATCGTCTTTGCCTTTCTCCGCAAGCTCGAATTGCAATGCGGGGTCCGAAACAACTACCAGACAGCGGGCGTGCCCGGCGGAAAGATTGCCGTTTTCGACGAGCTTCTGCACGGGTTCGCTCAAGTCCATTAGGCGCAACAGGTTCGCTACGGTAGGACGCGCTTTGCCGATACGTTCGGCGGCTTCCTCTTGGGTATATCCGTAATCGTCCATGAGTTTTTTGATTGCGCGCGCGACTTCCATGGGGTTGAGGTCTTCGCGCTGAATGTTCTCTATGAGCGACAGTTCGTCGATTTGCACGGGCGTGCACTCACGAACGCAAACGGGAACGGACACAAGCCCTGCGGCGGTTGCCGCGCGGTAACGGCGTTCGCCCGCAATTATAAGATATTTGCCGTCGGGGCGAGGGGTAACGACGAGCGGGGTAATAACGCCGTGCTTTTTAATGCTCTGTACGAGCGCGTTGAGTGCTTCGTCGTCGAACTGCTTGCGCGGCTGATCTACGTTGGGAACGATATTGGTCAAAAGCATTTCCGACGTGTCCATCGAGCTTATGACCGATTCTTCTTCGATATCGCTCAACAATGCGCCGAGCCCGCGTCCCAAACCGCCTTTTCTTACAGGTGCCATAGTTAATTCTCCGTGGTGTTTTTTTTCTATTATAAACGGCGCAATGCGAAAAGTCAAGCGAATAGCAAATAATGTTCGGGCGTGTTGCGAGGATATAAAATCGGAAATAAAATACCGAAACGGCTGTTCTGCGGTCGCGTACGATTTGCGTCCGCATAGCAAAAGCGACGCGAGTAATTATCGAAAATTGCGGAAAAAGCTCGAAAATCGGCAATTTTCGCCCGATCGTCGGTAGGCGAGAGTATTAAAAACGCGGCGCGCACCGCACTCGGCGCGGGAAATTTTACACGGAATAGTGCTTGACAAAAGGCACGATATGATATATAATAGAGAAAATTTACACGGTGGTGCGGATTTTGGATATTACAAGTCCTGTCAATTTATGGAAAGACTACGATGTAGCGACACTGCCGCTCAATTCCTATCCTCTTTCCCAAAAAGCCGAAGCGGGCAAGACCGTCAAAGAATATTACTTCGACGGCTATACTACAGTTGACGGTCGAGTGCGTGCATATATCAAAATTTACGAAAATCCCGCACCGAAGGGCGTGATACTGTATTTGCCGTGCCGCGAGCCGGAGCTTTCCGATAAGATCCGCGATCTGCTTTTCGACAGCGGGTACACAGTCGCGGAGCTTGACTATCTCGGCAAAAACGACAAAAACGCGAGGTATACGTTATATCCCAAATCGCTTGTCGGCTGTAACAGCATAGGCATCAAAGAATTCGATATAGCATCCGACGAGAAATACACGCGGTGGTACATTTGGACATGTATCGCACGGCGCGCCGCACTGCTGCTAAAAGGACTGTACGACGACAGCAAGATTTTTGCGGTGGGAGCGGGACTCGGCGGATCGACGGTATACAAGCTGACGGCGTTCGACGACGGACTGACGGCATGCGCGACGTTACTGAATATATTGCCGACCGTCAAAGGCGAGGGCAACGCGATAATCAACTATCACGCTTCGCTCGATAACTATGCATACGCGCCGATAAGCAAGGTGCCGCTGTTCATGGCGGTATCTTCCAACGACGAGGACGGCTCGATTGACGAAATATCCGCACTCGCGTGCGTAACCGAATCGCTCGTGCATTTCAGGATCATAGAACGCGGCTTCCATTCTTCTATCGTGACGGCATGTCCCGCACTCGATAAATTTCTCCAAAATGCCGCAAACGGCACCGTAAACAAACTGCGCCCCCAAATAACAGCCTCCAATTCGGACGGAAATCTTTATTATAATATAACTATCGACGGCGACGAACAGTCCGAGGAGGACGGCGAACAGAGTAGCGGCAAGACGTATAAGCCGTCGTTATACGTATCGTTTTGCGACACGCCGTCGCCGTACCGCAGTTGGATGAATATAAAGACCATAAGCCTCGGGAACAACAAGTTTATGGCACAAATAAATGTTTGTCAGAGCGACCGTCCTATTTATGCGTTCGCGAATATTACGGACGACGACGGTACGGTACATTCGTCGCCGTTACTTATGGTTATGCCCAAGTCGCTCGGCGTTACGGCGCGGGCGGGCATTGCGCACCGCAAGATATACGACGGCAGTATGGGCACAGACTGTTGGGCGACACAAAACGGCGGCACGATACGGCTTGTGCAAGGACCTTACGGTATCGACGGGGTGACGAGCGACACGAAAAATCTCGTGACGTTCAAACCGGGAGATCCGCTGTTCAAGGTTCCTACCGACACACTGCTTCAAATCATGCTCGCCGGCAAACCGCAAACGGTCACGATACGAGTAAACGACGGCGAAAACAAATATTCTTGCTATGTAGACATAGCCAACGCCGAAGATTGGCACAAGTTTTCGCTCGCGCACAACAATTTCAAGAGCGATTACGGCACGCTGTGTAATTGGTCGAAAATACTTACATTGGAATTTTCGTCCGACGAAGAATTCACTATCGGCTCGGTACTTTGGGTATAAATGGAAAAACAGCAAATAAACGACGACTTATATACTCGCAAATTATCGGTTTATTACGTATTCTGTTGTGCGGTTCTTGCATTTACACTACTATATAATGTAGTTTTTACGTTTATAACGATAATTCCCGTCATTGGAAACAGTATGGAAAAAACTATTCTCAACGACCAATACTGTTTGTGTCAACGCGTGTTTTCGGACGTCGATTACGGCGATATAGTGGTGATAAATACCGCAAAAGAAGGCGAGGAAGAACACCGCATAATCAAGCGCGTTATCGCAAAAGGCGGCGACAGAGTGCTGTTCATGCGCACCGAAGATAACGAAAAAGTAGATCTTTATATTTGCCGAAACGGCGAAACGACTTTCTCGTTAGCCGAGGAACCGTATATTGCCGAGGACATGATTCCCGACGGCAAAAATACCGCGCACA
This sequence comes from uncultured Christensenellaceae bacterium, assembly GCA_910586925.1. Taxonomy (GTDB): domain Bacteria; phylum Bacillota; class Clostridia; order Christensenellales; family Pumilibacteraceae; genus Anaerocaecibacter. Next base: position 136,920 of record CAJUKG010000006.1, on the reverse strand, counting down.
GCGTGTTTACACACATATCCGTGGTACGGTATATTCCGATTCTCGGCACCGACATAAACGATTTGAACGGCGAAGTCAAAAAGGCGATACGTATCGTAGAGGACAATCACGTTTTCGTGCTCGGCGATAACCGAAACGTATCCAAAGACAGCCGCAGCGAATACGGCACGTTCGACTTCGGACAAATCATCGCGAAATTACTGTATATAATCTGACACAGGTGATAAAATGCAAGAAAAATCCAAAGTGATCATCTCCGCAGACAGTGCGGCAGACCTCAACGACTTGTTCAAAACGCACGATATAGGCGAATTTCCTCTGTTCGTCGGGCTTGGTGACAATCAATACCTCGACAATGTGGACATTACGCCGCAAATGATATTCGATTACTACAACAAAAACAAAACATTGCCGAAAACGGCGGCGCGTTCTATAGAAGATTTTCGAGAATACTTCACTTCTTTCACCGAGAAAGGGTATTCCGTCGTTCATATTACGATTTCTTCCAAAATATCCTCTACATACGAGCATGCGGCACTCGCCGCGAAAGAAATACCCGGCGCGTACGCGGTAGACAGTCTTTCGCTGTCGTCGGGTACCGGACTTCTCGCGCTCGCCGCCGCAGATCTGCGCGATCGCGGCGAAGATGCCGAAACCATAGTCCAAACTCTCGAAAAACGCAAAACAAATCTGCAGGCGTCGTTCATAATAAACACCTTGGAATTTTTGTACAAAGGCGGGCGGTGCAGCGGGCTTGCAGCGTTTTTCGGAAAAGCGTTTTCGATAAAGCCCGCATTGCAGCTTATCGACGGAAATATCACCGTCGCGCGCAAATATATGGGCAATTTTGCCAAGAACGTAATGAAATACGTGGATAACACCCTCGAAAAATACGACCGCCCGGACTTGACGCGCGTATTTATCACACACACGTACGCCGACGAGGACGTTGTAAACGCGGTGCGGTACAAGCTCATAAAATTCGGTTTCGCGCCCGAGAACATTTTCGAAACGATCGCGGGCAGTACGATCACAAGCCATTGCGGAAAAAGCACGCTCGGCATTCTTTACATCAACGACGGAGAAACAAAGTGACGACTGTTGCCGACATAATAGGCGAGCTTGAAAAAAGCGACGGGCGAAAAATACTCAAATCGTACCTCGACGAAGAATTCGGCGGCAAGTTTCTCGATAAATTCGACGCGATCACCGCGCTTTACCTCGATTTCAACGCCGTAATAAATATTTCCGCACTCAAAACATACGACGACATTTACATAAAACACTATCTTGACAGCATCGCGGCACATAAATACATAATCGGCGACTGTTGCGACGTCGGTTGCGGCGGCGGGTTTCCCTGTATTCCACTCGCGACAGTCACCGCAAACAACTATCTCGGCATCGACGGCGTGGGAAAAAAGCTCGGTTTTATCGACATGTGCGCCGATAAGCTCGGCATGCTTAACATTAAATCCCGCCATTCACGAGCGGAAGAATTAAAAAATACGCCGTTTCGGTTCGATACGGTTTGCGCCCGAGCCGTCGCCGACGCCGACAAAGTGCTTCGCTATTGCGCGCCGATCGCGAAACCGGGCGGGCGCGTCGTTTTGTACAAAACACAATCGGACGACACAGTTTCCGATCAAACACTGAAAAAGACAAAATGCAAACTCGATAATATCGTCGATTACACTCTTTACAATACCGACATAAAACGCAGACTTCTCATTTACAGCGTTCCCGTATAGTGTTGTAATATATTATTTATTTAATTTGTAGTATGAGGTATTAAAGAGTGTATAATTGTGCATAACGGAAAAACGCAACAATATATGGTATAATTTCGTAGTAAACATACAAAAAAGAGTTAAATAAAAGGTTTTAGAATGTTTATAATAATCGAGAACGGTGAACAAAAAATAGTAAATTATACCGACAAACGCACATTATGATGTGTAGACAAAAAAGCGCGTGACATAAAACAATATAAAAAAAAGAAATAAAAAAAGCGGTTATAAACAAAAAGTAGAAATCTTATGAACACAATGCACAAAAAATCGGATATAATAGTGGCGCAGGCGACGCCTTACGGAAGGTCGGCTGTCGCGATAATAAGAATAAGCGGCGACGGCAGTAAAGAATTGGTGTCGCGTCGGCTTAAAAAGAAGCTCGAGCACGGAAAACTTGCGGTAAATACTTTTATCGCGCAGGAATTTACCGAGAATTTGATGGCAGTGTGCTTCGACGCGCCGAAATCTTACACCGGCGAAGAAGTGGTAGAGCTGTTCCCGCACGGCAATCCGACAGTTTGCGACGGCATAATGAGCGCGCTTGTTGCAGACGGAGCGAGAATGGCGACGCGCGGCGAGTTCACAAAACGCGCTTTTCTCAACGGAAAGGTCAATTTGATGCAGTGCGAAGCACTTGCCGACATAATAGACGCTCAAACCGCCGAGCAGCTGCGATACGGGAACGCGCGGTACGACAGTAAATATAAATCTCTCGAGGAAGTGGAAAAATCGCTTAACGACGCGCTTGGCAGGGTGGAAGCGGCGTTGCATTACGGCGACGAGCTTGAAGGCGAGGATATCGACGGGCTTGACGACGAAGTAAAAAACGCGGTGGAAAGCTGTATTTCGCGGTTGGAAAGGGAAATGTCTGGGTTCGCGGGCGGAAAAATAGTCAACGATGGGTTCAAAGTCGCGCTAATAGGCGAGCCGAATGTCGGAAAATCCACGTTGTTGAACGCTATGATAGGCAGCGATCGCGCCATTGTCACTCCGATCGCCGGCACTACTCGGGACGTTATCGACGGCGAATATGTGTATAACGGACGAAAATTCGTTATTATTGATACGGCGGGACTGAAAGAGGAAACGAGCGACGAGGTCGAGCGCATAGGAATAGACAGGGCGAAAGCGGCGGCGACGGCAGCCGATGCGGTAATTTTCATGACCGCAAACGGCAAAACGACCGAAAAAATTCGGTTTTCGCGCGGTGATTCGCAGCAAAGCGTCGCCGTTTGCAATAAGTGCGACGAAACAAAAGATTTCTGCACCGACTACCGCGCGGCGGAATCGGGCGGCATAATGCAAATAAGCGCGAAAAACGGGATAAATATAACCGCGCTCAAACAGAAACTGTACGATTTGTGTCCCAAAGATTACGGGTGTATCTGCAATGACAGGCAATTCGATTGCGTGGTGAGATGTTTGGACAGCTTGAAAGCGGCGCAAACGGAGTGCGAAAAGTCGGACGGATTGGAAATAGTCGCGGCGGTTTTGTACGAAGCGTACACCGCGATCCTCGATCTGTACGGCGAAAAAGCGGACGAAAAAATCATTTCGTCGGTGTTTGAACGGTTTTGTGTGGGTAAATAATAGGTTGATATATGAAAAGTAAAACCGAACGTAAAACAAAAAAAGCGGCGCAAGCCAAAAAAGGCAGCGAAAACAAGGTCGTCGCGGTAAATAAAAAGGCGATTTTCGATTATTTCTTTATCGAAAGTTTCGAAGCGGGCATTACGCTCGAAGGCTCGGAAGTAAAAGCGGTCAAAGCTGGCGACGTATCGCTGCGCGACAGCTTTTGCCATTTCGAAAACGGCAACTTGGAACTTAAAAATTGCCGTATTTCGCCGTACGCCAATTCCGGCGTGTTTCCGCCCGATCCCGAACGGTCGCGGCGGTTGCTGTTGCACAAAACACAGCTCGACAGGCTCGCAACCAAGACCGCCGAAAAAGGCTTCACTATAGTTCCCGTAAAGATGTATTTCAAAGGTCGGTTCGTAAAAGTGGAAATAGCACTCGCAAAAGGCAAAAAGAACTACGAGAAGAAAAACGTCATTAAAGAACGCGATATATCCCGCACCGCCGAACGCGAGCTTCACGGCGCATATTGAAGTAATGCAATACGCGCTCGCCGCGGAGGAACAAGAGGGTAAAGCACAAGAAAGAATGATATTGTAAAGAATACGCCCGATCAGCGGATTTTTCGGACACTCGCCGAAAAGTCCGCTTTTTTGTGGCGATTTCTAACAGGATTTTACATGGGGAAAGAATATTTTCGGATACCCTGCCGTGTCGCTAAACTCACGGTTTAGCAAATCATGATTTTTATAAAATAGTTTAACGGTCGATTTTTTTCGTCGGAATGAAAAAATCACATAAACGCAATGGAAATGCACGTATCGAATAAACTTCGCCGAAAGATCTATTATCCGAATTTTTTGTTGCGGCTGACGCTTTGAAAAAGGTTTTCCGACATGCGTCGATAATGATTTAATGCGGTGTCGCCTCGATTGCGGAGAACTTGCTTTCTTATCGCCACAGTGGGTCGATAGTTATATCTCTATTGCGGTGTTTTTCTTATTCTCTATTGCGCTTTTGTATCTATAGCCTCTCGGCGGCAATGATTGCGGCGTTTTATGCCATCATATTGTCGATCTTCTTCGGACTGTTTGGCAATCAATCGTTATTTTGTTCGGGTCGGCTTTGCTCTCGCCGAATATTACCGAATTTCCCGACGCGTTCTCTCAAAATTTTACATTGAGTATACGGATTTTCGTATACCATCACGTACAACTAAACCGTCGGTTTAGTAAATCATGATTTTTTAACATGGAGTATAACGGCACAAAATCGTCGCGGCGCAAAAATCGCGCTATTTTTATGCGTCGAGATAAAAGGGTTTGATTTTTAACGCACGCAGTGATATAATATCTATGCGCGAGTCGGTTTTATACACAAGTCAATTTGCGCAGTAGCTCGATAACCGAAATCAAAAAGTTTTCTAAGCAAAGCGTCGGTATCGAAGTAAGCGACGCCCGCGGCAAGAACGGCATGATACAGCAAATCGTCGCGTGGTCAAACAAAAAGGCGGTAGCATGGATAGATATATTAAAATCAGCGGAATACAGAAACTTACGCTTTTGGATTATCCCGAGCACATGGCGTGCACGTTGTTTGTGCCGGGCTGCAATTTTCGCTGTCCGTTTTGTCACAACAGCGAGCTTCTCGGCGGCGACGTGGAATTTTACGACGAGGGCGAGATCCTCGAATTTTTGCGCAAGCGGAAAGGGGTGCTCGAGGGCGTGTGCGTTACGGGCGGCGAGCCGACGATCTACACCGATCTCGACAGATTGTTGCGCGAAATAAAATCGCTCGGATATCTCGTCAAACTCGACACCAACGGATATTTGCCGGACAAGCTTGAGGAACTGCTCGACGCGGGACTGCTCGACTACATAGCGATGGACATAAAGAATTCGCCCGAGCGATATGCCGAAACGGCGGGACTCGACGATATGCGGTTCGATATTGAGCGCGTCGAGCGGTCGATAAATATTATCATGTGCTCGGGTGCGGACTACGAATTCAGAACGACCGTTTCGACGGAGCTGTTCGACGAGCAAAGCATAACGCGTGCGGCGCAAATGATCCGCGGCGCAAAAAAGTATTTTTTGCAGGCGTTCGTAATGCGCGACACCGTGCCGTCAAAGACGCTCACGCCGCCGTCGCAGCTCGTACTGTCGCGCTATCTCGATCTCGTTCGGCAGTACGTTCCGAATGTGCGGATCCGCGGCGCGAATTAGTCGGCGCGTAAAATATAAAAACGATCACGGAATAAAATTTGTATGGACTATTTATACTTCGACATAGAGTGCGCCGACGGCAGTCATATTTGTTCGTTCGGGTACGTAATAACGGATCCGCAATTCAATATTATCGAAAAAGAAGATATATTGATAAACCCGCGTTGCGAATTTAAGCTCGGCAAATACCGAAAAGAGCCGTATATCGCTTTGGCGTACCGAGAAAAGCAATTCTATGCCGCACCGTCGTTCGATAAACTGTACGATAAAATCGGCGAAATACTGTCAGCACCGAACAGGACGATTTTGGGACACGCGATAGAATCGGATGTGGAATTTTTGGACAAAGCGTGCGACAGATACAAAAAACCGCGGTTCGACATTCGCGTATACGATACGCAAAGAATATACGAAAAGCATACCGACGGCGCGAACGTCAAGTCGCTCGAGAAAATAATGGAAGAATTGAACGTCGATATTACGCAGTTGAGCGCGCACAAAAGCTGCGACGACGCGGAAATGTCAATGCTCACAATGCGCGAAATTTGCGGCGCGACAAACACCGAAATATCCGAGTATCTCGGCGAATGCGAAAAATACGTCGTGGACAGGCGGCACATGGAAATTTCGTACCGCGGTCGGGCGATCCGTAAGTTTTTGAGCAATATCAAGCGCAACGCCGCAAAGAAAGACCGAAAAAAAATTTATATCGCCGACGTTGTGGAAAAAATCGAAGTGGAAAAGACCCGCGAAATAATGCATGCGATCTATAATGCGGGCTATGCGTTTTCGTTCGATATAGAAAAGTGCGACTATAGCGTGACGGCGAGCGGCGATCCAGATCCCGAATACCCGAACGTCAAAGTTTTGAATTACGATCGGCTCTCCGAAATGCTCGGGGTAGAGGTGACGCAAAACGGCAATGTGGGATATACCGAAAATAAATCGGCGGGGAATTCGTTGAAACATTTCTTCGATAAAGCCGCCGAACGAAAGAACAAGAATAAAAAGAAAACCGCAAAATAGCGAAAACGACAACACGAAAAAATGCCGAAATGCTCGAATTTCGGTATTTTTTGTTCCGAAAAATCGAAAAACCGCCTAAAATAAATTATTTTGAAAAATAAGCAAAAAATCCGAAAAATATTAAAATAAATACCGCACACGTTTGATGATCGAAAATTAAAAACGAAATTACTTTAATTGCGGCTTTGTATGGTAACTGCGCCCCGAAAGAGATTTCTCGACTGCGCTCTAAAAGACAAAAAGGAATAGATTCTTCGCGGTGCTCGGAATGACAAGTCGGGTTCGCTGTACAAGTGAAACAAACTTGTCATGCTACCGCGAAGCGAAACATCTCTATTCTTCATGCCTTTTGCAACACGTCGGGACGCCGCGCCCTGCAATGCGTTACTCCTCTCTTTCGTATGCGCCGATAATTGCTTTACTTTTTATTGCATTTATAATAAAATATCTTAAAAGACAAACGGTAATTTATAGGATCATAAAAAATGAACAATAGACCGCAATTATCTACCGAATTGAATATCGAAACTTTCAGGCAATATTATTATCTGAAAGAGGAACTTGTTTGTTTTTGCCGTGATAACGGGTTACAAACGACAGGCAGTAAAGCGGAATTGACGGAAAGAATCGCGGCATATTTAGGCACAGGAAAAAGCATAACCACAGCAAGGAAAATCAAAAAGAACACCGCGCCGCAGACAATTACACCCGATACCGAAATCGAAAGCAATTTTGTGTGTTCCGAAAAGCATAGGACTTTTTTCATAGAACACATCGGCAAGCGATTTACGTTTATCGTTCCGTTCCAAAAATGGCTCAAAGCAAATGCGGGAAAGACTTACCGCGAAGCGATACAAGCGTATTACACAATAATCGAGCAAAAGAAAACGGCAAAACCGCCGATAGACAGTCAGTTTGAATACAACACTTATATTCGTGATTTCTTCGCAGATAATCAAGGTAAATCATTGCAAGACGCAATTAAATGTTGGAATTACAAAAAGAGTTTGCAAGGTCATCACCGCTATGAAAAATCCGATTTGATAGCGTTAAGCTAAATTGAGATTTATCGAGCAATTAAAAAGAACGAATAATTTTCAAATTCTTCGTTCTTTTGATCATCATGCGGATAGCTCTTTCCGTTCGCGCTTTCGGATTTTCCGCTTGCATTAAAAAAGGAGTTTGCTTTACGGTCGGCAAGCTCCTTTCATGACGGTGTTTTTCGCTATCTGCGCGGACGGCGCGGTCTGCCCGCAGGTGGACGGCGGTGCACGGCACTCGGTCTGCGGTGGGGCGCGACGTGTCTTTTCGGCGCGGGGCGGGGTGCGGGCGCGGAACGCTTCGGCTCGATAGTGGGCGAAGCCGCGGCGGCGTTCGACGCGGGGGTCATAACGTACACCTGTTTATCCTTTACCGAGTAATACACGCCGTTCGCGAGCGGGATATATTCGCCGCCTACGGGCGCGTTTTGCGAGTTCATGCCGCCGAGCGGCGCAATGTCGCGGGAATCGGACATTTGCACCATTTCCGGACGAATATCCTTTACGGTGTTCTCCGCTTCTTTTTGACGGCGATCGAGTTCCTTTTCGCGGTCGCGCAGGTCTTTTTCGAGTATATCGCGGCGCATCTTCTCAAGCTCGGTTTCGAGCTTGCGGTATTCCTCGCCGTCGCGGTGCGGTTGCTGTTGCGCCGCATAGTACATGGGCATTTGCGCAATGTGTTGCGCACCGCCCGGAATTTGCGAAATTGTCAGTGTGAGTTTGTTTACGAGATCGCGCATGCCGTCGAGTTCGTTCTTCAGCCTGTCTACTTCGCGCGAAGCGTACGGATCGGGATTGGCGGCAGGGGGTACGTTCGCCGTTGTCGCTTGAGCGGCTTGCTGTGCCTGCATTTGCGCCGCTTGCTGTGCTTGGAGCTGTGCGGTCTGTTGCGCCGCTTGCTGTGCTTGGAGCTGTGCGGCTTGAGCGGCTTGTTGCGCCTGCATTTGCGCTTCTTGCGCCTGTTTCAACATCATTTGCGCCTGTTGCAACATTGCCTGCGTCGCCGCGGAATCTTCGCGCGGCTGTGCGGGCGGCGCGGCGGCTTTTGCCGCTTCCTGCATTTGCTCCTGCGTTTGCTTTTGCACCGCTTGCGCTTCCGCCATCATCTTCATCGCCTGTTCGAGCATCGCTCTCGCTTCGTCCGCGCCGTCGTTTTTAGGCGGTTGTTCCGTCTGCTGTTGTTGCGGGTCGTGCTGTTGCGCTTGCACGGGTTGTTCCGCTTGCGGTTGCGGTTCTTCTGCGGGCGGAGTGAGTATAACGGGTTGTTCCGTTTCCGACTGCGGCGGGGTGAGTATAACAGGTTGCTCGCTCTCCGCGGCAGGGGGCGTAAGAATAATCGGTTGTTCGTCCTCTGCGGCAGGGGGCGTGAGAATTATCGGTTGCTCGTCCTCTGCGGCAGGGGGCGTGAGAATAATCGGTTGCTCGTCCTCCGTGGCAGGGGGCGTGAGAATTATCGGCTGCTCGTCCTCTGCAGTCGGGGGCGTAAGAATTATCGGTTGCTCGTCCTCCGTGGCAGGGGGCGTAAGAATTATCGGTTGCTCGTTGCTGTCGGGCTGCTGTTCGTTCGAAGCGGGGGTAGGGATATCGCCGAGAATTTCGTCGATCTTGGCATTGATGTCGTCGAGTTCGGACGGAGCTTTTTGGGGTGCGTCAGGCTCCGCCATAAGTGCGGCGAGCTGTGCGTCGAGGTCGTCCCGATCATCGGGCGAAGACGGCATGACAAAAACCGGCGGCACGTCGGGTGCGGTCGCATCGGTTTGCTCCGCCATAAGCGCGGCGAGCTGTGCGTCGAGGTCGTCCGCCGTGGGAATGGGGCGGCTCGATCCGTCGGGCATGACAATTTCCGCTTCCACGGCGGAAGGCGGGCTTGTGCCCTCGATTGTCTGTGTGCCGAGATCGGCGTTGATGTCTTTGTAATTAGCCATGATTCTTCCCGAAAAAATGTTGATATTCGCGGTGCGGCGTTTAGCTTTTGCCGCGAAAGAACGGTCGGCAATAACCTCGCGGTACGCGAAATAACGATAATTCGCAAAAAACATTTTCGCGCGGTCGAAGGCTGTCGACACGGGCAGTAGTCGTGCCCGCTGTTCCGAGTAGTTATATGATACTATATTATTTGCAATTTGTCAATAACTTTGCGGAATTTTGTTTATCGACACGCGAATAAGTTACGACGATTTTCGCGCGGGAAACAGCGGCGACGCGGCAACGTGCGCCCGCCGCGCCGTCGAGCGCAAACGCGCGGCGTGTCGAAAACGCGGCAAAACGCACAAAATCATTGACAAAATGCGGGTATTTGTGATAATATACAGTCGAAGCCAATCCGACGGGTGAGGAGGATAGCCGATTTGCACTGCCCCCGAATAATTTCTTTTCACAACGGAGTGATCGAATGGACTGCGGAACTCGACAGCCCGCTTTTTTCGGTTAAAGTAAACGGGGAAACGGTTTCGGACGGCGGGGACGGGTTTTATCGCGCGACCGCGCTTCGTATAGACGAGAAAAGCGACGCCGAAATAGAGATAACCGCAGTCGGAAGAAAGAGCGCGACCGCCGTTTTGTCATACAATTCGAAACAAAAAAAGCTCGCGCTCGCGCCCGTTTCCGATTATCGCGTGAACGGCGACGTGCTCGAGTGGAGTGCGGTCGGCGAGTGCAAGTATTACAGGGTTTACGACCTCGATTTCAACGCCGTGACAGTCGGGTGCACGCATTACGACATGTCGGCGCGTAAACTTGTTTGGTGCGTGTGCCCCGTTCCCGAATCGGACGTGCTTGCCGAGGCGGAGCCGTGCGGCGTGAATATTCCGTACCTCGATGGCGGCGGCACGAAAAGCAATCCGTATCTGATAAATACGCCGTTCGACCTGCGTGCAATAGATTACTACGAAACGGTATACGCGCTGTCGGGCGGCGGGAAAAAGCATTACCGCATTGCGCGGGATATAGACTATCGCGACGTGATCGCTCACGACGGCGAATCGAATATATTCACGCTTAATAAACCGTTTTTCGGCACTCTCGACGGCGACGGGAACAGTTTGCTGTACGTGCGGGTGCGGTATAACGGCGGGTATTGGGCGGTTTTCGATCATATCGCGCCGGGCGGAACGGTGCGCAACGTCACTTTCGAAGATGCCGATATATACAACACCGCCCGTGACGAAATGCACCCCGTCAACAGCTCGACGGCGATCGTCGCATACGTCAACCGCGGCACGGTGGAGAACGTGTCGCTGGACGGCGTGCGGGTAACGGTGTCGGGCGGCGGCGCGTGCGGCATCGCCGTGCATAACAGCGGGTGCGTTCGCGGCTGTACGGTGCGCGGCGTGTTCGTGCAGGACGTGACGGTGCGGCTCGGTACGGCGAGTTACGAAATGTCGGGCATGGTTCTCGAAAACCGTGCGGGCGGGGTCGTGGAATCCAATCATGCGGTGCGCGTGGGGCTTCGCGGCGCGGCGGACAATATCCGCGCGGCGGCGGGCTGCGTGTCGGTCAACCGCGACGGCGGCGTCGTGCGCGGCAATTCGTTCGACACGGTGACGGCGAACGGAATTGCGCTCGGCACGGAATGCGGCGGCGTGGTCGCTTACAATTCGGGCACCGTCGAGCGCGGCGGCGGTCCGCTCGGTCAGCTCGTCGCGAACGGTCAGTACGTGCGGGACGAGATCGACTGCGGCGGGCGAGGCACGCTCGTCGGAAAAAACGACGGAACGGTGCGGTGAGACGGTCGCGAGTACGGCGCGGCAATACCGAAAAGACGAAATAGCGGCGGCGGACGAATTTTCCGCGACGGCGGGCGAAGGGTTTCCATATGAATGTGCGTAAAATAACGAATATGATAGACAGCGCGGCGTTCGTGCGCAGGTTCGAATGTGCGGATACCCGCAAAGCGGAGCTGGGCGCGGTGTACGGCAAGGACGAAACGGTTTTCAGGGTTTGGGCACCGTTCGCCGACGGCGTGACGCTCAAGCTGTACGAAACGGCTCTTGCCGTTCGCGCGCGTCCCGTCGTAATGGAAAAACGCATAGTCGGCGGGAGCTGGGGCGGCGTTTGGGAAAAACGCGTGCAGGGCGATCTCAACGGCATGTACTACACATATCTCGTAGATAATCCCGGCGCGTTACGCGAAACGATAGACCCGTATGCGCGGGCATGCTCGGCGAACGGTGCGCGCGGCATGGTGATAGACCTTCGCGCGACGGACCCCGAGGGCTGGGACCGCGACAGACCGATATATGCGAGCAAGAAAGCGGGCGCGGACGTGCCTATTATATGGGAGATCAACGTTGACGACTTTTCGGCTTCGCCCGATTCGGGCATGAAGTACAAAGGCAAGTACCTCGCTTTCACCGAACGCGGCACTACCGTGCCGGGCACCGATCTCAAAACGGGCGTCGATTATCTCAAAGATCTCGGCGTGACGTACGTGCATCTCAATCCCGTATACGATTTCGCCACGGTGGACGAAACGGAAACGACGCGGGCGGACTGTGATTCGTTTAATTGGGGATACGACCCGCAAAACTACAATATTCCCGAAGGCTCGTACGCGACGGACAGCATGCGCGGCGACGTGCGCATCACTGAGTTCAAGCGCATGGTGCAGTCGCTTCACGACGCGGGTATAGGCGTCATTATGGACGTTGTGTATAACCACACGTATTCGGCGGGCGGACAGGCGTTTCACGATACCGTACCGTACTACTATCACCGCACCGACGAATCGGGCGCGTTCACCAACGATTCGGGTTGCGGCAACGGCACGGCGTCCGAGCGCACGATGATGCGCAAATTCATTGTGGAATCGGTGCTGTATTGGGCGAACGAGTACCACGTGGACGGGTTTCGGTTCGATCTCATGGGGATCCACGACGCAGCGACGCTCAACTTAATTCGCCGCGCGCTCGATAATTGCGACGGCGGGAACGGCAAGCGCATACTCATGTACGGCGAGCCGTGGTCGGCAGACGGCGACTATGTGCCCGCATCGTACACTCGGCGCACCGAACTGACGTCGGGCGGAATGTGGAGCGACGAATACGTGCGCAACGACGGGAACATGCTCATAAAACATGTTTTTTCGCGGTCGTTTACCGACGATCGCGCGTTCGACGTACTCGATCCGCGGATCGCGGTGTTCAACGGCAGCGGCAGGGACGGGCTTCGCGGCATGTGTTGCGACAAGATCCCGCAAGCGGGCTGGGTGAACGGCAAGCCGAGCGAACTCGGCAAGGTGAAGCGCACCGTCGAGGGCGGAATAGGCGGATTCTCCGAGGGAATGAACGTCGGAACGGGATCGCGGAACGTCGCGTACGCCGCGGCGCACGATAATTATACGCTGTGGGATCACTTGCGCGGCGCGGCGCACGGCAATGCGTCCACGCTGTACTACGACGAACCGTCGCCGACCGACGTCGCGCGCAATAAGCTCGTCGCGGCGGCGTACCTCATGAGCACGGGCATGTGTTTCATGCTCGCGGGCGAGGAGTTTGCGCGGACGAAGTACGGCAACGAGGATTCGTACAACTCGCCGAGCAAGCTCAACAGCCTGCAATGGTCGCGTCAGGCGGATTTCGCATCGTTGCGCGAACATTACAAAAAGCTCATCGCGTTGCGTAAAAAGTACGGACGCGAACTGTTTTCGTATTCGCAGTCTTGCGCGCCCGAATATGCGTACGGCATGTTCGACGCCGCGAATTACGACACGGGCAGGCTTGTTTTCAGCCGCTGTAAAAACGGAATAACGCTCACGCTAGACCTCGACCCGTCCGAGCTTAAAGGCAGCGTCGAGATCGACGGGGAAAGAGTGGAGATTAATTAAAAATTAACAATTAATAATTAAAAATTGCGGACGATTTAAGATAACCTTATTTCTGTAGGGCGTGACGTCCCCGGCACGCCGCGATGTGTCACGTATTATTCGACAGTGCGCGACGTACCCACTTTCACGCCGTCATTTCGACCGAAGCGCAAGAGAAACGAAGCGCGAAGCGGAGAAATCTTTTACGTTTTTATGTTTCTATTCCAATCTACGTGTCTTATTAGATTTCTCCACGCACTCGCTTCGCTCGTTTGGTCGAAATGACAATGCGTCCGTAAAATCGCATAAAAAATCCGCAAAACAGATGCTTTGCGGATTTTGTTTCGGTTATTATTTTGCTTTGTCTGTCATGTAGCCTATATTGCTCGGTTTGCTCGGGTCGAATGTAAGATTGCATATAGCCGCCACCAACGGATAAATTCCGAACGTAACAATTCCCAATAAGAAATACGCAAGCGAGCGAGACGTGTATCCGTCGGGTTTGAGCGTAGTGTGGTTTATTATTATGCTTCCAATCCACCCGAGAAAAAACGCCAACAAAAACCGTGCCAATTTGTTGTCCATTACCGTGTAACCTCCTTTGCAGTTTCGCGTTTCCATTATATGATACAAATATGTATCTGTCAAGTATTTTGATACGTTTTTGTATAATATAAGGACATGAGTGCGAATTTCGAGAACAATAAGATAGCGGAATACCGCAGGGTGCGCGGACTGTCGCAACGTCGGCTTGCCAAAGAAATCGGCACGAGTCAAGCAAATTTATCGCGCTGGGAGCAGGGCAAAATCGAGCCGAGTATTGTCGAGTGCTGGAAACTCGCCGATTATTTCGACGTGAGTATCGACGTCCTTTGCGGCAGAAGGGAATATTAAACCAATTAACAATTAATAATTAATAATTGCGGACGATTTAATAGGAGATTCTTCCCTGCATTCTGAATGATTCTTTATTTTTTGTGAATTTATATTCGTGTCGCATCGCGGAATATTAAAAATCGCCGAAAACGCGCAAAATAGCAAAGCGGCGGCACAGAACGAGCGATTAATGTCGAAAGTGCGGCTCACCGTAAACAAAAGGGCATGAAACCTTAAAAAAGAGTTGCAAAAATAACGGTTGTATGATAAAATAGACACGGGGCTTTAGCCCCTTTATATCTGTATTGCGCAAAAGGCGGCGTTCTTTATGCGCAACAGGGAGGCGGTCGTGGAAAAAACGCAAGAACCCACCGTACTGTTCGGCAAAGCCAAGTGGATATGGTCTGCCGAGGCGGAAAAGAAAAATTCGCATGTGATCATGCGTCGAACGTTCTCGTTCCCGCAGGGCGTCAAACCGCCCGCGCACGCGCTGTGCAGAATAGCATGCGATACGCACTACTGTCTGGTAGTCAACGGCACTGCCGCGGTATGGTGCGGCGGACTCGACCGAAGCGTCGGTCAAATGTATTATGACGAAACGGACATAGGCAAATACCTCGTCAAAGGCGATAACGTAATAGTGCTGTACTGCGAGTATTACGGTAATTCCGGTCGCGATCTCGAGTGTTCCGCGCGCGCGGGACTGCTGTTCGAGTGCAACGAACTCGATATTCACAGCGACAACAATTTCACGGTATACGATAACAACGCGTACAGGACCCCGCCCGTGACCAACTGTCGGTATGCGGGGTGGGACGTCAATTACGACGCGTCGCTCGAGGGGCAGATACAGAGTTTTTGGGAGCCGACTTTCAGTTCGTCGCAGTTCAAGCCGGCGACGGAGTACGGGGATTATCCCGACTCGGAGCACGGCACGCTGCAACTCCGTCCCGTTCCGCTCGAAACGTTCACCGACATAAACGTATGCAAGTATAAGAAGATAGCGGGCAAGTTCGACGGCGACAAGTATATAATCGCGTTGCCGCACGAAATGCGGTTGACGCCGTACATGGAGATCACGGGCAACGGGCAGGAGCGCGTGATCATAACCACCGACCGCACCGAGTGTCCGGGCACGTTCGGCGAAGAAAACAGTCTTATTCACGCGCATTCGGTGACGTACACGACCAAACCGACGCTTAACGTGTTCGAGTGCATGCTGCCCATGACAGGAAGCACTCTCGAGTTTTCGGTGCCGAGTACGGTAAAGGTGCTCAAGCTCGGCTATCGCGAGATCGGGTACGATACGAAACCGACCTGCGAATTCGACGCCGACGATACGCTAAACAAGCTGTTCGACAAGGCGTTGCACACGCTGTATTGCTGTATGGGCGGCACCATTATGGACAGTCCCGAGCGTGAACGCAACGTGTGGCTGGGCGACTCGTCGATAGCGGCGCGGGCGATGTATCTCGCGTACGCCGACGCCGCGCCGCTCGTCAAGAAAACGATAGACGATCTGTTCGCGCGCACCGCGGAGCGCGGCGACGGGATATTGTATTCGGGTGCGTCTGGCGGCATGCCGTACGACATTCCGTCGCACGGACTTCTCGCGCTCGGCGAGTACGGGCTGTTTGCGCAGTATTTGAAATACGTCGGCGATATCGCGCTGTTCCGACGCGAATACGATACGCTTTGCAATTATCTGTTTCAATGGGAAATGACCGAAACGGGCGTCGAGCCGCGTGTCGGCGCACAGAGTTGGTACGACAATCTGTACAACGTGGACGGATTGCTGATCGAAAACGCGCTGTACTATTCGGCGTGCAAATTCATGCGCAGGATAGGCAAGCTGATCGGAAATTACGACAACGACGAAATTCTCGGCGATCGCATGGACAATATCGCGGAGTTTATAGAGAGTCGTTGGGACGGACTCGGTTACACCGCGCTCGGCGAAAGCTACGACGATCGCGCGAACGCGCTCATCGCGCTCACGGGACTTATTCCGCAGGAGCGTCACGCGCAGATCGCGCGGCTTCTCGTCGCGAACTGCTGTGCGTCGCCATATCTCGAGTGGGCGGCGGTGGAAGCACTGTGCGTGCTCGGCAGGAGCGATCTTGCGCGGAAGCGGTTCGATGCGCGGCACGCGCTCGCAGTGACCGACGGCAGTAGTACGCTCGGCGAGGACTTTAACGGCTACGGCACCGGCTGTAACGCGTATCGCTCGGCGGTCATATTCGAAGCGATAGAGCTGTTCGGCGGGATCAAAGTGCAAAACGGCGGAACGGAGATCGCGATCACGCCCGATTTCCGCGCCATCAAGGATATGCGCGTGCTGTTGAAGCTCGCGACGGGCGAGATAGACGTCAGATACAAGTATTCCGACAGTCGTATAGATATTATCATCGACAACCGCACATCTGCGAAAGTGGAGCTTGTCCTTGTGCCCGGCAACGTCGATCGCACGGCGGAACGCGTAGTTACCGCAATCAACCGCGGCAAAAAGAAGTTTTCCATATAGAAACGCGGAGTGCGGCTAACGGACAACCGAACATGAAACAAAAAATCTTGGTAACATATGTCGAATCGGGGTTCGGACACATTTCCTCGATGGACAGTATATACGAAATGCTCGTCGAAAAATACGGCGACGTTTACGATATTCAAAAAAGTTTTATACTTACCGAGGACGGGTATAAAAACCTCTCGAAAATGAACGATTTTCTCATAAAAGAGGTTCAGAACACAAACAAGATCCCGTATTTCGGCAGGTTCGTATTCCCGTTTATACACTTGCTCGGCGGGCATAAACTGCTGCGGTTTTTTCACCGACAAATGGCGTACAAATCGTTCAGGCAGGGGCTTGAGGCGATAAAGAAACGCTCGCCCGATATTATCATAACCAACCACTATTTCACCGATCTTCTCGCCGTCGAGTATAAGCGGCGCATAAACCATGACGCAGTGGTCATAAACTACAATCCCGACCCCACGCTACATTCGTTTTGGGACAGCCGCGACGGAATATTCATCGTCAACAATCCGCTCGCGTATTCCAAAGCGATCCGTTATCGGTTCGACCCGATGCGGTTGCGGCGCGTCACGCCGTGCGTGCGCGGGTGCGTCGAGCGCAATACGAGCACGCGCTACGAACTGCGCGAAAAATTGGGATTGCCGTACGACAAGTTCACGGTCGTGA
Source organism: uncultured Christensenellaceae bacterium (assembly GCA_910586925.1). Classification (GTDB taxonomy): domain Bacteria; phylum Bacillota; class Clostridia; order Christensenellales; family Pumilibacteraceae; genus Anaerocaecibacter. Next base: position 119,380 of record CAJUKG010000006.1, on the reverse strand, counting down.
TCGCCGACGGCGGGTACATGATGGGCAGAGGTCCGCGGTTCGCGAAGAAACTGATCAAAAGCGGACTGCCGATAACGCTCTGCATAATAGCGGGCAGTAACGAGAAGCAATACAAGCGGTTTACCGATATTGCCGAGGGCAGGAGCAGGCTCAAAGTCAAGGACGGCATGACGTTAAAGGTGTATCCGTTCATGAAAAACGCGTACGAGCTGTACGGCGCGGCGGACGTTTTTCTCACCAAAGGCGGACCGAACGCAGTGCTCGACAGCCTGTACATGCGCACGCCCGTCATGATCAACTATTGTCCGCACGTCATAGAGGCGGGCACGGTCAAAGTTTTCGTCAACGAGCACGGCTGCGGCGAAACGGTATTCGCGCCGGGTCGCGCGGTCAAGCGCATCAAGCAGTTCATGTCCGACCGTTCGCAGCTCACGGTGTACGAACGCAAGATAGACGAGCTTATAAAAATGGGCAACGGCGCGAATTCGGTTGTGGACATAATTCACGAAGAAGCGCAAAAGCAGGTGTTGCAGCACGCGCTCGACACCGAACAGCGCGGCGCGGTGTCCGACGAGCGGTTCGCCGCCGACTTCGACGATTTCCGTGCGGCGGTCATGAACGAACAGCCCGCCGCCGCGAACGACGGGGTAGAAGACATAACCATTGTCGCGGACGACGACGGCGACGGTGACGACGGGGCGGTCGTAACGCCGAGCGGCGATATAACGATACCCGAGTCGCAACGCAAGATCGGCGGGATCTCGGCGCGATGAACACGAAGAAGTATTTGCGGTTCTTCGCGGAGCTTGCGGAGGATGGGAAGATCCCTCTCGAGCTGTACGACAGAATGCTCGCCGAGATAGCCAAAGAGGGCGGCAGAATGAATAAGCGCGTTTATGCGGTGTACCTCGACGAGCTGGAAAAACTGCGGGCGTTCGACGTGGACGGTTCGCCGTTCGATACCGAGAAAAGCGCGAACACCGACGGCTCGTACGTGTACAAACGCCCGAAAAACCCGTTTTGGCTTTTGTCGCGAGCGGTGTGCGGCGGACTGTTCAAAGCGGTGGCGTGGATCGCCGCGGGCATAGGCTTCGGAGTGTGGCGAGCCAAGGACAGGAAGAAACTCAAGGGAGTGGGGGCGTGCATAACGACGTCCAACCATATCGGGTATCTCGACTGTTTGCTCACCCGCCGCGCAATGGGCGGAAAGCGACAAAACATAATCGTCGCGCCGCACAACAGAAAGCGCACGGCTGGCGGCGCGATAATAGCGGCGGTATCGGGCGTGCCGCTGCCCAAGACGATAGGCGGGGCGCGCGCGTTCGCGGACATGCTCGAATATCTGAAATCCAAAAACACCGCCATTCATTTTTATGCCGAACAAAGCATGTGGATAGGGTATAAAAAACCCCGACCGTACAAGGACGGCGCGTTCTATTACGCGGACATGCTCGACGTTCCGATAGTGCCCATGCTGTACTGTTACGGCAAGCCCAATTTTATAAGGCGGTTGTTGCACCTGCCCAAAATGAAGATCGCGATCGCCGACCCTATATATATAGATAAGGCTTCGGGAGTGCGTGCGCGGCGAAACGACGTCGCAAAACGGTGCGAAACGGCGGTGCGCGAACTGTACGAGAGTTATTACGGAATACCGCTCGAATACGCTTTGCCGGACACCGACGGTGAAGCGGACGACGCGACCGTGCAGGCGAGTGCATAAGTGCATATTGAAAACCCCACAAAAAACCACAAAACCGATAAACGGCAATAAAGCAGAGGAAACAACAATGGCAAAAACTATAGCGATAGCAAATCAGAAAGGCGGAGTAGGCAAGACGACGACGTGCGTCAATCTTGCCGCGTACTTTGCGGCGTTCGGCAAAAAAGTGCTCATCATAGACAACGACCCGCAAGGCAACGCGTCGAGCGGACTCGGAATCGAAAAGCATAAAGTCAAGAACTCGGTGTACAGCCTGCTCATAGGCGACTGCACCGCGGAACAGGCGATACGGCATACCGGTGTGGACGGACTCGATATTATCCCGTCGAACATAGACTTGTCGGGCGCGGAAGCGGAACTCGTCAACCTCGACCGCCGCGAAACGGCACTCAAGCGCGCCGTCGCGCCTATCAAGAACAACTACGACTACATACTCATAGATTGCCCGCCGTTTATAGGACTGCTCACGCTCAACGCGCTCACGGCGGCGGACTCCATACTCATTCCCATGCAGGGCGAGTATTTCGCGCTCGAGGGCTTGAGTCAGCTCATGAACACAATCAAGCTCGCGAAGAAAATACTCAATCCGTCGCTCGAGATAGAAGGGGTGGTGATAACCATGTTCAGTTCGCGCACCAACCTCGTCAACTCGGTCGCCGAGGAGATCACGCGCTACTTCGGCAAAAAAGCGTTCAATACGCGGATCCCGCGCAGCGTCCGCCTCGCCGAAGCTCCGTCGTTCGGCTTGCCTATCAGTCAGTTCGACCCGACGTCCGCCGGCGGCATCGCGTATAAAAATCTCGCCGAGGAAGTGCTCAACCGCAACCGCGACAAATTCACCCCGATAAAGAACCTCTCCGCGCTTAAAAAGAAAATGTGAGATCAGCGAAATTTCGGATATTCCGTAGGGGACTTTAGCCTTCCTTGCGTCCCTCATGCGCTCCGCATTATAATCGACCTTGTTTTCGTAGGGGATGCAGCCCACTGCGTTCCGCATTATCCTTTTTGTCATTCTTTGCAGTGAAGAATCTATTCCTTTTTATCATTTCGACCGAAGCGGAGAAATCCGCTCTTTGCCGCAACGATATATATATGATATATATATAATATATAAAGAAAAGGGCGGCGGGCGGTATCGACGTACGGATAATGCCGAAAGACCGATCTCTCATAAACGAATAGACGCGAAACCGTGTAAAAAATAAAGAAAAAAAGTTTGGATTTACCCCCCGAAAACAGTTGACAAAATTCTTTTGGGGTAGTAAAATAATTAAGCTGCGCAAAAAGCGCAGTGGTTTTTGTGAGGGAAATCGGGGCCGAGAAGCCCCGAAAAAAATTCGCACAAAATGGCACGCCCGAGCGCGTGAAAACAACTACAACATGTAGTGGCGGCGCAGTCGGGTGGACACAAGGAGAAAGATATGTCTAGCCAAAAAATCAGAATCAAGTTGAGAGCGTACGATCACGAACTGATTGACAGTTCGGCTCAACGCATTGTCGACGCGGCGAAGCAGACCGGGTCGAAGGTGTGCGGTCCCATTCCTCTGCCGACGCAGAAGGAAGTGGTGACGATTTTGCGTTCGGTACACAAGCACAAGGATTCGCGCGAGCAGTTCGAGCTTCGCACGTATTCGCGTCTTATCGACATTTACAGTCCGTCCGGCAAGACGGTCGATTCGCTCATGCGTCTCGATCTTCCCGCGGGCGTAGACATCAAGATTAAGCTGTAAGGAGATCTGTCATGAAGAAAGCGATATTAGGCAAGAAACTCGGCATGACGCAGATTTTCGGCGAGAACGACGTGGCGGTTCCCGTTACCGTTGTTTTGTGCGGACCTATGACGGTTGTGGACAAGCGCACCGAGGAGCGCAACGGCTACAGCGCGGTCGTTTGTGCGTTCGAGGAGATCAAAGAAGGCAAGCTCAACAAGCCGGAATCGGGGCTTTTCAAAAAGGCGAAGGCGAAGCCCGCGCGTCATTTGCGCGAGTTCCGTTACGACAATGCCGATACTTACGAGGTCGGCAGCGTTATAGACTGCTCCATGTTTGAAGAAGGCGACATGGTCGATGTGTCGGGCGTGACCAAAGGCAGAGGTTTCACCGGCGTTATCAAGCGTTGGAATCATCATAGACTCAAAATGACGCACGGTACCGGTCCCGTTCACCGCAGCGTCGGTTCTACGGGTGCGAACTCCAATCCGTCCCGCCGCATCAAGAATTTGAAGATGCCCGGTCAGTACGGTCACGAGAACGTCACCATCCAGAACCTCAAGGTAGTCAAGGTAGACAAGGCGCGCGGCGTGCTTTTGATACGCGGCGCGGTGCCCGGACCGAAGGGCGGGCTTGTTACCGTCAAAGAAACGGTGAAATAAGGTTCGAGGAGATTAGTTGAATATGCCTACTATTAAGATATATAAGCAAGACGGCAGCACTGCCGGCACTATGGAGCTTGACGAAAGCGTTTTCGGCGTCGAGTACAACGAAGCGATCATTCATCAAGTGGTAGTTGCGCAAATGGCAAACGCCCGCCAAGGCACCAAGAGCACGCTCACGCGCACCGAGGTGACGGGCGGCGGTAAAAAGCCGTGGCGTCAAAAGGGCACGGGTAACGCCCGCCAAGGCTCTATCCGCGCACCGCAATGGAAGGGCGGCGGCGTCGTTTTCGCGCCGAAGCCGCGTTCTTTCCGCAAGAAGATAAACAAGGTCGTGCGGCTCGAGGCTATCAAGAGCGCGCTCTCGGCGAAACTTGCGGACGGCAACATCATCGTTCTCGACAAGCTCGAGATCGAGCCTAAAACCAAGAATATGGCTGCGGTGCTCAAGGCACTCAAGATAGAAAGTCGCGTACTGCTCGTGCTCCCCGCGGGCAATGAAAACGCGCTTCGCGCATCGCGGAACATTCCGAACGTGCGCACGGCGGCGAGCGAGCAGCTTAACGTATACGACGTTGTGGCGAACGCGGTCATGCTGACCACGGTTGACGCCGTCAACGCGTTGCAAGCCAAATATACCGACAAGGAGGTCGCGGCGAAATAATGTTGGCACACGACATCATAAAGAGTCCGGTACTCACGGAAAAATCCAATAACGGCGTTGCGCAAAAACGCTACGTGTTCATGGTAGACCCGCGTGCGGACAAAGTTCAGATAAAAGCGGCGGTCGAAAGCGTGTTCGACGTTAAAGTCGAATCGGTCAACGTCGTCAACGTTCGCGGCAAGTATAAGCGTCAGGGCAGAACGGGCGGTTATACCTCCAAAGGTAAGAAAGCGTACGTAACGCTCGAAGCAACGTCGAAGGCAATCCCGTTCTTCGAAACCTTATCCTAATAAGGAGCACACGAAATCATGGCAATTAAAAGATATAAACCGATTACGCCGGGCACGCGGTTCAAAACCGTCATCTCGGCTCCCGAGCTTACCGGCGACGCGCCGTATAAGCCGTTATTGAGAGAACAGAGCCGTCACGGCGGACGCAACTTCTCCGGCAAGATCACCGTCCGTCACATCGGCGGCGGCAACCGTCAGAAGTACCGCGTGATCGACTTCAAGCGCGACAAGGACAACATTCCCGCTAAAGTCGCGACCGTCGAATACGACCCCAACCGCACGGCGTTCATCGCGCTCCTGCACTACGCCGACGGCGAGAAACGTTACATTCTCGCGCCGCTCGGACTGCAAAAGGGCGACACCGTTATTTCGGGCGAAACGGCGGACATCAAAGCGGGCAACTGCTTGCCGCTCGCGAACATTCCGGTAGGTACGCTTGTGCACAACATCGAAATGCTCCCCGGCAGAGGCGGGCAAATGGTCCGCACGGCGGGTGCGTCCGCACAGCTCATGGCAAAGGAAGGCAGATACGCGACGTTGCGCTTGCCGTCCGGCGAAATGAGAATGGTGTTGCAGCGTTGCAAAGCTACGATCGGTCAAGTGGGCAATCTCGACCACGAGCTTGTTTCGCTCGGCAAAGCGGGCAGAAAACGTCACATGGGCGTCAAGCCGACGGTACGCGGCGTGGTCATGAACCCTTGCGATCACCCTCACGGCGGCGGCGAAGGCAAGAGCCCGATAGGCAGACCGAGTCCGGTATCGCCTTGGGGCAAACCGACGCTCGGCAAAAAGACGCGTTCCAAGCACAAGGCGTCCGACAAGTTCATTGTCAAGCGCATAAATTAAGGAGAGCTTTAAGATATGTCAAGATCGACAAAGAAAGGTTATTTTGTTGACGCCAAGCTTTTGAAGAAAGCGGAAGCTATGGCGGAAGTCGCGGATAAGCGTCCCATCAAGACGTGGTCGCGCGCATCGACTATATTCCCGCAGTTTATAGGTCTTACTTTTGCGGTGCACAACGGCAAGAAGTTCGTTCCGGTATACGTCACGACCGATATGGTCGGGCACAAGCTGGGCGAGTTCGCGCCCACCCGCACGTTCCTCGGTCATGCCGGAGAGAGCAAGACCAAGGGTAGATAAGGAGAGAGGCAATGGCTACAAGAATGAAAGAAAAAACCGCCGCAGTCAAAGCGCGGCGCGAACAGCGTCCGTTTGCTACGGCGAAGCATGTTCGCATATCGCCCGACAAAGTGCGTATAGTTCTCGCGCTTATTCGCGGCAAATCGGTAGCGGAAGCCATGGCTATACTCCAAGCCACGCCCAAAGCGGCATGCGAGCAGGTGTTCAAAGTGCTCAATTCCGCGGCGGCGAACGCCGAGCATAACAAGGGCTTGTCGGTGGACGACCTTTATGTCGCCGAAGCGTACGCGGACGTCGGTCCGACGCTCAAACGCTTCCAGCCGGTGAGCAAGGGCAGAGCGCATCACATTCTCAAGCGCACCAGCCATATCACCGTCATTCTCGACACCAAGGAGGAGAAGTAATCATGGGTCAGAAAGTCAATCCTCACGGCTTGCGCGTCGGCGTCATCGAAAAGTGGAATTCCCAATGGTATGCGAGCAAACAGGAGTTCTCGGCGTACCTCATCGAGGACCACAAGATCCGCGAGCTTATCGAGAATAAATACAAAACGTGCGGCATTTCCAAAGTCGTTATCGAGCGTCCGCAGGGCAAGGTGCAGGTTTCCATCCACACCCAGTTCCCCGGCAAGATCATCGGTCAGAAGCACGTCGGCATCGACGAGCTTAAGAAGAATCTCGAAAAGCTCGTAGACGGCAAGAAGATTTACGTCAACATCATCGAAGTCAAGCACCCCGATCTCAACGCGAAACTTCTCGCGGAGAGCATTGCGGCGCAGCTCGAGAAGCGCGCATTCTTCCGTCGCACCATGAAACAGGCGATGAGCAAAGCCATGCATGCGGGCGCGAAAGGCGTCAAGGTCATGGTCGGCGGTCGTCTCGACGGTGCGGAGATCGCGCGTGCCGAGCACTATCAGGAAGGCTCTATCCCGCTGCAAACGCTGCGTGCGGACATTGATTACGGTTACACCATTGCGCGTACCACGTTCGGTGTCCTCGGCGTCAAAGTGTGGATCTACAAAGGCGACGTCCTCGGCGAGCAAAAGCCCGCAAACGCCGCCGGCGATAAGAAGGAGGGCGAATAATGTTAAGTCCCAACAAGGTTAAGCACCGCAGAGTTCAGCGTGGCCGCATGAAAGGCAAAGCTACTCGCGGCAATAAGATTTCTTACGGCGAGTTCGCGCTCGTCAGCGAGGATCCGGGTCGGATCACTTCCAACCAGATAGAGGCGGCGCGTGTCGCCATGACTCGTTACACCAAGCGCGGCGGTAAAGTCTGGATAGACATTTTCCCGCACAAGCCGTATTCCAAGAAGCCCGCCGACACCCGTATGGGTAGCGGTAAGGGCGCGCCCGAATACTGGGCGGCAGTCGTCAGACCCGGCACCGTCATGTTTGAAATGGCGGGCGTTGCAGAGCCGATCGCGCGCGAGGCACTTCGTCTTGCGTCGTATAAGCTCCCCGTGCGTTGCAAGATCGCAAAGAAGGGCGAAGCGGGTTACGAGGACGAGAACGCCGCGAAAGCTGCGACAGAGGAGGTTAAATAATGAAAGAGAAAGTTCATGAGTTAAGAGACGAAGAATTGCAGGAAAAACTCAATTCTCTCAAAACCGAGCTGTTTAACCTTCGTTTTTCCCACGCGACCGGTCAGCTCGCAAACCCCTTGCAGATCCAGACCGTGCGCCGCGATATAGCGCGAGTAAAGACGGTCATCAGAGAGCGTGAGCTTCGCGCGAAAAAGGAGGCTAAATAATGGCTACCGAACAACGCAACGACAGAAAGACGCGCGAAGGCGTCGTAGTTTCCGACAAGATGGACAAGACGGTCGTCGTTTCCATCGTCGAGAAGTATAAGCACCCGCTGTATAAAAAGACGGTCACTCGCACCAAGCGCATCAAAGCGCACGACGAAGAAAACGCGTGCGGCGTGGGCGACAGAGTGGAAATCACCGAAACGCGTCCGCTTTCCAAAGACAAGTGCTGGCGCGTGAGCAAGATCGTCGAGAAAGCCAAATAAGAGGAATGGCGAACGTCCGTTTTCGCGGAAACATCGCCGTCAAGGAGTGAATCATGATACAACCCCAATCGTATCTCAAAGTCGCCGACAACACCGGCGCGAAAGAAATAATGTGCATACAGGTCATGGGCGGGTCGTTCCGCAGAAGCGGTAATATCGGCGATATTATCACCGCTTCCGTCAAGTCCGCACAGCCGGGCGGCACCGTCAAGAAAGGCGACGTCGTCAAGGCGGTCATCGTGCGCACCCATCAAGGCGTCAACCGTCCGGACGGATCGCATATCCGTTTCGACGACAACGCCGCAGTAATCATAGACAGCCAGAAGCAGCCGCGCGGCACCCGTATCTTCGGACCGATCGCCCGCGAGCTTCGCGACCGTGATTTCACAAAGATCATATCTTTGGCACCCGAAGTACTTTAAGGAGGCATCGCAATGAACAGTCTTAATGTCAAAAAAGGCGATAACGTCAAAGTATTGGCGGGCAAGGATAAAGGCAAAACGGGCAAGGTGCTCGCCACCGATCCCAAGACCGGAAAAGTGCTTGTCGAGGGCGTGAACATGGCGACCCGTCACTTGAAGCCCCGTTCCGCCAACGATCAGGGCGGCAAGAAAACGGTGGAAGCTCCGCTCGACGTCAGCAACGTGCAGATCGTCTGCCCGTCGTGCTCGAACGCGGTGCGCGTGCGTCATCAGGTCACGGACGGCAAGAACGTGCGTATTTGCGCCAAGTGCGGCGCGAGTCTGGACGTAGCCGCAAAGCCCGAAAAGGCGAAGAAGAAAGCCGACAAAGCGGAAAAGAAGACGGCTGCGGATAAGCCCAAAAAGACCACGAAAAAGACAAAAACGACCGAAGCGAAAGCGGAGGAAAAAGTTCCCGTCGAGGAAACCTCGGACGGTAAAACAGAGTAAGGAGTAAACGGTAATGGCAGAAAAAGCGACCAAAGCCAAGGGCAAGGCGACCGCCGAAAAGCCCGTAAAATCGACCAATCCCGAACGCTACAGACTGCACAAGCGGTACAAGGCGGAGATTGTGCCTCAACTCTTGAAAGAGTGCGGCTATAAAAACGTCAATCAGGTTCCCAAACTCGTCAAGATAGTATTGAACATGCGTTTGGGCGATATAAAGGACAACAGCAAGAGCATACAGCTCGCGCAAGCCGAGCTCGAAGCGATTGCCGGACAAAAGAGCATACTCGTAAAAGCCAAGAAGTCGGTCAGTAACTTCAAACTTCGCGAAGGTCAGTCCATAGCGATCAAGGTTACGCTCCGCGGCGAAATGGCATACGAATTCTTCGACAGGCTCGTGTCCGTTGCGTTGCCGCGCGTCCGCGACTTCCGCGGCGTGCCGGGCAAGTCCTTTGACGGGCACGGCAACTACGCGCTCGGCATCAAGGACCAGACGATCTTCCCCGAGATTTCGTACGAACTCATCGAGAAGATCAGAGGGTTTGACGTCGATGTCGTTACGACTGCCGAAACCGACGAAGATGCTAAATTGCTGCTGACCAAGCTCGGCATGCCGTTTAGGAATTAAGGAGATAATTATGGCTAAAAAAGCGATGATAAACAAACAGCAACGGACGCCCAAATACAGCACGCGCGCGTATACGCGTTGCAATATTTGCGGCAGACCGCATTCCGTGCTCAAAAAGTACGGTATTTGCAGAATTTGCTTTCGCGAACTTGCGTACAAGGGTGAAATCCCCGGCGTAAAGAAGTCGAGCTGGTAAAGGAGGGTATTATTATGGTAACAACAGATCCTATCGCAGATTTGCTTACGAGAATTCGCAACGCAATCACGGCTCGTCACGAAACCGTATCCATACCCGCGTCCAAGATGAAGAAGTCCATCGTCGACATTCTCGTCGAAGAAGGCTTCGTCGTGTCGGGCGACGTGGTGGAGGAGAACGGGCACAACAATATCAAGGTCGTGCTCAAGTACAGCGGCAACACCAACGCCATCACAAACTTGAAACGCATTTCCAAACCCGGTCTGCGCGTATACTGCGGTTGCGAAGATCTTCCGCGTGTGCTCGGCGGGTACGGTATAGCGATTATTTCCACTTCGCGCGGCGTCATGACCGACAAGAAAGCCCGCGCACTCAAAGTAGGCGGCGAAGTGCTTGCCTACGTATGGTAGGAGGGTGTTATGTCGCGTATAGGCAGAAAACATATAGACATTCCCGCGGGCGTTACCGTCGAGTTTAAGAACGGCGTAGTTACCGTCAAAGGCAAGCTCGGCGAGCTTAAGCAGGAAATAAATTGCAAAGACATCAATGTCGTTGTGAACGGCGGCGTGTGCAACGTCGAACGCGCCAACGACGAGAAGCAGACCCGTGCATACCACGGCTTGTACCGTCAGCTCATAGCCAATATGGTTGCGGGCGTACAGACCGAATTCACCAAAACGCTCATCGTGTCCGGTGTCGGTTACAAAGTCGCCGTTACGGGCAATAAGCTCGTCATGAACATCGGCTACAGCAAGCCCGTCGAGTACGTAATACCTCAAGGCATCAAGATCACTTGCCCCGACACGCTCACCATCGTGGTCAGCGGTATCAGCAAGGAATTCGTCGGCGAGGTGGCGGCGCAGATCAAGGCGAAGCGTCCCGTCGAACCGTATCACGGCTACGGTCTGCATTACAGCAACGAGGTCGTCCTCCGCAAAGAGGCTAAGACCGCAGGCAAGAAATAGGAGAGTGGCTAATGATTAAGAAAATTGATAAAAACAAGATCCGCGAAAAACGTCATGCGCGGTTGCGCCACGATATAAAAGGCACTGCGGCGCGTCCCCGTCTTGCGGTCTACCGTTCCACCAGCCATATCTATGCGCAGGTCATCGACGACACGAAAGGCGTCACCCTCGTTTCGAGCAGCACGCTCGTCAAGGGCGCGGATCTCAAGGGCAAGACCAAGACCGAACAGGCAGTGTTCGTCGGCGGCGACGTCGCGGCAAAAGCCAAAGAGAAGGGCATCGCCGAAGTCGTTTTCGACCGCGGCGGCTACCTGTACACGGGTAGAGTAAAAGCACTTGCAGACGCGGCGAGAGCTGCGGGCTTGAAATTTTAGGAGTTTGACATGGCACGCGAAGAATTCAGAAAAAAGAGAGAAAAGGACGTCGTCGACGACGGCATCAAAACCAAGCTCGTCACTACCCGTCGGGTCAGCAAAGTCGTTAAGGGCGGCAGAAACAGCAGCTTCGCCGCGCTCGTCGTTGCCGGCGACGGCAAGGGCAGAGTGGGTATCGGCATGGGCAAAGCCATCGAAGTTCCCGAAGCGATCAAAAAGGCGGAACAGGCGGCGCGTCGCGATATGAAGAAGATCGCGCTCAACGGTACCGCTATCCCGCACGAAACGGTCGGCGAGTTCGCTTGCAGCAAAGTCCTGCTCCGTCCCGCTCCCGAAGGTAAAGGCGTTATCGCGGGCGGCAGCGTCCGCGCGGTGTTGGAGCTTTGCGGCATCAACAATATCACCACCAAGTGCTACGGCTCGCGTAACCCGATCAACGTGGTCAAAGCGACGATGAAAGCACTCGAGGGCTTGAGAACGCTCGATCAGGTTGCGGCTCTGCGGGGCAAGACGATAGACGAGATCCTTTAATTCTCGGCGGCGAGCTTATCGCGTGATGCGGACTACGTGCTCGCAACAGCTCGGTTATGTAGGTGGTTCTACACGCCCTCGCTGTTGCTTCGCCTGTTGCCCGCCTGACGCGCAATCTCACCACCGAGGCGGTGACTGCCGAAAGGACGGTACGATAAACCGTCTGCGGCGCGCCTCCGCTGTCGAAGCGGTGACTGCCGAAAAGGCGGTGCAAAAATCCGTCTGACGCGCAATCTCACCATCGAGGCGGCGACTGTCGAAAAGGCGGTACGATAAACTGCTTGCGGCATTTGATCCGACGCCCGAGGTATTCGAGAGGATAGAGCGGGCGTCGAAACAGTACAGATTGCCTTTGCGGCAGAGAAATAAAAATTCCGAACGCGCGGTTTGCGTTGTTCGCGAGGAGATTAAAATGGCAAAGAAAGCTGAAAAAACCGAAAACAAGAAGCTTTGCGTCACGCTTGTCAAGAGCACGGCGGGACGTTTGGTAAAACAGCAGCGCACTGTCGAAGCGTTGGGGCTTAAGAAGTTGCATCAATCGGTGACGGTTGACGATACGCCCGCAATGCGCGGCATGATAAGGACCGTCTGCCATCTTGTTACCGTTACCGAGGCGTAAGTTCGGGCGGTTAGGACTTATTTTATAGGAGAAATTACCATGAAAATGCATGCACTTATGCCGGCGGACGGCGCGCGCACCAAGGCGAAGCGTTTGGGCCGCGGCACGGGTTCGGGACTCGGCAAGACGTCGGGCAAAGGTCACAAAGGTCAGTGGGCGCGTAGCGGCGGCGGCGTTCGTCCCGGTTTCGAGGGCGGTCAGATCACGCTTATGCGCAGACTGCCGAAGCGCGGCTTCAACAACAAGTTCGCCAAAGAGTTTTCGGTCATCAATATCGACAAGCTCAACGAGTTTGACGACGGCACCGTCGTCGACCTCATGTTGCTTGTTGAAACGGGCATGATCAAGAAGGTCGAGGCGTACGGCTTGAAGGTGTTGGGCGACGGCGAGCTTACCAAAAAGCTCACTGTCAAAGCGGCTAAATTCACCGCTTCCGCCAAAGAGAAGATCGAAAAGGCGGGCGGCACCGTAGAGGTCATCTAATGTTTGAAACGCTGAAAAACGCCTTTAAGAATAAGGAAGTGCGTGCCAAGATACTGATCACGATCGCACTGCTCTTTATTTATCGGCTGGGTTGCTGGATACCTATTCCGGGCATCAACGCCGCGGCACTTGATAGCGGCACTACCGACGGGCTTTTGGGATTGCTCAACGGCATCACGGGTAACGCGCTTCAGAACGGCGCGCTGTTCGCAATCGGTATAACGCCGTATATCAATGCGTCGATCATATTGCAGCTTCTCACCGTCGCGTTCCCGCGGCTTCAGGAAATGCAGAAGCAGGGCGACGAAGGCAGAAAGAAGATTACGCAGATCACGCGGTATATCACGATTGTGCTCGCACTCGCTCAAGCGATAGGCGTAACCGTTTCGTACGCGCGGGCGGACGCGCTGTCCCTCGATGTGTTCGGACCGATGAACCAGGTGTGGGTGATCGGGATATTCGTCGTAGTGCTCATGGTGATGGGCGCGATGCTCACGACGTGGTTGGGCGAGCGCATCACCGATTACGGTATCGGCAACGGTATCAGCTTGCTCATTTTTGTAGGTATCATCGCTTCGGCGGGGCTTGCGATCATCGCGAAGTTCCAAGAAGCGTTCGGCGGCAGCCAGACGGCGATCTGGGAACTTCTCGGATTCTTGCTCATGGTTATCGCGGTATTCATGCTCATCGTGTTTGTTGACCTCGCCGAGCGCAGAGTGCCGGTGCAGTACGCCAAACAGATAAAGGGCAGAAAGCAGTACGGCGGGCAAAGCTCGGTCATTCCCATCAAGCTCAATGCGAGCGGGGTCATGCCGATAATCTTCGCGACCGCACTCATTACTTTCCCGCAGATGATCGCGCAGCTTGTCGCACCGAACAGCAGTTTTTATATTTGGTGGCAGGAATGGCTCGGCGCGGGCAGTAAGTACCCGTTCTATTATATCCTCGTCGCGCTATTGATACTGTTCTTCTCGTATTTCTATGCGCAGATCGAATTCAATCCCGAGGACATCTCGCGGAACATTCAACAGTACGGCGGCTTTATCAACGGTATACGTCCGGGCAAACCGACTACCGAATACCTGTCGCGCATATCCAAGCGTTTGACGTTGTTCGGCGCAATATTCCTCGCGTTTATCGCGCTCGTGCCGTCGGTCATATTCGCCGCGGTGCTCGGGAATCAGTCGCTCGTCAATGCGTTCTCCGCAACAGGTATGCTGATCGTCGTTTCGGTCGCGCTCGAGTTCAATAAGCAGCTGCAAAGTCAGTTGATGATGAAACAGTACAAAGGATTTTTGAAATAGGTTTATACGCAGTCATTCCACATTGTATTTGCGCTATGCGGGCGAAAGTCGGTACACGGCGCGATTGCAAAAATGACGCAACGCAGTCGTTTCCACATTGTATTTGCGCTATGCGGACGAACGTCGCACAACAGCGCGACGGCAAAAAAAGACGGCAAAACAATTACGCACTATGCATTAAATTGCAACGGAGTAAAACATGAAACTCATTATTATGGGAGCACCCGGGAGCGGGAAGGGCACGCAAGCCGCAATCATTTGCAAAACGCACAACCTTCCGCACATCTCGACGGGCGACATACTTCGCAAGAACATAGCCGACGGCACCGCGCTCGGCAAGCAAGCCAAGTCGTTCATGGACGCGGGCAAACTTGTTCCCGACGAACTCGTCGTCGCGCTGCTCAAAGATCGTATCGAACAGCCCGATTGCGCAGAAGGATTTTTGCTCGACGGGTTTCCGCGCACGAAGGCGCAAGCCGACGCGCTCGCGCAAATCGTCAAGATAGACGTCGCGCTCAATCTCGAAACCGACCTCGATAAACTCGCCGATCGCATGGCGAGCCGCAGGGTCTGCCTCAAATGCGGATACACGACGAGCGCGCAGGACGCGCCCGACGGGATCTGCAAAGCGTGCGGCGACAAGCTCGTCATTCGCGACGACGACAAGCGCGAAGTGGTGGAGAACAGGCTCAAGGTTTACGCCGAGAACACCGCACCGCTCGTCGAATACTATCGCGCCGCGGGCGTGCTCGCGAACGTTGACGGCATGCAGTCGATAGAGGACGTCAACAAGGCGATAGAGGCGGCTCTTAAATGATAGTGAAGTCCGAGAGCGAGCGCGAGGGCATGCGGAAAGCGAGCCGCGTAGTCAAAGCCGCGCTCGACGCGGCGGAGAGCGTCATTCGCCCGGGCGTCACGACAATGGAAGTGGATGCGGTCGTCGAGAACGCCATACGCAGTATGGGCGCGACGCCGTCGACCAAAGGCTTCGAAGGTTATCCGAACGCATCGTGTATTTCGGTAAACGATGTTGTCGTCCACGGAATACCGTCGCTTCAGACGATAAAGGACGGCGATATAGTGTCTGTAGACATTACCGCACTTTTGAACGGATATCAGGGCGACGCGGCGCGGACTTTTGCGGTCGGCAACGTATCGCCTGCGGACCTCGCGCTTATAAACGCGGCGGAAGCGGCGTTTTTCGCGGGTATCGAATACGCGAAAGCGGGATTCAAGACCGGCGACATAGGCAGCGCGGTGCAGCTCTATACCGAGCTTCACGGCTACGGCGTGGTGCGGGCGTTGACGGGGCACGGCATCGGGCATAAAATGCACGAATCGCCCGAGGTCCCCAACTTCGGCAAGAAGGGCACCGGCAGTCCGCTCAAGGTCGGGCTGTGCATATGCGTCGAGCCGATGATCACGCGCGGCGATTGGCGAGTGACTATCGACCGCGACGGTTGGACGGTGCGTACTGCGGACAGGAGCAGGGCGGCGCATTACGAAAACACCGTTATCATTACCGACGGTGCGCCGGAAATCCTCACACTGTAAAGGAGAAAGGCGTGGAAGTCGGCGATATAGTGGTAAGTCTTGCCGGGCATGACGCAGGCAAACCGTTCGTGGTGACGGCGGTCGTAAACAGCGACTTCGTGCTGATCGCGGACGGAAAATCGCGCGGGGCGGATACGCCCAAGCTCAAACGAATCAAGCATTTACGGGTCGCGGGGCAAAGCGGTTTGACCGACCCGACAAACGCCGCGCTCAAAAAGCGCATCAAACAATTCATTATTTCGGACGGGAGGTAGTATGCCGAGAAGTGACAATATCGAAACCGAAGGCACCGTAGAGGAGTGCTTGCCGGGTACCAAGTTCAAGGTAAAGCTGGACAACGGCGCAACAGTGCTTTGCACCATTGCGGGTAAGATGCGGGTCAACTACATTAAAGTGTTGTTGGGCGACCGCGTCAAAGTGGCGATTTCGCCGTACGATATAACCAAAGGCATAATTACATTCCGCAGCAAGTCGTAATCGACGCGTCGCGCGGGGAACGCGCGACAAAGAAAAGAAAACTCACACTTCAACCAACTATGTGTTCAAAGGAGTACAACCATGAAAGTAAGATCTTCGGTAAAACCCATGTGCGATAAATGCAAGGTCATTCGCCGTCACGGCAAAGTTATGGTCATTTGCAGCAAGAATCCCAGTCACAAACAAAGACAGGGTTAAGTTTAGCCGTAGGTGAGCGATATTTCGTTTCGCGGTACGATTGTACGTGCAGTGCGGCGAAGTTTATTTTCGCGAAAACACCCGCGGTCGCTTTTGCGTGACATTCCACGCGCAAAGGGCGAGCGCGAAACAATATAAACCAATCAACCAAACAACCAACTATTAAGGAGTTTCAAAAGTGGCAAGAATTGCAGGTATAGATTTGCCCAAGGAAAAGCGCATCGAGATCGGGCTTACGTACATCTTCGGTATCGGTCGCCCCACGGCAAACAAAATTCTGGAAGCGACGGGTATCAGCCCCGACATTCGCGTAAAGGATCTGACCGGTGAACAGGAAAACGCTCTCCGTACTTATATCGACAAGAACATCAAGACGGAAGGCGATCTTCACCGCGAAGTCGAACTCAATATCAAACGCCTAAAAGATATAGGCTGCTATCGCGGCGTGCGGCATCGCAAGAATTTGCCCGTCCGCGGTCAGAACACCAAGCAGAACGCGCGCACCCGCAAGGGACCGAAGCGCACCGTTTCGCGTAGCAAGAAGAAGGAGCGTTAATCCATGGCAGTCAAAAAGACAACGACCAAAAAGAAGGTCACAAAGAACATCGACAAAGGCTGTGTGCATATTCACGCGTCGTTCAACAATACGATCGTCACGTTTACCGACGAGCAGGGCAATGCAATATCCGCATGCTCGGCGGGCGCACTCAAGTTCCGCGGTTCGCGTAAGTCCACGCCGTACGCGGCGCAGATGGCTGCGGAAGAAGCGGCGCGTCGCGCAATGGAGCACGGGCTTCGTTCGGTCAAGGTTTTCGTAAAAGGTCCCGGCTCGGGCAGAGAGTCGGCTATTCGCGCAATGGAAGTCGTGGGACTTCAGGTCACCGAGATAAACGACGTGTCGCCTATCCCGCACAACGGTTGCCGTCCGCCGAAGCGTCGTCGCGTATAAGGAGAGCATAGATTATGGCAAGAAATATTTGTGCAGATTGCAGACAGTGCCGTCGCGAGGGGCAGAAGTTGTTCCTCAAGGGCGAGCGTTGCGTATCCAAGAAATGCGCTATGGAGCGTCGTCCGGTTCCGCCGGGAATGCACGCTATGGCGCGTCGCAAGAACAGCGAGTACAATACCCAGCTTCGCGAGAAGCAGAAGGTCAAGCGCGCATACGGCGTGCTCGAAAAGCAATTCCGCGAGTATTACGAGCGTGCGGCGGCGCAGAAAGGCGTTACCGGCGAAAACATGCTCGCCATGCTCGAGAAGCGGCTCGATAACGTCGTTTACCGCATGGGAATAGGCGCGTCGCGCAAGATGTCGCGTCAGATCGTCAATCACGGTCACATTCTCGTCAACGGCAAGCGCGTAGACATTCCGTCCTATCAGGTCAAGCTCGGCGACGAGATTTCCGTTCGTGAAACGAGTCGCGACAATGCGCTGTTCAAAGAGCTGCGCGGCGCGAAGATCGTCATGCCCAAGTGGGTCACGTTCGACACCGAAAACTTCGTCGGCAAGATCGTGGACAACCCGAAGCGCGACGACATAGACCTCAATATCAACGAACAGCTCATTGTCGAGTTGTATTCCAAGTAATAAGGAGTGAGTAAGCCATGATGGAAATAGAAATGCCGAGAATTACAATGGAGGAAACCGACGGGTACCGTACAGGCAAGTTCGTAGTAGAACCGCTCGACAGAGGATACGGTCACACGCTCGGTAACGCGTTGCGCAGAATGTTGCTGTCCAACCTGCCCGGTGCGGCGGTGATCGGCATAACGATCGAAGGCGTTGACCACGAGTTCTCGACCGTCAAGGGCGTCAAAGAGGATGTTACGGAGCTTATCCTCAACCTCAAAGCACTCAACCTCAAGGCGAACTACAGCGACAAAGAGCTTGTAAAAGAGCTGCATATTCAAAAGAGCACGGTAGGTCCCGTGACTGCCGCCGATATCGACGTCGATCCCGAAATCGAAGTGCTCAATCCCGACCTTTATCTTTGCACGCTCGACGAGGGCGCGAAACTCGACATGACACTGTATGTCGGCAAGGGCAGAGGTTACGTCGTCGCGGACGAACTGAAAGACCCGTCCCGTCCGATCGGGTATATCCCCATCGACGCGCGGTTTACTCCCGTTAAGTTCGCGTCGTACTCGGTAGAGCCGACCCGCGTCGGTCAGTCGATGGACTACGACAAGCTCACGATCAACGTCAAGACGGACGGCTCGCTGTCCGCGAAAGACGTGTTGAGCCTTGCGGCGAAAGCACTCGAGGACCACGTAAAGCTGTTCGTCGCGCTGTCGGACACCATTTCGGGCATGGACATACTCGTGTCGCGCTCGGAAGACCGTCAAGCCAAAGTCCTCGAAATGAACATCGAGGAAATGGATCTGTCGGTACGCAGCTACAACTGCTTGAAACGCGCCGGTATACACACCGTTGCCGACCTCACGCGCAAGTCCGAGGAGGACATGCTCAAGGTCCGCAACCTCGGCAGAAAATCGCTTGACGAAGTTATCGCCAAGCTCCGCAGCTTCGGGTTAGACCTCAAGGCGTCGGAAGACTAAACGGCACACTGTGCAATAAGTGATAGGAGATAAACAATCATGGAACAGAGAAAACTTTCCCTTCCCACCGATAGACGCGACGCGTTGCTGCGCAATCAGGTAACCGCGCTTTTGTGGAACGAAAAAATAACCACGACTTATGCCCGTGCCAAAGAGGTTTCGCGGCTCGCCGATAAAATAATTCAGCTCGCGGTCGATACGGTGCTCGACGTCAAGAAAGGCAAAAAGCAGACCGTCGACAAGAAGGGCAAGACGATCGAAATAGAAACCATTTCCGACGGTGAGAAACGCCTTGCCGCACGGCGCAAGATCATGGCTATGATCTACGATCCGCCCGAAACGCGTAAGCCCGGCGAAACCGCCGTCGCGTTCCGCGAGAGAACGAAAGACATAGCGCACCCGCTTGTCGAGCGTATATTCAACGTGTACGCGATCCGTTACGTGCAGCGCAACCGCGACAATAACAGCAGCGGCGGCTATACCCGCGTGCTCAAACTCGGTCCGCGCAGAGGCGACGGCGCAGAGGAAGCCCTCATCGAATTGGTGTAATCGCGTATCGCGCGATAATACGAATAATGCAAAACAGAAATATAAGAGTTTGCGTATCGCAAGCTCTTTTTTCGTGCCGAACTCGCGTCGTCGCTTTGTCGGAATAGAGAGCGGCGACGGTGCCGCGTTACACTTTATGCCGATATTTTAATTGCGGCATCGAACAAGTTATCTCGCAAAACCTACCGATTATCTGTATAGCAAGCCCCTTCCGCTTAATAGCTATTGACTTTTCGATCGAACAAAGATATAATAATTGTATCCCCGAAAACGACCGACGGAAATAGAAAAACCGAGAGGGAAATTTGCTGATAGTCGAATTTTTCAAATCATTGATAATGGATAATAAACTGCTGCGTATGTTGTTTGTTTCCGTTGCCGTGGTGATCGCGCTTACTCCGTTTAAGGCGGATAGGCGCGGGCTGCTGTATTTTGCGTGGCATTTGGCTGCGGCGTTCGGCTTGCATTTCATTGCCGTCGCTGTTTTCGTTCTGCCCGTGAGAGGATTGGGACTGTCGTTTCGCATTTTGATGATAGGCGAGATCATTCAACCGCTATCGGTGACGGCGGTATATGCGGCATTGTTTTGTCGCAGGCAGGCATTGGGCGCGTGTATTGTCGCCGCAAGTTCCATTGCGACCGCGACCGTTCAAATGGTGGAGTTTTGTTATTCCTGCGGCGCGCTCATAGACATGCATGTAAACGGACTGACGCTGCCGTTTTTGCTGGTTACGTACGCGCTTATTGTCGGATTCGCATTTTTCATGCGCAAGTATTCGGTGTTGCGTTTCGGCTCTATCCCGCGCAGCGGACTTGTTCTGATCCTTGTAATAAACATCGCGGCGATATGCTTTACTTTTTTCACCGAGCTTATGTCTACGAGCATAATTAACACCGCAGACGCGCCGGGAAACTATGATAATCGCTTCGGCATAATGTCTTCCGTAATATTTTTCATATTGTACTTCTTTTCCGTCATGTCTTATGTCGTCACGTACATGATGTACAGGGAAAGAGAAACGGTGGTGGAAAGTCGGCTCGAAAACAATATGATACGCGCGACAAACGATCAGATCGAATTGACGAAGAACAGCATGAACGACATAAGACGGATACGGCATGACATGGCAAATCAGTTTACTTATATGAGCGTGCTGCTTAACGAAGGGCGGTACGGGGAGCTGCGAAAGGTGTTCGACGATTTTTCGATGTATTCGCTTAATCCGCCGTCGTTTATAGATTGCGGCAATATCGAGATAGGCACTATACTCAATATGGAGTCGTCGAAAGCGTCGGGGAAAGGATATAAGCTCGACTGCATAGTAGCCGTTCCGCCGTCGCTTCCCCATTCTCCCGCAGATCTTTGTGCGATAATCTGCAATCTGATCGACAATGCCATAGAAGCCAACGAGCGGTATGGGATCGACGATCCGATCGAAGTCAAAATATGTATTCGCAACGACTATCTGTACATTTGCGTGAAAAACAGTATACCCGACAGTGCCGATAAAAAAGAAGTGCTGTGTCTATGCACGCAAAAGAGCAAAAATGCGGAGGACCACGGCTTCGGGTGCAAGATAATCGCCAGACTGTCGGAGAAGTATAACGGGCATTGTTTATTCGATATGGAAGGCGGTAAGTTTATAGGCGAGGTAATGCTCGACATGATGGAACCGGACGCGGACGACGACGCGGGCAAAGAGGAGGGAACGACATGACTAACAAAATATCGGTAGCACTTTGCGACGACGAGCCGATCGCGCTCGATATGATCTCGGCGGCGATAACATCGTGTTTTTCGAGATACGGTTATGAGCTTCTTCTCGAAAAATACGGGAATTCCGTCGTGTTTTCCAAAATCATCTGCGAAAAGAAATACGATTTGGTTTTTTTGGATATAGACATGCCGGGGATAAACGGTATAGATCTCGGCGTGAAGCTGAAAGATATAAACGACAGAACGGCGATTATTTTCGTTTCCAATTACGAAGGGCGCGTATTCGACGCGTTCAAGGCGCAACCGTTCGGGTTCGTCCGTAAAAGCACGTTCCTGAAAGACGTGGAGTCCATAGTCAAACTGTATGCGGAATATGCAAACAAAAGCGCGGAACGGGATTTCATAGAATACAAAACGCATATGGGAACGCAAAAAATATACGTGGATGAAATTTTGTACGTCGAATGTGAGGGCGACGTGCAGAATTTTTATATCAAAAATTGCACCCAACCCGTAAAGGTACGGTTGAGAATGAAAGATCTCGCGCAGACATTGAGGGACAAGGGGATTTTGAGGTGTCATCACGGATATTTGGTCAATTATCGGTACGTAAAACGTATAAATGCGGATACCGTAGTGTTGACAAACGGCGCGTCCGTTCTGATAAGCAGAAATCGCAAAAAAGAATTTATGGAAGAATATATGAAGCTATGCAGAAACGGCGGGCATTGGTTATCCAAAAACTGAAATGCGGCTATCCGATATGAAAAAATTCGATGTGAAAAAACGATATGTCGCGGCGGTTGTCGCGTTTATTGTTTTCGTCGCGCTTTCGTTGTGCGGTTGCGGCGAAAGTGCCCCGCAAAAACTCATTCACATTCTGATAGAAGAGGACGAAAGGATAACGGTGGTAGACAACTGTCGTGCGATAAGTCGCGGAGAAGAAGCGCGTTTTCGTATACATACCGCGGAAGGATACGGGATCGTCGCTTGCGATTATGGCGATTACCGCTTGGAAAGCGACGGCGGCGGGTACTTGCTCGTTTTGAACGATGTGCGATATTCCGTTATCGTCGCTCTTACGATAGAAGAAACGTCTAATACGGCTTCGCCGTCGGACGGAGTGCGTTATCATGCGAACGGCGGATATATAGTCGATATGGAGCGCGACTATATCGACGAGATTTTATACCCGAAACATGTACGAGTCAATACGAACACGGGGGAGCGGTTCGGAAAAGCGGGGTTTTGCTTGATCGGTTGGAACACGAAAAGCGACGGCAGCGGCGAGCATATAGGATTGGGAAGCAAAGCGGACAGAGGAAGCGTATTATATGCCGAGTATGTTCGCGAGTCTGACGTGCGCGATTTTCGATACCGCGAAGCGGGCGGGCGCATATATATCTCGTCGTATACGGGAAGCGACGGAAACGTCGTTATTCCCGCCGAGATAAACGGAAAAGCGGTCGTAAGCATATCCGCTCGCGCTTTCAAAAACAAAACGATGGAAAAACTCGTTTTGCCGCGCACCGTAATATCGGTAAGAAGCGGCGCGTTCGAGAACTGCTTCGTACGGGATTGCTATATGACGGACAGGCTTTTCGACATAAGCGACGCGTCGTTTGCGGACTGTGAGATAGTGCATTTGCATATCAACGCGGCTACGGCACCCAAATACTGCGGCACTTATTATCAGGCGTATACCGAAAAATACGACAGGCTGTCGGCGATCGCGGACAAAAAGAAGATCGTTTTGTACTCGGGTTCGTCTACACGGTTCGGGTATGACAGCGCGGAGATAGACAGAGCTTTCGACGGATACGAAGTGGTGAACATGGGCGTTAAAGCATATACGAGTTCGCTTTTTCAGCTCAAGGTAATCGAGCCGTTCATGAACGAGAGCGATGTTTTGTTGGTTTCTCCCGAGTTCGATGCGATAGACATGACTTTCTTTACAAACAACAATCTCGACCGCGATACGTTTACGCTCGCGGAAACAAACTATGACATTATTGCGGCTTTGGATATGCGTGAGTTCGATTGCGTGTTCGATGCCTATGCCGAATACATTTCGGTGCGGAGCTTATTGCCCGATACCGATTATTCGGTATCGCCGAATGATTTCGACGAGGATTGGAATCCGTGCGAAGGTCCCGTGTATAACGAGTACGGGGATTATATTCTTTATCGGGAAGACAATTACGCAATGCGGAAGTTCGGGGTCAGGTGTGCGTATTACAATGCGGACTATTTTCCGCTCGAATATATCGAATCGTTTAATGCGCCATTCAGAGGCTTGCGCACGCGCGGCGTAGCCGTTTATTATACGTATTCGCCGCGCAGCAACATATCGGTATCCTCGGACAGCAGCGACGCCACCGCGTTCGCTCTCGGGGCTTATCTTGCGGAGCACATAGAAATGCCGATTATATCGCCCATAAGCGAATCGCTCATGTCGCCGCTCTATTTTTATGCGACGGATAATCACTTGAGCACAAACGGCGTCAAATTGCGAACCGAGAAAGTGATAGGATACCTGCGCGAGGCGATGCGCGCGGACGGCTTGGTTTGACTTGCGGCGACGTCGTTCGCGGCATATGCTCGGATAACTTTTCGCGCGATACCGATTATCGCGCAAAACAGCCGTTTTATCCTTTGCTCGGTGCAAAATACATTGAATAGCATACCATTAACCCCTGCTTTATTGCAATGCCGTCGTATTTCGGTTAAAATGGAACCAATCTCGAAATGCGTATG
The DNA here is from genome assembly GCA_910586925.1 of uncultured Christensenellaceae bacterium. GTDB lineage: Bacteria > Bacillota > Clostridia > Christensenellales > Pumilibacteraceae > Anaerocaecibacter. Next base: position 95,363 of record CAJUKG010000006.1, on the reverse strand, counting down.
TGCGTCACGGTTGATCCGTTTTGTACAGATGCATTAAAAATAGGAGGTAGGTAAATGATAAGGACAAAACGGTTCGGCAAAACCAAAGCGGTCAAGATGGGCGCGGTAGCTCTCGGGGCGGTGCTTTGTGCGACGACAATGATCCCGATTGCGGCAAATGCGGTATATGCGGAAGATGCGAGCGGAGTGAATAAGTATTACTCTGCGTATTCTTCTTGGCAGGACGTCGAGAACGCCGCTTCGGTCGTGAACGAAGAACTCATGGAAGAGAGCATTGTCATGCTCAAGAACAGAAAGAACACCCTTCCGCTCAAGAATACCGATATGAACGTCACTCTGTTCGGCACCGGTTCGGTAAATCCCACGTACGGCTCCAACGGTTCGGGCACGCGTTCGATCAACGCTTATACCGAACAAGTAACGCTGATCGACGGATTGAAGCATGCGGGATTCAATATCAACCCCGCGACCATTCCGGTATACGAAGGGCTTGGCAATACGACGAATCACAGTACGGTAGGCGACGGAGCCAATGTGCCCGCCGCGCAGGTGCAATCCACGTTCGATAAATTCAAGACGTCGTATTCCACTTATGACGACGCTGCCGTCGTGGTAATCACGAGAACGGGCGGCGAGGGATTGGACTACTCCATGACTCGTTATTACGACGGGACCAATCAATCCAATTCGGCAGGCGAAGGCAACGGCAGAGGGGATTGGAGCGCGGACGCCGAAACCGTTAAAGAGAGCAACAAAGCGGGCAATACCGCCAACAGAACGATACATACGCTCAGACTCAATAAAGACGAGCAGGCTCTTATGGACTATGTAACAGCGGCGGGATTTAAGAACGTCGTCGTTTTGGTCAACTCGCCGATCGCCATGGAGCTTGGCGAACTCGAAGACAACGATGCCGTGGGCGGTGTGCTTTGGGTCGGTCAGCCCGGCGTAAACGGCTTCGAGGCGGTGGGTAAAGTCCTTAACGGCGAGGTGAGTCCGTCGGGGCGCACGGTAGAGGTGTTCGCGTCGAGATACGATCAAGATCCCACCTGGTATAACTTCGGCGATCAAGCGCAGACCAACGCCGAGCATAAGATGGGCGTCGATTCCGTTATTTACGATAAGGACGGCAACGTCGTAACGTTCACCGTCGGGTCCGGCGTCGGCGGCGGCGCGGGCGGAAAATCGTCCGTATACAGCGTGGCATACGAGGAAGGCATATACACAAGCTATCGTTGGTACGAAACACAGTCGGCGGACAACGTCGCGAACGAATATTATAAAGCCGCCGAATCGAACGGCGCGCCCGCGACGGGGTTTGTCGCCGCGACGGGCGAAACGTTTACCGCGCGAGACGGAGCAAATCCTTACATGCCGAACAACGACGGCGCGACGTATGATGTAAACGATACGTATTACAACCGCTATAACGGCGTCGTTTATCCGTTCGGGTACGGTCTGTCTTATACCACATTCGATTGGAGCATAGACAACAAGTCCGCGCTCGACGATCTCGCGCTTACGGCGAACGGCAAAGTTACGATAAACGTCACTGTGAAAAATACGGGCAAGTACGCGGGCAGAGATGTGGTGCAGGTCTATTACGACCCCGACTATAACGGCACTATCGAAAAAGCCGCCGCAAATCTCGTTCAGTTCGAGAAAACGGACATATTGCAACCGGGCGAATCGCAAATGCTTGCTATCGAGTTCGACGTAAAAGATATGGCGTCGTTTGACGATATTGACGCCAATAAGAACGGTTTTGCCGGTTACGAACTCGAAAAGGGCGATTATAAAATTTCGCTGCGCACAGACTCTCATAATATAAAGAAAAGCAGTACGAATGTCGATTTGCAATTCACCGCAAAGGTGAACGGTGCCGAAGCGGGATACACTTCCGCTTGGGTAAGCGGCAACGGCGTCGATCAAGACTACACGGGAATCGTATATGACGGTCGCGATCTCGCTCACAATTATAACGGTAAAGACGCGGACGGCAACGAGAATGCGAACGCCGAACCGATCTTCTCCGAAACGGATAAAGCAAGCTCCGATTGGCTGTACAATACCCGCGGCGACGAAAATGTCATAAAGTACGTTTCGCGCAGTGCGGAGAGCGGGCTTGCGCTTCCCGATGCGCCTGCCAAAGACACGAATAAATACGGCGACGATTGGGTGACGCGCATTAAAGCGTTCGAGGGCTATACCGCTGTCGACGACCTTGAAGATCTCTATAAGAATCAAGAATATATCGCGACAACGCTCCCCGAAACTTGGACTCAATCCGACTACGACCCGCAAAACAAAATAATGCTTTCTTCTCTTTCTGGCATTGGGTATCCTGTTTGGAAGAACGAGAACGGCACCGTCACGGCGGCGAACGAGGCTGCGCGGAAGTACGACGAGTTCCTTAACCAGCTCAGCTGGGAGCAGATTACCACCATTCACAATACCGACAACTCGAGCATAGCTTACAGTCTGGAACCCGACGGCTCCGTGTCGGCAGGCAGTGCTTTCCCGGGCGGCATGCCCGGCATACCGGGCGGCGACGGTCCCGCGCCGATGACGGCGAAGGCGAAAAATTCGGCGCGAGCGGCGACTACGGGCAAAGCCCCCGAAAATCTTGCCGAGTTGGGAGTGAAGAACGCTCGTTCCAACGACGGTGCGAATCAGCTGCAGGCAAAGGGCAAGGATACGGCGGCGGAAGGTTCGGTGGGTATATTCCCCGCGTCCGAAACGAACGTAGCCACTACTTGGGGCAAAGAGATAGCGGCAAAACGCGGCACTATCCTCGGCGAAGAATCGCTGTGGATGAACGTCACGGGGCTGTGGGGTTCGGGCATGAATCTTAAACGCTCGCCCTTCCAAGGTCGCAACTTCGAGTATCTGTCGGCGGACGGCGTGCAAGGCGGCTTGATCGCCGCGGCTATGTACGGTGCGGCGGAAGAGATGGGTATGGTCGTCTATATCAAGCACTATATTCTCAACGAGCAAGACACGTACCGCAACGATGCCGACGGTTGTGCGGTATGGCTTACCGAGCAATCGTTGCGCGAACTTTACGGCAAGACATACGAAATCACTATTAAGCAGGGCAATGCTCACGGCATAATGACGGCGTTTATGCGTATGGGCGGCATTTCGCAAGACAACAACTATAATCTTCTTTACAAGCTCACTCGCGGAGAATGGGGATTCCACGGCGAGATGTGCACGGACGCCGGCGCGGGCGCAAGCGGCGAGGCATGTTTGCGCGCGGGCTGCGATACGCCGCTCATGAACTTCGGCGGAGCCAAATCGAGCGACCACAAAGAGTGGAGTGCCGCGGATAATCTTCCCGTAGTGGAGGGCGACAATACCGATAAGCAGATAGCCAAAACGGAATATTACAACTCGCGCATAACCGCGGCTCGCGTAATGTACACCGTTGCCAACAGCAACGCTATGCAGAACGGACTAGTGCTCGCCTCTTTTGCGGGCAAGGACGACCTCAAGGCTTTTGCCAACAGCAATTCTTATGTCGGAGTCACCATTACCGAGGGTTGGACTACCACGACTATCGCAAAAGCCATAGGCGGCATAGACATAGATCTTTCCGCGGACAAAGACAAAATCGGAACCGACGACGTTACTTACGCACTCGCGTCGGGAAGTGTTTTGCCGGAAGGATTGATCATAACTTCGGACGGCAGACTGTCGGGTACCACTTCGGAAGCGGGGACGTTCAAATTCAAGGTGCGCATTTATGCAGACAAGTACGTTTCCTGTTCCAAAGAATTTACGGTGGTCATTTCCAAACCCATATCGTACAGTGCGGTCAAAGGCACGGCGGGCGACGAGGACTTTGAATCTCAAATATCTCTCGCGAACGGTATAACCGGCTCGGCGTCGTACACCGTTACGGGTTTGCCCGAAGGTATGGAGTTCGACAGCGAAACAGGTCTTATATTCGGCGCGCCGACCGAGGCGGGCAAGTACGACGTCAGCGTATCGGTCAAGATCGCGGGGGCGGACGAGTATACCTACGACACATATACCGATACCGTCACGCTCGAATTTTCCGATGCGGCAAGCACGGATAAATATGTTACGGGCACTGCCATCGTGGACGGCAAACTCGTAGAGTATTATTCCGACGGCAGCAGCAAAACAATCGGCAATATCGGCGCGAACGAAGCGGTCGTTCCCGAAACGAACGAAGACAACGGGCTTGCCGTTGCGGCACTCGTGCTTTCCGTACTCGGGGTTTGCGGCATAGGCGCACTTACCGCCGTTACGTTTATAGGCAAAAAGAAAGAAAAGTCCGAATAATTGCGATTGTCGTATATCCAAATAACGATCAAGGCGTTCAAGCTCTCATATCGGCAGGTTTGTCGATATGAGAGCCGGACGCTTTTATAAGAAGGAGATTTATTATGAAAAAGTTTTTCAAAAAGGCGATCGGCATCATTGCCTGCGCAACGATAGCCGTTTGCGGCGTGCCCGCGCTTGTCGCTTGCGGCGACGGCGGCGACGACGTCGCACAGTGCAGAGTTACGTTCGATTACGGATACGACGGGGTTGCAGACAGCGTGGTTTCGGTCAATAACGGCGAAACCGTAGCCGAACCCGAAGCTCCGACGAGAGAGGGTTATACTTTCGATTGTTGGTTGGTCGGCGAGGAACAGTACGATTTCACCCTGCCCGTAACGTCGGACGTAACGCTCACGGCGGGCTGGATAGAAGGTTCTGCTTGGACGGTAACGCTAAAGTACAACAACGGCACTGCCGACGGTGTGCGTAAAGTAAAGGATCAAGGCAGACTTACCGGGCTGGGCACGCCGACCTATAACGGTTACGATTTTTACGGTTGGTATACCGACGAGGCTTGCACCGCCAAATTCGGCGCGTCTGCCAAATTTTCGGCAGACGCCACGCTGTACGCGCTGTGGGGCAAGATAGAAACGTTCGAAGCGGAAGACGTGGACTTTTCGGAGTTTATCGGTGCGGGATATTCCAACGCCATTGTCGGTACGGGCGGCATATACGGCGAAGATATGGGCGCGAAATTTTTGAAGGCGTCGAACGGCTATTTCGTAACCGGCCTTTATCAAAAAAACGATAACGCGCATAACACCGATCTTGTATTCAAAATTCACAGCACGGCGGCGGTGACGGGTGCTACGCTCAGACTCAGGCTTTCCGCCGAGTTCGGCGATATTGTACTCGACGGCGCGAATTGGCTCGTGCTCGTTAACGGCAAAACCGTTACGTGGAAGGAAAGCGTTTCGCTCGCGGGAAGCAAAAATTCCGAATTGGGCGGAGTGAAAAGCGAAGATTGTCTTGCGTTTGCCGATTATGTAATATCGAACGAAGTAAATCTTGTCGAAGGCGACAATACCGTAATATTGCGCGTCAACAATAACGATACGGGCAAAGGCGGAACCATGCACGCATCCGCGCCCATGGTGGACTGTTTGAAATTGTCCGCGCCGAAGACCGCTCTCACTTGGGCGGAGGGTTATCCGATCGTCGGCAATTACGGCAACGAGGATTAAGGAGCGACGATATGTCGGGAAAATCTTTCAAAGAAATTTTCAAGCATAAAAACTCGCTTGCCTGGTTCATAGTTACGGCGGTGCTTGTTGTCGTACTCATCGTCGCCAACATAGTTATAGAGTATTACAGCAATATCATAAGCATCGCGTTGGGCGGAGATAAGGCGGTAAAGTCCGGCGCGGGCGAACAGTATTGGACGCCCGTGACGACAAGCAAAGATGCGGCAAATGCCGCCGCCGCAGCAGTTACGGAGGAGATAGAATCCGAGGGAATAATCTTGCTCGAAAATGCGAATATTTCCGCGACGGAAAAAGCATTGCCGTTGGGCAATTCCAAAAGGGTGTCGGTGTTCGGCAAAAATTCCGTTAATCTCGTTTACGGCGGTTCGGGGTCCGGCGGCGGCGACACGACTTATGCCAAGACCGATCTGTATACGGCACTGACGGCAGCCGGAATCGAATACAACCCCGTCCTCAAAGATTTTTATGACGATAATGCGCGGTCGGGAAACGGCAGAGATGCCAATTCGGACGATCTCGACAGCGGAAATACGGTGTCGATCGCAACGGGCGAAACGCCAAAAAACAAGTATACCGCGGACGTCGTCGCATCGTTTGCAAGCGATTACAGGGATGCGGCGATAATCGTCATTTCGCGTGTCGGCGGCGAGGGTTTCGATCTTCCTCTCACGTCGGCAAACGGCGCAAAACATTATCTTGCGCTTGACGACGACGAGCGCGACATGTTGGATATGGTGAGCAAAGCGGGATTCACGCGGGTTATAGCGTTGCTCAATACGCTCAACATAATGGAAACGGATTTTCTCGATACCTACGGCGTGGACGCTTGTTTGTGGATAGGCGGTCCCGGGTCTTCGGGGGCGCACGCCGTTGCAAAAGTGCTTACGGGTGCAGTAACGCCGTCGGGACATACAACGGATACCTGGGCGAAAGATTTTACCAAAGACCCGACGTACCGTAATTTTTCCGATCGCGGAGTCGTCAACGGCGACAGATATTCGGTCAACGGAAAAAATCAGCTGTACTACTTTGCCAATTACGAAGAAAGCGTTTATGTGGGTTATCGCTATTACGAAACGCGTGACTGCGAAGAAAAGAACAAGACGGAACCCAATGCCGATTGGTATGAAGAAAACGTCGATTATCCGTTCGGGTACGGGTTGTCGTATACCTCTTTCGATTGGGAATTGACCGACGGCAGTTCGATAGACGGCAAGGCGATAAGCGGTGACGGCAAGTATTCCGTTACCGTAAAGGTGACCAATACCGGCAAATACAGCGGCAAGGATGTCGTTCAGATATATGCCAAACTGCATTACGACGAAAACGGTTTGGAAAAGCCGTATGAAGTGCTTGTCGGTTTTGCCAAAACGAAGCTGCTTTATCCCGCGAACGAGGCGAACGGTACCGATAAACCCAATTCCGACACGTTGACGATCGAAATAGATCCGTATGATTTCGCGTCGTACGATTATCGCGGCAAAAGCGGTTTTACGGGTTATGTAATAGAAGCGGGCAACGATTATGCCCTTCTTGTAAACTCGGATTCGCATACTCCGAAATACGAAATACCGTTTACGGTAGAGTCCGACATAACTTATGCCGTAGATCCGGTGACGGAAAACACCGTTGAGAATAGGTATACCGATCAAAGCGACCCCGCATTCGATTCTGATACGATGATAAAGGACAGTCTTTTATCGCGCGCTGATTTTGAAGGGACTTTCCCGGATGCTCCGAAAGAAAGCGACAGGGAAGTGACGTCCGCGTTTATAAATCAAATCAAAAGCACGGCGCACAACAACCCCGAAGTGTCCGACTATACAATGCATACCCAAGGCGCGGAAGTAAAGTATAAGCTCAAAGATTTGCTTAAATACGACGAATCGACCGAAACGTATTACGTCGAATATAAAGACGAACGTTGGGACGACGTGCTGAACGCGTTGACAGTGGACGAAATGGCGGAAATGTTCAATAACGGCGCGTTCAAGACGAACTATATAGAGAGCATAAACAAACCTCAAACGCTCGAGTCGGACGGCCCGGTCGGTTGGTGTAACTTCATTTCCATAACCGATAAGACTTGGAGCGGGAACAACGCATACACGTCGCAAGTGGTTATGTCGGCAACTTGGAATACCGAGCTTATCCGAAAGATGGGCGAGTGTGTCGGCGAGGAAGGACTGTGGGGCGCGGTCAATACCGACGGCAGAACGTATTCCGGATGGTACGCGCCCGGCGCGAACATACACAGAAGTCCGTTCGGCGGACGTAATTTCGAGTATTTCTCGGAAGACCCTTTTCTTACGGGCATGATGGCGGCGGCGGAGATAACGGGCTGTCAGTCGAAGGGCGTGTATTGTTACATGAAACACTTCGCACTCAACGAGCAGGAAACGCATCGCAACGGCAGCTGTTCTTGGGTTACCGAACAGGCAATGCGCGAAATATACCTCAAACCTTTTGAAATAGCTGTCAAAAAGGGCGGTACGCGCGCCGTAATGTCTTCGTTTAATAGGATAGGCACGCGTTGGACCGGCGGCGACTACAGGCTGATAACGGAAATACTCCGCAACGAATGGGGCTTTAAGGGCACCGTGATCTGCGATTACAACGAAGGCAACGATTACATGAGTGCCAAACAAATGGCATACGCGGGCGGGGATCTCAATCTTTGTTCCGCAAAGAACAGAATGTGGTCCAAATACGATGCGAACAATGCGGGCGACGTCACGGTGCTGCGCATGGCGGCAAAAAATATTCTTTACACCGTCGGCAACAGCAATGCCATGAATAACGTCGGCTATAAATACGGCATGCCCGTTTGGCGAATAATCGTTATCGTCGCAGACGTAGCGACGTGCGCGGCTCTTGCGGTCTGGGGAGTGTTCGCGCTTCTCGGAGTATATCGCCCCAAAAAGCTGTCTGCAGCGTCAAGCTCCGATGAGTCCGAAGCCGAAAAACGGTCAGATGCAGACGAAGCGGCGACCGACGATCGGTAAGTATCGCGTTGCTTTTCTCTCTGTCGGAACATTATTCGTAACGGATAAAACTCGTAAATATACGGCAGGCCGATATTGAAAAAGCTGTGTGATATAGGTAAAGCAAACATAAAGCGCGTGAGTTCGGATAAATTCGCGCGCTTTATATGTGCGATATTTTAATGTATCATAATTACCTACGGTCAATTAAATTATCGCGCAAACTTCGACAGCTATTGACAGCGGAGTGCTTACGTGATATAATAGTAATATGTTTCCCGACGCAAACATATTAGGCATCGACCTGTACTGGTTGGTGGTTGTCATTGGCATAGTTACGGCAATGACGGTAGCGCGGCTGCTGTATAAGCACGTCGGAATGTCGTTCGCGGTTTTTCGGTTTGCGATACTCGTTCTGATCGGGGCGATATTCATAGGGTACGTGTTTGCGATACTGTTCCAGTCTTGGTATGCGTACATAGAAACGGGAGTATTCGAGTGGGGAATAGGCGCGACGTTCTACGGCGGACTTATAGGTGCGGTAGTCGTTTTCGTCGCGGCGTATTTCGGGATCGGGCATTTTGTGTTCAAGGACAAGCGTCACGTAACCGAATTCCACCGCATAGTATCGCTGTTTATGCCGTGCGTCGCGCTCGCGCACGGATTCGGACGGATAGGGTGTTTGTTCGCGGGGTGCTGTTACGGAATAGCCACCGACAGCTGGATAGGCATTTCCATGTTCGTGAACGGCGAATGGCAAAACCGCGTGCCCACACAGCTGTTCGAAGCGTTATTCCTGTTCGCGCTGTTCGCGGTCTTGATAGTGTTGATAGAAAAGAAAAAGCTCGCCGACTACACGGCGAGTATATATCTCATGGCGTACGGCGTGTTTCGCTTCGCGATCGAGTACGTGCGCGACGACTATCGCGGCGCGTCGGGCGTGGCGTTCCTCACGCCGTCGCAGCTCACTGCCGTACTGCTCGCGATATTCGGAGCGGCATTGATCGTGCTGTATAAGTATATACTGAAATCCGCTTATGCCCGCGTCGCGGAAAAATACGACGGAGAAGCGATCGACGTGGCGGACGCGGACGCCGTTACCGAACCCGTTGAACAGGAGAAAGCGGACGCCGAGAACGTTCCTGCGGAGCAGGTAGGCGATGAGTGATCGCAGAGTAAAAGCGGCGGACGTCGCGCTTTGCGTGGCGGCGGCAGTTGCGGTTGTCGCGGCGATCGTATTCGGCATACCCGGGATAATCGGGTACGGCGACTCGCGCGTCGAACGGCTCGTGACCGATACCGTGCCGCGCGCGGCGGTATGCGTGCCGCTCGTAATGCTGTTATTGCGTTCGGACGAAAGCAAGGCGTACTTGACCGTACGGAGGGGGTGGGGCAAAGCCCTGCTTTGGAGTATTCCGTGCTTTGCTGTCGCTATAGTGAATTTTCCGTTCTCCGCGATGATACGCGGTGCGGCGACGGTCACTCGCGTCGATCTGCTGTGGCTGTTTTTGCTGAAGTGTGCGTCGATAGCATTGCTCGAAGAATTGTTCTTCAGAGCACTCGTCGTTCCGCTCGCGAAATCGCGGATAGGCGGGCGGTATGCGACGCTGTGGGCGGTGTTGCTGTCGGCGGCTGTTTTCGGATTGATGCACATAATCAATCTGTTTTTCGGCGCGGGGATAGGCGCGACGCTGTTGCAGGTCGGGTACACCTTTCTCATCGGTTGCATGCTCGCGGTAATGCTGCTCAAAACGGGCAATGTTTGGCTTTGCGTAATAACGCATTTCGTGTTCGACGTCGGCGGCATGATAATCACCGATCTGGGGCGCGGCTTGTTCCAAGACACGGCGTTCCGGATATCGACCGCGGTCGTGGGCGTGCTCGCCACCGCGTACGTGATCGCGACCGTTGTTTGCCTGGTGCGCAAAGAGTGCGCCGAGAAAAAGCGGGAAGCCGACGCCGAAGACGCGGAGAACCGCAACGGCGGGAGCGAGCATGAATAAATGGCAAACGCTTTACGAAAGAAACGAAAAAGAGCTGTCGAAATGCGAACTGCCGAACAGCGATTTGGAAATTCTGCAACTCGCGCTTCAGTCGCTTTACGGCGAAGATTGCGACGGAACGGCAATGCGGCTTTTCGCTCGGTTCGGCGGATTGGGCGGAATACTCAACGCATCGAAGGACGAGCTTAAAGAATTGAAACTCACCGACAGAGCCGCGGCGTTTCTGTCTTTTCTGCGCCCGTTCCAACGCCAAGCAGTGCTTCGCATGCAACCCGAATTCACGATCGACTGCGAGGCGCGTGCGGTCGAGTTCGCCGTAAAGTACTTCTTGCACATGCGTAACACGCTCGACGCAGTGGTGTATCTCGATAAAAACAATCGCGTGTTCGACGCCGAGGACGTCGATTTCCGTTTGGATCCCCGCGAATTCATAACCGCGGTGTGCCGCCGCGCACCGAGCGGATCGGTATTGATACGCAACCTGCCGCGCGGCAAGACGCCGTCCGCCGTAAAAGAATTCGAACGGTTAAACGCGGTGATTTCGGGCGTTGAGTCGATCGAGTTTATGGGCTTTCGCGTTGTCGATTGCATCACCGTGTTCGGCTCGCGGTTTGCGAGCGTGCACGGCAGTGCGCGCATGCGCCCGATCGAATCGGCGAGCGAAGAACGTTATCCCGACATCGAAAGCCTTGTGCCCGCGCTACGGAAAATGCGCCGTGAATTCTATTCGCGCATAAATTGAGTACAATTCGCAATAGGGGTTGATTTTATAATATTTTTGTGGTATAATAATCAAGTACCGAAAATGCGGCGGGTTTGCGACTATCCGAGTCGTAATAACGGTACTTGTAGGAGGTGAACGGTGTCGAGAATACGGAAAGGCGTCGTGCGTGCGTGGCTCGTCGCAATGGCGATAATAATATCGTCGATGTTTGTCGTCGGTTGCTCGACGCGCGGGAACATATACACGCTCGCCGAGCTTGTGGAGCGGAACGAGCTGACGGTCGAGGACATCAAGAATATAGCGGCGTTGCGCAACGGCTCTGTGCAAACGGTGACATACGACGATGACGGGAATATCGTGCTCACGCCCGTCGAGTATAGCGTAAAGCCGATCGAATCGGAAGTGGACGACTCGGTCAAGAGCGCGATAGTCCGCGACTTCGAGGCGCAACACGATGGCGGAGATATTTCGCTGTGCGAAGTCACCGACTATTACGGCACGTACGGCGGGTACGTGGTCGCGGAAGTCAAATACGAGTACGAGAACGGCGAAACCGCCGCGGAAGCGAAGCACATAGTGGTATCGGGAATATACCTCGGCATGGAAGGCGGCAATCTCATGATAGTCGCATGGCGGCAGAGCGGCGAAATAAATTAAACGGAAAAGCAAAACCGTCGTTCGACAGCTCGGACGGCGGTTTTTACGTGACAAAAAAGCGCACGCGCTATAACCCTATACTTCGCGCGTGCCGAAGTTTTCGACGCGCGGCGTGCCGCAAAAAATATGCTTTCAGATGTTATAACCGGTATGCCATAACTCACAAAAAGACAACGGACAACGCCAAAACAATAACAATAAACAGACTGACAACGATCCCGAGAAAAAATGCAAGCAGTCCGCGCGTCGGGAAAGATATGCGGCAACCGAAACTTCGCCGCGGCGCATATTTATATGCGGCTACAGTTCTATGTAATTGACGAGATTGGCGCGGTCGATAGCCACTTGCAGTCTGCCGATCTCGCTGTTCAGCGCGGCGGCGTCCGCTTCCGCCTTTTTCACGTCGTACATGCAGTCGTTGTGAATGGTCACGCCGTTCGCGGTAATGGAAACGAACGTCTGCATTTCGTTTGCGAGCGCGTCGATGCGTTCGTGTTCCTGCGTGAGCTGCGCGAGATATACAAGCCCCTCGCCGAGCGTCATGTCGAACCCGTCGAGCATGACCGCGCAGTTCGCTTTGGCGAGAACGTGCTTGATTCGGCGGATCTCGGCGTCGAGCTTCTTGATCTCGTCGCGAGTTTTTTGGTACGAATATCCGCCTGTCGGACGCGATTCGCCGTCACGGTAACGCACGGTTTTTTCGCGCAGTTCGGTGTTGATGAGTCGCGTCTTTTTGTCGTTAAGCTCGCTTATTATCTTCATCGCTTCTTTGTGGCAAACTTTTTTCATGGTAATACCTCCCGCAGTTTGAGTCGAAAACAGTATATCACGCAAACATGCGGTTGTCAATACCGCACGGAAAATATTTTCGGGAATACTTTACAATCGGGCGGCGCATATGTTATAATTGTATCGTATACGGCAAATATATAAAATCAAGGTCATGCGTTATGAATAAAAGTAAATTTGCGATAGCGGCGGCAATATTCGGATTCGTGCTCCTGTTTGCAGGCTCGGTGTCGGGCATTACGCCGCTGTTCTATGTCGGGCTCGGCGTAGTGGTCGTCGGAATAATAAGCGTCTTCGCAGTGAATGCGATCGGCGCGGCAAGGCGCGGCAGTAGCGACGAAAAAGACAAGAAAGCTACAAAACGCAGCGTCGCCGCGATCGCGGTTTTGCTCGGCGTATTGCTTTGCGTGATAGGCTTGCCCATGACGGGAATGTTCCTCATGGCGTTCGACATGTTCGGTGCGGGGCTTGCGGTGTTCTTTACCGGTCCCGCGATACTCGTCATAATAATAATCGTGTCGCAGGTGCGTGCGAAACGCTCGGCAAACACGCAATCGAGCAAGTACGATTTCGATATCGCGCCGAGCGAGCGCGTGGAACACGAGGAGCGCGGCGTCGTGACCGTGTGCTTGGAAATGCCTAACGCGTCGTCCGAAAAAAAGTTCTTCGTCCGCGTGGATTGCGACGGCACTCTCAAGTCGGGACGCTCGGCGTACATGATCGAAAAAGGCACGGAAGTGAATGTTGCGACGTACGCCGACGGCTCGGTAAAAGTATTTGAAACCGCCGACAGCGACAGTGCCGACGCCGAGCATGACGAATACGATACGATAGACGACGATTATACCGATGATTTCGAGGAGTTCGACGACGACGAATTCGAAGACGACGAGGAGTCGGATACCGACAGCAAAGAACTCGATACCGATACCGAAGAAAATGACGGCGAAACGAAAAAACGCGAATATGCGCGTCCCTTTACGTCGGTCGTTCGCGATTATGTCGGTTATAAAAAGGCGTATGTTTGGGAAATGCCCGACACGGCGAAAGAAGAACGCCCGACGGCGGACGCGCCCGAAGCGGCGGAAAGCGTCGAGCAAAATACAACAGTCGAACCTATACCCGAAGCGGCGGAGGGCGTCGAGCGGGATATAACAGCCGAACCTATACCCGAAGCGGAAAAAATTGCGGAAGTTCCCGTGCCGCCTATCGTCGCGGACACGGCGAAAAGCGAGAGCGCGCCCGTTTATCCCGAGGATAAAGAAGACCGGGTGCCGCCTATCGTTCCGCCCGCAAGCACCCCGTCCGCCCGACCGGGTGCGCATAAAGCGACGGTAGGGTATAAAGGGATAAAGAAGAAGTAGAAATAATTAATCCGACGATCAAAATACGAAATAGCGCAATAGGGCGAAAGCGAGAAGCAGTGCGACAGCGACGGCGGCGGATATAATTACCGCAACGTTGATTTTTCGCATGCGCGTTGCGCGCGAACTGCCCGCGGTTTGCGATTCGCCGTCCGCGGCGGCGGCAGTCGCGGCATTGCCGTAGATTTTGTGATTGACGGTGTTTATAAGCCGCGAAATGCGTTTATACACGAGCAGTGTTATTACGTCGGCGACAAGACAGCGCAACAGGTTGAACGGCAGAACGGACGCCCACAGATAGAACGTGTAGAAAGTGTCTTTCGTGCAGTTCGGAAAGAGCGGCGTCATGAGTCCGATGAGCGGTTCCCAACTGCCGTGGAAGAAAACGGTTATGTAGAACGGGACAAGCACGAACCGATTGAACAACAGCGCGACGACTACTTCGACGGCGGTCCCGACAGCCATTGCGACGAGCGCGCCTTTGAACGTGCGGTGTTTCAGATAGATGATGCCCGCGACGACGGCAAACGCGCATGATGTCATAAGGTCGGACAGCTCGCCGACGAACATCGTCGAAGTGCCTTTGATAACGAGCTTGATGAGTATCTCGATAACGACGATCGCCGCGCCCGCGCTCGGTCCGAGCGTGAACGTGCCGATGAGAATGGGCACGTCGGACAGTTTGAACTCGAGAAAGCTCGGAAACGCGAACGGCAGCGAGAAGTTGAGCACGTACAGCACTCCCGCGAGCGTCGCGAACATTGCGATAAACGCTATGCGCGTTGTGGAGAAGAACGGTTGTTTTTGCGTTTGTTCCATTTCGGACACCGCCTTGTAAATTTTCCGAAGCCGTTCTTCGACAATAAAAACGCCCGAGGACACTAATACCTCGAGGCGAAACGAACATAAAACAAATATGATATGCCGTATTCTTTTTTCATCCGGACTTTACCGTCGGTACGGGAATTTCACCCGTTCGGGCGCGCATAAAAGCGGGCTTTGTGGACTGTACCACCGGTGGGGAATTGCACCCCGCCTCAAAGAATGACTATGGATTGCATAATCAGTATAGAACGTTTCTTTCGCCGTGTCAAGCGAATACGCGGTAAAAATTTTATCGGATATTATTTATATGCGGTTTTTCGGCGGTTCTTTGGCGGAGCGTTGTTTATAATAGATAACATAATCTCGGGTAAATATACCCCCCGAAAGGAGTTATCATGACAGGTGAAGAACAACGCAATTTAGCGGACAGCTATTTGTTCGGCAGGGACGGACTGACGAAGAACGTCGCGAAGGGTTGGGAGTGCATGAAACAAGCCGCAGACCTCGGCGACGCGGAAGCGTGCTTCAGGTATGCCGAGCACATAGTTGACACCGATCATAACGGCGCGCTTAACTATCTCGCGAAAGGCGGGCTTGAGGCAGAGGCGGAAGCGGGCAAATCGGAATATGTATACACATACTTCACCGCGCTCGTAAACCGCGCGAAAGCGGATCCAGCGACGGCTAAAGACGGATACTGCAAAGCACTCGCATACGAGAACTTTTTGCGTGAGTGGCAAGGGAAAGCGTGGTATCGGCTTGCCGAGCTTGCTCGGCAAGCGGGCGCGGCTAAAGCCGAAGTGAAAAAGTATCTCGTAAACGCAAACATCGGTGAATGTGACGTTTCCGATAACGCCGTTTACGCCGCATACGGCATGGAAAAAGGTGTGCTCGAGGGCGGCGAACAGCTCGAGCGGTATTTAAGCAGGCTCGCACAAATCAAGTCGCGCAAAGTGTTTTTCGTCG
This sequence comes from uncultured Christensenellaceae bacterium, assembly GCA_910586925.1. Lineage (GTDB taxonomy): Bacteria > Bacillota > Clostridia > Christensenellales > Pumilibacteraceae > Anaerocaecibacter. The sequence continues at coordinate 79,490 of CAJUKG010000006.1, read as the reverse complement.
CCGCAAAAAAATCGGAGAGCATGGCGCGCGCACTCATTCAAGCGAAACTCGACGAGAATGCGGGCAAAGGACTCGGCAAAAAGCGTATCGCGGCGATCAAGTCGTCAAGTCCGCGCGGCGTTCTCGAGTATCAAAGGGTGATCGGGCAAACGGAATATCTGGGCACTTTCACTTACGGGTTCAAGCATCAAGCGGACAATGCCGTCACGTACACCACGGGAAGCGGCGAAATGAATATCGACACCGAGTACATAACATACGGCGCGACGTTCAAGCTCGGCATACCCAACGACGATCTTAATCGGTGGATAGACAAGATGGAGTTTTCGAGCGAACTGCCCGACGCGCGTGTGCGCGTGACCGTAGAGCGCGAAGCGGAGGTGAGCAGCGGCGCGTCGATGCGTCAGGTCAGCTCGTACGACGTTATAAAAGAAAGGATAGCGAGAAAGTATAATTGGCATGCGTCCGACATTTCGCTCAACAACGTGCAGGGCGTAGGCGAGAACTATCGGGATTTCGGACAAGAAGATATTTACGTGCCGTTCTGGTTCTTCGACTGCGACGTCGACGGCGAAACGGTCACCGCGCGCGTGAATGCTTTTACGGGCGAGACGGATTTTTATATCGACAACAAGTTCGGTCAGCTTCTCCCTACCGACGACGTGAAAGCGGGCGGCGGCGAGGAGGATGCGGGCGCGAGCGGCATAAAACCGTTCAAATTCAGTTGTTTTCTGTTCCTGTTGCTGTCCTGCGTCGTACCGTTCGTCGGCGGCATAATATACGCGGGCGTGTGGTACGCGGCGAAAAACGGCAAAAAGTGATATACATTACGTCACGCTTGTGATATAATATAAAATATATCGGCAATACGGCAAGAACGATAGCTGTCGATTATAGTAACTAATAGACAAATCAAGCTGTGCTTGTCGAAGCGAACACCGTTCGTCGCGGGATTTACCATGGCAATACGCGCAGACAAAAAACGCAATACCGATAAACGTCACGCGGCGGTGTTTGCATTCGTCGTCGCGGGTTTCGTATTGCTGTTTTGCGCAATGCTGATATTCAATGCGAACTACGCTCGCGTGTACGACATGCCGACGGTAAAAGGCGGCGTGCTCGATTTTTCGGGATATTCCACTCGCGACGAGCGCAGTATCGCGTTCAATCTCGCGGGCGAATGGGAGTTCTTTTATAACCGATTCATCGTGACCGACGGCGACGACGGCGAACCGGACGGACTGATCTCGGTGCCCGGGCGGTGGACGGGCGAGCGGTTCGGCGGGGACATGCTTCCCGCGGCCGGATATGCGTCGTATCGGCTCACCGTCAAGAACATGGAGAAGGGCGACCCCGTGTGGGTGTATCGCTCGTCGTATGCGGGCGCGTACCGCGTGTTCGTCAACGGCGTGCTCGACTGCGAGTGCGGCGTCGTGAGCAAGGACGCGCGGGAAACGAAAAGCGGTTATCCCGAGCGGCGCACGATAGTCGAAGCGGACGGCGGCGACACCGTGATAGTGATAGAGCTGTCGGCGAACGATACGGGCGGGCTTAATGCCGCGCCCTGGCTCAATCACGGCGGGTATATAAGCGCGGGTTGGAATGCGGTGTACGACATGCGCACCGCTATGTTCGGTATGGCGATAGCGACGACGCTCATAATACTGTTTATGACGATCGGGTTTTACCGTTATGAAAAAACTTGGACGTTCGCGGTGCTGTCGGCGGTACTCACTCTGCACTTTGCGGTGAGCAAAGACGTGGCGCGAGTGCTCGGAATGGGGTACGGCGTTGCGGGCGCGTTGGGGCTTGCGAGCGGCGTTGCTGTACTCGCGGCGTTCGCGGCACTTTTCGCGCAGGCGGGCGGCGGCATGAGTAAAAAGCTCGCGGCGGCGGTACTGCCCATAGAGTGCCTGCCTCGCGACGTATATTCCGCTCCGCGCGACCGATTTCGCGTTCGTGCCGCTGTTCGTCGGGATAATGTGTTCGTTCGCAATGCTGTACCCGCTGCTGTCGAGCAGGACGATAAAACCGAGCTTCAAAGCACTGTATGCGTGCGGGTTTACGGCGACGGCGGGCGTACTGATGACCGAAGCCGCCGACGGCACGGGCGTGCTCGTGTTCGGCACGGAGTCGATATTTTCGTTCGTGCTGCTCGCGATAATCCTCATCGCCGCGGTCGCGCTGTGCATGAAAATAGCCGCGACCGCAAAGCGGATAAAGCGGGTAGGCGAACTCGAGCGCGAACTTTTCGCGCTCAAGCAGGACGCGCTTCGGGCGAAGATCAAACCGCATTTCGTGTTCAATTCGCTGACCGCGATACAGGCACTTTATCGCGTCGGCACGGAGGCGGGCGAGGCACAGCTTCTGCGATTCGCCGAATACCTGCGCACGAGTATCGACGCAGAGGATGCCGCGCTCATACCGTTTGCCACCGAACTCGAACACGTTACGAATTACTTCGAGCTTGAAAACCTGCGCCGCGGCGGCACGCTCAACTTTCTCCTCGATATACGCGCGGAGGATTTCAACGTTCCCGTGCTGTCGTTACAGCCGTTTGTTGAAAACGCCGTCAAGCATGCGCGGACGGACGAAAAAGACGACGGGTTCATATCGCTGTCGAGCGAACGGACGGCGGGCGGCGTCGCAGTGCGCGTCGCCGACAACGGTGTCGGGTTCGACCCCGAAACGGCAGAGCGGCGGGTGGGGCTTGACAACGCGACGGCGCGGCTCGAAGGCTTGCTCGGTGCGCGCACTTCGATAAGATCGGAGCGCGGCGTCGGCACCGAAATAGAGATTTTCATTCCCGACCGACAAAATCGACAAAAGGAGGATCTGCCGCAATGAAAGCAGTGATAGTGGACGACGAACTCGCGTCGCTCGCGGCGTTTTTGCCGTACATAGCCGATAACGAACGAATAAATTGCAAGCTGTTCCGCAACGATCCGCTTGCCGCGGTGGAGTACGTGAAAAACGAGAACGTGTCGGTGGCGTTTTTGGATATTCGCATGCCCAAAATCGGCGGTGTGGAGCTTGCGCGAAGAATGATAGCCGCGAACGGCGGGATCTCGATCGTAATAGTGACGGGATACGAACAGGACGAGGTGCGGCTCCGCGCCGCGCTCGGCGACAACCTTGCGGAGATAATATACAAGCCGTTCGGCGGCGAGCGTGTGGCGGAGATATTCCGTCGGCTCGCCGAAGCGACCGTGCCAGAGCTTCATATCCGCACTTTCGGTTCGTTCGACCTGTTCGTGGACGGCAGAGCGGCGGACTTCCCGTCGGCAAAGGCGAAAGAGCTTTTGGCACTTCTCGTCGATGCGAACGGTTCGTATGTCGATATGGATACAGCCGTCGGCAATCTTTGGGCGGACAAGAACGCGGAGCTTGGCAAACGCCTGTACCGCGACGCGGTGTGCAGGTTGCGCATGACGCTCAACAAAGTCGGCGCGGCGTCGCTCGTGCGGTTCGAGCGTGCGCGCGCCGTTATAAACACCTCGGCGGCGACGTGCGAGCTGTGGGATCTGTTGAACGGCAAAGGCGAGCTTTCGGGCTGTTACATGCCGCAGTACGGCTGGGCGACGGAGCGGGAAGCGTATATTATCGGTAAATTAAAAATCAATAATTGACAATTAAAAATTATCGTCGATCGAATAATTATTTTTATGAGATTCTCCGCAACGGAATGCAATGAGGTCTAAAGTTCCCTACATGTCGAAATGGCATGGTTTCTTATGTTTTAACGCGAACTTCTGTTTATGTGTCGTCGTTCCGTAGAGCGGGAAGTTCTCGTTGCCCGCCGCAAGCGTCCACGTAAAACAGACTTGTCATTTCGACCGAAGCGCGAAGAATGAGCGCGAAGCGGAGAAATCTATTTCTAATTATATGTCGTTGTTGCAATTACTCACCGCATGAGATTTCTCCGCGCACTCGCTTCGCTCGTTTGGTCGAAATGACAGATTTCTTATGTTTATTGTGCAAAGTTCTAATTATCCTGTCTTATGAGATTCTTCACTGCGTTCAGAATGATTTTTTATGTTTTAACGCGAACTTCTGTTTATGTGCCGTCGTTCCGTAGAGCGGGAAGTTCTCGTTGCCCGCCGCAAGCGTCCACGCAAAACAGACTTGTCATTTCGACCGAAGCGCGAAGAATGAGCGCGAAGCGGAGAAATCCGATTATAAACTCAACCACAATTATTAATTATTAATTATCTTAAAACATAAGCGTATTGCGCAAATCGCCGAGGTACCAGCTCGGACCGTCGAGGGTTATGCGGTCGAACTTCGGGCGCAGTTTCTCGGTGATCTTCAGTACGTAACAATAGGGCAGAATGTCGTAAAAATAATTGGGATTGTCCTCGACGAGCGTTTCCAGCCTGTCGAGTTCGGCGTGCAACAGGAACGTTTTGAACGCCTGTATCTCGCCGTACACGCGGAGATTCTCTTTGCTGCGCAGGTCGATTTTTTTACGCAACAGGTTGAGAGTCAGCACGCTCGACACTATTACGATGCCGAGCACTACTGCGCAGATAGGCGGCACCGTAGACAGCGCGACGCCGAACGGCGCGCCGCCCCACAGCAAAAAGAACGGGTATCGCAATACGCCCGCTATGTCCTCATTTGGCACGAAGTTGAACATTACCATGCCGACGATCGGGAATATCATCATCAGCGCGGCGGGACCGATGCCCGATACGCCGACGATGATCGTAGTGATGACCGAAACGGCGACGGCGAGCACGGCGAGGATCCGCGAAACGAGCTTGCCGCGTTTTGTCATGCGGTGCTCTTTGGCATTGTTCTTGCAGTCGGTAACGAATTTTTTTATGTCGTCGTTGTAGCTCGAATCGGCGGCGAGGGTGTAGAACACCTTGCGATTGTTGAACAGTCCGTCGAACAGGGCGGTTTCTATTTCAAAGTTGCGGAGCTGCGGCTCGGGCATATCGTAAAGGTCGTCTGGGATTTCGATGGTTTTGAGTTTCGTGAGCTTCAGTCCGCGCTTCCCGTCTTCCTCGATCGTGATATACCCTTTATCCGCCCAGTACAGCATCAGCGGGTTTATAAGGTCGTGCGCCGTCATGTTTATGCCGTAATATCTCATCCACACGTCGATGGGCGAGTAGCCGCGCGGCGGATAGAACTCGACGGGTTTGAGCGCGCGCGCGAGCCGAACGCGTCCGATGATAATGAACACGACGGCGGTAATGGGCACGCTTATTCCCAAGACTATACAGAATACGGCAAGAGCAACGTTCATTACACAAGCCCTCCCGTTTGGAAATCGCCGTCGTACATGTCGGACGGCAGTGTGCGGTCGTACTTATGTGCCGCAAACGGTTTTATGCCGAATACGTGCAGGTACGGCAAAACTTCCGCATAGTTTTGCGAACGCAATTCGTCCGCGGACGCGAACAGCAGGAATTTGCGGTAATTGACGAGATCGGAATAGTCTGCGAGGTTTTTCTTGTCGCGGTAGTCCACGAACTGTCGCAGTACAGTCGGACCGAGAAGCAGGGTTATCGACGCTGCCCATGCCGCGCCTGTTGCGTATGCGGGCGCGTCCAAACCGATAGCGAAAGAAAGAAGCCCGCCTATCGACGCGCCCAGCCACATGCCGCACCATAACGTCTTGAAAAGTATCGGCATGCCTTTTGCGAATATGAGGACGGACATGCCTATAATGCCCGTTCCCACGAGCACAAACCCGACGAAATTGCCCGACGCGAGCGATACCATAAGCGCGAGCAGGGCGAACGGCACGACGGAAAATATCATGATGAATATTTTGAGCGAGTAGTGCAGGGACGGGAACACTCCTTCGTCCTCGCGCACCGCGTAATGTGCGTTTGTCCTTATGACGTCGAGCTTGTCGAACAGCGGTTTGTCTGTCGCGACGACGCCGTCGTTTTTTATCGCGTCCGTCATCGACGAAAAAAGTTTGCGTTCGCGGACGTACGTGCCGCGGTCGTAAAACTTCGCGTTCGGCGAGGTGTGCGGCGGCATGGGAGCGATCTTGGTGACGTGCACGTGCCGTTTGTCGATATATGTGAGTTTTATATATCCGCGCTTCGCCCAATACGTTAGGAGGGCGGCGGTAATTCTGCGCGGGTCGGTTTTGCCTTTGAAAATGCGCTGTACGTCGAGCGGTGAAAGTCCGTCGGGGAGCGACGTCACTTTTTCGTGCTTGACGTTGCGCTTTGCCCGCAGTCCGAAAAAGAGCGCGAACAGGAATATCACCGCGATCGCTATATAGATAAGCGTCGGTATGACCGTGTATACTTGTTGAGGAACTGTTTCCGGCATAGTGATAGTATACAATACGCGGCGGGCGATGTCAAGCGACGGGGTAATATTTGCGGCGTGTATGCACATACTATACGCATGCTATTCATAGACAGATACGGAGAATCGGCGGCTGCCGCGCTCGATGCGCTGTCGGGCGGCGGGTATGCGGCGCGGCTCGAGCGCGAGATAGAGGCGCGGGCGGGCAAGCCCGCCGTCGCGGTGTGTTCGGTGGACGCGGCGGTGCATACCGCACTGCATTTGTGCGGCGTGAAAGACGGCGACTACGTGTTCCTGCCGAGTTTTACATTTTATTCGTACATAGCCGCCGCAGAGAACATGGGCGGAGTGCCCGTGTTTCTCGACTGCGATCCGATCACGCGGTGCGTATCGCCCGCCGCGCTCGACGCGGCGTTACTGTGGGCGGAATTGCAGAGCAAGCCGCCCGCCGCCGTCGTGATAGACGACGCGTTCGGTTCGGTCGCGGACTACGATGTATTGCTGCCGCTTTGCAAGGCGCACAACGTGCCTTCGGTAGAGCTTGCCGTCGAGGGCGCGCTTTGCGGCGGGAGGCGGGTGCCGCGCGGCGCGAACTGCGAATTCGGCGTGATAGGTTTCGACAGAACGCTGTACGGCGGGGGCGGGGCGGTGCTGTGCGACGAACGGGCGGACGCCGAAATGTTCACGCGGGCGAGGTATTCGGACGGCGAAAACCACGATTACAGATTGCATAATACCGTCGCCGCGCTCGACCTCGCCGCCGTCGCGGTAGCCGAAAAGATCGCAAAACGCGCTCGGCGCAATCTCGACGCGATCTGCCGCGAGCGCGAGAACGTCGCGAAGCCGACGGACGGCGATTGCGGCAAGTACGCGCTGTGCAAACCGCCTTGCGGCGTGCTCGCTTTGCGGGCGGCGGGGTTTAACGTCAAACGACCGCCGTGCGTGCACAAACTGCCGCGGTATGCTTCGTGCGCGTATTTCGAGCACGAGCCGGGATATTCGGTGTGCGAATCGTTTGCAGACTACTGCCTTGTGGATATGGATATGTCGGTGTGGGCGAGGTTGCGGCTGTCGAAAATGCTCAAAGAATAAAACAGCCTCGCTTATATCGGCGAGGCTGTTCGCAAGTTTTCAGTTGGGTTTATTGTGCGAGGCGAGGACGACGGACAGTGCTTTCATAAGCGCGTCCACGTCAAGCGGTTTGTTGAGATGAGCGTTCATGCCCGATTCTATCGACTGACGTTTGTCGCTCTCGAACGCGTTTGCGGAAAGCGCGATAATGGGGATCTCCGAACGCGGATCGTCTTTCAGCTCGCGAATGGTGCGGGTGGCTTCTCTGCCGTCCATGACCGGCATTTGTATATCCATCAGCACGAATTCGTAATAATCGAACGGTGCGGCGAGGATCTTTTCCACGGCGATCTTGCCGTTCTCGGCGGTTTCGACGAGCAGTCCGTAACTTTCCAAAATCTCGGCGATGATCTCGAGATTGATCTCGTTGTCCTCGACGACGAGCACGCGCTTGTGGTCAAGCCCCGACATGATCTCTTGAGCGGTCGCGACGGGGGTGTCCGCGGCACTCGTGTTAAGCCGCAAGCCGACGCTCACCGTGAACGTACTGCCTTTGCCGTACTCGCTCTGTACTTCTATATTACCGCCCATTGTGTCCATGGTGTTTTTCGCGATCGCAAGTCCCAGCCCGAGTCCGAAAACTTTGCTCGAAGTGGTGTTGCTTTCGCGCACGAACGGTTCGAAAATGTGTTCGAGGGTTTGCTGCGTTATGCCGATGCCCGTATCCGCGACAGCGAATTTGAAGATCGAAAATTCTTTATTCGGCTGGACGTATTCTTTGGCGGTGATAGTAACGCAACCGCCGGGCTTCGTGTATTTTATGGCATTGCCGATTATGTACCCGAGCGTGCGGCGAAGTTTGAGCGCGTCGGCGAATACGTCGCGATGCTCGATCCCTTTGACGTCGAGCGTCATCATAATGTTTTTACGCGCGGCGGCGTCCGCCATATGATCGAACGCGCCTCGGACTATATCGCACACGTCGCATTCCGTTTCGGTCACGGCGAGTTCTTTGGCTTCCGTGTACGATATCTCGAGCAGTTTTTCGACAAGCTCGAGCATTTGTTTGCTCGAACTGTCTATCTTGTCGAGATATTCTTCCACTTGCGCATTGCCGTTTGTCTTGGATCGGGCGAGTTGTGTGTAGCCGAAAATGGCGTTCAGCGGCGTGCGCAGGTCGTGCGACATGTTGGACAGGAATGCGTTCTTAACGACTTCCGCCTGTTTGGCGCGGGTGAGCGCGATTTCGAGTGCTTGCCGCTGCTCGCGTTCGTGCTTTATGTCCTCGTCGATATTGCGGTAGCCGATGACCGCTTGCGATACGCGTTTGCCGGGACTGACGTTGACTATGCGGATCTGCAGGTTTTGGATAATGCCGTCCACGCCTCCGAGATAGTTGGCGTAGTACGTTCTGTTCTCGGCGAGTTTCTTGCGCATGAACTTGGGGTCGAGAAGTTTGCCTACGCGCTCTCTGTCCTCGGGTACGACTATGTTGTTCACGTAATCTTTTATGTACCAATCGAGATCGCGGGCGAGCTTTTCGCCCTTGAACTGCCGATAAACGCGATTGCCTTGACGGTAGGGGAATACCGTGCTCGCGTCGAAATCCACGTGCAGTATGGTGTCGTAATTAACGCTCAAGCCCTCTATAACTTCGAGCCGACGCAGATGCTCGCGATTGATGAGTTTGCGCTCGCGATCGTATGCCTCGACGAGCGATTTGATAGTTTGTTCGCCGGCTTCTTTTTGCGCGATCAGTTCGGCGCGCTCGGCAAGTGCGCGTTGCTTTTTCTCGGTGACGTCGGAAATGAATACGTAGAAAATATTGTTGTTGTTTTGCCCGCTTATGTAATGTCCGTAGTCGTCCACCCAGCGCACCGCGCCGTCCTTGCGGATTATGCGGTATTCCACGTAGTCGAGATCGAACTGACTGTCTTTTATTTGTTCGACGATGCTTTTTTCCACTTCTTCGAGATCGTCGGGATGAACAAGACCTTTGAACGTGCCGTGCACGTGCGCTTTGAAGTCGCGAAAATCATCGCAACCGAACATCCTGACCAATGCGGAGTTGGCGTACAGTATGTCCTCGTTGCCGTCGGCGGAGTAGATCAACAACCCGCCGGGGATCTCGTCAAGAAAATCGCGGATCTCGAAAGCGGTCTCAAGCCGTGCGTCGTATTCGGCTTGACCTTCCGGAGTCCCGACGTTTTTCGGCGAGGACAGCAAGTCGATAACATATTCGATTATGTTATGTCGTGAGTTCCGCTCACTCATTGGTCGTCTCCTTGTAAAGTCTTGTTTAATAGTACCATAAATCGAAGAATTTGTCAATAACTTGTATAATATTTATCTTGTTTTTGTGAACATACTTCTTTTTGTGTAGAACGTGCGAAAAACATGCGTGGACAGAGCCGAACCGAAAAAAGGGCGCAACGGAGGTTGCGCCCGATCGTTTGATTGCGGGATTATTCTATGAACGCCGCGAAAGCCTTGTGCGCTTCGTATACGTCCGCTTTGCCGACGAGTTCGTACGGCGCGTGCATGGAGAGTACGGGCACGCCCATATCCACCGTGTCGATATTTATTTTGGCGATGTATTTCGCGACGGTGCCGCCGCCGCCGAGATCCACTCTGCCGAGTTCGCCGGTCTGCCACACGACGCCCGCTTTTTCGAATGCCGCGCGAAGCCGTGCAATGTATTCCGCCGACGCGTCGTTGGAACCCGACTTGCCGCGCGCGCCCGTGTACTTGTTCATGCCGACGCCGCAGTTGACTTTGCCGACGTTCTGTTCCTCGAACGCCGAGGCGAACGCGGGATCGTAAGCCGCGGTGACGTCCGCCGAAATGCATGCGGACTTGGAACGCAGTACCGCGGGGTTGACGCCGTAGCTTTTCGCTATTTCGTCGAGCAGGTCGGAGATGAGCACGCACTGCATGCCCGTATTGCCTTCCGAGCCGATCTCCTCTTTGTCGGCGAGAATGGTAAGCACCGTTTGCTTGGTGTTCGACTCGAGGGTGGCGGTGATCTCGGGGTATGCGCACACTCTGTCGTCGTGCCCGTAGCTCGCGATAAACGCGCGGTCGATACCGACGTCGCGGGCTTTGACCGCGGGCACCGCTTCGAGTTCCGCGCTCAAGAAGTCTTCTTCGACAATGCCGTACTTCTCGTTGAGAAGCTTCATCACGCCTTTCTTGACGGCGTCTTTGTCCTCGCCGTCGAGCGGCATGCCGCCGATCACGAGGTTGAGGTTTTCCGCTTGGAAACCTTCGGAAATCGTTTTCGTATTAAGCTCTTGCGAGAGGTGGGGGAGAAGATCGGTTATGTAGAAAACGGGGTCGGCGTCGTTCTCGCCGATCACGATATTCACCGTTTTGCCCGACTTCAACGCGACGACGCCGTGCAGGGCGAGGGGAATGGTGTGCCAGTGGTATTTCTTGATCCCGCCGTAATAGTGTGTCTTGAGATAGGCGATGTCCGACTTTTCGAAAAGCGGGACTTGCTTGAGATCGAGCCGCGGGCTGTCCACGTGCGCGACGAGTATGCGCACGCCGTTCTCGGCAATGTCCGCAGTGCCCGCGCGAAGAATAAACAAGCCCTTGCCGCGATTGTTGTAGTACAGCTTCGCGCCCTTCGCGATCTTGTCGCCGAGCTTGTACGGCTTGTAGCCCTGCTTTTCGATCATCGCGACGGAGTAAGCCACCGTTTCGCGTTCCGTCTTGCCCGCGTCGAGGAATTTCTTGTAACCCTCGCAGTAATCGGCTATGCGCTTGCGCTCCTCGGCGGTCGCCGACGCGTAAACGTTCTTCTTTTTATACATTATATCCATAGTATGACCTCCGAAATGTTTATACATTATATTATATTACAACCCGTACAAAAAAGCAAGCAAATGTAAAACCCCCGAAACGATTTGCTTCGAGGGCGGAAAAAATATATGTTTATGCAGGACGATCATTTATCGGCGTTTGCGGCGTCCTGCATGAGCCGCGCCTGCTCCTCGCGCTCGTGCGCTTTCACTTCTTCGATTTGATCGAGCACCGCCTTGCGAAATTCCATGGTGTTCGTGATATGTTTGAAAAATATTCCGCCGCCTTGTTGCGTTGCGGGGGATACGACGGCAATATTGCCGTAATGAAAAAATGCGCCGAGAAATCCGTTGCTCGCGACTATTGTGTCGACATGCGAAAGGAGGATGTCAACCGTGGTTTTGCTAATAAATCCTGCTCGTCCCAACAGGCGTTTGTTAGTAAGCACTAATTGATCGCATTTTATCGCGACGATACTGCCGATAAGATTACCTACACCCGGGACGAAAAAACATAAGCTCAATATTATACCGAATATGGTCAAAAAGATATGTGTATTACTGTCGGGTTCTTCTTTTATAAAGTATGTAAAAATATCCGGTAAGTAAATACAAACAACGCCTATCGCGGTAAATATAAGAAAAAATATAACGGAACCTATGATCGCTACCCAACTATGCTCGATGCGTGCCTTGATCTGTTCGTCTTTGGATAAGTTCGATTGAATGTAGTCCATGGTTTCTTCCTTCGATCGTCGATATATTACAAGTATAAATCGTATAATATACGATTGTCAAGCAAAATATCGCATAATGTGCGATAATTTTTGCAAGTTACAAAAAGGAGCGTGACGGTATGGAACTGAAAGATATACAGGCGCGACTGCGGGAGGCGATACGGGAGAGCGGAATATCGCAAAAGGAGATAGCGAAAAGGATAGGTGTATCGGCGCAAACGGTGTCGAAGTACATGAAGCAGGACATATTCCCCGCGCTCGACACTTTCGCCAAACTCTGCAAACTCCTCGAAATCAAATCGGACTACATTCTCGGCATTGCGGAGTATTAAACAATAATCGAATCGCGACTAATCTCGAATCGAAATCGAGATCAGTCGTGATTATGTTAAAGAATTATTGAAAAAACAATCAAAACAACAGGTTTGTGTATTTTTGGTATAATTTTCGTTTTCGATTGTGAAAAACGTTAAATATATTGACATTGTTTGTTTGCCGTGTTATAATATTATCATTAAATGCTTCTTATATAGGATAATTATTCCGCTATGAACATTAAAAAAGTAGATTTCGGCGGGTTTGGCATAGAGCACACTAGTCGTGGTACCGATTTGAATGCGCTTGCGTTGGAAGAATATCGGCTTGACGAAGAGAGTGTGTCGCTTGTGGATGATTTGTTCGACGACGATATTTATAAGTACATGCCCGCGCTCGAAGATTTATGTTATTCGACCGTGGCGGTAAACTCGAAGATTTCGCGGGTTGAGAAAGATTTTTCGATAACCGATATTGTACCCGTCATAGAAGGCGAGTATCGAATTCTCGGACGACGAAATAATTCGATTATATATTATAAGTTTGATTTCGATAATCAGATTTTCTTAAGCACGAGTTCGGATAATAAATATTTTACCGTATGTGATACGGAAGGCAAATGTTATAAAGATGTTTTCGTGATTAAAGAAGACATTGCGGAAGACGACAAAAAGCAAAGAGTAACCGTTTTAGACTATGATTTGAATATACTCGATAAATATATCGAAAAGAGAGCTTATACCGACGCAAGAATACCGACGAGCATGCTCGATTTTTACGAAACAGACGAAAATAAAGAACTATACGCCCGATACGACGAGTTCGACGATTATTGCAAACGTTTGAAAAAGCGGCACGAGAATTTTTATATCGATTTCATGGGTATCAATAATAAATTCATTTTGAATAATTTTCTTTATTCCGATTTTTTTACAGCCGCCTGTGAAGACAGAAAGACGAAGCAATACTATATGATTCAATTCACCCGTGGCGGTGAAATCAAATGGGAAGTAGAAGTATCCGATATGTTTACAAGCAATATTTTGGAGTTTGGAGATAACTACTATTGCCTTAATCATACCGATAAAAGTTATCATAAATGGCGGCTGTCAAAATATTCGAATGCCGGGATTTTACTTGATGGTTATGATTTTAGGGGTGTGGACCCCGTTTTTACGGTGCATAACGATATGCCGATTATCATTATTAACGACCTTGCGAATTATAACGACTGGCAGAGGAAATTACGCAGAGAAGCGAAAGCATACGTCGGTCCCGCGGCAATGCTCGTCATTTGCGATGAATAAATTTATCAAGGAGTTTCATTATGAACGTTAAAAAAGCAGATTTCGGCGGGTTCGGTGTGGGAATCGACTGTCGCACCGTAGATTTGAATGCGGTTGTGTTGAAAGATTATCGGCTTGTCGAGGAGGGTGCAAGATACGTCGATCGGTTACCCGACGATTCGATTTATAAGAATATGCCCGCGCTTCAAGACTTGCATTTTTCGGGCGTGGCGGAAAATTGCAAAATTGCTCGCGTCAACGAGGATTTTTCCGTAACCGATATTGTTCCGTTCAGGCATGGCGAATTGGGTGTTTGCGGTTGCAAAAACGATTCGGTTATTTATTATGAAAGAACTCGCGACAACTTGATTTTCAAAAGCACGAGTTCGGATAACGAATATGTTGCCCCATACAATGCGGTTCCTAAATGTTACAACGATGTTTTTGTGGTAAAATACGAGTTTGACGAGGACGATTGCGACGAGGAAGATTACGAGGAGTACATGACGCGGGTAACGGTATTCGATTACGATTTGAATTTACTCGAACAATTCTACGAAGAAACCGATTACGATTGTGAAGATAATTTTCTCAACCGCAATTTCCGCGACGACGGCGACGGGTTGCGCGAGAAATACACCGAGTTTAACGATTATATCGCCGATTTGAAAAACCGCCACTCCGGTTTGATTATCGACATTACAGGAATTGAACGAAGATTTACACCCGATTTCGACAGCTTCGTTGCCGCATGCAAGGATAAGCGGACAAAGAAGAATTATCTCGTAAAATTCGATCGCGACGGCGATATTCAATGGCAAACGGAAGTCTCCGAAAATGCTATGTCGAGTGATATTTACGAACTTGACGGAAATTATTTATTACTCAACTATACAGATAAGAGCGGGCGTAAATGGCGGCTGTCGAAGTATTCCGACAGCGGGGTTCTGCTCGACAGTTACGATTTCAATGGCGAGGTTATCTCAATGACCATGCATAACGGGGTACCGGTTATTATATACAACGACCTTGCAAACCGCAAAGATTGGCAGAAAAAGTTGAGCAAGGACACGGGCGCAAACATATGTCCCGCGGCAATGCTCGTTATCTGCGACGAATAAAGAATAAAATATATATTTCGAGGTGCTCGGCGGTTCGGGCACCTTTTATTTTACATTTTTATGCAAAATGTACGAAAACGCTTGATTTTTTGATAATTCGGTGATAAAATAAACGACGACACACACATGCTCGACTGTCGTCGGGGTATATAGCGAAAATGCGTTTATGGGACAACGCGCACAACCTGTAATTTTTGCGGTTTTTATTGTAGCTATTGCGGGAATTGTGTAATTATTATGCGGAAAAAACCTTGCGACGGCAGGGTTTTCGATGATATACTATTGTTGCATTCGGATAAAGGAGGTGCATGATCATGGATAAGTACACAAACGAAAGGTTTTCCTGGGAGTACTCGCTCAACAGGAACACAGTCAATCTGTTCGGACCGGTCGACACACGCATGGCGGAGATCGTCATCGGACAACTTCAGTACCTCGACAACAAGTTCAAGGTAGAGGACGTTCCGCCCGAAGAACGGATCATCACTCTGCAGATCAACAGCCCCGGCGGCAGCGTCACCGACGGACTTGCCATTTACGATACCATGAATTACATCGACGCGAAGATCGTAACAGTCGGTATCGGTCAAGCGGCGAGCATGGGCGCGTTCCTGCTCTGCTCGGGCACGCGCGGCATGCGGCGCGCGACGGAGAACTGCGAAATTCTCATACACCAACCGCTCGGCGGCGCACAGGGTCAGGCGTCCGACGTCATGATACAGGCGCGTCGGCTCGAGCAAACGCGCACGCTTATCAATCGCATCATGTCGGAGAACACGGGGAAGTCGGTCGCGACGATCCGCAAGGACACCGACCGCGACAACACCATGACCGCAGAGCAAGCCCGCGAGTACGGACTTATCGACGAGGTGATCCCCGGACTGAACAAGGCAAGGAAGAAATAACCGCGCGAGTTTTGCCTCGCGTATACGGCGGGAATGATCGCCCGCTTCACACGGGCATGATTTGTCATGCCGAAGGAGGATCGTATGTTTAACGCATTGACAGAAATATTCCTCACCGAATATTTCACCGACGAGTGCATTGCGCAGCCGTTGTTCGGCGACGCGCAGTCGCTTTTCGACAAGCTGTACGACGCGTTCCTGCTGCCCGAGGACGGCAGAGCGGAATTGTTCGCGCTTGTCGCGAGCGACGGCGTTCGCGCGCTCAAGACCAAAAGCGACTACGCGCGGTTTCGCCGCGTAGCGTCGTTCGTCGAGTTTACCGGTGCCGCCGACGGATATACCGCCGAGCAAAAAGAAGTCATCTCCATTAAAGGCGAGGCTCTCAAAGCCGTCGCCGATCTCGGGCTTGTCAGTCCCGCTACCACTCCGATCGCGGCGTACAAGCATATTTCCGAGCTGTCCAACAACGGCTCGCTCGCGGCGTTGCGGATCCTCGGGATCTTGCAGTGCACGGGCGCGGAGTTCATGGGCGGCACGTATCGCTCGGGCACGAAGTGCCTCAAAAAAGCGGCGGAATGGAACAGCGTGGAAGGCTTGCTTCTCGCGCTGTACTTCGACGAGGCGACGCGCAGCGAGAATATAAACAGGCTCAATACCGTCACGCACGGCACGCCGTTCCACACTCTCGTCGAGCTTGCCGAAAAGCGGTATTCGGTAAAAGTCACCGGGTACGCGCCCGAAAACAAACTGCTCAAAAAAGCTTTCCGCGCCCGCGTCATTCGTCCCGACGTGTATTCGACGCAGTATGCGCGGTTCATATTCAGCGACGTCATCGACATTAAGGACAAAGAGCAGTTGCTTTTTGCGGACAGCAAGGAGCTTGTTTCGGAAACCGCGGACCTGCCGTTGCGCCTCGACGACGACATGGAGATAGGCGAGGAGGCGGAACGCGCACCCGCGCTCGCGGGGCGAGCCGCCGAGCTTGACAAGATAATCGCCCGCGCGATGAGCGGCGATCTTCGCACCGAGCAGTCTTACCGCCCGCTTTGCGTGTGTTCCGATTCCGAGTATTTGCGCACGCAGTACGCGCACGCCGTCGCGAGCGTGTACAAGGATGCGAACATAGAGTACATAGACGTCGCCGCGCTCGCGGAGTACGATTTCGAGCCGAGCAAGAACCACATTTTCATACGCAGCTGCAACGAGGACATGAGCAACGTATACATGCTGACGTTTGTCGGCGAGATCCGTCCGAACGTGCTCGACGCCGTTAAGAACTTCTTGCAAACGGACAAGCGCAAGAGTTTCCGCTTGGCGCGTCCGAGCGTGGATATCGACTTGAGTCCGGTGCTTCCCGTGTGCTTTTGCGACAAGGCGAACGCCAAAACGCTCAAGCAGTTTTGCGACATGGTGAGCGTCGCGCCCGTCGGCGCGGACGAGAAGCGCGAAATTCTCGGGCATATTATCGCCGACCTGCGCGTGCGGTACAGCGGCGTCGATATCGAAGTGGAGGAAGCGGCTATGACCGCGCTCGCCGAGTATTCGATAGACAAAGCGGCGAGCATAATCGAGAAGATAATCCGCTTCAACCGTCGGCGCAAAGAAACTATAGTGATCACGACCGAAATGCTCAAGGACGGCGTTTTCGGTTCGGACGTCATCCCGTATGGGTTCGGAGGTCGAAATGAAGATAAATAAGACATTGTTCGACGGGTACGAAAACACCCGACTTGTAAGATACGATGACCCGAGTTTCGACGGCAACACCGTCGCGTTCTCGGACTTGCCGAATACCGCGGTGCAGGGCGTGCTCAAATGCAGCCGCCGCGTGAACGGCAAACTTATACAGACGTACAGCGAGCAGGAAAACCACGTCGGGGTCATTGCGGCGACGCGGCTCGGCAAAACCACGTCGTACGTCATTCCCACGATCATCTCGTTCGCGCGGCAAAAGGTCAAGCGCAGCATGATAATCTCCGACCCCAAAGGCGAGCTTTACCGCAATACCGCGGCGACTCTCGCGGCAGAGGGCTACAGGGTCAAACTGCTCAATTTCCGCGACTACCTGCACAGCGAGTGCTGGAACATGCTGACCCCCATTTTCAGGAAGTACCGCGCCGCCATGGAAATAGGCAGATCCGTCGAGGTCGTCGAAACCCCCGACGGACCGCGCAACAAGTTCAACGGCGTGATGTACGACGATCAAACGCTTTTGGACGACGACATTGAGCGTACTCTCAACATGCACCTCGACGAAGTGGGAAACGACATAGACAATCTCGCGTCCATGTTCATTCAGACCCGCAAGCAGGACGACCCGTATTGGGAGGACAGCGCGCGCGACGTGCTCAAGGCGTTCCTGTGGGCGATGCTCGAGGACAGCGACCCGAAATGCGACAACCCGATTACCGAGGACACTTATTCGTTCGATACCATTCTCCGCATAATCGGCACGTTCAAGGACGGCGACGGCACGTACTACGACGACGACGGATATTTCTCGTCGCGTAAAGAAACGTCGCGCGCGCTCATGCTCGCGAAGAACACCATTATCGAGAACGGCAGACCGACCAGAAAGTGCATAATGGCGACCCTCAACACCAAGCTCTCGGTGTTTCGCGAGTGCGCCATGCGGCTTATAACTTGCTGTAATTCGTTCTATATGACAGAGCTTACGGGCGGTCCGATCGCAATATTCATCGACTACCGCGACGAGCTTAAAGTGCATTACGACGTAATCAGTCTGTTCATTCAGGACGCGTACAGATACCTCATCGAGCAGGCGAACTTGAAACAGTCGGGTAAGCTCGACGTGCCTGTGTACTTCATTCTCGACGAGTTCGGCAACTTCCCCGCGATCAAGGATTTTGAAACGACGATTTCGGCGTGCGCGGGACGCAACATTTTCTTTATACTCATAATACAGTCTTACGCACAGCTCAACAGCGTGTACGGCAACGACGTTGCGGAAATCATACGCGACAATCTCAACGTCCACGTATTTTTCGGCAGTAACAATCCGAGCACGCTGAAAGAGTTTTCCACCGAGTGCGGACAGCAAACGCGTATTTCGCCGCTCTCCGCGCTCAACGGCGAAAAGGACGAGATCGACCATTACCAGCTCGAAACGATCCCCCTCGTTCCGATCAGCATGCTCGCGCACTTCGCGCCCGGCGAATGCATCGTCACCGAGGCGAACTCGGGCTACGTCATGTATTCCATGCTCGAGCGATACTATATGAGCGAGGAGTTTGCGGGACTGCCGCTGTCCGACGAAAAGCAGTATACGTGCAGTACCAATCCTTTCGACAAGCGTTACACGTATACGGTCAAAAAGAAGAAAAAAGACAAAAGCTCGCCGTTCGACGACCTGTTCTAAACAATATCCCCCGAAACGCAAAACGTTCGGGGGTTTTGTTTGGAACAATTAACAATTAATAATTAAAAATTAATAATTAAT
This sequence comes from uncultured Christensenellaceae bacterium, assembly GCA_910586925.1. Lineage (GTDB taxonomy): Bacteria > Bacillota > Clostridia > Christensenellales > Pumilibacteraceae > Anaerocaecibacter. The sequence goes on along the minus strand of CAJUKG010000006.1, from coordinate 60,507 downwards.
AATTGAGGACGATTAAAAGATTTCTCGCGAGGCTCGAGATGACAAGCGTCGGCGAGTGCGTGCGGATAAAACTTTCAATTTATTCTCGCGTAGCCGGTTTTTTCTATGAGCTCCTGCCCGTAGTCGGAGAGGATCAGCTCGATAAGCCGTGCGGCGTTGCCCGTAGGCTTGCCGCGCGTCACGGCATAAAACGGCACGGTGAACGGATATGTTCCGTTCGCTATGTGTTCGGCGTCGGGCGGCACGCCGTCGATTTCGAGAAGTTTCGTATCGGGATTTTTGTACATTTCCGTCGCGAAATATTTATACGAATAGCCGAGCGCGGGCTGTACCCCGCGATACGTCACCGTCATTTGTTGCATAAGACTGCCGTTGCCCGCGAGCGCGCGGTCGGGGAGGGGTTGGGTGACGGTGAGCGGAATATCGCCCATAACCGCTTGCAGTCCCGACTGACTGCCGCTGCCTTCGGGGCGGCGGAATGATATAATGTCGCCGCCGTCCGCCCAACCGAGGGTGCGCCACTTGCTCGTTTTGCCCGAATAAATATTGCGGACCTGCGTGCGGGTAAGTCCGTCTATCGGGTTGGAAGCCGCCGCGAGAAATACGAACGCTTCTTTGCCGATGGGCGTAAAAACAAGTTCCGCGCCTGCGGCTTCCGCTTTTTCGCGTTGAGTTTTGGACGCGCCCGCGACGAATATTATATCGCGACTGCCGTCGATTATGCCGTCGTACGCGCGGAGGGTGTTCGTCATGACGACGCGCTCGCCGTTGTTTTCGTATGTCGAAGCCGCGCAACCGCCTTGAGCGTCGAACGCGGTTTTATCGTAGAACGCCTGCGCGAATGCGGCATATACGGGATACAGCGCAATCGCGCCGTCGAGCTGCGGCAGTTCGCCCGCGAGCTTTTCCGAGTCGGGAACGTCGCACGTCGCGAGTTTGTTGTTTTCGGAAAACGGCGCGTAATCCTCGAGCGGCGGTTCGGACTCGGTGCGCACGACCGTTTCCGTCGCGATCCACCAATTCCCGCGTAGCGCGTTGGGAAAAAGCGCGAAGCACAGCGCGACGATTATAGTAAGGCACAACGCCGCGATATTGCACGCGCGGGTGCGGGGCAGGAATAGCGCGACGGCAGTCGACGCGAACGCCGTCAGCATGAGTGCGACGGGTATCGCGCCGACGATATTGTCGACGGCGGGCAGCTGCGCTATATATTCGTTTCGCCATAAAAGGTAAAAGCACAGCGCGAACATGCTCGCGCAAACAAATATTTTCGTCGTTATGAACAACGATTTTCGGAGTTTGTCCGACATATCACATCAATGAAATAACGAGCACGTTTTGCGAAAACAACACGATAATTATCGAAAACGCCGCTATCGGCAGAAGTATCGCCACGACGGAAAGCGCGATACCGCGCCGCGTTTGGTTTTTCGTGCATAGCGAAATTATTCCGAGTATGATCCCGACAACGGGCAACATCAGCCCCGCGAGCACCAAAAGCAAAAATAGGATCAGAAACACGCCGGGAAGAAAAACAGAAACTGCCGCCAAGAGAAAAGCGGCGGCGGACGCGCCTTCGATTATGAGAGCGGTAACGTATAGCGGTAATCGCTTTTTCTCTTTTTCGCCGTTGTTTCCCTCGTTTTCTGGCATGACGCACCTCCGTTATTTTATTGTATCATACTTTGCGCGCGCTGTCAATACATATAATTTACGGTGGGTATTTCGGCGGAACGGGAAGATGAAAAGTTCGTGAAAAAGGTTGACAGCGCGTGTACCGTATGATAGAATATACGTGCGTTGTTTGGAAATATACGAAAATGACCGACAAGCCGTTGCCCGTAAAACGCGGCAGCGAAGTATTATCGGAGGAGGTAATATTATGGCAGAAGTAGATAAAATGAAATTGGCAAAAACCGAGTTCAAATTCGTTTGCGACATGTTCGAAAATCGGCATTGGACGTACGACAAGGACGAGGACGCGCTTAGCATCAGTTCGGCGGTGAACGGCGAGGATATTCCCATGCCGATAGATATTCGCGTTGACGCCGAGCGTCAGCTCGTCATGATGTATTCGTCGATGCCGTTCGATATTCCCGAGGATATGCGTATCCCCATGGCGGTCGCCGTGGCTTGCGCAAACTGCGGGATCGTGGACGGCGGATTCGATTACGACGTGGAGGACGGGCATCTCGTATTCCGTATCACGGCATCGTTCAAAGAGAGCCTCTTGAGCCGTCAAGTGTTCGACTACATGATTGATGCGGCGTTGTCTATCGTGGACAGTTACAACGACAAGTTCCTGTTCGTGGTGGAAGGCAAGCTCAAGATCGACCAAATCACAAAGTTCATAAAATAGGAGGTAATCATGCAAGATAAAGAAAAGCGCGCGGCGGAAGTATACGAGCAGCTTTGCGTTATGCTCGACAAAATGGATTTTCACTACTCGAAAGAGGGTAAAGACAAAGACGGCGATTACGTCATTCTTTTCAGCTTCACGGGTGACGATCTGCCCATGCAGTTCGTAATGTTCATGGACGTCGACCGTCAGCTCATACGGCTCATGTCGAAAATGCCGTTTGCATTCTCGGAAGAAAAGCGTGTGGACGGCGCGGTCGTCGTTTCGCGCGCCAACTACCGCATGGTGGACGGCAACTTCGACTACAATTTCCAAACGGGCGAAATCATCTTCAAGGTGACGACGAGCTTCCTCGACAGCATTATCGGCGAAGAATTGTTCCGCTATATGATAGGGCTCGGCGTATCCATGGTTGACGAGTTCAACGACAAGTTCCTTGCCGTAGACAAGGGCGCAATGTCGGTCGCGGAGTTCTTGGCGAAGTATTAAAATAGGATATTGCAAAACGCAAAACCGCCGCTTATATCAAGCGGCGGTTTTGCGTGCTTTATTCTTTCGGGTCAATCGCGTTCGCGGGTTTCGGTGCGCGATCGGGCGAGGACTATCACGTTCATGAAGTCCGTTTCGCAGAGCATGGCATACATGAGCAGGTACTCGAGCCGAGGTTTGCTGCGCCCCGATTCCCAATTTATTATCATGTGTTCGGTCACGCCCATGACGCGGGCGAGTTCTTTTTGGCTGACGTGCATATCCATGTCGAAAGTGCACTTGTCGCAATCCCCGCCGCAGTTGCCGCGCGAAGTGCCGAGCGCGTTGCATACGTGCCGACGCAGCGGGATATTGTCGCAGCGCAACAGTTTGAGATTGTCCGCCGTCGCGTTCCAATCTATATATGGCGTTTTGATAGTTTTCATGGCGGCGTTACACAAGCTCCGCGAGCATTTCGATCGTCGCGGTGAGCGGAAGTTTGTTCGCGGGTATCTCGGCGAGGCGGGAAATGGTGCGATATATCTGCGCCTGCGTTTTGCCCGCAATGATTTTATCGGTGTAGTAGCGTATGTAGTCGGAAAAGTCCTCGGCGTCGCTGCCGCGCTCGATGGAGAAGAATATATGGAAGAAAGTATTGAGGTAGAAATCTTTGTTTATTTGCGAAACGAATATCTTCGCGACTTCGGCGTACATTCCGTCGAAGCAGTCGATATCGAGTTCGATTACTTCGCCGATAGCAATGGCGGAGTAATCCATGTGGTTCATCCATTGCAACAGACTGAACAGCAGTCCGCTGTAGTTTGCCTCCGTGCCGAGGTTGTCGAGCACTTTTAACGCTTCGTCGTCATCGGCGAAAGCGCGGGAGATCTTCGTCGCGAACGACTTCAGTAGCGACTCGCCTTTCATTTCGCCAGTGTACGACGAGGCGGTGAGCAGGTAGTCCACTATCGACTGCGAGTATTCGCCGATAGATACCGATACGCCCGTGTTCGCGCGAATGATGGCGGTATACATCTCGTTGAGTCCGAGAGCTATCATGCTGCGGATCTGTTCCTGTTGGTTGTGCATGGTGTTGTCGGAAACGCGGTCGAATATCAAGCTCAACTGATGGTCGATGCCCGAAAGACTTTCGTGCGTGGAGTCGAGCATTTCTTTCATCAAACTGTCGAACTGATTGAGTCGATTGTTCTTATAGATGAGTTTGTGCTCGATTTCCGACCAGAAGCTGTTTACGAGCGACTTTATCTGCAATTCGAAATTGTACTGTTCGCTAGCGTATGTTACTTTGCCGTCGATACGGTAAATGCTGTAGCCGTTCTTCTGCAGTTCGGGTTGCGGCACGCCCAAATTGAGCCGCACCGCTTTTTTGTCGGGCGGGCAGAACATGCCGTCCTCGAGCTGCATGGAGAATACTTCGCGTATCTTTTCGTAGAGGTATTTCTCGTCTTTGAAAAACCGACATTCGAGCTTGACGCCGATTATGTCGTGCATTTCGAACACGATGCGGTCGGCGGGGGCTTCGCGGTACAGGTTGTTGCGCAGGATTTTTTCTTTAAGACTGTCGCGCGTCTTTATGCGCGAAGTCACGCCTATCGTGACGTCTATTTCGCCGAACCGCGCGGTCAGAAATTCGGTCAGCTTCTCCGCCGCGTGCGTGAACCCGACGAGGTTGGCGTCGAGCGTCGCCGCCGCCGTTTCTATGTACTCGAATACGTCTAATTTGCTCATGGTATCGTTCTTTGTCGTGTTGTTATTTTCGGAACGGCGGGGGAATGTCGTCGCCGAGGCGTTCCTATGCTCGGCGACTTTCGCGAAGAAATGGTTTCGCGGGTTTCGTCTAATGCTTGGACAGCAGGAGTTTCAAGCCCTTGAAGAAATGTCCGTTTGCCATTTCCACTATTCCGCGCGCGGTGCGGAGCGGCATTGCGCCGTCGGACATAGCCGCGACGGATGACAGCGGGGTGTGCATTGCGTTCGCGACGAATGCGCGGTATTCCGCGCTCGTCGGGTCGCCCGTCGATTTTGCGCGGCGCATGACGATAAGCTCGGCTATCTTGCCGGGCAGTGTGGACTTTATGTCGGAAATGCTGTTGCCGAGCGTGTATTCGCCTTTCTTGGGCGGTACGGTCGGGAGCGGGAGAGGACCGCCGTACAGCTTTTCAAAGTCTGCGTCGGCGATCTTGGCGCGGTGCGGTATCGAATACGCGGCGGGGAAAGTCCGCGTATCGGTAAAGTCGCCCGCGATTTCGGTCATGAGCGTGAACTTTATGTCGGTACTGCTCGCGCCGACGAGGACGGCGAACTCGCCGCTCGGGGTTGCGAACTTGCCCGTCGCGACGTCGAAAAACTCGAATGCCGATTTTTTGAGCGGCACGGTGACGGTGACGGTGGTCTGACCTTCCACAAACGCTTTTACGAATCCCGCGAGTTGTTTTTTTGCGCACAGCACTTTTCCCGTGCGGTCGGATGCATACACCTGTACTATTTCGTAAGTATCGCGTACCGATTTGTTGGTAAGAGTTATCACCGCTTCGAGCGTGCCGTCGCCGGCATGGCGGAGCTTGGCGTCGTCGTAAGACACTTCGCTGAACGACAGTCCGTGCCCGAACGGAAAAAGCGGGCGGCGGTCGATCGCGTCGTAATAGCGGTAGCCGACGAATATGCTTTCGCGGTACGTTACTCGTTCGCCGCCGAAATCGGTGCCTATGTCCGAAAGGTCGGCGGGGAAAGTTTCGGCGAGCTTGCCGTGCGGGTTTATTCTGCCGTAAAGCGCGTCGACGGCGGCGAGTGCGCCGTTCTGACCGTTGAGTCCCGAGTATATGATACTGCGCACGCGGTTTATCCACGGCATGGCGACGGGACCCGCGCCGCATACGACTACGCCCACGCGGTGCCCCGCCGCGGTGAGCTTCGCTATCAGATTGTTTTGTTCTTCGGGCAAATCGAGCGTATCGCGGTCGACGCCCTCGGTAGGTGCGGGCTGTCCGACGAATACGATCACCGCGTCGGCGTCCGCCGCGCAGTCGATCGCTTCCTCGACGTATTTTGCGTGGAGCTTCGCGTCCTGCGCATAGCCGTGACAGTAGGCGACGTCGATGCCGCGCATGATGAACGAGTCGAGCGGCGACAGCGAGCGGAGCGGCGACACGTGCGCACTGCCTCCGCCCTGCATGGGCGCAGACATGGCGAGTTCGCCGCACACGAGGATCTTAAGGTCGCGGGTGAGCGGTAAAAAATTGCTGTCGTTCTTGAGCATTACAAGACTTGCGACGGCGGCATTATAGGCGAGCTTGTCGTGCGCATCGGCGTCGAAGTCGCCGTAAGGCTCCAGATACACGTTGTCTATAAGTTTGAGCAGGTGGCGAAGCGCGTCGTCTATTGCTTTTTCGGACAGCGAGCCGTTGAGCACGGCGGTACGCATGTCGCCTTCGAACAGTCCGAGCGAATCGGGCATTGCAAGATCGAGTCCCGCCGCGAGCGACACTATGCGGTCGCGCACCGCGCCCCAATCGGAAATCACCGCTCCGTCGTACCCCCATTCGTTGCGAAGTATGTCGGTGAGCAGTTGTTTGTTTTCGGCGCAGGGCACGCCGTTGAGTTTGTTGTATGCGCACATGACCGCCTCGGGTTGTGCTTCGAGCGCGATCTCGAACGGCTTTAGGTAGATTTCGCGGAGCGCGCGCGGGTCGATTATCGAATCGGACGTCATGCGCCGATCCTCTTGATTGTTCGCCGCGAAATGCTTGACGCACGCGCCGACCCCCGTCGCCTGCACGCCGTTGATGTACGCTTTGCCGAGTTCGCCCGAAAGCAACGGGTCCTCGGAGAGGTATTCGAAGTTTCGCCCGCCGAGCGGGTGACGTTTTATGTTTACGCCGGGCGCGAGAAGCAAGTTAACGCCCATAGCGGTAGCTTCGTGTCCCAAGCCGACGCCTATGCTGTACATGAGCGCGGGGTCCCAGCTGTTGGCGAGCATGCCGAGAGTGGGGTAGCAGGTGGACGGCACGGCGGACGACGTCGCACCGTTCGTCATGCGCAGTCCGTTCGGTCCGTCGGACATGCGAACGCGCGGAAGCTCGCCCGCGCCGAACGTGTGCCACATTCCGTCGCCCGTGAGCAGCCGCAGTTTTTCCTCGAGCGTCAGATACGCCAAGGTTTTTTCTATATCGAGTGTTTCCGCGTCAATTATCATGCCGTAGATTTTCCGAATCGTTATTTTCGAGTAAAGCGGGCGTAAAGCGTCGCCGTTTCGCATAAACGGCAGTATTTTATAACTACCCATAACAGTTTAACACAAATATTCGGCACTGTCAAGTACAACCGATAATTTCGAACGCGTTCGGGTACGATTTTATAACCGATGCGCGCATCGGCGCGGCGGGGAAATTCCTCACATGCGACCGTTTGACGGAGTTAATTGTGCGATATGTGACGAAAAGCGGAATTATTGCGACGGGGCGGGAAATTTTGCGGAAATGTACTTGACAGGTCGGAATATATTTAGTATAATGAACATATAAAATAAAAAAAGGAGTGTACTAACATGGCAAAGAAAGGTGATTACTTCGGACTGCCTTACATTGTAAGCGTCATTCTGGCGATCATTCCCATTACCGCTTGGGTATGCGGCTGGCTCACCAGATTCTCCGAGGGCAAAATCGTTGCCGGGCTTGTCAGACTGATTTTCGGTTTCACGATCGTCTGGATTCTCGACCTCATTTTCATGATTGTAAGCAAGCACATTCTTCGTTTGTTGCCGCTGTAAACAATCACCCTCAACCGACGGAATATCGGTAAGCCGTGTAGATGCACGCTTAATTGAATTCCAAATACAAATCAATAGCACGAAACGGTTAAACTTCGGTTTAGCCGTTTTTGCGTTTGCGGCGGATCGTCGCGCGTCTTGTAAAACCGAACTTCGGCTAAAAAAATTTTTGCAATGCGCATAATTTTATTGACAAATTTGCACGTAATGCTTATAATAAATACGTGACTAATTCATACTGAACTTATAGGAATTAAAAACAGTGGCGCAAAGAAAAACTATCTATATGGATAACGCGGCTACGACCGCGACGAGCGAGAAGGCACTTCGGGAAATGTTGCCGTATTATCGCGAGGTGTACGGTAATCCGTCGTCCCTTCACGGCGCGGGGCAGAGTGCGAAAGAGCATTTGGACGCGGCGCGTGCGCGTATCGCGGCGCGGCTCAACGCCGATCCCGCCGAAATATATTTCACTTCGGGCGGGAGCGAGTCTGATAACCAAGCACTGCGCTCGGCGGCGGCGAACGGCGCGAAACGCGGCAAGAAGCATATCGTTTCGACGGCGTTCGAGCACCATGCGATATTGCACACGCTGAAAAAGCTGGAGCGCGAAGGATTCGAGGTGACGTACCTGTCGGTGCATGAAAACGGCGTGGTTTTGCCGAGCGACGTCGAAAGCGCAATCCGCGACGACACCGCGCTCGTCACCGTCATGCTCGCGAATAACGAAATAGGCACGGTGCAACCGATAGCGGAGATCGCCGCGGTGTGCAAAGCGAAAAAAGTTTTGTTCCACACCGACGCGGTACAGGCGGTCGGGCATGTGCCCGTGGACGTGAGAGCACTCGGCGTGGATATGCTGTCGCTGTCCGCGCATAAGTTTCACGGTCCGAAAGGGGTGGGCGCGCTGTACGTGCGCCGCGGCGTGCCGCTCGCGACGTTTATCGAGGGCGGAGCGCAGGAGAGAGGCAGACGCGCGGGCACGGAGAATCTCGCGGGGATCGTCGGCATGGCTGCCGCGCTCGACGAGGCTTGCGACGGCATGGAGAAAGCCGCGAAAAAAGAACGCGCGCTTTGCGACAGGCTGATAGCGGGGCTGTCGAAGATACCGCACAGTCGGCTCAACGGCGACCGAGAAAAGCGGTTGCCCGGAATAGTAAATATGTGCTTCGAGGGAATAGAAGGCGAAGGTTTGCTTTTATTGCTCGACGACAGAGGCATTTGCGCGTCGAGCGGATCGGCGTGTACATCGGGGTCGCTCGACCCGTCGCACGTACTGCTCGCACTCGGGCTTCCGCACGAAGTGGCGCACGGCTCGCTTCGGCTCAGTCTGTCCGACGAAACGACGGACAAAGACGTGGACGCGGTGCTGAAAGCGGTGCCCGAAGTGGTGGAGTATCTGCGCAACATGTCGCCCGTATGGGAAGAACTCGAAAAAGGCGAAAAGCCGCATTTGATATAACCAAACAAGTATAACTAAACGAGGAGAAAACAATCATGGCATTATACAGCGAAAAAGTTATGGATCATTTCCGCAATCCGAGAAACGTCGGAAAGCTCGACGACGCCGACGGCGTGGGCGAGGTAGGTAACGCGCGTTGCGGCGATATTATGAAAATCTATATCAAGGTGAGCGACGGTATCATTACCGACGTCAAGTTCAATACGTTCGGCTGCGGCAGTGCGATCGCGTCGTCGTCGATGGCTACCGAAATGATAAAGGGCAAGCCCATAGAACAGGCGTTGGAGCTTACAAATAAAGCGGTCGCCGAAGCTCTCGACGGATTGCCCGCGCACAAACTGCACTGCTCGGTGCTCGCCGAGGAAGCGATCCGCGCCGCGATCAAAGACTACTACGACAGAAACGGCATAGAGTACGACAAAGCACAGTTCCCCGACCCGACCGACGAGGACGAGCACGGCGACGGCGAGGACTGATAAACGATAAATCGGATAAACAACAAACGAGTGCACAAAATTCCGCACTCGTTTTTCGTATTGCATAATCGCGCAAACGTCCGCTTCGGCGGGTTTTTGCTTTGTAAGACAATAAAGAAACGAGCGATATTTATTGTGTATGATCGGTGAAAGGCGGGTAGAGGCGATTTGCAAAAATAAGAAATTTTCGGAATCGCATATTTTTCGCTTGACTCGGCGGCGGTGCATGAATATAATATCTAATAATATTAGATAATTGTGCATTATCGGTATATTGCGGCAATATCTTATATTAATCCGACGAAACAAAGGCGCGGAGCTTAAACGCTACACGGGAATCGGAGTCGGGTAGGAGGCGGTCATGCAAGACAAAAGCAAAGTAGAAGAATATCTCGAAAAGTTTTTCGAGGTGCGACCGAAGAAGTTTTTTCATCGCGTGGACGACAGCGAGCGCGGGCTTGCGGTGATACTTCGCATGCTCGACGATGCGACGGGCGAGGTAAACGCGGGCGATATTGCGAGCGAATTGCGCATGAGCACGCCGCGTGTCGCCGCCGCGCTCAAAACGCTCGAGCGCAAGGGGTACGCCGTGCGCACGCCGTCGGCAAAGGACAGGCGCAAGACGGTCGTGTCCATAACCGACGTCGGACGGGAACGGGTGCATGAATTGTGGCGGGAAGTGTGCGGCATTATGGAGTATCTTCTCGACACCGTCGGCGAAGCGGAGCTTTCGGAGTTCATTCGGCTTTGCGGCAAGATAAATTCCGCGCTCGACGAACGCGCGGAAAAAGAATAACGAAATTTTACGGGAGGTAATATGTTCAGACTGCTCGGAAAATATCTCAAGCCGCTCGATTGGGTGTACATAGTGCTGTGCGCGGGTTTTGTTTGCGCGCAGGTATATTTCGACGTGACTATGCCCGAATACACGCAGCGGCTTATGACGGAGGTCGTCGGAAGCGAGATCTCCATGGACGTAGTATGGAAGAACGGCGGATTCATGCTGTTATACGCGTTTTGCAGTACCGCGTGCTCGGTGGTGTGCGGATTTTTCGCGGCGCGGACGGCGGCGAACTTTGCGAAAACGCTTCGCAAGGCGATGTTCGACCGCGTGACGTCGTTCTCGGCGGCTGAAATCAACAAGTTCGGCTCGTCGAGTCTTATAACTCGCACCACCAACGACGTCGTGCAAATGCAGACGTTTGTCGCGCTCGGCTTGCAGCTTTTGATAAAAGCACCGGTGCTCGCGGTGTGGTCGATCTGCAAGATTTCGTCGGCGGCAATGGAGTGGACCGTTGCGACGGCGATAGCGGTCGGGGTGATAGTGGTATCGGTGGCGATACTCGTCGCGGTATGCTATCCCAAATTCCGCAATATCCAAAAGCTGACCGATAATCTCAACACCGCGACGCGCGAGAGTATTACGGGCGTGCGAGTCGTGCGTGCGTTCAACGCCGAATCGTTCCAAAGCGAACGGTTCGAGAAAGTGAACGAATCGGTCATGCGCACCAACCTCTTTACTTCGCGCGGGCTGGGGCTTTTGATGCCGATAATGACTGTGTGCATGAACGGGCTGACCCTCGTCGTGTACTTTATAGGCGCGCTTCTCATCAACGACGCCGTAGGCATGCCGCAAAAAGTGGAGCTGTTCGGAAATATGACGGTATTCACGCAGTACGCGCTGCAGGTGGTAATGGCGTTCATGCTGCTGATCATGATATTCATGATGTTGCCGCGCTGTCTTGTGTCCGGCAGGCGTATTCGCGACGTGCTCGTCACGCACCGCAGCGTGCGGAGCGGAATCGTCAAAGAAGTGCCGCACGCCGACGGCGTGCCCGTTCTGGAATTCCGTAACGTGTCGTTCGGTTACGACGGCAACGATTCGGCGGTGTCGGATATTTCGTTCTCGGTGGGTCGCGGCGAAACGATCGCGTTTATAGGCGCGACGGGCAGCGGCAAAACGACGCTCGTCAATCTCATGGAGCGGTTTTACGACGCGACGCGCGGCGAAGTGCTTTTCAACGGCGTGAACGTCAAAGATTACGACGAGGAGGTGTTGCGCAACGCGATAGCTCTCGCGCCGCAACGCGCGGTGCTGTTCAAGGGCGACATTGCCGGCAACGTCGCATTCGGCGACGAAAATCCCGACGACGAGCGGGTAGTCGTCGCGCTCGAAACGGCGTGCGCCGCCGAGTTCGTGTCGGGATTGGAGAACACGATCCGCGCCGAGGTCGCGCAGGACGGAACGAATTTCTCGGGCGGACAGAAACAGCGGCTTTCCATAGCGCGCGCCGTGTACAAGAACGCGGAGCTTATGATCTTCGACGACACGTTCTCCGCGCTCGATTACAAGACCGATCTGAAAGTGCGAAACAATATCCGCGAACGTCACGGCGACGCGACGGTGGTTATCGTCGCACAGCGTATCGGCACGATCATGAACGCCGACAAGATAGCGGTTATCGACGGCGGCAAGATCGTGGGGCTCGGTACGCATAAAGAGCTGCTCGAAAACTGTGCGGTATACAAAGAGATCGCACTCTCGCAATTATCGGAGGAGGAACTGTAATATGCCCCCTATGATGAAACCTCCCGTCGTTCGCGGCGGAAAGAAAGAAAAAGCGGATTTCGCGTCGTTCGGCAAACTGCTCGCATACTGCAAAGGGTACTTGCCCGCCGTCATTGCGGCGATACTCCTTGCGGTGGGCGGCGCGGTGTGCACGATCATCGGTCCCGATTATATTTCCGATCTTACAAACACGATCAAGGACGGAGTGCTGTCGCCGAGCGGTATCGACATGGCGGCGATACTCCATATAGTTATCGTGTTGATCGTCATATACGCGATCGGCGCGGTGCTGTCGTACGGTCAGCAGTTCATTATGGCGACGGTGACTCAACGCGCGGCGCGCAAACTGCGTTCGGACATGAACGGAAAAACAGACAGGCTTCCGCTCAACTATTTCGACACAACGACGACGGGCGACATATTGAGTCTTATGACCAACGACGTCGATACCATTTCGCAGACGTTGAGCCAAAGCACAGCTAACCTCGTTTCGTCGTTCGCGCTGTTTATCGGCACTGTAATCATGATGTTCAAGACGAACGCCGTGCTCGCCGCAGTGACAATCGCAACGTCGCTGCTCGGCTTCGCGTTCATGGCGGTGGTGCTCAAGGTGTCGCAAAAGCACTTCAACGCCAAGCAGGAACAGCTCGGCGAAATGGACGGACAGATCGAAGAAGTGTTCGGTCGGCACGAAATCGTCAAGGCGTACAACTATAAGCACGCCGCCCGCCGCAAGTTCGACGACGTAAACGACAGGCTGAAAACGAGCAACCGAAAATCGCAGTTCCTGTCGGGTTTGATGCAACCGATAATGATGTTTGTGGGCAACCTCTCGTACGTGCTCATTTTCGTGGTCGGCATATCGCTCATAATCGGCGGCAGCAATGCGGTGGACATAGGCACGCTTATGGCGTTCGTCATATATGCGCGGTTGTTCTCGCAACCTCTCGGCACTTTCGCGCAGTCGATGACTTCCATACAGCAGGCGTCGGCGGCGAGCAAGCGCGTGTTCGGCATGCTCGATCAGCCCGAGCTTGACGACGAATCGCAAAAAACGGCGATCGTCGAAAACCCGCGCGGCGATGTGACTTTCAGCGATATTCGGTTCGGGTATTTGCCCGATAAAGAAATAATCCACGGGTTCTCGGCGGAATTAAAGAGCGGGCAAAAGGTGGCGATCGTCGGTCCGACGGGCGCGGGCAAAACGACGATAGTCAATCTTCTCATGCGGTTCTACGAACTTAACAGCGGCGACATAACGATTGACGGCGTGTCCATAAAAGACATGAAGCGCGAAAACGTGCACGACCTGTTCGACATGATATTGCAAAACACGTGGCTGTTTGAAGGCACTATTCGCGAAAACCTCGTTTACAACAAAGAAGGCGTCACCGACGAAAAGCTCGACGAAGTTTGTACGGCGGTCGGACTCAAGCATTATATCGAGTGCCTGCCGCGCGGCTACGACACGGTAATAGGCGAGGGGTCGCAGCTGTCCGAGGGGCAGAAGCAACAGCTCACCATTGCCCGCGCAATGATAAAAGACGCGCCGCTTCTCATACTCGACGAGGCGACGAGCAACGTCGATACCCGCACCGAGCTTGCGATACAGACGGCTATGGATAAACTCACCGAGGGGCGCACGTCGTTCGTGATAGCGCACCGCTTATCCACCATAAAGAATGCCGACGTCATACTCGTGTTAAAAGACGGCGACGTCATTGAACACGGCAATCACGACGAGCTGCTCGCCCGCGGCGGGTTCTATGCGGATCTGTATAACGCGCAATTCGCCAAGGCTTAAAAACACCTCGAAAAAAGTTGACAGGCGCATGGCGCGCGGTGTATAATCATATCGTTGATACACGGGCAGTTCGTGACCATCCTGCCTTGAAGCCGCTTGCGGTTTCTCAAACAAAACTACGGAGGCGAAGTAAAATTCGGTGCGTTTTGTGTGGTCGCAAAACGCACTTTTATTATGGAGATATGGACAGATATTCGGTAATACGCGAAAAACGGAAGCGCGAAATAGTGTTGCTTCGCGGAAGCGGTTGCAAGTATAAAAAATGCGCGTTCTGCGACTACTATCACGACAGCAACGTCGACGCCGCGGCAAACTTCGCGCTCAATGCGGCAGTGCTCGGGCGCGTGACGGGCGAGTACGGCGATCTCGAAGTAATAAACAGCGGGTCGGTGTTCGAACTTGACCGAGATACTATTGCGCTGATAAAAAAAGTGTGTCGCGATAAACATATCGGCACGGTGCATTTCGAGTCGCACTTTATGTACGCCGATAAAATTCCCGCACTGCGCCGCGAGTTCGACGGCGTCGCGCTCAAGATGAAACTCGGTTTGGAAACGTTCGATTACGATTATCGCGAGGGTGTGCTTTGTAAGGGTATTCGCGAACGCGATCCCGAAAAAATCGCGCGACATTTCGACGAGGCGAATTTTTTGTTCGGCTTGCGCGGTCAGACGGCGGCGGGAATGACGGAAGATATAAAGCTCGGACTGAAATACTTCGAGCGCATTTGCATAAACATCATGTGCGAAAACTCTACGGCTGTCCGTCCCGATGCGGCGGCTATAGCCGAGTTTATGCAAGCCGTGTACCCCGTGTACAAGGACGATCCGCGAATTGATATACTGATACAAAACACCGATTTCGGAGTGGGTGACTGATGAACGAACTTATACTTATAGGCACGCTTGTGCTGATATTCGGAAGCGAACTGCTCGCATACATACTGTTCGGGCGGGCGGGGCTGTACGTGACGAGCGCGCTCGCGACGATACTCGCGAACGTCGAAGTGCTGATAATGATAAACGCATTCGGCATGGAACAGACGCTCGGTAACGTGCTTTTCGCGTCCACTTTTCTCGCGACGGATATACTGTCCGAGTGCGAAGGAAAAAAATCGGCGAACAAGGCGGTGTATATCGGACTGTTCGCGTCGTTGCTGTTCCTCGGCATATCGCAAAGCTGGCTTGTTTTCGAGCCGAGCGAGAGCGATACGGTGTCGGGCGCGATCGCGACTATTTTCTCCAACACCCCGCGTATGATCGCCGCGTCGCTCGCCGTGTACGTAGTCAGTCAGCTTTTCGACGTGTGGCTGTATCACAAGTGGTGGAGCTTCACCGAAAAGAAATGGGGCAACAAACGCAAGTTTTTGTGGCTTCGCAACAACGGCTCTACGCTCGTCAGTCAAATAATAAATACCGCGCTGTTCACTTTTCTCGCGTTTGTCGGTACGTACGACTTCATGACGATGCTATCCATATTCGGTTCGTCGTATCTTATATATATAGTGACGTCGCTGCTCGACACGCCGATAGTGTATCTTGCGCGGCGGTTCAAAGAAAAGCGGGAAGCAAAGACCGTCGCGGTCGCGGAAGCGGGCGTGACCGATTGATTTATTGCGTCGTTGTTCGAGCGTTTACCGCAAATGATAAGCACTGTTCGAGGGGGGATCGAACAGTGCTCTATCAAAGGAAGAAAAAAGATGCAAAGAGAATCTCTTTACATTTATGATTATAGTACACGCTATTGTTAACGTTGTGATTGCAGTATGAAAAATCAAAGAATTTTTCGCGGTTTTTTTACACGGTTTCGTGTCGATTGGTTGGAGTGCCTTTATTCTTATAGTAATATTCGTTTGTTTAGTGTTACTGCTTCACTCTGTTAATAATTAAGAATTAATAATCGAGGTCGATTGAGTAATCGGAACTATAACACCAAAACAAAAGTCATTGTTGTCATTAGAAGATAGTGCGGCGAGCAAGGGTCTGCCCGCCCTACGGAATATCCGAGAATTCGTTACCGCGGTCATGCCTCCCCTTCGAGGGGAGGTGACGCTTTAGCGTCGGAGGGGTTTGGCGGCGCGGTGCAATGATCGTCGGTTTTCGCGCGGTATTCCGCGATACGGCGTTCGGCGTCGGCATAATATCTGTCGTATGCCTTTTTGCAATAGTCGTCGTGTTTGGTTTTTTGTTCGGGTTCTGTCGGCGGCTCGAACGAATATTTGCCGTTGACCTTCCACCCGTTTAGAATTCCCGGTTTGATCGCGTCGTGCGGACAGTCGAATACGCACCGCATACAAATCGTGCAGGCTTTTCCGAACTTGATTTTGCCGTTCGCGAGTTTTATGTTTTGCTCGGGACAACGCTTGACGCACAGTCCGCAGGCGGTGCATTTGTCGGTCGGTTTGAAGCCGCGCCCGATAAGCCGTGCGCCCGGCTGTTCTATGCGCAGTATCCCCGCGATCATGCCGCCGAACGGCACGCGTTTGGGAAGATGCGCCGTGCCGTTCAGTATTTCTTCGACGTCGACGGGCACGAGAGCTTTGGCGGTCGTAAGCATTTTGTACGCCGCGGCGTCGGTGTGACGGAAAATAATATTGTACGGCATGACGTATTGATATTCGGCGAAAAGCTCGTACCCGCGACGCGCGAGCAGTTTTTTCAGCTTAAGCGACGACACGTCGCTCATGCGCACCGGTTCGCCCGACGTTTTGAACACGAAAACGCGTTTTCCGTCCTGCGATCTGTCGCGCTTCGGCAACAGTTTTTTGCAAAACTCGAGTATGGGAAGGGGCGCATTGAACGCATGAATGGGGTAGCCTATGCCTATTAAGTCACAGGACGAAAAGTCGGGCAGGGCTTCTTCGTCGCGTGTCGGCAACTCCGTTTCGCACACTTCTATTCCCCGCGAAGCGAGTGCGTCGCGGTACAGCTCGGCGATCATGCGCGTGTTGCCCGTACCCGAAAAGTACGCGAGAGCTACTTTCATTTTTCGCCCCCGATTTTTTCGACGCGCGCAATATAGTCGTCGGTGTATGAAAATACATAGTCCTCGTCGGTCGCGTGAGAATCGTACCATACCGACGCGAAGATCTTGTCTTTTTTGGACAGCCTGTCGAAATCCCAAACGAACTTTTCGTACAGCGGGTTGAACCAATGCCCGACGCGGAGCACGGTGTACGGTCGCGCCTCGAATTCCTCGCCGTCCTGCGTGCGCCACTTGAGTTTTTCGTACATGTCGCCGCCGAACGACGAAAGCAGTTCGCCGCCGTGTGCCGCGGCGACGGCGGCAAGGTCGGCTTCGGTGATCGCCGCGTCGGGTTTATCGAAGTCGAAACCGTATTCCACGGGACGTGGATTTTCGGTGATATTCGCGATCGCCGCGGGGTCGGGGAGAGTCACGTCTTGCCATGACGCGGTTTGCAGTTTGTCGTAGGCTTCGCGACTGCCGAAGTACGCGATCATGCGCGCTTCGTCGTTATGCGCCGCCCAATACGCGGGGGCGTTATCGTTGCGCTTGAGTTTGTCGAAAACGAATTTTCTGATAAGACTTTTGGGCGCGATCTTTCCGAGCTTGAACACGGGGTGGGTGCGCGCGATCTCTCGCCAATAGTCGTCGGGCGTCTGTTCGATATACGGGAACATGTCGTTAAGCTCGTCGCCGTCGAGAAACCACCCGCCGTGGAAATTGCGCGTCGCGCTGTCGCCGGGCTTGAAAAAGTCGCGCATGTTGCCGCCTATTATCGCGAACCCCGAATCGAACGTCTGCATGCCGTACTGTCTGTTTGCCGCGCCGCCCGCGATGCTGAAACACTTTTTCCAAAACCGTTGCGGCATCGTTCCGTCGATATAACTTTTGACTATTTTGCCGATGAGTACGCCGCTGTCGTGCGCCGTCGACCATTCGAGCGGCGCGGCGTGTACGGTGTGGTACATAAGCGGGTCGCTCATATTGCCCGCGAGCATTTGCGGGTGAAGCATAGCCGACTGCCGCAGTATCGCCCATTTTTCGATATTGCTTTCGAGGACGTGAAATTCGCCGCGGATCTTTGTGGCGGAATACACGTCGAGCGGGCTTGCGAGCAGCGGATCGCCGACGCGCACGAACGGCTGTCCCGTGCGGTTGCCGTATACCGCGACCGTCGAAATATGGACGAGCGCGGGCATAGGTTTCGCCGTTTCTATTTCGGATACGAGGATATCGACGCCGACATCGTTGCACAGCCGCGCTCGTTCGTGGAAGTGGTCGGATGCGGGCGGGATCACCGCCGCCATATTGATAACGAGATCGGAGCCTTGTACCAGCCTGCGCAACGCGGGTTGCGTCATGCCGCCGGGTATCACTTCGATCTTATTGCGAATGGTTTTGTGCTTTTTGAGCAGCTTACGCATGCGCTTCTCGTTATTGCACAGCAGTTTCAGTTTGGTAATGCCGGGCACGGTTTCGAGCGCGTCGAGCGTCGCTTGCCCCATGTTTCCTGTTATACCGGTAACGGCGATGATCATGTTGTTTGTTCTCCTTTGTAAACGGTTTAATTCCGCATCTTTTCGGTGGATTGCGGAATGATGAGGTAGTCTTGTATGCGTGAAATGAATTCGTCGGCGATCACGTCGTCGGCGCGAACGGTGAGTTTGTCGCCGTTCAGTACGACGGTTTCTCCGTCGGGTACGATAACGGTGCCGTCCTCGCGGACAAGCTCGGTGACGAGCGAGTTATACGGCCACAGTATGTCGCGGATACGCTTGCCGCAAAGCGCGGAAGCGGCGGATACGGTGCCGACGAGAACGAGATCGGCGGCGCGCGAGTCGGGAGATGCGGACTGTGCCATGTCCTCCATCATGCGCTCGTACAGCGGTGCGGTGCGGGTAAGTCCGCCTATCGCCGTCGCGACGGCTACCGCGATCGCGCAGGGGAGCAGGTTGGAAAAGCTCGCGGTAAGTTCTACCGCCATGAATATCGCGCTGATCGGCGCGCGCACGGACGCCGCGAAGAACGCCGCCACGCAGAGCATTACGATGTTGCCGACGTACGCTTCGGGAAGTCCGATATATACGCACAGCTTTGAAGCGAGCAGTCCGAACAGACCGCCTATCGCTATCATCGGCAGAAACAGCCCGCCCGTCGCGCCCGCGCCGCTTGCGAGTACGGGCAAGACGAAGCGCACCGCGAACAGTATAAACAGCAACCACGTCGCGGTGCTTGTGCTTGCGGAGTGCAACGCGGCTTCGCCCGAACCGATCGAGGTCGGGAGTATCAATCCGCAAATTACGGTGAGCGTGAAAATCGGCAATAGCCGAAGCGCGGAATTGCGCACGCGCGAGAACAGTTTGCCGAATAAAAACGACAGACGGTTGAACGCTATGCCGACAGCCGCGGCGAGTGCGCCGCATACCGCCGCTATGCCGCAAACGGCGAAGAATATCCCCGCGTCGTCGAAACCGTTTTGTATGAACGAGGGCAGTATCGCCGCGCCCGCGCTTACGCCTGCGGCGGCGAGGTACGGGATATGCCCGAACCCCCAAAATATGAGTTGCGAAACAAGTACCGCGGGCACGACCGCCGAGAACGCGGCGAGAAGTATGCCCGGCGAGAACCGTCTGTGCGTTTCCTCGAGCGCGAACGCCACGCCCGTGAGCGGCGCGTTGAACGCGACGGCAAGCCCCGCGCTCGCTCCGCCCGTGATCAAATAGCGTTGCAGTTCGGGGTCGCGGCGTGCGGGCTTGGTTTCACCGACGCTCCCGCCGATAAGTCCGCCGCCCGCAATGGACGGTCCCTCGCTGCCGAGCGGCACTCCGCAAAGAAAAGACAGCGTGCTTCCGCCTATGAGCGCGGCGGCGGTACGCAACCATTTTACGCGAAAGATCCCCCGCGCGCAGCCTTCGGTCAGCGGCACGCCGCTTCCTTTGGAGCGGGGGAAAAAAGTCTGTATCTGCGCGGCGACAAGACATGTTACAAGCACGAGCATCGCAACGCACATAATGCCGAGTGCGCCGCGCCGAGCCGCGTCGTACAGTCCGAGCGAGTACGCGGAAACGATTTTCGCACACACCGAAAACAGCGATGTAACAATGCCGCCGATTATTCCCGTTATGCAACCGAACAAAAACGGTTTGACCGCGTGAATAAAAGATCGCTTCGTCATAATGCCGCCTATTTCTTGCGAGCGCGGCGGCGCGGCGAACCGTTGTCGTCGGTCGGCTTGGTCGCGGTCTTGTCGCGGGAAACGGTGCGCGGCGTGTATGTAGGTTTATCCGAGTTTTCGGCTATCACCGAACGCACGTCGCCCGTTACGGTTTGCGATGTTTTGCGCCGAGATTTCTTCGTTTCCTGCTCGGACGCGATAAAAGTGAGCGGCACCGTGGGAATGCCGTCGAAAATATCGGTGGTTTTTTTGCGCCGCGTAGTTTGTTTTTTGACGAGCGCGGGCGGGTTTTCCGCAGGCGCGTCGGCGGGTTTTTCGGTCGGCGCGGCGTCTGCGGTCGCGGCAGGCTCGTCTACCGCGTCGTGTGTTTCCCTAAAGAAGAACACGCGGAAATTCTTGCTTATGCACAGCAAAAGTATGATCGCGCCGAGCATGACGGTGAGCATGACGAACACGACGAGCGCGATCGTAAGCGACAGCTCTGTTGCGCCGAGAAAGGGCGCGAATTTGCATATTGTGTTATTCATATTCGGCACCCTCCTTTATCGCGTGATGTCGTCGGGCGTGTCAGCCCGTTATTTCGTTCTCGTTCTCGCGTCTTAACCGTCTGAAAAACTCGTCGGTCGCTTCGCCCGCGAAATAGTCGGACGCGAAAATTCTGTTGACGTGCGAAATCTTGTTCAGAAGCGTATTCGCGGTCGCTTCCACCGTCGGCAAATACTCGTCGGGATCGACGTCGGGCGAGATATATGCCACGTTGTTCAAGCTGTTGAAGTATATTTTGTCGGTCATGAATTTGCCGTATGCGCGCGAATACAGTATGGAAGTCTGACTCGTATCGAACGCGCTCACGCCGTATGTCAGGTTGGAGAAAACCGTAATGCCGAGCAGGTCGAGTATCGTCGGGTATATGTCCGCCACGCACGTGAACTTTTCGATCTTGCGGGCATCGGCGTCGATATGCTGATTGCCTATCTTCATCATTACGGGCACGCGATAAAGCTCGGTATAGTTTTTCGTGTTGGAATTATATATGTTCTTTACATAATTGCTTACGCCTTGATAGTAACAATTATGATCGCCAAACATGGTTATAAGCGTAAAATCGGCGAGCATGAGCGGCTTGCCGTTCTCGTCGAAGCGCGGGTTACCGTTCTCGTCGGTGTACGGCGTCGATTCGAGATAGTCGAGCATAATGCCGATCGCCTTGTCGAGATCCATGCCGGCGGCGCAATAGTAACGCAGTGCGTTTGCGTCCGCTTCGTCCTCCGCGAAGGGGAGGATACCCAGCCTGTCGAGCTTGTCGTAGTACGGCTTGAGGTTTTCGCGTTCGGCGTACTGACCGTGTTGCGTTATCGTCGTAATGTAAGTATTGAACCGCCGTCCCGTCGGGAACATTTTCTCTTTGCACACGTCGAACATGACGGAATCGAGATTGCGTTCGCCGAGACCGGTGTCGTCGCCTTCGATGTCCATGTCGTTCGTCGCGGTGTAGCTCTCGAAGCCGAGCGCGTTCACGTGGTGTACGTTGCGGTTGTAGAACAGTTTGTATCCGTCGTGGAAAGAATTGCTTTTCACGCCGTCGAGTTCTTTGAGAATGTTGGGCAGGCTGTACGGAATGGAATTTTCGGGGTAGGAGTAGTTGATATATTCGTACAGCGGATAATTGCCGATAATGGACTTATTCTCGGAGATGTCCGTTTTTTCGAGCGAGTGCGAGTTATCGAAAACCACCGTGGACTCGCTTTCGTAAAATCTGTAGAGGTTGGGGAACAGCTCTTTGAGGTTTGCGCGTATCATGTTCGCCGACGCCTCGAGTTCTTCGGCAAAGTCGGGAACTTCAAGCCCGAGTTTATCGTAATCGGGGTGTTCTTCCTTCCATTTTTCCTGCAATTCTTCGCGAAGCTCGATGACCGGTTTCGCAAACCCGTTGGGGTAGCGCGTTTCGTCGTAAAGGAATGTGAACCATTCGAAACTTTCGCAAAGAATGGTGACGACGTTGTATCCGCCCGCCCGTCCCGTGAACGGCGTTTTTTCGATGATTTTATCGTACACGAAAAATTCGAGTTCGCGCTTGTCGCCGACGGGGATCTCGGAGAACCACAGTCCGCGCACAAGCTCGTTGTAAAGGTTGCCGAGTATGCCCTTGTTGGAATAGGTCGCCGTTTCGGTTTGGTGCAGCATGTACGAAAGATCGTTGTGGTCGCTCTTGACGTTGCCGGCGTACGCAATGAGTACGTTGACCATGGTGACGACGGCGGTGAGCGACGCCGTGGTCTTTACCGAAGAACTTGTGACGTTTGGTTTGGGCATGCGTCCCGCGAGCATGTAACCGAGCGTGCCGTACAGCGCGATCGTCACGCAGGATACGAAAATGAACGTAAAACTGAATGGTAACGTTTCGACGATCGCCATTGCGTCGTTGCGCAGGTTGATCATCGCGAAATCGAACACCGTGCCGCCGGTACTGTCGAAAATCACTATGAAAACGAGATCGAGTATAAAGTTGACGATAAGCCCCGCGAGGAAAAGTCCGTACCTGCCTTTATGCCCGGGAATGTATTGCGAGATCACGCACATGAGTGCGATAAACGTGAAGAATATCCACGGCTCGGTCATGTAGAACTTGCCCGCGGTCACCGCGATACCCGTAAGCTCTATCAGCAGCGACGCGACGATGTACGCGAACATCAAATAATTGACCTTGACGAAATCGAGAAGGTGCAGACCGATTTTTTTCATTACGCGAGCGAACCGCGCTTTGAACGGCGGTTTCGCTTGCGGCGTTACTTGCAGTTCTTCGTTTTCCATATCACAACACCATAATAATGACGGACGTCCAGTACGTCGAGAGGAACCTGCCCTCCGTCATTACGAAGATCGCGGCGTATACGTAAGTGAACGCGTAGTACATCCACGGATACGCGTGCGAGGTCGTCCAAATTTCGAGTGCGAGTTCGAGCAGTCCGTACACGGTCACGAGGAATATCGCACCCCAAGGCACGGTGTGTTTTGCGGGGAACAGCACGGTAAGTCCGCGTTGCACGAGTATCGCCGCCGATATTCCCAGCCACATATGGAATGCGTAGTAAAAATACACCGCTATATTGGTGAGCGCGGTAGCCATGGTGACGCCGCTGCCCATTTCCAGCTGTATTTTGGTTTTGAATCTGAACGCCGCGCTCGTAACGAATACCGTCACCGCCGCGATCGCGATAATCGCGAGAACGCGGGGAATGGTCATCGGTTTTTTGACGGGGCTGTATAACCGCTCGCCGCAGTGTTTATACACATAGCGTGCGAGAAATATCGAATATACCGTGCACAGCACGAACAGGAATATGTAGTATACCACTTCGGACAGCGTGCCGTAATAGATCTTGTCGAGCAACGGTTTGAACAGCCAGAACAGCCGCGACGCGAAAAGCACCGCCGTCGTGACGCCTGCGCACGCGAGCATGGTAAAACCACGTACACGCTCCGATCGCGGTACGCCGTCGTACGCTCGGCGGAACGGGTTTTGCCGCTTGCCCGCGAGCGATAGTTTTGTCTGTTTTCCGTTATTCATTAGTCCTGTGCGTTTTCCAACACTTCGAGAACGTCGTGCATCGACTTGACGTATTCCGCTTCCGACGAGTTGTAGAACAGCAAAAGATTGCTTTTGCCGCTTGCGTCGTCGGGGAGGGAAGGAACGGAGAAGTCGACGGTGCGAATGTATTCGTCCCAATGCCGTATTTTGTATACGTCGCGATCGGAGTTGCGGCGCACCATGCGTTCGCGGCACATTTCGGGCGTCGTCACCACCCATATGACGGTGAGCACCGCGTCCTGCGCGGCGAGCTTGTCGCGCAGTTTTTGTATGTATTCTTTATCGCGGATCTCGCGGGTGAACGGCGCGTTTATGAGCACCGTGTCGTCGTATCGCAACGCCTCGAACCCGAGATTGAGGATAACTTCGTACTCGTAGTCGCGGATCTGTTCTTCAAAGAAATCGGAACTGCGGTCGTACGGCTTTTTCGCCACGCGGAAAATCTGCTTTGACAGCGGAATGAGCGTGTCTTTGTCGAGGTACACAACGTGACTCAAGCTCTTGGCGAGCTGTTTGGATATGTGTGTCTTACCGCATGCGGGCGGAGACGTTACGAGAATCATTCGTTTCATAATATCTACAGCATATTTTACCAAATCCGAAAAATACTGTCAAGCGTTCGCCCGCAAATACCGCTAATTTAGCGTAATATGTACACCGTAAGCACAAATATAATATGTGCAAATACCGAAAATCAATGCACAAAAAACCGCTTAACGGTCATTTGCGCTTTGTCGCCCAATACGCGAAAAGATAGCCGGAGAACAGCGCGGCGAAAAGATAGGGCGCGAGCACCGTCCCCGTCAGTACGATAAAAAGAGTGAACGCGCCGCCGACCGCGAGCACGGTGAGCGTGTCGAGAACGACGGTGACGGGCAAGAGGTTTGTCCGCCGCGCGAGCGCGGTCGCGCCGAGATACAGCACGCGCGCCGCGACGCCCAGCCCGAGCGAAAACAGAAATGCGTACAGCTCGCTCATTTGAAAATGCGTTTCAAAAGCGGCTGTTTCGCTTGAGTATATTTGAAGCAATCGACGTTGCCGACGAATGCGAGTACGCCGTCCGCCTCGTCGAACTTGGTGATCTTAAGCCCCGAACCGGTGATCACGAGCCGTCCGAGCGAAGTGGTGAGCGAAAGCTCGGAGTCGCTCGAGCCGTCCACTTTGAGCACGCCCGTAAGCGAGCCTTTTTTGCGGTCTGCGATCGCTACGGAATGGGGCTGCGATTGTTTGTTCGGGATTTCCTGAATTACCGTTTTCATATTCTATATATATTATGGCAATTAAAAATTAATAATTAAAAATTAAAAATTGAGGATAATTAAAATAGTAGCGAAGCGGTAACACGAAACAAACGTGCAATATGAAAAGAATAACGGCACAAAAATGCAATATACCCGTTTCCGAAAATAGTAGTGAAGTGGTAACCCTAAACAAACGCGAAATATGAAAAGAACAACGGCACAAAAATGCAATATATCCGTTCCCGAAAATAATAGTGAAGCAGTCGCCCTAAACAAACGTGAAATACGGAAAGAATAACGGCACAAAAACAAAAAGCACCGAAGCCGTAAAAAAGAGTTGATTTTTGAAAGGTATTGTTGTAAAATATAAAGGTGTTGCGAGAAGCGGCACGCGAGAGGAAAAAATGGACATCAAACAACAGTTAGCCGAAGAATTCGGGTTGAAGCCCGAGCATTGCTCCAACATAGTCGATTTGCTCGATCAGGGCAATACCGTCCCGTTCATTGCGCGGTACCGCAAAGAAATGCACGGCGCGACGGACGACCAAGTGATACGCGAGCTTTCCGACAGGTACGAGTATCTCAAGGGCTTGAACGAGCGCAAAGCGGAGATCCGCGCGTCCATCGAGTCGCAAGGCAAGTGGACGGACGAGCTTGCCAAAGCCCTCGACGCGGCGAAAACGCTCACCGAAGCGGAGGATATATACCGTCCGTACAAGCAGAAGAAAAAGACCCGCGCATCGGTCGCTATCGAGCGCGGACTCGAGCCGCTTGCGGATATTATCGAGGCGCAGGAACTCCAAAGCTATGACGAAGCCGAGCTGACCGCGCCGTATATCGACCCCGAAAAGAACGTGCCCGACGCCGCCGCGGCGATCGACGGTGCGTGCGATATTATCGCCGAGCGCATTTCGGACGACGCCAATATACGCAAAGCACTCCGCGAACAGGCTATGACGGAGGGCAGGCTTAACGCCGCGCTCAACGAGAACTGCACCGACGACGAGAAGAAAAAGGTGTACGAAACATATTTCAAGTTCGACGAATCTGTCGCGACGGTGCCCAGCCACCGCGTGCTCGCGGTCACTCGCGGCGAGAAAGAGGAGTGCTTGAAAGTTTCCGTCGCAGTGGACGAGGACAAAGCGAAGAATACGATCGCCGCGGCGAAAAAGAAAAGCTCGGCGTTCGACGCGCTCATCGACAGAACGATCGAGGACAGTTATAAACGCTTGATCGCGCCGAGCATAGAACGCGAAGTGCGTGCGGAACTTTTCGACCGCGCGTCCGAGCAGGCGATAAAGACGTTCGAGCGCAATCTGAAACCGTTACTGTTGCAGCCGCCGCTGAAAGGCAAGGTGATAATCGGGTTAGACCCCGCGTACAGAACGGGTTGCAAGCTGGCGATAATCGACGCGAGCGGCAAGTTCCTCGACCATGCGGTCATATACCCGACGCCGCCGCAAAAGAAGATCGAGCAGGCGAAAGAAAGGCTCAAAGAGCTTATTTATAAATACAACGTTGACTGCATTGCGATAGGCAACGGCACCGCGAGCAAGGAATCGGAGATATTCGTCGCCGAGCTTATAAAAGAACTCGACAGACCGGTGTCGTACGCCATAGTGTCGGAATCGGGCGCATCGGTGTACAGCGGCAGTAAGGTCGGCGCGGAGGAATTCCCCGATCTCGACTTGACTATCCGCAGTGCGATCTCGATAGCGCGTCGGCTTCTCGACCCGCTCGCGGAACTTATAAAAGTGGATGTAAGATCGCTCGGCGTCGGGCAGTATCAGCACGACATGCCGCAAAAACGCTTGGTGTCGTCGCTCACGGCGGCGGTCGAGGACTGCGTAAACAGCGTGGGCGTCGATCTCAACACCGCGTCGTACGCATTACTCTCGTACGTGTCCGGGCTCAACGCCGGCACTGCGAAGAAGATAGTCGAGTACAGATCGAACAAGCCGTTCCACTCGCGTAAAGAACTTCTCGACGTGCCCAAGCTCGGCGCGAAGGCGTTCGAGCAGTGCGCGGGCTTCTTGAGGATACCTGACGCGGAAAACATTTTCGACAATACCGCGGTGCACCCCGAATCGTACGCGGCGGCGGAGAAACTGATCGCGAAATTCGGTTATACCGAAAACGACGTCAGAGAGTGCAAACTCGCCGAACTGCCGCAAAAGGTCAAGGCGGCGGGCGAGGAGCAGGTCGCGGCGGAAATAGGCGTCGGCGTGCCCACGCTTAACGACATAGTCAACGAGCTGATAAAGCCGGGCAGGGACGTTCGCGACGAACTGCCGCCCCCCGTGCTTCGTTCCGACCTCATGGACATGAACGATCTCAAGGAAGGCATGAAGCTCGACGGCGTCGTCAGAAACGTCACCGACTTCGGCGCGTTCGTGGACATATCGGTGCATCAGGACGGGTTGTTACATATCTCGGAGATTTCGGACAGTTTTATAAAACACCCGTCGGACAAGCTCAAGGTCGGCGATACGGTAACGGTGTGGGTGCTGTCGGTGGATAACCAAAAGCACAGGATCGCGCTTACCATGCTCGACCCCGCAACGCGCGATACCCGCAAAGCGGAATACGAAAAACAGAAACAACAGCGCAAAGAGCAGAAAGAGGAACGCGAAAAACGTCACGCCGAATATCTCGAGCGCAAAGCGGCGCGCGAAAAGAGCCATGCGGAATACCTCGAGCGTCAAGCGGCGCGCGAAAGACGTCAAGCCGAGGGCGATAAACCGCGCGGCGAACGGTTCGACAGGCGCGACAGAGGCGACAGAGGCGAGAACAGGGATCGCGGCGACCGCGGACCCCGTCGCGACGGATTCAGAAGCGATTATCGCGAAAGAGTAGACGACCGCGCCCCGAACACCGAGAACATGACGATGGAAGAAAAACTCGCCGCGCTCGCGAACAGGTTCAATAAGAAATAAACCATATATATAATATAGAATACAAAAAGGTTCTGTCGATGCTCGGCAGAGCCTTTTTCAATTAAGAATTAAAAATTAATAATTAAAAATTGAGGACGATTAAATTATCGGATTTCTCGATTGTGCTCGGAAAGATTTTATGTTTATTCGCGAACCTCTGTAAATCGTTTCGTTTGCGGCACGTCGGGGATGCCGTGCCATACAATCAATCGGAAACGTCATACACGCTTCCGTAGGGTGTGACGTCCTCGGCACACCGCTAAAGTAACGAAATAATCGACAACAATTATCAATTCTCGCCGCAAACGAGTCTGCAACCGACGCGGTCGGTGAACGGCACGGCGGACTTTGCCGCGTCGGTGACGATCATCGAGAACATATCGGTGTCTATTGCGGCGTGGGGGGCATGGCGGGTCAGTTTTTCGGCGTCGAACAGCAGCATGCTTTTCAGACTTTTCTTGACGGCTGTGCGCTTGAGGATCGCGGAGTCCTGCGAGCGTTCGTAAGTCTTGTGTTCGTCGAGCGCGGTGCAGGACGTGATCGCGAGGTCGAAGTTGAACCGCCGCACGCTTTCTATTGTATAGCTGCCCGACAGCATGCCGGTATTGTAGAGCAGGGTGCCGCCGGGCAGAACGACTTCCACGTCGCGGCGTTTGGCGAGCTGAGTGGCGAGCTGCAGACCGTTCGTCACGACGAGCTTGTGCGAAAAATCCATTTTGTCGGCGAGCATAAACGCAGTGGACGAGTCGTCGACGAACACCGTTTCGAAATCGGGGATATGCTTTAGCGCGGCGAGCGCGACGCGTTCTTTACTGTCGTGATTTTCGGCGAGCCGAACGTACACGCCCGTTTCGGCGGTTTTCTCGAGGAATACCGCGCCGCCGTGAGTGCGGCGGATAAGTCCTTGCTGTTGCAGTCTGTCGAGGTCGCGGCGAACGGACGCGGGGCTTGCGAAAAAAGTGGCGGCAAGCTCGTCGATGCCCGCGATTTTGTGCTCGCGAATGTATGCGAATATTTTGGTTTCTCTTTCCGAAGCGGACATTTTGCTCATTTCCTTGCAATTTTGCTCATATTGTACCAAAATTCTGCTCATTTGTCAAGTTATTTATCAACTTTTGAAAAACTATAGACAAGCGGGGGGGGGTATATGTTATAGTATATTTACCCATTAGTTTGCTTATAAAAAGCAAAAAAATCAAAACATGAATGAGGAGGGTTTTGAATGAAGATCAAACAGAAAAGCCGACTCGCCAAAGTATTGGCAACAATGCTTGCGACGACGATGGCGGTCACCGCGACGTCGGGTGTTATAGGTGCGTTTGCCGCTAACGGCGGCGTTGCCGTACCCGAATTCGACTCGCTCAACGCAGCGAAGGCAGCCGCCGCAGAGCTTAATATCGAGCTTACCGGCGAAGGTTCCGTTCTTTTGAAGAACGAGGGTCAGGCACTGCCTATCGACAAGAATGCCAAGATCACGGTGTTCGGCGCGGCGGCAAACTCGTTGCAGGGCGGTCAGGGCAAAGTTGCGGAAGCACTTACTGAGGGCGGATTTGCGAACGTCAATTCCACGGTCGTCACCGAAACGATGTCCGCGGAAGATTTCGGCAAAGTGACTTTCGGCAACAAGGACAGCGAAGTCGCGGTCATAGTTCTCAAGCGCGGCGGCGGCGAAGGCAGCGACCTTGCCGTCAAGACGAGCGAAAAGGCGAACGATGCCGAGGAGAACGACGGCTGGACGCATAAAAATCTCGGTGTAAACAACAAGGGCGAGGAAGTAAAGCACAACCAGATGATCACTACCGCCGAGCTTGCGATGATCGAGCGCGCGAAAGAAAAGTGCGGCAAGGTAATTATCCTTCTCAACACTTCCAACGCGATGGAAATGTACAATCTGCAAAACGATGCCGATGTCGACGCGATAATGCTCATCGGTCGTCCCGGCACGAACGGTTTGAAAGCGGTACCCAAACTGCTCTCGGGCGAGATCAATCCGTCGGGCAAGATGGTCGCGGAATGGTACAAGGATTTCACCGCCGACCCCACTTGGTACAACTCCATCGGCAATACGCAGAACGCCGCGGGCAGCGATACGTACATACTTTCGAGCGGCAAGAACGCGAGCGACATCACCATGCACGGCGTAGACTACTCCGAAGATATTTATATCGGCTACAAGTACTACGAAACGGTGTATGCGGAGATCGCCGCGGGACGCCTTGCTTACGGCGCGGATAAAGAGCTTAAGAAAGGCGCGGGCACGAAAGCGCAGGCGGACGCGTGGCATGCCGACAACGTCGTTTATCCGTTCGGTTACGGCTTGTCGTATACCGACTTCGAAATGACGGTAAAATCGGTCAAGACCGTCGAAGGTTCGACGAAAACCGATCTCGGCGAAACGCTCGCAGGCTCGAAGCTTTCTTCCACGAAGGGCGATCCCGCCGATATCAAACAGCTCGAAATGACGGTCACCGTCAAGAACACGGGCACGAAAGCGGGCAAAGAAGTAGTGGAGATCTACTCGCAGGCTCCGTATACTCCGGGCGGCATCGAAAAAGCGTCGGTCAACCTCGTCGGCTATGCCAAGACGGGCAAGCTCGAGCCTAACGCCACGCAGGACGTAACGGTCACGGTCAATCTTCAAGATATGGCGTCGTACGACTATGCGGACGCAAACAAAAACAACTTCAAAGGTTACGAGCTTGAAGCGGGCGATTACACGCTGTTCGCGACCAACACTTCGCATATCACGGATGCCGTGACGGCGAAAAAAGAGTTCGAGATCACCGACGGCGCGAAGCTCGCTCTCGACGACTTCACCGACAACGAGATCCAAAACCTGTTCAGCAAAGAGAACGGCAGATACTACTCGCTCCGCAAGAACGACGCCGACTGGAACGGCGACGGCAGTGTGGACGCGAAAGACAAGATGTTCACCGAAGAACAGGTGCTCCTCTCGCGTAACGACATGGTCGGCACGTTCCCGAAAGCACTCGAAACCAAGATCGGCGGCGTAGGCGTATCCTCCATTCTCGAGTTCGACGCGACCAAATCGTATGCGGCGGGCGACGTGGTCAAGATCACCACTTCTTCGACCGGCGTTACCGGTTCGACGACTGTCGCTTACTACAAGTTCACGGCGGCGCACCCTGCGGGCGAGTTCGATTCGAGCAAAGCGGAAGTATTGCCC
The DNA here is from genome assembly GCA_910586925.1 of uncultured Christensenellaceae bacterium. Classification (GTDB taxonomy): domain Bacteria; phylum Bacillota; class Clostridia; order Christensenellales; family Pumilibacteraceae; genus Anaerocaecibacter. The sequence goes on along the minus strand of CAJUKG010000006.1, from coordinate 29,491 downwards.
GGCACTCGCGAAGGCGGTCTTGTAGTCACCGACGAGTTCGCTAAACTCATGAACTACTACGCAAAGTACGACCTCAATCTTTGGGATCTCGACTATGCGTACTTTGCTCCGAGCAAAACGTATGCGGTCGGCGACGAATTCGGTGTCACCGATACCAAAGACGTATACGAAGTCAAGGCAAATGCCGACGCGAAAGCACTCGCGATCAAGGCGATTTCGCTCGACGGTACTTTCGTCGCGGGCGATTACGTCTACAACGGCAACAACATTTTCAAAGTGACCAAAGACCTTGCGACGATCACGTTCAAGAACAACGGCGACGGTAACGACGGCAAGGCGACGCAAGATTACGCGGTCGGCGACTTCGTTATCTATCTCACGTCGGGCTGGGGCGGCAACACCACCAACCGCGTCCGCGTGACCAAAGAGATCAAGAAAGGCGCATCGTTCAGCACTCGCGGCAACAACGCCAACTGCGTTGCGGTCACGGCGGGCGACAGAATAGTTGCCGACGGCGCGGATAAGAATGCCGATGCGTTGACGCACGCGCAGTTCATCGCGCTCATCGCGAACAAAACGAACAAAGAGAACGCGGGACACTATGTTTACGGCGACGAGCTGTTTACCGGTACTGACGGCGCGAACTTCTCCACTCCCGACAATAAAGGCAATCAGACGGGCGTCATGGACGTAACGAAAGAAATGATGTCGGGTTGGTCGCAAATGGCAGACGCCGAAGCGCAGCAGGCGGCGATGAAAGATTCTTCGTTTAACGGCGGTATCGGCTGGATCTACTTCAACGACATGAACGGCATCGAGTTCGACAGCACCGAAGTTATTACCACAGGCAAGTTTAAGGGCAAGACAGGCGAAGAAGTATGGACGATGTTCATGAATCAGTGGACTTGGGACGACTTCTTTACGGCATGCTGGCTGGGCGGCAACAACGGTACGAGAGTTCCCAACCTCGGTATTCCGAACGGCGGAGTTCAGGATAGCCCGACGAGCTTCTACGGCACTTACAGCTGGTGCGACAACGCGTCCATTGCGGCGACCTGGAATGTCGAACTCGGCGAGCGTCAGGGCGAAATCGTCGCTTCCATGGGCTTGTGGAAAACGAGCACGGTTGACGGTTATAACAGCGGTTCCACGACAGGCGAGCAGTGGCTCAACCCCGCGGTCAACTTCCACCGCACTCCGTTCTCCGGACGTAACAACGAGTACTACGGTCAGGATGGCTACCATGCCGGCTGGTTCGCGCAAGCGGTAGTCAGAGGTATTCAGAGCAAGGGCGTGGGCAGCCACCTCAAGCACATGTTCCTCAACGATCAGGAAACCAACCGTAACCAAGGCGACCTCATGGCGTGGGTCAGCGAGCAGGCTATCCGCGAGATCTACGTGAAGCCGTTCCAAATGGGTATCCAGGAAGGCGAAGCGGAAGGCGCGATGTCGGCGTTCGCACGTATCGGCTCGGTGCCTACCCCCGTCAACTACAACATGTGCGAACTCCTCGTTCGTACCGAGTGGGGCGCAAACGACTTCTTCTTCCACCCCGATATGTACAGCCCGCAGTCTAACGTTGCGTCGGAAGACCTCATGCTCCGCACAGGGCACAACCACGCGCCGGGCGGCAACAACATTACCAACCCCGGTACCCCTGCAAACAACACCTATTCCGGCAAGTGGGACGCGGAATACGTCAACCCGCTCACCGGCGTTAAAGGCGGCGTTTATATCGGCAGAGACAACAAGCTTACCGGTCAGGAAAAATACTACTCCAACAACCAGTGGTATATCGTCCGTCGCAGTGCGACGATCATGTACAACGAGTACGCCAACCAGGCTCACTCCAAGAACGGTGTTACCCCTATAGGAACTGTAACGGCAGCCGAGGCGGGTGCCAACATGAGCATAGACCTTCTCAAGGGCTTCGGCGAGAACAGAAAAGGCAATTACACAGCAGGTTCTATTAAGGTTGCAGGCGATCTGCCCGCAGGCTTGACGCTCGACGCCGCTACGCAAACCGTTAAAGGCACGATTGCGGAAGAAGGGACGTACACGTTCAAGATTACGGCAACATTCGACGGTTGGATAACGCAGACTGCAGAGTTTACGGTTATCGTGCTTCCTGCGGGAGCAACAGAGAACCCCGTCGTTTATGTCGATGTTGTAGACAACATGCTTATGATCGTTTACAAGGACGGCACCGTCAAATATCTCGATCTCGGCTCCATGAAAGGCGACAAGGGCGATCAAGGCGAGCAGGGCGAGCAAGGTGACAAAGGCGATAAAGGTGACCAAGGCGAGCAAGGCATCCAAGGCGACAAGGGTGACAAAGGCGACAAGGGCGACAAAGGCGATAAAGGCGACGCGGGTGAAGCGGGCGCGGCAGGCGAAGGCGGCTGCGGCGGCGTAATCGGCGCGACGAGCGCGGTCGTAGCGGCTCTTGCAATACTCGGCGGCGCAGGTCTTGTCCTTCGCAAGAAGAAAGAAGACTAATACCGTCAAACAATAATCCGAAAGTGTGAGGCATTAGAACTTTGGCGGGAAACCCCAAGGTTCTAATGTTCTTTTTCGGAAGGATAGCGGGAAGTCGTATCTTATAAGAAACTGTGATTAGAATGATTACTATAAACAAAAAGGCACCTGTCATTTCGAGCGCAGTCGAGAAATCTCATACGGTGAGAACTTAAAATAACGGCATGGGAATAAGAATAGATTTCTCCGCTACGCGCTTCGTTCCTCGCGCTTCGGTCGAAATGACAAAAATGCGAGTTGCCGCAAAAGCTCAACAAATAATCAATGCACAAAATCGGTCGTTACCCCCCGCGCCGCGGGGCGCGGGGCAAACGGCTTTTCGATGAAAGATCGTATAAGGAGCAAAAATGAAGAAGAAACTCATTTTTCCGATAGTTCTCATAATGGTACTGCTGTTCGCATTCGCGCTCGTCGCGTGCTCGGCAGGCGCAGACGATAATGTATCGGTATATACCGTGCGGTTCAATAACAATTACGACGGCGGCGTTACCAAGATAGAGGTGGAAGCGGGCGAGAGTTTCGCGCTCGCCGAAGACCCTTCACGCCCCGGCTACAAATTCGCGGGGTGGTATCTCGATGCGGACGGCACGTCCGAAAAGTTTACCGCTTCGACAAAACTCGAAGGCGACATAACGGTCTTCGCAAAATGGGAAAAAGACGATACGAAATGTGTCGTGATATATAAATATCTCAATTACGGCACCGCGGATACTTCCGTCGTTGTCGAAAAGGGCGGAAAGGCGACAAAACCCGCCGATCCCAAGTTCGACGAGAACGAAATGTGTGCGTTCGGCGGTTGGTTCACCGACGCCGCGTGTACCGCAGAATTCGATTTTAACGGAGCGGTCGATAGCGACGTTACGCTTTACGCGAAGTGGACGCCGACCAAAACCACCGTTACTTTCGATGCCAACTATGTAGGCGCGCCCGCCGCGACGAAAGTTATCGCAAATCTCGGCGGTACGGTCGCACGTCCCGAGGATCCGACCCGTGCCCGTTATGAATTCGGCGATTGGTATACCTCGCGCGTCGGAGGCAGTGTTTATGACTTTGCGACGACGGTAGACGGAGAAATCACACTGTACGCGCACTGGGCACGAAGCGAGTATTCGATTATGTTCGACCTCAACGGCGGCAGTGCGGAGGGCGTAGAGCTTTCGTATTCGATCAAGCGCGGTGCTTCGGCAAGCGAACAGGCGGCGGCAGTCGAGGCGAAACTCTCGTATACCGGACATGTTTTTGCAGGTTGGTACTCGGTGAAACTCGGCGACGAAGACGAACTCAACGACGACGACAAAGCAGATCTGTCGAGCATAAACGACGATATTCGCGTGTATGCGGGTTGGGAACTCGAGCAATACTCGGTGAGCTTTGACTACAACTATAGCGGCGCACCCGCAGCTCCCGCGACTCAAAAAGTCAAGTACGGCAAGACGGTAAACGAAGTATCGGTATCGTCGCGACCGGGATACGTGTTTGTCGGTTGGTTTACCGATGCGGCGTGCACGACGCAGTTCACGTTCGACATGCCCGTCACCGGCGCGCTGACGCTGTATGCGAAGTGGGTCGATTCGTCGGAAGCGGGCGGAGACGTTACGGTGACGTATTACTACGTCGTAGACGGAATAAAGACCAAGATTTCCGACGTCAAAATTCCTTTCGGCGAAACCGCGGAGAGTAAGCTTCCCGAAGATCCGAAAGTAGCAGATTGTTTGTTCGGCGGCTGGTATACCGACGAAGCGTTTACTACCCGTTTCAACGTTAAAGCCAATCTCACGGCAAGTTTATCGGTGTATGGCAAAATGCTCAAGAAAAACACTCTCGAAGCGGAGGCGGTGAACCTCGAAGGCAAGAGGGGTCAAGGCACCTCGACCAACTCGTTCGAGGAACAGATGATAATGTCCGGCTCGTATATCGAGGGCGGAAATGTAAGCAACGGTTACTTTATCCGCGAACAGTATTTCAACGGTGCGAACCTCGTATTCGAGATATACGCCGACGAAGACGTCGACGATGCGATAATATATCTGCGCGTATCGAGCGAATCGTATCGGTTCAGAACGGTAAAAGAAAAGGACGGCAAGGAATATAACTATCTGTCCGACGACGAATTCCGCATTTACATTAACGAATTCTTCAATCCCGACGACGGCTTACCCGACACATATCTCCGTTACGGCGGACTGTATATGCCCATGGCGAACACCAACGACAAAGAGGACCTGTCGCACGGAAAGACGCCGTTCGAGGACTGCTTCATTGCCGCCAACGTTTCGCTGAAAGCGGGCATGAACAGCATCATTCTGTACGTCAACAATAATAACGACCACGGCGGTACGTTCCACGCGGAAGCTCCGATCATCGACTGCATGTATATCTACACTTCCACTTATATCGAGATGAACGATTACGAGTATTATACGCGTCCCAACGTAACGAAGTAACAATAACACCTCCTACTCCTCTGCTTTTCTTACGCACTTATTCCACGGCAGAGGATCCATACGCGCGTTGCGGCGCATATTCCCACCGATATGCGCCGTACCCCGCGGATAAATTCAATACTAAATGGTGGGAATCGTTTTATGACAAGGAGGTCATGGAAAGATGGAAAATAAGAAACCGTTTTTCAAGCGGGTGCATTTCTATCTCGCCGCCGTCGCGTTCGTGTTCACTATCGTCGCGCTCGCGCTGTACGGCGGGAATTGCGCGTCCGAGTTCAACGGCGGAAAGGTATCCGCAGCCGTCATCGGCTGGGATATAGTAGCTATTATATCGCTTGCCGCGGCTATTGCGGGCGACGTGCTCGAGTTCTTCTTCGATAAAGATACGCTCGTCGGAAAGATCTGCGAATACTTGCGTTTATTCGCGTATCTCGCGTTCGTGTCGCTCATAGTGTCGTTCTTTATGGGTATTCTCGACGAATACAGTTTGCTCGGCACGATATTGTACCCCATTGTTTCGGGTACCGTTGGCGACCCCGTTGACGGCACGCTCGCGGCGAGCTATTTCGTAGGACTCGGGTTCACGTTTGTGTCGCTCGTGCTTTCGATAGTGTCCGCGCTGTTGCATAAGCGCGAAGCTCGACTCGCGCTCGCGCCCGCGAAAGAGGAGGCTCAAGCATGAAAATACTCAAGAAGCTGTTAAACAAAAGATCGCTTTGGGAAGCTCTCGCAGTCACGTTTTGCGCATTGCTCGCGGTGTTCTGCGTGATCAAGCAAGCGACGATCCCGTTCAATAACGAGATACACGGATTTCTCGGCACTACCGACTATGTGGAAGTAAAAGCCGAGCCGAAAAACGGCGAGGAAGAAGTGGTCATAAACCGCCCCGCGCTTAAAACCGCCGACGAAATCGAAGATTACTATCGCGCGGTCAACGAGTACGTCGAGGGCGAGGGGCTTGTCCTTCTCAAGAACGACGAAGTGAACGGCAAACCCGCGCTTCCGCTCGAAGCGAACGCGAAAGTGGCGTTCGCGCTTTCGGGGTCGGGCACCGTTTTCTATGCGACTCACGGTCCCGGCGTTCGTCGCGAAGGCACTCTTTTCGACCTTAAAACCGCACTCGACGAGTGCACCGATCTCACTCTCGACGAAACGAGCTATAACTTCGTTTCGACGGGCGCGGGCAAGACGGCGCGTGGAATTAAGAACGGCACGTTCATGACTTCCGAGCCGAGCTGGAGCGCGTACACGGGCGCGGGTATCCCCAACGCCTACCGCGAGTGCGGCGATACCGTTATCGCCGTCATCACGCGGCAGAGCGGCGAGGGCGTCGACGTTTCGTGGAAGGGCAGCGACGGCGTGGACGGCAGTTATCTTTCGCTCACCGCGAACGAGTACGAAATTCTCGAAAACCTCGCGACGATGAAGCGCATGGGCGAGATCAAACGGCTCGTCGTTCTCATCAACTCCGCCGTAACGTTGCAGTGCGATTTCCTCGACGACGAACGTTTCGGAGTGGACGCGGCGATGTGGATAGGCTTGCCGGGAGCTACGGGCATGAAAGCGGTCGCGAAAGCTCTTATCGGCGAGATCAATCCGAGCGGCAAGCTGTCCGACACTTTCCTCAAAGACAATTTCAGTTCCCCCGCGGCGATGTATTGGCGCGTGAACGACGGATTCTCGTCGTCGTACGCCAACACCGAGGAAATGGGGCTTAACAACTCGCAACAGTATTACGGCGTGTACGTCGAGGGCGTGTACGTCGGGTACCGTTACTATGAAACGCGGTACGAAGATTACGTCATGCGTTCGGCGTCGGTCGGCAAGTACGACTACAATGCCGACGTCGCGTATCCGTTCGGTTACGGACTTTCTTACGGCGGCAAGAACGGCGTATTCGCTTACGACAACCTTTCCGTGACGCCCGTGAAAAACGGCAATGATATCGTGTCGTTCGACGTGTCGGTGGACGTCACCAATAACGGCACCGTGAAAGGTCGCGATGCGGTGCAACTGTATCTGCAAAAGCCTTACGGCTCGTACTGCCGCACGTACGGCGTCGAAGTGCCGTCCGTCGAGCTTGTCGGGTTTGGCAAGACCAAAGTCCTCGATCCCGGCGAAACGCAGACGCTTACCGTCACCGCTTCGGGCGACGCGAAATACATGCGCGTCATGTTTGAACAGCTTCGCGTGTACGACGCGGAGAACGCGCGGACGTATATCCTCGGAGACGGCGACTACTATCTCACAGCCGCGCACGACAGTCACGACGCGATCAACAATATCCTCGCCGCAAAAGGTTACACGACTGCGAACGGCATGGATAAAGCGGGCAACGCGAAGCTCGCGACCGTCATTCATCACGCCGATTCCGTCGATAAAAAAGTTTTCTCGAAGTCCACCGCCAAGACGCGCAAAGACCCGACCAAACTTTCCGATACCGCTATCGGCACCGAAATCGTCAATCAGCTCGATTGGATGGATCCCAACCGTTTCGCGGGCGTGACGAATAAAGCCGCGGACGACGGCGACGTCGTATACGTTTCGCGCAGTAATTGGCTGGGTACATTGCCGACCGTCGCGACGAACCTCGCGCTCACCAACAAGGTGGAAGAAAAGTACGACATAACAAGTCACAAGACGATCGTCGAGAGCGATGGCGCGACAATGCCTACGTTCGGCGACATGAGTTCCGATCTCACGCTCGCGATGATGGCGGGCGTCGATTACGAGGACGACAGCTGGAACAAACTTCTCGACAAGATCTCGCAAGAGGATATGTTCCTCACGCTTACCAACTGCTACGGCTATACCCCCGCACTCGCGAGCGTCGCCAAACCGCTCACCGACGAGGACGACGGTCCTTACGGCGTCAGCAACACCGCCGAAGGTTTCTCGTCCATGAGTTGCGAAGGCATTATCGCTTCGTCGTTCAGCGTGGACGTGTATGCGAAAGTGGGCGAGGCTATCGCCGCCGACGCGCGGAGCGGACACGACGCCGCGCAGAAGAACTTGCACGGTCTTTACGCGCCCGGGCTTAATATGCACCGCGTGGCGTTCGGCGGACGTGCCGCGGAATACTTCTCCGAGGACCCGTACCTTTCGGGTATCGCCGCCGTCGAGGAGATCATAACAATGCAGGCGCAGGGCGTCGTCGCACACCCCAAACACTTCATCTTCAACGACGAGGAAGCCAACCGCAACGGTATTTGCATTTGGATGAACGAGCAAGCCGCGCGCGAGATCTATCTCCTGCCGTGGGAGTACGCGCTCCGTCCCGACATGGGCGGCGGGCACGCGCTCATGACCTCGTTCAACCGCGCGGGCTGTCTGTGGACGAGCGCGAGCGACAACCTCATGGAAAATATCCTGCGCAAAGAATGGGCGTTCGACGGCTACACCCTCACCGACATGGCAGGCTCGAACGGTAAGCTGTTCATGGTTTACGACGACGGGTTCATGAACGGCACCGACCTTTTCCTCGATAAGGGCACGACGAGCGGACTTACAGCCGACATGCGTAACAGCAATACGTTCAACACCAAGCTCCGCGAATCCATGAAACGACTGCTTTTCGTCATCGCCAACTACAGTGCGGCTCTCGACGGCTATTCCAACCTTACGCGGTTGCAACCCGTCACGCCGTGGTGGAAAGCTCTCATAGTTTCGTTCATCGTCATATTCGCAGTGCTTGCCATCGCGTGCATCGCGCTGTTCGTCATGTCGATAGTATTCGATAAGAAAGGCTTGCTTGCAAGCTCCGATGCGGCGCAGGCAAGCTCGGACGGCGGCGATGCCGAACCCGACGGTGACGCCGCTCGCGACGAAGCGACCGAAGCGGAAACCCCCGCCGAGGAATGATCGGAAAATTAAAAGTACAATTGAACAGAAAAAGCATTTGCCGCGGCAAGTGCTTTTTTCGTTGCGGCAAATACTATCGCGGCGGTGTTTTTCGTTCGACTGTTGACATTTTGCGAAAAATCGTGTATAATATAAAACACGGTCGGCGTCGAAAACAAACGGACGAATATCGACGCGCAATACGGCAATAACGATACAAGGGGCTTGCGGCGAACCATACCGTCGGCAAGTAGGTGAAATCATGCAAATGTCGGAAATATACAAATCGCTTTGCGAGTATGTCAAGCAACACGGATCGGTGACCGTTCCCGTCGTCCAACGCGAGTTCGGCGTCGATTTTATTACCGCGCGTCGGCTCGTCGCAAAGCTCGAATACGACGGGTATGTCAAGTTCGACGGCAAGCTCGATTACGTCGCTTCGAGCAAAGGAATGTCGCAGCGCGTTGTCGAAGCGAAAGTCAAACTTCGCGCCGAGAGCAAGGTGGACGAATTGCTCGGCAAGATCGCATGCGATTTCGTCGCGCAAGGCACGATTACGGTGATCGAAGTGCAACGCAAATACTCGCTCGGACTGTTTCGCACCACAGACATGCTCAGTATGTTGCAGGAGATCGGCGTGATCGAGCAAAAAGATTCTATCCGTTACCGATTTCTGTTCGATGCCGCGGAACTTGACGCGCTGTTCGATCGTGACGTCGAAAAACAAGATGCCGCGCCGAACCCCGAAGCTCCGACAGTATCGGAAAAACCGACGGAGAATATCCAAAACGCCGACGAGGATATAGATTACGTCGATGACGATTACGACGACGATGATGACGAAGATGAAGATTATGACGATGACGACGGGGAAACGGGGGAGAACAAGGATCTGTTTGCCGCGGCGAAGCGGATAGCACTGTGGAACGGCATTTACGACACCGCGGAACTCAAGATGCTTATTGCAAGCACTTTGACCGCGCTCGATCGGACGAACAGTCCGTTGAAAGAAACGGCGAAAGCCCTGGCGGATCTTCTCGACGAAACGGGCGGTAAAAAATTGGACGCCGCGCTTTCCAACGGGAATGGTGCGAGCGAACTGTTTTACAACGCCCGCGCATCTATCTCCATGTGCGATTTATCGGGTAACGAACTGATGCGCCGCATATTCGACAGCATTGTCGCGCTTATAGCCGACCACCCCGACGCTACGCTCGAGGAGCTTCGTAAGCTCGCCGACGACACGGCGTACAATCTCGGCGAGGCGGGCGGCGAAACGCTCGAGGAACGGCGAAATATGCTCGTCGCCGACAACGTGCGCGAAGTAATTCACAGATTCGACGCGCTCGACGCGGCGGTCATTCGCGCGCATTACGTCGATACGACGAAAGATCGCGGAGTCATCGACGCGGTATTTGTGATCGACGGTACGCCCGAGGATAATATTCGTTCGTTTGCGTGCGAGGTCATAAACGTGTTTGCGGCTATGGCGCAACGGCGTCGGCGAAGCGGCGAGAAGTTCTCGTTGCGTGTTCGTTCGGTTATATACGGCAATCTTGCGCACAACGGCAACGCCGCGCTCGTTACCACGCCGTTTATGTATATGCCGTACGGCAGGCACGGCATGGAAACGGAGTTGTACAATCCATCCGTGCGGCTTGCGGCGAGCGAAAACGGCGGCAACGGTTGGGAGGCGGTCGCGTCGGCGATACGTTCCGATTGGCGACCCGTTCCCGAGAACGGCGACGGCAGACGGCTCGTCGTCGTAATGTCGAAGCGCGCTCCCGTTTTGCCGCGCGCGGGCGTCGCGATCGACGAAGAAACTTTCCCGTCGACGCCGGAGGAATACGAAAAGCTGTGGACGGATACCCTCGGCGCAAATCTCGGCGCGGGGCGTAAATACCTTTGGATGTTCGTGCCGCGGTCGGATGAGGACGGCGCGGGCTGGAATAACATGCTCGATTGGTACGACACGGCATACTTGCTGTACGGGTGCGAAAACAGCTATCCCTGCGATATAGCCGATCAGCTTTTCAGGTGGGTGTATAACGACTGACGCGCTTGTGCGAGTATTCGGGAATGGCATGCGTGCATGACGCTTAAGGAGAGAACACGGTGAAAAAATACGCGACCGAAGCGGACGCGGGATCGGTCCGCAACAAGAATATCGGCGCGAACGTCCGAACGGGCGATACCGCGCATTTGCAACGGGGACAGGAAGTCCCGATCGAACTTTCCGACGATAAGCCGCTCGACAAGATAGTGGTCGGGGTCGGTTGGGATCCCGTGCGCGGCGGCGTGTCTATGGATATAGATTCCGCAGTCGTCGTCGCGGGCGACGGCGAGTACGAAACGGTGTATTTCGGCAATCTCGATCATCCGTCGGGCTGCGTCGAGCATCACGGCGACAATCTCACGGGCGAGGATAAAAGCGACGACGGCGACGACGAGAATATCGTCGTGTACTTTAAGAAAGTGCCGCCGACGCGCGACAGACTGATTTTCGTCCTCGATATATATAACAGTTACGAACGCGGTCAAACGCTTCGCGACGTACGCAATATGTACGTGGTGCTGTACGACCCGCGAAACAATCGTCCGCTAATGGATTTCCGCGCGGACGCCGCGGACGAGTACGACACGGCGATAGTGCTCGGCGCGGCGTACAGGCGCGGCGACGATTGGACGTTCAAGGCGATAGGCAAGAGCTGTTGCGCGGTCGATATGGGCGACCTCGCAAAATACGTTTGCAATAAATACTAAACAAAAAACCCGACCTCGGTCGGGATTTTAATAGGGATCTTATAAGACGCGATTATCGGAGCGATATACACCGAACGAAAGCTTCGTGTCATTTCGACCGAGCGAAGCGAGCGGAGAAATCTTTTAGCCGATCGGAATTTCACGTAATTTTTAATTGAAAAGATACATGTCGATGTCGATATTTGCGCGGATTTCGTGACAAAAGTCTATAACGGAAAGGGATGCTCCGAGCGCGGGAGTCGATTCGTCGACGTGAATTTTCGGCACGACGCAGATCTCGTATTCCACGCCGAGAAGTTCGCGCAATCTGTTCAAAATCTCGATTTTGTCGCGAAGCGGGGCGATCGTCTTTTCGATCATCACGTTCGCGTCGAAATCGTATTCGTCGCAACGGCAACAGCAAAACGTCGAAAAGTCATAACGCGATCTTCCGCCGCGCCGAAGCTCGCCCTTTTTGAAAGCGCGGAACGGTTCGATCCCGAGAAATTTCGTTATGTCGGCGGGATCGAAGTCGCCTATGATATGGAAATAGCAGTAACATTCGTTCATGATAGCCTATATCAAAAGCGCGAGAACGGGTAGCGTCGTGATCGACGACAGCGAGCCGAGCAGTACGGTATTCGCGGCGGCGTCTTGACCCTCGCCGAGCATTTCCGCGTAGTTTTGCACTATCGACGCGACGGGGCACGCGCACATGACGAACATGCACAGCATTAGTTCGGTATCGACGGGGAGAAGCGACAGCACGCCGTACACGAACAGCGGGAACACGATTTGATTGACCGCTACCGCAAGGTACTGCAAGCCGCCCGTAAACAGAGTTTTTATCTTCGTCGTAGCGAGCCGCATGCCGAGAATGATCATGCACAGCGGCGTGGTCATTTTCCCGAGTACCGTGATCATCGCGTCGAGACTGCCGAGGAACGCGCCGTTCTCGGCGGATATTTTGAAGCCGGTGAGAAAGAAGGGCAGTGCCGCCGCCACCGACAGTATCGCGGGGTTTAGGAATATCGTTTTGGGACCGATATATTTTTTGTCGCGGGTGATTATAGCGGATACGAGCGTCCAACCGAGCAGGTTCATGGACAGGAAGTACATCATCGAATACGCCGCGACATTGGGGGATTGGGGGAATATCGCTTCGAGAAGGGGCACGCCGAGGAAAGAGCAGTTGGAAAGCGTGGTGGCGACCGTCGCCACGCGGTAGCGAATATCGTCCATACGTTTACGAAATATCAGGTAGAACGCGCCTATGAATAGGAGTTGCACTACCGTTATTATCGCGAAGAATATGAGCAGGTTGATGCCGAGCGCGGGGGTGAAGTCCGCCTTGTTGAACGAGTAGAACGTGAGCGCGGGCTGGCACACAAACATAAGGACTTTGGAAAAAGCCGAAATGTTTTCCGATTTGACCGCGCCCGTTTTGACGAGCAGAAACCCGGGTATCGCGCACAATAGCATTATGCCGACGGTGTATAGCGTTGTGAGAAATGCTTGCATGTTCACATTATACCACTATTCGCGCGGCGTGGCAATTCTTTTTGCGCCCGTAGCCTCGGCGCGCGGCGGTTTTCGCGCAAAAAATAATCCCGCAAATGCGGGATCGGCGGATCATTCGCCAAACTCGAAATGGCTGTTCGCGTGGCGAGTGGGCGGCATTCTGTTGCCGCGTTTGACGTGGACGGTGCCGACGACCTTGCCTTTTTGCGATACGATATTGTATTCGCCGGTTTTGGGCGCGACTTTGCCCGACGTCAGTTTTTCTGTGCGTTCCATGTGCGGTTCCCTCCTGCGTATAGTTTGAGCGGCTATACCGCAAATTATTCGCTTCGGACGCACCGGCGCAAAATCTCTCAATAATCCGAAATTATTAATTATTAATTATTAATTGTTAATTGCTTAAGCCTGTAGCCGTACTTGTTGCGGTTTCTCGCTACGAAAAACACGGTGACGGCGAACGTGAGAAGCTCGGCGAAAACGGTCGCGCTCCACAGCCCGTTTATCCCGAAAACGAGCGGCGTAACGAACACCGCCAAGACTTGAAAAACGAGTGTGCGGGCGAGCGATATTATAGCCGATACAATGCCGTTGTTGAGCGCGGTGAAGAACGCGGAGCCGTAAATATTAAATCCGCTTATTATAAACGATGCGGAAAAAAAGCGAAGCGCGTTCGCGGACATGTCGAGAAGTTCGGGGTCGGCGGACACGAAGATCGCGGCGAGCGGATTTGCGAGCGCGATCGAAGCCGCCGTCATTATCGCCGCCGCGCACATTATAAACAGCAGGCTTTTTCGGAACACGTTGTTAAGCTCGTCGGTGTTTTTCGCGCCGTAATTGTAGCCTATGATCGGCGCGGTGCCGACGGAGAATCCGAGATAGCACCCGACGAAGATATACGATACGTACATTATTATCCCGAACGCGATCACTCCGTCGTAGCCCGCGTACTTCATGAGCTGTATGTTGTATAGTATGCTCACTACGGAAGTGGACGCGCTCGAGAGGAACTCTGACGAACCGTTTACGCACACGGCGAAAAACGGTTTGCCTTTGAGCGCGGGGCGGGCGAAATACAGTTTCTTGCCGCGCACGAAGAAGTATGCGAGCGGCACAAGCCCGCCTACACATTCGGACGCGACGGTGGCGATCGCCGCGCCGTTCGCGCCCATTCCCGCGACGTAGACGAGCAGGAAGTCGCCGAGTATGTTTGTAAGCCCCGCGCCGACGGTGATCGCGAGTCCGAGCTTGGGACGGTCGGCGACGGCGAAGAAATATTGAAAATAGCTTTGCAGCATGAACGGGAGCATGCCGCCGAGCATGATGAATCCGTATTCCGCGCATACTTCGTGCACTTCGCCCTCCGCGCCGAGCGCGGTGGCGAGTCGGGGCATTATCGGCATGAATATCGCCGTGAACAGCACGCCGATCGCGGCGACGACGGAAGTCAGCGCACCGAACAGCCGCCGCGCGGCGTCGTCGTTTTGCTCGCCGAATAATTTTGCTATCAGCGCGCAGCCACCGCTTCCGAGCAGGAATCCGACCGCGCCGAGAAGATAGAACACCGGCAAAAACAGGTTGACCGCCGTGAACGCGTCGTCGCCCGCAAAATTTGACACGAAAAGACCGTCGACTATTCCGTACAGCGACGTAAAAATCACCATGACGATCGACGGTATGGCAAACCGCAACAGTTTGCCGAAAGTAAACTTATCCGAAATGCTTATCCTCTGTGCCATGTAACGGATATTTTACCACGGAGTTTGTGTAAAGTCAACGATAAAGCGGCGGAACCCGCCGAAATCACTATTTTAAGTATTTTTACCAAAAGGCTTGATATTTGAATGTAAATGGTGTATAATTGTGTAGGGTATGACTGCTGCGGGACGGCGTGTCAACCGCAATACCTTATAACAGGGAGATGAACATGGACATAAAGCTACTTGACGCTTACCATCACGGGGATATGAATGACGCCTACAATTATTTGGGGTGTCATTTTAACAGTAAGACGGGTACTGCGGTTTTCCGCGTTTGGTCGACGCGAGCGACGAAGATTTCGGTGATCGGCGACTTCAACGGTTGGGACGAGAATGCCGACCCGATGACCAAAATCACCGAAGCGGGTATTTGGGAAGTTACCGTCAAGGGCGTCAAGCCGTTCGACGGCTATAAATTTTATATCGAAAACGGGTTCGGCAAGCCGATCTATAAATGCGACCCGTTCGCGTTCCACCGCGAAACGTTCGAGGGCACGAACGCGAAGGTCGTCGACGTCGATCACTTCAAGTGGACGGACGCCGATTATATAAAAAACAAACGCAATCCTTACGACGCGCCGATGAGCGTATACGAAGCGCATATCGGGTCGTGGCGGCGGTACCCCGACGGTAATCCGTTCGATTATCGCAAGTTTGCCGACGAGATGAGCGAGTATCTCAAAGAAATGGGGTATACCCATCTCGAGCTTATGGGTATTGCCGAGTATCCGTTTGACGGGTCGTGGGGGTATCAGGTCACCGGCTATTACGCGCCCACTTCGCGGTACGGCACTCCCGAGGACTTTGCGTATCTCGTCGATAAAATGCATTCTTGCGGCATCGCCGTGATTTTGGATTGGGTGCCCGGGCACTTCCCCAAGAACGGCGACGGGCTTTACGAGTTCGACGGCGGTCCGCTGTACGAACATTCCGACCCCCTTCTCATGGAGCACAAGGAGTGGGGCACTCGGTGCTTCGATTACGGGCGCAACGAGGTGCGTAACTTCCTCATATCCAATGCGTTCTATTGGATGGATAAGTACCACGTTGACGGACTGCGCGTAGACGCGGTGGCGAGCATGCTGTATCTCGATTACGGCAGATACGAATGGCGTCCGAATATTTACGGCGGCAACGAAAACCTCGAAGCGGTGGACTTTTTGCGTCGGCTCAATACCGCCGTTTTCGCGAAGTACCCCGCCGCGCTCATGATCGCCGAGGAGTCCACGGCATGGGGCGGAGTTTCCCGACCCGTCGATATGGGCGGACTCGGTTTCAACTTCAAGTGGAACATGGGGTGGATGAACGACACTCTGTCGTATCTCAAGGTCGACCCCATATTCCGTAAATACCACCACAACACTCTCACGTTCTCCATGGTGTATGCATACTCGGAGAATTTCGTGTTGCCCATTTCGCACGACGAAGTGGTATACGGCAAAGGTTCGCTCATCAACAAGATGCCCGGCGATTACGATATGAAATTCGCGGGCGTGCGCAACTTCCTCACCTACATGTTCTCGCACCCCGGTAAAAAACTGCTCTTTATGGGCGCGGAGTTCGGACAGTTCGCCGAATGGAATTTCGCGAAAGAACTCGATTGGAATATCCTCGAATATCCCGCGCACGCCGACCTCAAAAAGTTCGTCGCCACGCTCAACGGCATATACAGGGATTATCCCGCCATGCACCAAATCGACTATGATTGGCACGGGTTCGAGTGGCTCGTTTCGGACGACTATCTGCAAAACATACTCGTGTACGAGCGTCACGACGAGGACGGCAACCGCATGGTCGCGATAATCAATTTCTCGCCAGTCGCGCACTCCGAGTATCGGTTCGGCGCGCACGAGGG
Organism: uncultured Christensenellaceae bacterium; assembly: GCA_910586925.1. Taxonomy (GTDB): domain Bacteria; phylum Bacillota; class Clostridia; order Christensenellales; family Pumilibacteraceae; genus Anaerocaecibacter. Next base: position 12,794 of record CAJUKG010000006.1, on the reverse strand, counting down.
CGAGTATACCGAGATCTTGCGCACCGAGATATATAAGTGGGGTCAGCCCGGCACAAAATACAAGACGGAAGCGGTCGAAAGCCACGGCAAAGAAAATTCGCTCGTCATAAACGTGCCCCCCATGGGCGGCATATTGCTCTACAGCCCCGCCGCGAAGAAGAAAGCCGCGGCAAAAACGGCAAAACCGTCGGAGAAGAAGCAGGAAACGAACTCGACTGCGCCGACCGAGAAGAAACCCGTTGCGGCGAAAAAAACCGCCGCAGTAAAAGCGGAGGACAAAAAGCCTGCTGCGGCAAGCAAACAGCCCGCGGCAAAAGCGACGGCTACGGCGAAGAAGCCTGCCGCAAAGACCGCGACCGCCGAGAAGAAACCCGCCGCGAAATCTACTGCGGCAAAGAAACCGACGGCGAAAAAATAACGTCGATTTTATATCGACGAAGAACGCCGAAATCCGCAAGTATGCGACAGCATGCGGTGACGCATATATGATAAAATAGTATGCAATGCGCGGTTCGGTTTTGCGCAAGCGACGAATAGCCAAATTGCGGCTCGCGCCGAAGAAGCGGGTCGCCGAAGGAGATAAAAGGAAGATATGGCAAAAGCAAAGGTAAACAAAGTTTTGTTTGTTACCACAGAAGCGTCGCCGTTCGCGGCGACAGGGGGCATGGGCGAAGTTTGTACCAATCTCGCGCGCGCACTCAACGTGACCAAAAAGACCGAAGCGCGAATCATGCTGCCGCTTTACGAGGACGTAGCGTTCCACTTCAAAGACAAAATGACGTTCGTGTGCAATATCACGGTAGGGCTTGCTTGGCGTAATCAGTATTGCGGGCTGTTCCGAATGGAACATAACGGCGTCGTGTATTACTTCATCGACAACGAATACTACTTTAAGCGCACGAATATTTACGGTTATTACGACGACGCGGAGCGGTTTGCGTTCTTGTCGCGCGCCGCGCTCGACTTGTTGCCGTACCTCGATTTCAAGCCCGATATATTGCAATCCAACGACCACTTGACCGCGCTTGTGCCTATCTACTATAACCTTCACTATAAAGACCGCCCGGGCTACGAACGGATCAAAAACATTTTCACCATTCACAACATAAATTATCAGGGGATATATCCGCTTATAATAGCGGGCGACGTGTTCGGACTTTCGGAGAGCGAACTGAACGTCGTCGAGTTCAACGGCAGGATCAATCTCGCGAAAGGTGCGATCGTCACTTGCGACAAGATCACAACCATGTCGCCGCAGTACGCGCGCGAAATCAGGCTTCCCGAGTTTTCGGGCGGGCTTGATTCGGTGCTCACAGATAACCGCGAGAAGATAGTCGGCATACTCAACGGTATCGACACCGAACAGTTCGATCCCGCGACGAGCGAGTCGCTGTTCGTCAATTACGACGCAAACTCTTTCGACAAGAAGAAACAAAACAAACTCGAATTACAGCGAATGTTGTCGCTTCCCGAGGACGTCGACGCGCCTATGGTGTGCATGATCGCGCACATGGTGCCGTATAAGGGTTACGATTTGCTGCGTAAGTCAATAAATAAGACGGGCGGGAATATTCTCGACACCGATATACAGCTCGTGCTTCTCGGTCAGGGCGATCCCGACATCGAAGGGTATCTTTCGCATATACAGAATATGTACAACGGCAGAGTGCGTTCGCTCATTACTTACAACCGCGATCTCGCGCTCAAAGTGCTCGCGGCGGCGGACATTTGTCTTATACCGTCGCGCATGGAGCCGTGCGGACTGACGCAGATGGGCGCGTGCAGGTTCGGCGCAGTGCCTATCGTGCGCGCGACGGGCGGACTTATGGATTCCATAACCGATTGCGGCAAGGACGGGTCGGTCGGCAACGGGTTTGTGTTCGAGGAATACGATTCGGACGTAATGGATGCGACGATACGCCGCGCGCTCGCGCTCTTTGCGAAGAAAAAGACGTGGAACGAGCTTGCCGTTCGCGCAATGGCTTGCGACTTCTCTTGGGGCAAAGCCGCGCTCGAATACAATGTGTTGTACAGAGTTCTCTCGGCATAATTTTCATCTACAGGCAACGGAGGATTAAACTATGAATAAAACAATCGAGGATGTTCGCGAGCTGATCACCGATAAACTCGCACGGTATTTCGCCGTCACTCCCGACCGCGCTACCGGCGAGCAAATGTATAAAGCCGTGTCGCTCGTGATCCGCGATATTCTTTTGCAAAAGAAACAGGAAAACAATGCGCGTATCGCCGAAGGCAAATACAAACGCGTGTACTATCTCTGTATGGAGTTTCTGATCGGCAGGTCGCTTAAGAACAACCTGTACAACCTCGGACTCATTCAACAGTTCGACAAGTGTTTGAAGTCGATGAATTTCTCGCTCGACGACATATTCGAAATGGAGTCGGACGCAGGGCTCGGCAACGGCGGTCTCGGACGGCTCGCTTCGTGTTTCATGGACAGTCTTGCGACGCTCAATTATCCCGCAATGGGCTTTACAATTCGGTATCAGTACGGCTTGTTCCGTCAGCGCATCGTCGAAAATCAGCAGGTGGAGCTTCCCGATATGTGGTTGCCGAGCGGCGAAGTGTGGATGATGCCGCGCTCGGATAAGCGGTTTACCGTTCAGCTCGGCGGCAAAGTGGAAGAACGCATGGAGAACGGCAGGATGCAGGTGCGTTATATCGGCGGCAACCCCGTCGACGCGCTCGCATACGACGTGATGATCTCGGGCTACGGCGACAATGCGGGCGTAAGCGTATTGCGTTTGTGGTCGGCGACTTCCACCGCGCAGTTCGATATGCGCTCGTTCTCGCAGGGCGATTACGAAAAGGCTATGCAGCGCGAGAACGAGGCGGAGCTTATTTCCAAAGTTTTGTACCCGTCCGACGATCACAGTCAGGGTAAACAGTTGCGACTGCAGCAGGAGTATTTCCTCGTATCGGCGTCGCTGCAGAGTATTCTCAAAGACCATTTGCGGCTGTATAAGAGCGTGAAAAACCTGCCCGACAAAGCGGCGATACACGCCAACGATACGCACCCCGCGCTCGCGATCCCCGAACTGATGCGCCTTCTCATGGACGAACACGGTTTGTCGTGGGACGAGGCGTGGGATATAACGACGCGTACCGTCAATTACACCAACCACACCGTTATGGCGGAAGCCCTCGAGAAATGGGACGAGAACACCTTCCGCATGGTGTTGCCGCGCATCTATTCGATAGTTTGCGAGATCAACCGTCGGTTCGTCGCCGCAATGGAAGAAAGGCATATCGACGGACGCAAGGTGGACGCAATGCGTATCCTGCACCACAATCAGGTGAAAATGGCGAATCTTTGCGTTATCGGCTCGGAAAAGGTCAACGGCGTTTCGGCACTGCACAGCGAGATCATAAAGGACACGATCTTCAGCGAGTTCAACGAGATCTATCCCGACAAGTTCACCAACGTAACGAACGGCATTACGCACAGACGTTGGCTCATTCAGTCCAATCCCAAGCTCGCTTCGTTCATAAAAGAACTAATCGGCGACGATTTCTATACCAAGCCCGAAAAGCTCGCCGACCTCATGAAGTACGCTTCGGACGGAACTGCGCTCGCGCGGATAGGCGAGATCAAACGCGCGAACAAACTCGATTACGCCGATTATATCAAGCGCACGACCGGGTTCGTGCTCAATCCCGAATCCCGTTTCGATACGCAGATCAAACGTTTGCACGAGTATAAACGTCAGCTCCTCAACGTGCTTAAGATAGTTCATTACTATCTCGAATTGCTCGATAACCCCAATAAAGACGTCGCGCCGCAAACGTTTATATTCGGCGCGAAGGCGGCGGGCAGTTATATGCACGCAAAGCGCATCATTCAGCTTATAAACTGCCTGTCGGCGGAAATAAGCAAGAATCCCAAAGTCAAGAGCAAGCTCGACGTCATGTTCGTGGAAAACTACAACGTCACTCAAGCCGAACACCTCATTCCCGCATCCGAGGTCAGCGAGCAGATCTCGCTCGCGGGCAAGGAAGCCTCGGGCACGTCCAACATGAAATTCATGATAAACGGCGCGGTCACGCTCGGTACGTGGGACGGCGCAAACGTCGAGATAGGCGAGAACGTCGGCGACGATAATATTTTCGTGTTCGGACTCAAGACGGAGGAAGTCGAGCACGCGTGGCGAAACGGTTATAACTCCTCGATGATCTATACCCACGACGAGCGGATCAAGCGTGTCGTAGACAGATTGAGAATGGGCTTCAACGGCGAGAGCTTCTCGGATATCGCAGACTATCTGATCGCGGGACATTACAACGTCGCCGATCCGTATATGTGTTTGCTCGATTTCAACGATTATATCGACAAGGCGGGCGCGCTCGATGCGGCATACGCTGACAAAGCGAAGTGGAACAAAATGGCTCTTGTCAATATCGCGAAGTCGGGCGTGTTCTCGTCCGATCGCTCGATCAACGATTACGCTAAAAATATCTGGCATCTTAAGAAAGTCAAGAAATAGAAAGACGGCAATACGGCGTGCGGCATATATAATAGAACGGCAGTGTCGCGTGCGCTCAAGTTAGATATAAGGAGAATATATCATGAATAAAACGGTTTCTTTTTTCCCGAATTGCAAGAAGTACAAGACCCCGCTCGGTTCGGCGACGGTGGGCGAGCCTATAAGCCTCACGCTCAAGTTCACACGTCCGCAAAATCCGTCCGACGTGTATCTCGTGCTTACGAAGGACGGCGAGGACGCAGTGCGTTACGCCATGAACCTCGTTTCCGACGAGGACGGCGAGTATACGTACGGGCTTTCGGTCAAGGTCACGAGTTCGGGACTGTATTTTTATCACTTCGAGATCGCCAACGAGGACGAGGTGTTCCGTGTCGGCAGCGACATAGACCTGCACGCTATGCTCGGCAAGGGCGGCGAGTGGCAGCTCACGGTGACTGCCGACGAGTACGCGCCCACTCCGCTCGACGGCGGGGTCGTGTACGAGATCATGCCGGACAGGTTTTTCATCGGCGGCGAGCGGCTTAAGACAAAGAGTTATGCGACGTACCGCGACGATTGGGACGGCGTTCCCGAATATCGTCCGAACAAAGACGGCAAGATCGCGAACACCGACTTTTTCGGCGGCAATCTCAAGGGCATAACCAAAAAACTTACATATCTCAAAAATATGGGCGTGACGTGTATATACCTTACCCCTATATTCGAAGCGCGGTCGAATCATAAGTACGATACGGGCAACTATATGCGGGTTGACAGCGACTTCGGTACCGAGGACGATCTCAAAGACCTTATAAAAAAGGCGAACCGCCGCGGAATAAAAGTCATACTCGACGGCGTGTTCTCGCATACCGGCGACGACAGTATTTATTTCAATAAGCACGGCAGTTACGAAAGCGTCGGCGCGTGCCAATCTGTCAAATCCCCTTATTACGGCTGGTATAAATTCACGCGCTGGAACGACGAATACGAATGTCGATACAATATAGACATAATGCCGAAAACCGATTCGGATAATGCGATGTACGACGAGTTCGTGACAGGCGTCGAGGGCGTGATCGGGCATTGGACGCGATTGGGGCTCGGCGGGTGGAAGCTCGACGTGTGCGAAGAACTTTCCGACGCGTTCATCAAGCATTGCGTAGCCGCGGCGAAACGCGAGAACAGTGACGCCGTTATGTACGGCGAAATGTTCGTCGACGCCACCAATATGATAGAGAACGGCGTACGGCGTTGCTTTGTCACGGACGGAAAGCTCGACAGCGTTACGAACTATCCGTTCAAAGAGGATATACTCAATTTCGTGCGGTGCGGCGACAGCGACAGGCTCAATAATACGATCGGGTTTGTCGTCAATAACTACCCGAAACGCGCCGTCGATTGCATGCTCAACGTGCTCGGCAACCACGACACCGCGCGGCTCATGACAGTGCTCGGCGACAACGGCGACGTGACGAGCAAAGACGAACGTGCGAACGCTCGTGTGAAGAACAGAGAGGACGCGGCGAAGCTCGTCAAGCTCGCGGCGGCGTTGCAGTACACCTTGCCCGGCGTGCCGTGCGTGTATTACGGCGACGAGGTCGGCATGGAAGGATTCGAGGACCCGTTCAACAGGCGTTGCTATCCTTGGGGCAACGAGGATAAAGAGATACGGAAATGGTATAAAATGCTCGGCGCGGTGCGTGCGAACGAGCGGGAAGTGTTTGCGCACGGCAAGTATTGCGGCGTCGATACCGAGCACGGCGTAATGTTCTTCAAGCGCAAGACGGAGAAAGATACCGTGTACGTGGTGGTCAATAACTCGGGCAGCGAGTATAAACCCGAACTGCCGAAGGGCGAGTATACCGACCTCACGAACTATAAACCGTTCGCGGGAATAGTTAAAGATAAATCGGTCGCGATAATAAAAGCGACGGCGAAAACGAAGTTTCCCGAAAAACGCAAGAAAAAACAGTTGTAATAAAACGAGAATAGTGCTATAATGAATATACTCGCCGCGAGAAAATCGCGGCGGGTATAGTAAGCACCCGTAGCTCAGCTGGATAGAGTATCGGATTCCGATTCCGAGGGTCGCAAGTTCAAATCTTGTCGGGTGTACCAATGCAATGTCGGTCTAAAAGCATTTGGCTGTTAGACCGATTTTATTTATTCAAATCAAAATAGTTTAATAAATGTGCGAATATCGAAACGTTAAAAATAACGTATAAATCGGTATATCGTATGTCTTGCAAAATCGGTGTAAAAATGATATAATGAAAACGCAAAACGAATAAGTAACAGCAAACGCGACGAAGGAGCAAAAACATGGCAGATAAAAACAATACAAACATAGGATTCGAAAAGCAGATATGGGACGCGGCGTGCGTGCTACGGGGGCATATTCCCGCGGCGGACTATCGCAAAGTAATCGTGGGACTTATATTCCTGCGCTATATATCATGCGCGTTCGAGAAAAAATATAATATGCTTGTTGCAGAGGGCGAAGGGTTTGAAACCGACCGTGACGCATACGAAGAGGACAATATATTTTATGTGCCCGAGGCGGCGCGGTGGGACGTTATTTCCTCCGCCGCCCACACGCCCGAAATAGGTAAAGTAATCGACAATGCTATGATTGCAATCGAAGCGGAAAACGATTCGCTTAAAAATGTATTGCCCAAAAGCTATGCCGCGCCCGAATTGGATAAGCGCGCGCTCGGCGGGGTAGTCGATTTGTTCACTAATTACCGCACAAATTTTCATTTTAGCCTCTTTTATACAATATATTGTGTTTTAATACTAAACTATCACTATATATAGTTTGCTGTCTTTTGTTTGTCCACGTTTTGTCCACGCTAATTATCGTCACTTTGAAAAAATTTTTGGATTTTGTCAATCGCATCCGCTTGAGCTTCGAGAGTTGCGTGTGTGTAGACGTCAAGTGTGGTGGACATTTTACGGTGCCCAAGCCTTTGCTGTATGACTTTCGGGTTGACGCCACACGCCAGAAGTATCGTTGCGTGTGTGTGTCTGAAGGTGTGGTACGAAACGCTTTTGCCAAGGATGGAACGTATTTTTTCCAAAGCGTGGTTCAGGCTTCTCATACTCATCCATTCACCGTGCTTGTTGCGGCAAACAAAGTTCATTGTGTCGCCGCCGTCTATGATGTAGGCATTGCTGTCGTAAGAATACGTTGGGTAATAGTCGCCCATATTATTCCTCAAGCAAGTCTGTCTATCATACTCTTTTTGAAGAGCTTGTAACATCTCGTCGTCGAGGGGTATGGTTCTCACTGAGCCAAACTTCGGCGCACTTACCTTTCTCTTGGGGATGCCTTTATTGGCGAGTTGATTAACCTGTATCTTTATTGTAACATTTTTTTGTAAAAAGTCAACTGAATCCCATGTCAGCCCCATAGTTTCGGAGATACGCAGACCACAATGCCATCCCAACATAAGGGGGATATAGTATGTGGTTCCAAAGGGATACTTAGCAACTATTTTTTTGAAGTCTTCTTGTGTGATTGTTGTTCTTTCTTTTGTCATAGGTATTGTTGAAGATAATGGTGGCGTAACGTGAACCGCGGGATCGACTTTGATGAAACCAAAAGGAAATACTGCGCACTGAAATGCAACGTGGATTGTTGCGAGGATGCCAGTGATGTACGACTTTGACTTATCTCTGAACCCGTTAATGAATGTCTGTAAGACGGATGGTGTGATGGAAGATAATCTATACTTGCCGAGCGCAGGTTTTATATTTCGTTCAACGATATACGTGCGCCCCTGCAAGGTTGTATCTTTCCAGTGATTCTTACCATAGTTTTCAAGCCAGAAGTCAAGGTAATCACTTAGGCTGACCGTAGATGGAGTGAAGTGCTCGCCGCTTGCATAGTATTCAGCAAGAGCCTTTGCGCCCGCTTCAAGCGCTTCCTTTTTGGTTCGGAAGCCGGACTTGGTGGCATTTTGTCGCTTGCCGGCGACACTTGCAATTTCAAAGCGATACTCCCAGTTAGGTCGTCGTCCAGTGTTCTTATTTCTGTCTCTTACGTTAATTTTCGCCATTATAATCTAACTCCTTTATTTGAAAGGGGTTAGTTAAATCTTTTCCTTCATAACGGCTTAAAAAATCTGCGAGAGCTTCTTTTCTGACTTTGTACTGCCCAAGTTTTAAGAATGGGAGCAAGCCAGCTTTTCTCAGTTTGTGAACGTAATCTACGTTTGTTTTTAGGAGTGCTGCTACTTCTTTGACCGTATAAAGGATGTTGTCATTTAAGCTAACACCTTTCATAGTTTTATGTATCCTCCACAATGGTGGCAAGTAACAGCTAAAAAATAATATTTCATCTTGTTCATACCTCTCGAAATATATTTTTGCTTTGTGCTATTTATTTTTTAATGGGGCTGATGTGATAGAAGTCTACGCGCCTTTTAACGATGTAGGCGTAGCTATCTTTGCCCGTTGGAATTTTCAATTTTCTTTTCTTTGAGTTCCATAACTCAGTGAAGTCAGCTATGGAGAGGGGGGTACCGATAACAGCTTGCGCGCCCTTCATAATGAAGGCAATCTCTGTAACCGGCTTAAAGGAAATGTCTTCTAAATCGACATTCATTTCTTCAAGTGTTGGCATATAATCTCCTTGTTTATGTCTAAATATGTTTTATAATTCCCAAAAATATAAGACGTAAGTCCTATATTCTATTGTTCTCTAAAGCCTCAACAAACTTCATATACTGGTCTCTATAGCTGAACGCATAGTTGAGCGTACATCCCATAATAGAAGTAATTTTATTGATAAGGCTCTTGTCGGTTGTGTCGTTGTACACTTCAATGAATAGTGCGTTTTTGTGTAGGTTACGGAACACTATCGAAGTCTTCATCGAGCGGGGGATGCAGTTATTAAACCGTTTAATGATTTGGATGATCTGACCGCCGTCGAGCTTTTCGCAATTAGCATCCGTTGGTCTGAACAGGTACTCGTCGCTGCCTTTGAGAATAATTTTTCTACCGGAGGGAAGACCATTGTATTCTTCCAGCCCCGAAAGGTAGTAGAGAGCAGTGAATGGTTGCCCATATACTTCGTAGGTTCCGCTCTTGTTGGTAACCTTGTAGCCGCTTAAATCAATCGGTGTTAAGTCGCGCACTTTGATGTCAGCAATTTCGTCTGGCGTAAACCCAAGCCAACCAAGGACACAGACGGATTTAACTCGTACAAGGTCGGTGGTTGGATTGTAGTTAGCAAGTGCTGAGTTCCCAACCTTGTCAATGAACTCCAGCAGCTCATTGATGCCGCGGAAGTAGCATATTGTGTCTTGTGATGCAAGAACTTCTTCGCGAGTTGGTACCGTAGCTTCTATGCCAACAAAATCAAAAAGATTGATGAGATACTCTTTAATCTTTTGGTAGTGTGGGCGAGAGATATTGTTACCCGCCTTTTGTAAATAGAAGGCAGAGCATAATGCTTGTGTATTTTTGAGTGCATCTGCCAGCGGAGTTTCGCCGATAATTTCTGCAAGGTTGTCAAGGAACCTTGCAACGTCTTGTTGTCGCGCACTGTTTGCGGAAGGATAGTACCTTGCCACAAAATCTTGGTAGTCTATCATTGTCTTATACCTCCATTCTATTATACAACATTATTAGACATAAGTCAATGCCGTATAAGTTAAATTTTATGTATAAGATAGGAAAAATGGGTGGAGGTTTGTCGGTTACTTGCCCTTTATATTATTCCCGCCGAAGAGATTGGGGAACAAAGATGCCATTGCGTCTGCAACCATTTTTTCTTCGGAAACATTTTCCTTCTTCAAAGTGGTGGCGGCAGCGGAACCTTTTTTGTTGTCGGGCGTTCTATCTTTTACTTGTACTTTTGAAAGCAAAGGAAGGAAAAGAGCGAGAAGAAGAGCATATTTTTCTTCAACGCTCATTCTTACATCGAACTCGACGTCTTGCATATCGTCAATGTAATCCTCGTACTGTTCGCCGATATCATCGCAAGGTTCTGCGATAGCGCAAATATGTATATCGTGTTTGGTAAACTTCACAAGGAAGTCAACCGACTGCACGTCGAAGGGAAGGTTGAGCGGATGCCCGCATTCAGCAAAGTCATAGCTAAAGCTAACGACTTTTTCTTCTACGTCGGCGCGAAGTGTCATAATAAGGTTGGGGTCAAAAACGGCATCATCGCAAACAAGTTGTTTGCCCATTGCGTTTCTGTTGGTACTAAAAAGTTTCATCTTTGATGTTCTCCTAATTTGATAATTTTTTTTCGAGTTGGTCAATCTTTGAAACTATATCATCGATTGTGTAGTTGTTGCCTGCTACAATTTCGTGTATGTCCGTCTTTCCCAAAACGAAGTCGCTCACGGACTCTCTGGCTCTGTCGAACATTTGCTGATAGGTGCCCAGATATCTCATTGTGACACGCTGATCGCTATGGTTCAACAATCCTTGAATCTTGGTGATTGCGTTCATGTCGATACTTGACTTATCTACACAAGCAGCAATGTTGGCGAAGCTTTTACGCATTGTATGAGACCCTATTATTATTGGTAGGCTCAAAGCTTTGCCAGCGTCGGACAAAATCTTCCACCCATATTCCTCGAACATTTTGCCCTTTGTCTTGTTGCTTTTGAAGAGGTAGTCGTCCAACTCAAAATCCCAATTCATCGAGTCAAATAACTTCGTCGCCGCGTCTATAACGGATTGAGTTATGAGGCAATTATTTATCTTCAAAGTCTTTTGTTCGACGATGTGCATTCGTTGTCTGAATGTCTTATCGTCGTTGAGCAAATAACATATCTTTAGTGACAGTAAGTCAGAGATGCGTAGCCCAAGGCTTACTCCGATTGTCCACATTGCCCAGTCTCTTATTTTACCTTGCTCTAAGAAGTAATTTTGCACTGCCGCAAAGTCTTCATATGAGCGGACAGGGTCTGCTGGACGAGGCTTTCGTTTTCCGTCGGACTTAAACTCGGAGAACGCTTTTGGTTCTGCGGCTTCCATCTCAGCTTTTGTTCTGCGCTTACGGCGCGGTGCATTCTCAAGCTCATATACTTGTTGCTGTAAGCGTTCAGCTCGTTCTTCAGCGTCTCGGCGCATAACGCGCTCAACTGCGAGTTCCTCTACAAGTTGCTTATTTTCAAGCTCAAGACGACTCAGCTTTTCTGCGTCAGTTTCAAATGCCCGTGGAATAGGGAACTCTAAAACGACGGAGCCACTATTATATTCATTTCGCATCTTTGTCGCCCTCCATATATATTTCTTCAAACGTGTTTAATTGGGTTAGGATTGCCTGAAACATCGGGCAATTACTGCAACCGTTAGGCTTATGTATATGGCACTCATCGGTGCCGTGTAACCGACAAACAACCATCTGGTTGCCATCGCCGTCGGTTATCTTTTTAGTTAATGGTTCGTAGCTCATGTTAAACTCCTATACCGATAGAAATCATAAGTTTTCTGTTAATGTCTTCAATTTTACTTCGATTAACAACTTCGCCCAACTTTTTCTTTAGTCTTGTTTTATCAACAACTCTGACCTGCTCACACAACACCGTAGAAACTTTAAGTATGCCGGCGTCGCTTGGTGTCAGCGTTACGTGGGTTTCTATTGGTGCCTTATCTTGCGATGTGAGAGGGCAGATGATAGTGGTGGGGGAATGTTGGTTCCCTTGCTCATTCTGTACTATCAAAGCGGGGCGAATACCGGTTTGTTCCGAGCCAACTTGATTGCTTAAATCGACTAAATATATTTCGCCTCGGTGCATACTTGATACCGCCTCTAAGTGATTTCTCCTAAGTCGCTTGCCACTTGTCTGAGGTCAGAGATTGCATCTTCTATTTTATCACTACAATCTTCTGATGTACAATAGGCGTCGCCTCCTTGTAGATTTTCGGGTATGTTTTCTCTCGCATAGTCCTCGTCGAACTTTATGTCGCTGAGGTCATCGGCACACCCGTTGATTTTTGTGATGACTTCTTGAATATGTAATTTTCGTAATATTACCGTCAATTACGAAAAAAGTTATTCCCGCGGGGGATATTAGCAAATAATTTTGCAACAAAAATCGACAAATCATAAAATAATTACCATAAACACTTGACAAACGCATGGCAAAAGTGGTATAATTTTGTCGAAAATATAAACCGACAACACGGAGGGAAACACCATGGATGAGAGGCGGGAAAGTAGATGCAGGCGAATTGTAACTGTTATTGTTATGATGTTAGTCGTATTGTTTGCAATGTCCCTCATTGTAGGATGCGGGAGCGAGGAAGGCGGGGACGGGTTGCGAGAGATAGAAGGAGTGCATG
>CAJUKG010000005.1:111432-185383 GCA_910586925.1 uncultured Christensenellaceae bacterium | reverse complement strand
AACAGGACGCGGCGCGGGAAGAACTCGAACGGAAACTCGCGTCGGTACAGAGCGGTGGCACTGCGGCGCAACCGACGGGCGGCGCGACGGTGTACTCGTTGCTTGTGCGGGCGAAGCAGTTTTTGAATGACGGAGATTTTAATAATGCTCGGCAATATTGCAATCGCATACTCGATATAGAGCCCGAAAACAGCGATGCGTGGTTCTTATTGTTACTAATAGAAAACAGAGTCATGCCGACAGATAAATATCTGTCGATTGTCGACGGTTTGCACGCTGCAGATGATGTGGATAAGTTATTAAACAGTCAGCAGTATAAAAATACTAAAAAATATGCGGGAAGCGACAGCAGGCTTATAGCAGTCGAAAAAGCCTTGACGGAAAAACGAGCGCAACTGATTGAACGTGCGCGGATAGAAAGAGAACGACGCGAGAAAGAGGAAATGGAAATTCGCGAACGAAACGAGTTGGCGGAAAGAAGAAGTCGTGTGCAGTCGCAGTTCGATGATGCAAAAAGAAGTCTGGATAGTGCCCGATATACGATTTTCGATTATGAAAAAGAAACCGAGTGCGGAAAAGAAGAATATATAAACAGTCGTGTGGAGCAAGAAAAATATGAATGGGTAAATGGCAAGCGAGGCGCGGTCGTGAGTTTAATCGGATTTGTTATACTCGTATGCGCCGCGATAATATTGAGTATGAGCGTGACCGATAGCGAAATGGTCGGTGCAATGATTTTATCTTTTGTTATGATAGGAATAGGATTTTTAGCAAATCTTATCGGTCTATATGTAATGCTTAAAGATGGTGATTTTGGTGGGTGTTTTGTTCTGTTGTGGTATTTTCCCATTGTGCCTATCTGGGGTCCTATTTGCGCTATGAGAACATTTTATAAAGCGCGAGTTTGGAAAAAGAAGCGGAAAATTGATTTGGCAAATGAATATGAGCATAAAATCGCTAAAATCCAACAACTGCGATTGAAAATACCGCAAATGGAAAAAGAAGTCGATGATATCAGTATACAGCTTAATAAGATGCAATAATAATTCTGAATTGCCGCGACTTCGGTTTCGGCAATTTTTTATGCGATTTTTACATGACAAGTCAAACACACTTGTCATTCCGAGCAACGCGAGGAATCTTATAAGCCACGATGATTAGAACGAAAATTACAAATAAAAAGTTTGTTGTCATTTCGAGCGCAGTCGAGAAATCTCATACGGTGAGCAGTTTTGATAGAGTATATGAAATAGAATAGATTTCTCCGCTACGCGCTTCGTTCCTCGCGCTTCGGTCGAAATGACAGGTGAAAGCGTATCGGTGTCGAATGAGAAAGCCATATAACTCACATTTGGATAGTATCAATCATATACTAAAAAAAATGCGAGGTACATATGCAAAAACTGATTATCGACGGAGGAACGCCGCTGTACGGCGAAATTCCCGTGCAGACGGCGAAAAATGCCGCATTGCCGATCATAGCGGCGTGTATTCTTACCGCCGAGCCTGTCGTTATCGAGCGGTGTCCGCGGCTCAAAGATATAGACGCCATGCTCGATATAATGCGGCATTTGGGTTGCAGTTGTGAGTTTGTCGGCGACGATCTCACGGTGTGCTGTAACGACGTCGCGCTAAACGTGATAGATGCCGAGCTGACGGGAAAATTGCGTTCGTCGATATTCATTCTCGGCGCGATACTGTCGCGGTGTCGCAAAGCGTACATAAGTCATCCCGGCGGCTGCGAAATAGGACTGCGCCCCATTGATTTACATATTTCCGGACTGAAAAGCCTTTCGGTAGACATAGAGGACGATTGCGGCGTGATCTGTTGCGACGGCAAGAATATGCGCAGCGGGATAATAAACCTCGATTTCGCGTCGGTCGGCGCGACCGAAAATCTAATGATGGCGGGCGCGCTTTTGGACGGCGAAACGGTTATAGTAAACGCCGCGCGCGAGCCTGAAATCGTCGATCTTGCGGCGTTTATAAACGCGATGGGCGGCAAGGTGTCGGGCGCGGGCGGGTCTATTATACGCGTTGTCGGAGTGAAAAAACTGCACGGCTGTCGGTTTCGTCCCATGCCAGACAGGATCTGCGCGGGGTCGGTGCTCGCCGCGGTGACGGCGACGGGCGGGGCGGTGACCGTGCGCGGCGTCGTTCCCGAACACATTTTCGGTATTACCGAAAAACTCAAGCACATCGGTGCGAAAATTTCCGTGCGCGGCGATACCGTTCGGATAAATGCCGACGGCAGACCGAAGCCGCTCCGCAAGCTCGAAACAAACGTATATCCCGCATTCCCGACGGATATGCAACCGCAGTTCTGCGCCGTGCTCGCGCGGGCGAGCGGCAGTTCCGTTATAGTGGAAAACCTGTTTGAAAATAGGTTCGGTTATACGAGCGAGCTTCTCAAAATGGGCGCGTCGATCACCGTGCGCGACCGTATAGCTGTCGTAAACGGCGTGTCGGCATTGCACGGCGCGTCCGTTCGCGCGTGCGACCTGCGCGGCGGCGCGGCACTCGTTATCGCCGCATTGTCGGCGGAAGGGCGGTCTGTGATCCACGACCCGAAACATATCGACCGCGGCTACGAGAGCATAGAAACGTTGTTCTCGGCGATAGGCGGCAAAATACGCCGCAGTTCGGACGCAAATTAGAAATCGCGGAGCGTTAAATGGATTCCTCCGATTCGCGCTTCGGTCGGAAAGATTATTATGTTTTTCGCGAACCTCTGCATATCGTACATTATACGGAGCGTCGTGGACGCCGCTTCCTACAGCCGGCAATTCCGTAGGGCGTGACGTCCTCGGCACGCCGCATAAGACACGACAAAAGAGAATTTACATGACATACGGAACGGTGCGTCGCATAAACAAATTACACGAAGCCGAAAAAAACACTTGATTTTTGTTTTGTCGTTTGTTATACTAAAAGTAATGGGCATTCTATACCCATTGTACGATTATGCGTAACAAAAAACTTATTATTCTATTAACCGTTGTTTTGGTGCTGGTTTTGATCGTCGTGATATGTTGCGCCACTTTTCTTGTGCGCAATGTTTACGCATACAGTTACTACGGTTACGGCGACGGCGGCACCGTCGATTACGACGAAAAAATCATCGAAGCCGCGGATATTAAGAAAAACAGCTCTATGTTTTTCGTGGACGAGAAGGGGATCAAGTCGCGCGTGGAGGACAAGTTCCCTAATGTGTGCATTATAAACGTCGAACGGCGGTTCCCCGATATTGTCGTCATTAACTATGTCGTTTACGAGAATTCGTTTCAGTATGCGGTAAACGGCAAGTATTATCAATGCTATGCGTCGGGCAGGATAGGCGGAATGTCCGCGGAGCCTGCGCCGCGCAGCGAGTATTTTACGGTCATTCCGCGCGGCACGGTATCGACGACGGTCGGCGCGTATTTCCAAGGCGACGGAGGATTCGATCGCACCGTGATCGACGCATTCATTGCGTACATGCACAACAAAGGCATGAACGACAGGCAGATAAACGAGCGTATAAACTTTATCGACCTGTCGCGCGACGGGTATGTGTATATACGCACGGCGGCGGGGTGCAATATCGAGCTGAAAGGCGATGCGAACGAGTTTGCCGCGCTTATGGAGCGCGGTTGGAGTCTGTTCGCCGATCCCAATCCGGATTCCGCCATAACGTCCAAAGAATCGGGATTGATACGGGTGTGGATGTCGCACAACGGCGATCCGCATGTTATGAGCACATATACGGCGCGGGGTGCGGAGTTCGGCGTGGATGAGGAAGGCAACCCGAAATACTATTCGGACGTCGCATATTACGAGGAGTATTACCGCGGCGGCAAATGACGGCAATAGGTGCGTGCTCCGCATTTTCGGGGCGGAGCGGCAAAAGGGGTTTGCCTGCTCGCGGCTCGGGATAGCAGTGCGGCGTACACCTTTTATTTTCCGCAATGCCGAGCGTATACTTGACAAAGCGGCGGGCATTGTGTATAATTATTTTGGCAGTTTGTCATAGGGGTTCTGTTTTGAAACAAAGTGTAGGAATAATGGATTTCGGAACCGGCAAAATCACGGTTTTGATCGGCAGCCGAGGGATAAACGACTCTATCTGTCTTGACGGGATAGGAATGTGCGAGTACGCAGGTTATTCGTGCGGGCATTGGCTCGATATCGAGCACTTGCAAAGCGCGATCGTGCAGGCGATAGCCGCGGCGGAAAAGAGTGCGCGTGTTCATGTGGACAAGCTGTATATCGGTGTGCCCAACGAGTTCTCCATGTGCAAGGTCAACGATATTTCCATTTCGCTCAACAAGAAGCGCAGGATCACCGAACAGGACGTGGAAACGCTGCGCGATACGGGCAATAGATATACCGCCGATCCCGAGTGGTCGGTCATCAATATCCAGCCGATATATTACACGCTCGACGATGCGCGCAAACTCATCGAACCTGTGGGCATGGAGTCTACGCGGCTCGGCGGGAGCATATCGTACATACTCGCGCAGACCGACTTTTTGGAGGTCGTGGATCTCGCCGTAGACAGTGCGGACATTCACGAAACCGAATACGTTTCGTCGTCGCTTGCGGAAATGCTGTTCCTGTTCGATGACCACACGCGCGACAAGTGCGTCATGTTCGCGGACATAGGCGCGATAGGCACCGCGCTGTGCATAGGCAAGGGCGACGGCATTTGCAGGCAGTATTACTTCCCGTGGGGCGGTGCGCGCATTACCGACGCGCTCGCCGAAAAACTCGGCATTTCGCTAAAAGCCGCGGAAAAACTCAAACGCAAAGTCATTCTTTCGCTCGAACCGGAGTATATCCCGCCCGAGTCGGAAACTCCGCCCGTATTGCAAACGCAGTACGAAGTGGAAATTCAAAACGAAATTTGCACGTACGGCGTCGCCGAAGTGAATAACGCGGTGCGGTTGGAAATCGAGCGGCTCGGCAGATACATACTCAAAGCTCTCAAAAATTGCGATTACGAGTACCCCGCGTACACCCCGCTCTCGATCACGGGCGGCGGACTTAACCACATACGCGGCGCGGCGGAGTATCTCTCGGAGTATATCAATCGGGAAGTAAATACGGTAAAACCGTCGCTGCCCATGCTCGACAGACCGCAATTCAGCGCGT
The DNA here is from genome assembly GCA_910586925.1 of uncultured Christensenellaceae bacterium. Lineage (GTDB taxonomy): Bacteria > Bacillota > Clostridia > Christensenellales > Pumilibacteraceae > Anaerocaecibacter. Next base: position 180,250 of record CAJUKG010000005.1, on the reverse strand, counting down.
CGCTCGGCTTGCTCGACATGGTGCTTACAAACGATATGCCGTCAAACAGCTTGTTCGACAAGATGCGGCGGTGGTTGTCAAAACGCAAAAAATAAGAGGAGTTCATCATGACTTTTGAAGGTATAAAAAACGGCAATGCCGAAAGGGAAGAACAGGGCACTTCGCCCGTTAAAGTCGTCATCATCGGTGTCGGCGGGGGCGGTAGCAATGCCGTAGACAACATGATCGCGGCGGGCGTCAACGTTCAGCAATTCATGGCGATCAATACCGACCGTCAGGCACTTCGCGTATCGAAAGCGATGAAGCGCGTTCAAATCGGCGCAAACATTACCAAGGGCTACGGCGCGGGCGCGAACCCCGAGAAAGGCAGGCTTTCCGCGGAAGAATGTCGCGAAACGCTTACCGGTCTTATCAAGGATATGGACTTGGTGTTTATTACCGCGGGCATGGGCGGCGGTACGGGCACCGGTGCCGCGCCGGTTATTGCGGAGATCGCGCATAACCTCGGCAAGCTCACCATTGCGTTCGTGACGACGCCGTTCAAGTTCGAAGGCGATATAAGAATGCGCAACGCGCAGGCGGGCATTGCGAAGCTTCGCGAGTTCGTCGATTCCATAATCATCGTGCCCAACGAGAAGCTCGCGAGCGTCGCGCGCGACATGACCACGCAGGAAGCGTTCAAATACGCCGATGACATTTTGCGTCAGGGCGTGCAGGCGACGACCGACCTCATAGCCAACCCCGGCAGGATAAACGTTGACTTTGCCGATATACACACCATACTCGAACAGGGCGGCGACGCCATCATGGGCATAGGCAGAGCGAGCGGCACGAACCGCGCGGTGGAGGCTGTCAAGAAAGCGGTCAACAACGCCGTGCTCGATACTTCTATCGAAGGTGCGACCCGCGCCATCGTCAACGTCGAGGGCAGAGAAGTCAAGATGGACGAGATCTCGCAGGCTGTCGACCTCGTAAAAGATATTTGCGCAACCGACGCGAATATTATATTCGGTCATGCCATAGTGCCGTCGCTCAAAGACGAGTTGCAGGTCACGATCATCGCGACGGGTTTCAATAATTCTTCGCCCGTCGAGAACAAACAAACTCAAGCGCAGTCGCTTCAGCGTCAGCCTCAACCGCCGCAACAGCCGATATATCCGCAACAGCAACAGCCCATGTATCAGCAACAACCGCAGTACGGGCAAATGTATCAGCAACAGCCGCAGCAGCCGGTGTACCCGCAACAGCCAGTATACCCGCAACAGCCCGTGCGTCAGCAACCGCCGCAACCGCAGGGCGGAGCGGTGCAGCAGTCGTTCTTCGGGCAGCAACAGCCGCTTCAGCGTCAGCCTCGCCGTCCCGAAAGCAACGGATACGTCGGGCTTGACGACGACAGCGACAGCGCGTGGTTGGATAAGCTCAACGGCAGACGCAAACCGTAACATGCGCGGCGCAAGATAATACAAAATAGAAACTCACCCTCGAACATGCAAGTGTTTCGGGGGTTTTTCGTGCGAAATATCATGCGCAAAAAATATCGTAAAATGTGTATAACATAATGCTACAAAATCGGTGCAAAACCGTTAAAATCGGTGTTCGGTTTCGACATAATAGTCATGACAATGCGCTCGCGATTTGGTACAATATCGGTATCGCAGAGGTTTAGTGGCGTATGTATATCGAGTTCGTGATTTTGGATAATTTCTTGCTCACATATCTCGCGGGCACGTCGGCGGCGCGGCTGTGCCATTGCAAACCGTGCGTGTGGCGAATGCTCGCAGCATCTGCGGTCGGCACGGCGGTAGCGGTGTTTTACCCGTTTATGCGGATAAACGGGTGGGCGATGTTCGCTGTCAAAGCGACGTTGTGGGCGGTGCTGTCGGCGGTCATGTATGCGGGCACGCCGCGCGCTCTTACGAAAGGTATGGCGTTTCTCGGCTGTACTTTTATGTTCGGCGGGGCGAGCTACGCGCTCGGTCTTATCATATATGCCGAACCGAGCAAAGCCGCGGCGTTTACGCGTAAGTATCCGCTGTTCATTACGCTCGGCACCGCGGCGGCGGTTTACTGTTCGGTGCGGCGCGCGGTGAAACGACTGCGAGTGCCGCGCGCGCGTGCGCCATACGAGTACGGAACGCAGGTGGAAATATTCGGCGCAAAGCTCGATTTCCACGCGTTTCTCGATACCGGGAATTGCGTGTTCGACGGCAAGACGGGATTGCCCGTCGTCATCGTCGGTGCGAGCGATTTCGCTCAAAAACTCGACGGCGCGGCGGCTGTCGAGTTCGCTAAAAAACTTCCCGAACTGCGCACTATGACGGTTCGCACGCCGAGCGGAGAATCGGAAATTTTTATACTGCAACCGAGCCGCATAACGGTCTATTCGGACAGGCGCGGACATACAATAAATGCAATGGTAGGACTTGTACGCGGCGGCAACAGTTTTTCGCATACTCACGAAATGCTGCTCAACCCGGCGGCAATGACGGAGGGTATATGATTCTCAATAAAATTCTCAAAGCTATACGTTGCGCATTGAGCGCGAAAGACGACGACAACTGCGTCGAGTACATTACTTCGGGCGAGGGGTTGCCGCACCCGCTCGAGCCGCAGGAAGAAGCGGACGCGCTCGCGCGGCTCAAAACCGACCCTGCCGTAAAAACACTGCTCATCGAACACAACTTGCGGCTCGTCGTGTATATCGCGCGGAAGTTCGACAATACCGGCGTCGATACCGAGGATTTGATTTCCATAGGCACGGTGGGGCTTATAAAAGCTGTCAATTCTTTCGATACCGATAAAAATATAAAGCTCGCGACTTATGCGTCGCGGTGTATAGAAAACGAGATCTTGATGCACCTGCGTCGCGTCGTCAGAATGCGCGCCGAGGTATCGCTCGACGAACCGCTCAATGTGGACATGGACGGCAACGAGCTTGTAATGGCTGATATTCTCGGTACCGAACCCGATACCGTCGGGAAAGAACTTGAAACGGAAGCGGAGTGCAGACTGCTCAACGAGGCACTCGAACGGCTCACGAAACGCGAACGCGTTATAATGCAAATGCGTTTCGGCTTGGGCGGCGCGGACGAGCGCACGCAAAAAGAAGTCGCCGACATTTTGGGTATTTCTCAATCTTACATATCGCGTCTTGAAAAGAAAATTATATTCAGACTCAAAAAAGACATCTCGAAAGCATTGCAAGCGTAAGTTCAATTAATAATTAATAATTAATAATTAATTATTCGGAAACTTTACTCTGTATCGCGGCGATCGCCGTTTTTTCGAGGCGGCTTACTTGCGCTTGGGATATGCCTATTTCTTTGCTGACTTCCATTTGCGTTTTGCCGTCGAAAAAGCGCATCGTCAGGATTTTGCGTTCGCGCTCGGAGAGTTTTGAAACCGCATCGTCTATATCGAGAATGGAAAGACGGTTGTCGTCGGCTGTTTCGGCGAGCTGATCCATTACGAGCACGGTATCGTCGCCGTCGTGGTATACGGGGTCGAAAAGAGATACGGGATCGGCAATGCCGTCGAGTGCGTACACCACGTCTTTTACGGGCACGTTCAGTGCGGCGGCTATGTCGTCGAGGGACGCGGCGTCGCCCGTTTCGTATTCTATTTGCTGTCTGGCTTGAAGCGCGTGGTACGCCGTGTCGCGCACCGAGCGGGAAACGCGGAGCGGCGAGCAGTCGCGAAGAAACCGACGCACTTCGCCGATGATCATGGGCACTGCGTAAGTGGAAAAACGCAGGTTATAAGCGACGTTGAAATTTTTCATCGCTTTGAGCAGTCCTATGCAACCTACTTGGAATATGTCGTCGGCAGACTGCTTGCGTGCGGCGAAGCGTTGCGTCACCGAAAGTACGAGCCGAAGATTGGCGGTAATAAAAAGATCCCGCGCCTCCTCGTCGCCGTTTTGCGCTTTGACGATCAAATCCATCATTTCTTCGTGTTTGAGTTTGGGCAGGGTGGACGTATCCAGACCGCAGATCTCCACGCGTGTTTTCATGAGTAGCACCTCTTTTGCAATTTGCCCGCAGTAACGGGTATACGATAAGTTTGGCTGTTCGACGTTTCGCTTATTCGCGGGAAAACGTCCTGCGACGGTATTGCTTGTCGTATATTGTCGAAAATATCGGGGCTTCGCCGCATAAAGTACGCATAAATTGCAATTATTGCTGTCAAACCTCGGAATTGCCGCATATACAAGTGCTATGGATAACGAAATGTCGTATTGCGAATTGCGCCGCCGCGAGGTCATTAACGGCAGCGACGGGCGAAGAATGGGACACATTATAGATATAGTGTTCTCGACGGGAAGCGGGAAGGTCAAAGGCATTATTCTTCCGTACGGCAAGCGCGGAGTGTTCGGCAAATCGCAGGACCTTTTCGTGCCGTGGCAGTGCGTGCAGAAGATCGGCGAGGACGTGATCCTCGTCGAAATAAACGACCTGTCGTCAGGCTCGCCGAAGTGCGTACCCGCGGGAAAACCCGAGCTGCTGCCGTCGTCGCCTCCGCCACCGCCGCCGCGCGGCGCACCGAAATCGGATTGCGACGGCAAGTGCGAAAAGTGTATGCTGTTCGACTGTTCGCGGCGATGGGACGCCGCCGCGGAGTAGTTATTTCAGACAGCCGAGGCGTCGACGATACCTCGCGGCTCGCCGCGGGGATATTTATTTCGGACGCATGTTTTTGACAATATAATTGACACGTCGCAAAATGTATGGTATAATTATCATAATACAATAAGGATGAACGTATTATGAAATGTATCTATTGCGGTAATGCGGAAAGCAAGGTCGTGGACTCGCGATCGACCGACGAGGGTAACAGCATACGCAGGCGGCGCGAATGTTTGCAATGCGGCAAGCGGTTTACTACATACGAGGTCATCGAATCCACGCCCGTGCTCGTCGTCAAGCAGGACGGAACGCGGCAACAGTTCGATCCGATCAAGATCAAGAACGGCGTTATCAAGGCGTGCGAAAAGCGACCCGTCGCCATTCGCGAAATCGACGCGCTCGTCGCATCCGTCGAGAAGCAGGTTTACAACTCGCTCGAACAGGAGATCTCCACCAAAAAGATCGGCGAGCTTGTAATGGAACGGCTCAAAGAGCTTGACCAAATCGCGTACGTGCGTTTTGCCTCGGTCTACCGTGATTTCCGCGATGTTACTTCGTTTATCGAATTTATCAATGCGTTCAAGTAGGCGGTAATGACATTATCCGATTGCAAAGCCGAGTTCTCGGGAGTGGTCGTCGGAGTGCGCGGCGATGCCGAAGTGCACAGGCGGCTTGTCGATATGGGCGTGCCGGGCAGCGAGTGCTATGTGCGTGCGGTTCGCGGCGGCTCGACGCTCGTGTGTTTCGGCGGCGAGTTTTCGGTGGTGACGGCGGCGTCTGTTGCTTCGCAGATCGAGGTGGCTCGCCGTTATGAAAATCGCGCTTTGCGGAAATCCGAACGTCGGTAAAACGACGCTTTTCAATCGTATTACGCGGTCGGACGCGCCGGTGGGGAATTGGCACGGCGTTACCGTGTCCGTTCGCACAAAACGTGTGGGTGCGGATACAATAATAGCAGATCTCCCGGGCGCGTATTCGCTGACCCCGCGCACCGCCGAGGAGAAAATCACGCGCGACGAAGTGCTGTACGGCGGTTATGACGCGGTGGTGTACGTCGCGGAAGCGAACAATCTTCGGCGCAATCTGTATATGTTTATGCAGCTCGTCGAAGCGGGTGCGGCGGTCGCGCTCGTCGTGAACATGACCGACGAGGCTAAATCGCCTATAAACTACGCGCTGTTATCGTCGCGGCTCGGTATTCCCGTCGTTCCGACTTCGATCAGATCGCATAATCCCAAGTCGGAAATTCTGGACGCGGCTAAACATGCGGCGGCAGTCGCGCCGCGGCATATACCCGCGGACGTCCCTTCGATCGCCGCACTGCGCGAACAGCTTGCGGGCGCGGCGAAACGTGCGAACATCGCTCCGCTGTTTGCCGCGGTCAAGACTCTCGAAGGTGACGCCGATATTATGTCGGCGTTAAATATTTCGGAAAAGATATGCGGGCATTGCCGAAACTGCGAGAACTGCATGGATATTCCCGCGCGTTTGCGTTACGGATATATCGACAAACTTCTCGACGGCGTGATGGATAAGCGGACAGAGGACGAGCGTACTCGGCGCATAGACCGCATAGTGCTCGGTAAAGCGGCACTGCCGATATTCCTCGCCGTGATGGTTGCGGTGTTCGTAATAACGTTCGAGGCGGGAAAACCGCTGTCAGAACTGTTGTTATCCCTCCTCGGTCGGCTTAATGCGCCCATATCGCGACTGAACGCGCCCGAATGGGTTAGGTCGCTGCTCGCCGACGGTATAGCGGCGGGGGTGGGCGGCGTTCTCGCATTCTTGCCGCAGGTCGTGCTTTTGTACTTTTTGACGGCGATATTGCAAGACAGCGGATACATGAGCCGCGTCGCGTTCGTCACCGACGGATTTTTCAAGCGGTTCGGATTGACGGGACGCGCGGCGTTCTCGGCGGTGCTCGGACTCGGCTGTTCCGCGACCGCAGTGCTCGCGACACGCGGTATAGCAGGGCGCAAGGCGCGAAGGAACGCGGCACTCGTAACGCCGTTTTGTCCTTGCAGTGCGCGGCTCGCGGTGTTTACGGCGATAAGCGGGTATTTCGGAATGTCGGGGTTTGCCGTCGCCGCAATGTACGTTCTCGGCATATGCGCGGCACTCGTCGCGCTCAAACTGCTGTCGCTCGGTCGAAGCGAAGCGGACGGGACCGAGCTTATTATGGAAATGCCGCCGTACCGCTTGCCGAGCGTAAAACGGGTGTTGTCTGTAGTGTGGCGCAACACCGTTTCGTTCGCGGTGCGCGTGGGAACTACGGTGCTCGCCGTCGGCGTCGTCACTTGGGTGCTTTGCAACTTCTCTACGGTGTACGGGTATACGGGCGGCGGAGAAACGAGCATAATGAACACGGCGGCGGGGCTTGTCGCACCGATATTCGCGCCGCTCGGCTTCGGGTCGTGGCGCGCGGTCGCGGCACTGCTGTCGGGTATAGCGGCAAAGGAAAGCGTGATCTCGGTAATAGCTTCGCTCGGCGGCATGGATGCCGTGTTCGCAACGCAAACCGCCGCAACGTCGTTTATGATATTCACATGTCTGTACTTGCCGTGCGTCGCGACGCTCGCGGCTATAGCAGGCGAGTGCGGCGGACGATACGCGTTTTTGTCGGCGGCGATGCACACGGTCGCGGCGTACGCGGCGTCGCTCGTGTACTATCAATCGGCAATGCTGTTTGCCGCGAACATAACGGCGTTTATCGCAGTCGTTGCGAGCGTGGCGGCTTTTGTTACGATCGCAGTCGTCGTTACCGCGATCGTGCGGAGAAAAAAACATACAGTTACCAAAGCGAGAAAATCGAAACATGGGCAAAAAACTTGAATTTACCGTAAAAGAAAACGAAAAAGCGGCGGCGTTTTTGGCGGCGAACGTTGCGGGATTGTCGCGGGCAAAAGCGGACATACTAATCAAGAGCGGCGAAATGCGCGTGAACGGCGTGCGGGTAAAGACAAACGCCGAGCTGACCGCAGGCGACGCGGTGACGGTATTCGTGCCGGACGGATTGCGCGGCGAAATTTCCGTAAACACGGTGTACGACGATGCGAATATAGTCGTGTTCGACAAGCCGAAGCGCACTCCGTACGACGCATTGCCGCAGCTTTACGGCAAGCCGCTTTTCGCGGTGCACAGGCTCGACACCAATACGACGGGGCTGATAGTTTTCGCGAAAAACGAAAACGCGCTAAAACAGCTCGAAAGCGCGTTCCGCGATCGCCGCGTGAAAAAAACTTACGAAGCGGTCGTGTACCCCGCGCCGCAAAAAGATGCGGACATTTTGACTGCGTATACCAAACTTATGCATTCGCGCAATCTCGCGCTCGTAAGCGGCACGATGAAACCGGGTTACAAGACAATGGTCACCGAGTATTCGACTGTGCGCAGGGTGGGCGGCGGCGCGCTTATCCGCGTCACTCCGCATACGGGACGCACTCACCAGATACGCGCGCACCTGTGTTTTATAGGCTGTCCCATAGCTGGCGAGCATAAGTACGGCGGTGCGCGCACGATCGCGGGCGCGCCCGATACGCAAATGCTCGCGGCGGTCCGCCTCGAGTTCGACGGACTGACGGACGGTTTGGAATATTTGAACGGCAAGATTTTCGTCGCCGATAACGGATTCGATTTGAGATTTCTCGAACAATAACGTCAATAAAGTTATTGACATTGCATGCAAAATATTGTACAATATAGACAACCATGACTGTTAAGGACATAAAAGAAGAAGCGCGGAAAAAACTCGCGCTGAATATGCACCAAGCTGTTATCGTTTACACGGTAGAGTTAACGCTTATGATCACGCTCATGGCGTTGATTGTCATGTCGTGCGTAGGAATGAGTGCTATACCGTCCGCTTCGATAGTCATGCTGTGTTACGGACTGCTGTTGCTGTTCATAGCGGTTGTGGGTATCGGCACTATCAACTTCTGTCTTGTGGACTTCTATCTCGCCACATACCGTTGCAAGCCGTATAATATTCGGCGGCTGGGCGAAACGCTCGCACGCAGCAACGTAAGTAAAATATTCTTGCTCAACCTGCAACGCACGTTCTTGGGACTGCTGTTGCTGTTGTGTTTGATCGTGCCGGGCGTGATATATTTGATACGCACGTCTATGGCAAACTATCTGCTTATAGCCAATCCCAAAATGACGGCAAAAACCGCGCTGTCCGCATCGAACAAGGTCATGAGCGGCAAGACGGGCGCGTATTTCAGTTTGAGTATGTCGCTCATGGGTTGGTACCTGCTCGGCGTGTTTACGCTCGGGCTGGGCTTTATATTCATATTGCCTTACACCAATCTTATAAAAGCGGTGTATTACAAGCGCAACCTGCAAGGCGACAAGAACGTGTACGTCGTGCCGCCGCAACCGATTTCTCCCGTTATCGAGCAACCGCCGATCGGGGTCGTGCAACAGGCTCCGCAAATGCAAGCGGATCGGCAGGCACCGCCCGTACAGCCCGTGCAACCCGTGCAACCCGCGGCGCAGAATGTACAGCAGGTAAAACCCGAACCCGTCGTAATGCCTATAGACACGCTCGAGGAAGACGATTTGCAAAACATGAACGACGCAATGCGCAGTTTCGCCGATAATTCCGAACAGGCGGATGCCGTGCCCGAAGTTCCGATCATGCCGATCTCGCCCAAGCGCAAGACCAAGACCGCCGTGACGGTCGGCGTAGATGCAGAACCGATCACACAGCCCATAGACGGCACGAGCCTTGTGGAAACGGAACGCGTACTTACTACGCACGAACTTAACAGCAGCGAAGCGGTGCAGAAGCAAGCCATAGAAGCCATGTATACTCATTCCGAACAGAAGTCGGAATCGGTGCGCGACTATTTTTCGGGCGAGAGCGTGCAAAGCCCCGACGATTTCGTCACCGACGAACTTGTGCCCGAAGAAACGGAAAAGCCGAGCGAACCGCCGATCAGCGACGAGGATTTCGACGCATTCCTGCGCGAGTTCGACAGAGAAACGGTAAAGGAAGCGGAAGCCGAAGCAGTGGCGGAGGTCGTTGAGGAAAAGCCCGCGCCGCCCGTGCGACACGAACAGCCCGAGCGATACGAACAACCCGAACAACGCGAACAGCCCGAACAACGCGAGCAGTCGCCGACTTTATCGCATCGCACACCGCCCGAGCGCGGCGGAAGATCGGTTCCCGAGCGCGGGCGTGCCGTTCCGGACCGTGCGCAGTTAAGACACGCGCCCGAGCGCGGCGAACGCGGCAATAATGATCGCAACCGCGAAATACAAGAGCGGGCGGAACGGTTGAAGCGCGAACGCGAAGAACGGCTCAACAGACAGAACAATCGAAAATAAATCGAGAATCGGAAAACGCAAGGATATGCGTGCATACCGAGCAAGATAATTTCAACTATAGGACGATGTAATTTTGAAAGAGAAACGCACATATTCGCTTACCGCGAAAGAGCGCAAAGCATTGCGTCAAGCGGAGAACAATAAAAAAGCGAACAAGCGGCAACAAACGCCCAAAACACAGAAACCCGTTTCGGCTACGGACATTCGCGAGGAAAGCGAGCGGCAAATGATAGCCGTGCAAGCGCGTTCCAAGCGCGTGACCGCAATCATAACCGCCGTCATTTGCGTGGCGGTCGTGCTTATTCTTGCCGCGCTTATCGCGCCCGCGATCGCGTATGCGGTCAATCCGTACCGCGGCGTCGGCGTGATCGTCGCGCGGTTTAACCTGTCCAACGGCATGGTGCTCGAGTACGAGGTGCAGGAATCGGAATACGATACCGCGGCTACCAACTTCATATTCCTCGCCGAGAACAAGTATTTCGACAACACGGTGTTTTTCGATGCGCAGAACGGCTGGTTGCGGTTCGGCGGGTACGAAGGACAGCCGTCCGCCAATTACAGCTCGAGCGATTACGCGCGCACGAAGCATCACAAGGACAGCAAAGCGTTCTGCGAAAAGTTCGGCGCGTTGCCCAATAATCTGTTCGATAAAGTTACCGATAAATTCGGATACAGACTGCGTGCGGACAAAAACGGTACGACGGCGCGCGACCTCGAAAAAGAAGGCGTACTTGCGTTCTGGTACAACAACAGTGCGACCGAATTTCAACTGTCGTATTCGCCGCAGCCCACCAATCAGATCGCGAGCCTCGACAGCAACGGCAAGCAGACGATGTACGAAATAAACGCGACGCTCGTCGGCAGAGTGCTCAACGAAAAAACGCTCGAAAATATCAAAGCGATAGCCGCGACCGCTTCGCCCAATATCGGCATGTCGAGCGGGTATCAGTGGAAGCCGCCCGCGCCCGATATAATGATAGATTCGGTCAGAGTGTACAACCTCGATAAATCCAAATGGAAGAATTTCGATTTCCTCGAATACATGAAAGGGAACAACTCCGAAGGCTTGCGCCGTTATACGCAGTGGATAGGAGTGGCGTAATAACAATTAACGATTAAGAATGCGGCGGACGCGATTGTCTGCCGCATTTATCAATTTTACCGTATTCTGTCATTTCGACCGTGCGATACGTGCCCGCACCGACCTGTCATTTCGACCGAAGCGCGAGAGAAACGAAGCGCGTGGCGGAGAAATCTATTCATATAAAATGCCGTTATAAAAACCGACCCATCACGGAAGATCTCTCCGCACACTCGCTTGCGCTCGTTTGGTCGAGATGACGGGGCGGCTTTCGGTTTATTGTAGTCCGTATATTTTTTGTTTTATCCGTCGATAATACTTTGCATGATTATCGGACTTGTGCTTTGCGGACTTGTAGCCGTGCTGTTGTTTTTCGGCGTGGCGGAGCGGGTGTTTAAGAGTTTCGGCGTGGCGTATTGGCTGGCGTTTATAATGATCGGATTGCTTATCGGCAGTGCGTTCGTTCCGTCGTTCGCGATAGGCGGCGTAGTTTTCAATGTTGCGGGATTTATCGCACCCGTCGTGTTCGCGGTCGTGTTTTACGTGCTCGCGGCGCGGACGCGGGAAGTATCGCGCGCCGTCGTGACGACCGCCGTAACCGTAGCTCTCACGGTGTCGGTGCGACTGATAATATCGCCGCTTGTAGGCGACGTTGTGTCGGTGCTTATCGTCGGATTTCTCGTCGGCGCGGTCGCGTATCTCGTCGCCAAAACGAAACTCGCCGCGCTCGCGGGCGTGTTTTCGGGTGTGCCGATAGGCGAGATCATAGCGTCCGCCGTCAATGTGTACGTGTATTCCGCGCCAATGCAGATAGGGTCTGCCGCCACGTTCGATGCGGTAATACTCGCTGCCGTGTTTGCGGTGGTGCTGTTCGAGGCGATAGCCGCAATACGCCGCACGATGTCGACGCGCCGCCATCGCCGTACCGCCGCTATGATGAGCGAGCAGGGCGAGGACTTCGATTCCGACGAATATAAAAGATATTTCGACGAATAGGCATGTTATATAGAACCGAATTTCGATAGGTATATACAGAGCCGAAACGCAAAGATAAACGATAATTATTTCATGCAAAATTTTCTTGCCCACTTCTTTTATTGAAAAACGATATTTCAATATTAAGACAGTTTATTTTACAGAGCCGAAACGCAAAGATAAACGATAATTATTTCATGTAAAATTTTCTTGCCTACTTCTTTTATCAAAAGAAGTAGGTTTGCTTTACTTTTTGTATGCAACGTGATATAATTTCGGTGTATGAAACCTACCGTAGCCATTGTAGGACGTCCGAACGTCGGAAAGTCCACTCTCATAAACAGGATAAGCGGACGGCGCGTCGCCATTGTTGACGACATGCCGGGCGTTACGCGTGACAGACTGTACGCCGATTGCGAGTGGTGCGGCAGGGAGTTTACGCTCATAGACACGGGCGGGATAGACGACCTCGACGACGACATTTCGCGGTCGGTCAAGCGTCAGGCACTCGACGCGGCGGAGCTTGCCGACGTCGTTATTTTCGTGACCGACGTCAAGCAGGGTGTAATGCCGGGCGACACGGATATTGCGGAGATCTTGCGCAAGAGCGGGCGAAACGTTGTGCTCGCCGTGAATAAAGCGGATTCCGCCAACCGCGACAACGTTTATGATTTTTACTCGCTGGGACTTGGCGAGCCGCATCTTATTTCCGCCGAGCACGGCTCGGGCGTAGGCGACATGCTCGATGCGGTATGCGACGGGTTTGAAATCACGGCGGACGGCGACGAAGAAAAACCGCTGGCGATCGCGATCGTCGGCAAGCCGAACGTGGGAAAAAGTTCGCTCGTAAACAGACTGTCGGGTTATGAGCGCAGTATCGTATCCGACGTTGCGGGAACGACTCGCGACGCGGTGGATACGCTCGTCAGTATCGGCGGCGAAGATTATATCATTATAGATACGGCGGGCATGCGGCGCAAACGCGATATACCAGACGGATCGGTGGAGCGGTATTCGGTGATCCGCGCCATTTCCGCCATCAAGCGTGCGGACGTGGTGCTTATCGTCGTGGACGCGACGCAGCCGATAACCGAACAGGACGAAAAGATCGCGGGGCTTGTGCACGAAGAAGGCAAGCCGTCGGTATTGGTGCTCAATAAGTGGGACGCCGTGGAAAAAGATACGGGTACGCTCAAGCGCAAGACGGACGAGCTGAAAGAGCATCTTGCGTTCATGAGCTATTTCACGAGCGTGTCGGTGTCTGCCGTCACGGGACAGCGCGTGGAAAAAATCATCGAGGCGGCGAAGCTGTCGTATCAAAACGCGACGCGGCGCATAGCGACGGGGCTTTTGAACGAGCTTGTCGGACAAGCCGTAGCCGCGACGGAGCCGACGGCGCGAAAGGGCAGGAAAGCGAAAATATTGTACGTGTCGCAGCCGGGTGTGTGCCCGCCGCTGTTCGTGTTCAAAGTCAACGACGCAAAACTGATACATTTTTCGTACGAGCGGTATTTGGAAAATGCGTTGCGGCGCGCATTCGACTTTTCGGGAACGCCGATAAAACTGAAGTTTATCGGGCGCGAGGAATAAACATATGACGATTTCGATACAAATGCAAATTTTGGCGGGCGTGCTCGTTGCGCTCGGTGCGTATTTTATAGGTAATATAAACAGCGCGATACTCATAAGCCGAATCAAAGGCAAGGACATTCGGCAGTGCGGCAGCGGAAATCCCGGCACTATGAACATGTTGCGCTCGTACGGAAAAATACTCGGCGTGCTCACGCTCGTGCTCGACGTGCTCAAGGGCGTCGTTCCGTGCCTGCTCGGCTGGCTGTTCATGGGCGGCGGCGAGTTCCTGCGGCTCGGTGCGGACAGAATGGGCATGTACGTCGGCGGGTTTTGCGCGGTGCTCGGGCACATATACCCCGTAACCATGAAGTTCAAGGGCGGCAAGGGCGCGGCGACGACTATCGGCGTGTGCTTGACGATGCAACCGCTGTATACGCTCGGCGCATTCGCGATAGGGGTCGCGTTCCTCTTTATTACGCAGATCGGGTCGCTCACATCGTTCATAATGATGAGCGCGCCGCTTGCGGTAGAGAGCTTGCGCGCCACGCAAAATCCGCTCGGCGTATATTGTGCGGTCATACTATTCGCAATGTATGCGTTGAGCCTGTTCGCGCACAGGAAAAACCTCGTCAAGCTGTTTTCTGGAACCGAAGGCAGAGTGGTGCTCGTAAAGCCGAAAAAGGCTAAACCTTTTCGCGACAGGGCGATACTGTTCGACGAAACGATCGTCGCGGAATAAAAAAGTTTTCCGTTATGTTAGCAAAGCGAGCGGAGTAATACATTAAATATCACTAAAAAACAAGCGTCGGAGCGAAAAACTCTAACGCTTGTTTTGTATTCAGTAATTCGTTCGCCCGAGCAGGTAATCGGTGGTGACGTCAAACAAATCGGCAAGTTTGACCAAATTCTCAAGGCTCGGTTCCGCGCCGCCGTTTTCGTAACGAATATACGACGGTTGACTTATGTTCAAGTATTCCGCAACGTTTACCTGCGTCATCTTGTTCAGCTTGCGAAGCTCGTATAGCCGTTCCCGAAAAATGTTCATTCCCATAATTTATATGAAACCTCTTGACAATTATAGCAAACTGTTATATAATAAATTAGTTTATAGCGTATTGCTATAAATGATGCAGAGGCAAAGCAATATTAAATTACAAAATCGGAGGAGTTTATGAAAAAAGTATTTTACGGTATTGTGTGTGCGGTACTCGCGGCGACTTTGAGCGTCGGGTTTATAGGCTGTGCTTCCGATAACGAACCGACTGCACCGAAAGAGTACACCATACAGTACACCGACGAGAGCGGGGCAAAGCAGATCACCGTCACGCAAGGTCAGCCGTATTCTTTGGCGGTCATTCCCGAAAAGACGGGATATATCTTTTTGGGGCTGTACGATGCGGAAGTGGGCGGAACGCAATATGTAACCGCAAGCGGATCTTCGGTGTCGCCTTATAACGAGGGCAGGAGTATCGTCTTATACCCGCAGTACAAGGCAAAAGAATATACCGTAATTTTAGACTATCAAGGTGCGACGGTTACGGGGAGCAGGCAACTTAAAGTAGATTACGGTACCGAACTTCCCGAACTTCCCAAAAACCTGTCGCTCGAACATAAGAACTTCACGGGTTGGTATACGCAAGAGAACGGCAAGGGTGTTCAGGTCGCGGATATGTACGGCACGCTGCCAAAAGTATCGGTCGTAAATGAAATCAACTTTACGCTCGCGAGCGACGGCTATATTTATTTGTATGCGGGGTTTGAAACCGAAAAGTTTAACGTTACATGCTATTTCGACGAAGGTATGGACGAAGAAATAGTCAAAGCGGAGTGGAATACCCCCGTAAGTAAAATCGTCACCAAAACGAGAAAGAACGGCGAAGCACCTTTAACCTGGTCTAAAAAGAGCGACAAGTCGGAACTGTTCAACGGCAATATAGAGGGCGATACCGTATTGTATGCGGTTGAGTACGCGCCCGTTATAGAACTCGATACCGACGGCGGCGACGAAGTCAATGCAGTCGTTGCGCGGGCGGGTGCGAATATATCTTTACCGACACCGACAAAAGACGGATATAAGTTTGTAAAGTGGGAAACGCTCGACGGCAAGACCGCGGAATATTCGACTATGCCGACAAAGAGCGTAAGTCTTAAAGCGGTGTGGCAGGCAAAAATCGTGTTTGACAGCAACGGCGGATCGGAAGTAAACGATATTTCCGTAGCGGCGGGCGAAAGTATAAAATTACCTACGCCCGAGAAAGAAGATTTTATCTTTGCGGGTTGGTACACCGAAGATAAAGAACAATATACGAGAACTACCATGCCCGCAACGAGTACAAAACTTAAAGCAGGTTGGTATAAGGCAATGACTGTGAAAAAAATATTGATAACAGCGGAACAGCAGACGTACAATTCGGATTCGATTTGTGCGGGACAGAAAAAAGGTCCGTCGGCAGACTGGCGGTCAAAGCTCGATTTATCCGAATATATTCCCGCAAGCGGAGCGGATATTAAATTATCGTTTCATGCGAAGATGAAATGGAATGTGGGTGCTATCGGTACGGGCGGCTTTTATTTCTATGATGACGTTTTGGTGAGTGACAGTAATTTTTTGAATAAAAATACTTTCACTGTAGCCGAAACAACATATAAAAGCTATAGCTTCGACATTGATTTGAAGTTGAGAACGAACACTTTGTATATTAGTTATTATGCTTCGGTCAGTCAGGACATTAGCGGAACTATGTGGAAAAAACTTTATTTTAGCGATATTTGGCTTGATGTTCACTATCCGGACACGACAAATCTCTATCTCTGAATTTCCTAAATATCCATACATATAAAAAGAAGCGTTCGCAATGCTTCTTTTTTTGTGCCGAATAATTTTTATGTATTCTTGTTATATTGCCTCGATCGCACTCATATATTAAAAGCGTATTCAATGTGGTCGGCATAAACGGTTTAACTGCGACATACAATCAATTAGCAAAAAAACCTTGTCTGACGGGAGGTAACATGGAAGAGTACGACGTTTACAAAGATATTACGGAACGGACCGGCGGAGATATTTATATCGGCGTCGTCGGTCCTGTGCGCTCCGGCAAATCGACATTCATAACCAATTTTATGAACGCATTTGTCATTCCGTCGGCAAGCGGCTACGAGCTTGAGCGCATGCGCGACGAACTGCCGCAGAGCGCGGAGGGCAAAGCCGTCATGACGACGCAGCCCAAGTTTGTGCCGTCGGAAGCGGTGACGGTGCGACTCAACGACGTCGCCGAGATCTCGGTGCGGCTCGTGGACTGTGTGGGGTACATGGTGGACGGCGCGACGGGACATAAGGACGGCGACGGCGAGCGCATGGTCAAAACGCCTTGGAACGACGCGCCGATACCGTTCGAGCGCGCCGCCGAAATCGGAACGCGCAAGGTGATCGCCGATCATTCGACTATCGGCGTCGTTATGACGAGCGACGGTTCTATCAAGACCGAATTGCCGCGCGATGCGTACGTCGCGGCGGAAGAGCGCACCGTAAGCGAGCTTAAAGCACTCGGCAAGCCGTTCGTGATCGTGCTCAATTCGTCGGTGCCGGGATCGCAGGAAACCAAGAAACTCGCGAAAGGTCTTGCCGAAAAGTACGGCACGGCGGTCGTTCCCATGAACGTCGCGAGTCTTAACAAGAACGACGTGGTAAAACTGTTCGAGAACGTTTTGTACGAGTTCCCGCTGCGCGATATATATTTCGAAACCGCGAATTGGATAAGAGCACTCGAAGCCGATAACGCGATCGTGAAAGAACTCACCGAAACCGCTATGTCGCTTGCGACCGCAAAGTGCAAAATGCGCGACTGCACCGCAGGCGAACAGGAAATGACCTCCGAATTTTTCGACGCGGTAGAACTGAAAGCCGTAGAGCTTGATAAAGGCAGGGCGGTGTACTCGGTGCGCGAAAAGCCCGGGCTGTTCTACCGCGCATTGCAAGAGGAGTTCGGCGTCGATATTCGCGACGAGTTCGACCTTATGTCGTCGCTCGGCGAGCTTGTAAAAGCGAAACGCGCGTTCGACAAAATGAGTAAAGCCTTGAACGAGGTAGCCGAAACGGGATACGGCGTAGTCACTCCGACAATGGACGAAATGACCCTTCAAGAACCGCAGATATTCAAGCAAGGCTCGCGGTTCGGCGTAAAGCTCAAAGCGTCCGCGCCCAGCCTGCACATAATGCGTGTGGATATCGAAACGGAAGTGTGTCCCGTGGTCGGTACCGAACAGCAGAGCGAGGAGCTTGTAAACTATCTCCTGTCCGAGTTCGAGCAAAATCCCAAAGGTATTTGGCAAACGAACATGTTCGGGAAATCGCTCGACAGCCTCGTCAACGAGGGGCTTAACAACAAGCTGTGCGCCATGCCCGAGGATGCGCAAAAGAAAATGCGCAAGACCCTCTCGCGTATCGTGAACGAGGGTAGGGGCGGCATAATCTGCATACTTCTGTAATTAAATGCAATCAAAAAAATTCGGATCGCGTGAAAATGCGATCCGAATTTTTTGCGTATAAACCCGCGAAAAAAAGTTGACAAAAATTTTATTGCGTGATAAACTAAATAAACACTTATTAAATCCGAATATATGTAAAGGTTACGCAATGATTAAAGTATTGGCAAAAAGTATAAGAGAGTATAAAGCGGCGTCTATTCTCACGCCTATTTTCGTGTCTTTTGAAGTCATTCTCGAGTGTTTGATTCCGTTTATCGTGGCAATGCTCGTCAACGCGATCGACGTCAATATCGAAGCGGGCGAAACGATCGAATTGAGCGAGATACTCATGTACGGCGGAATACTTCTCGCCACATCGTTCGCATCGCTCGCTTGCGGCGCGCTTTCGGGCGCGTTTTGCGCGAAGGCTTCCGCGGGGTTCGCAAAGAACTTGCGCAAAGATCTGTACTACGGAATTCAGGATTTTTCGTTCGAGAACATAGACAAGTTTTCCACGCCGTCGCTCGTAACGCGCATGACGACCGACGTCACAAACGTGCAGTTCGCATACATGATGATAATTCGTATCGCGATCCGTTCGCCGCTTATGATGATATTTTCGCTCATCATGACGTTTATCATGGGCGGAAATCTCGGTTGGATATTCGTCGGCGTTATTCCGCCGCTTACTGCGATACTCCTCATTATCATGCTCAAGGTTATGCCGCTTTTCAAACGGCTGTTCAAGAGGTACGATAATCTGAACGAGTCCATACAGGAAAATATCCGCGGCATGCGCGTCGTCAAGTCGTTCGTGCGCGAGGACTATGAAAAACGCAAGTTCGACAAGGCGGCGACCGAACTTCAAGTGGACTTTACCAAAGCCGAGCGCATACTCGCTTGGAGCAACCCCGTCATGCAGCTGTTCTTTTACGGCGTGCTGTCGTCGGTGCTGTTCGTCGGGTCGTACATGATACTCAAGTCGTCCGGCACGACGCTAAACGTAGGCGACGTTTCGCAACTCATAGTATACGGCATGCAAATACTGATGTCGCTCATGATGTTCTCCATGGTGTTCGTTATGATCGTCATGTCGATAGAGAGCGCGCGGCGTATCTGCGAGATACTCGAGGAGAAAAGTACGCTGTCGAGTCCCGAGAACGCAGTGCACGAAGTGAAAGACGGTTCGATAGATTTCGACGGAGTGAATTTCAAGTATTCGCTCGCCGCCGAACGAAACGTGCTCGAGGGCGTCGATTTGCATATCAAGTCGGGCGAAACGATAGGTATTATAGGCGGAACGGGGTCGAGCAAAACGTCGCTCGTCAATCTTATTTCGCGGCTTTACGACGTCACCGAGGGCGACGTCAAAGTGGGCGGAGTAGACGTGCGCGAGTACGATCTCAATTCTCTCCGCAATCAAGTCGCCGTGGTATTGCAAAAGAACGAACTGTTCACGGGCACGATCAAAGAGAATTTGCGCTGGGGCAATCCCGACGCGACGGACGAGGAACTTGTCGAGGCGTGCAAACTCGCTCAAGCCGACGAGTTCGTAACGTCTTTCCCCGACGGTTACGATACGCATATCGAGCAGGGCGGCGCAAACGTTTCGGGCGGGCAGAAGCAACGGCTCTGTATCGCGCGTGCGCTTCTCAAAAAGCCGAAGATACTCATTCTCGACGATTCGACGAGTGCCGTCGATACCCGTACCGACGCGCTCATTCGCAAGGCGTTCCGCGAGTACATTCCCGAAACGACGAAGATAATAATAGCGCAACGCACGTCGTCGGTAGAGGACGCCGACCGCATAGTCATAATGAACGGCGGCAAGATAGACGCCGTCGGCACGCATGCGGAACTTCTCGGCAAAAACGAGATCTACACCGAAGTGTACAACACCCAGAACAAAGGAGGGGACGACAATGGCAAATAAGGCTGTCGGGAAACGCCCTCCCGTTAAAAAGGGCGTACTCGGTCGAGTGATCAAGACCCTGTTTAAGTTCTATCCCAAAATGACGGCGTTCGCACTGTTTTTCGTCGTTTGCAACGCGGTAATAAGCTCGCTTCCGTCCATATTCATGGAACGCGTATTCACCGTAGTCGGCGACGCGATAAAGGCTGTCAATTCCGGCTTGGTGTCCGACGCTTGGGCTGCATACGGCGGTGAAATAATCAAGTACATGCTCACGCTCATCGGATTGTATGTGTTTTCGCTCATTTCCGGCGCGATATACAAACAGTTCATGGCGATCATCACGCAGGGCTATCTCAAAAAGATGCGCGAAATGATGTTCAACGGCATGCAGGACTTGCCGATCAGGTATTTCGACACCAACAAGAACGGCGACATAATGAGCTACTACACGAACGATATGGACTCGCTCCGTCAAATGATCTCCGAGTCTATTCCGCAGCTGCTCATTTCGGGCATAATGGTGCTTACGCTGTTTATAATAATGCTTTGGTACAGCCTGTGGCTCACGCTCGTCGTGCTCGTCGGCGTCGTAATTATCATGCTCGTAACGAAAACGGTCGGCGGCGGTGCGGGTAAATACTTTGTCGGTCAGCAAAAGGCGATGGGCAGAGTGGAAGGCTTCGTGGAAGAAATGCTCAACGGTCAAAAGGTCGTCAAGGTTTTCTGTCACGAAGAAGAAGCCAAAGCGGATTTCGACAAGGTGAACGACTATTGGTACGACCAGTCCAACCGCGCCAACCGCTATGCGAACATGCTTATGCCTATCCTCGGCAATATCGGGCATGTGCTGTACGTGCTTATCGCGACGCTCGGCGGCGTGTTCATACTGCAGGGCGTAGGTAACGTGTCGATAGGTACGGCGGTAGGTTCGGTTCTGCCTGTGTTCGGCGTCGCGCTTGTGATCGCGTTTTTGCAAATGACGCGGCAGTTCTGCAACAACATCAATCAAGTATCCAATCAGGTGAACTCGGTCGTTATGGGTCTTGCGGGTGCGAGCAGAATATTCGCGCTCATAGACGAAAAATCGGAAGTGGACGACGGCTACGTCATGCTCGTCAATGCAAAAGAAGAAAACGGCGAGCTTGTCGAGTGCGAGGAGCATACGGGTCTTTGGGCGTGGAAACATCCGCACGGCGACGGTACGGTCACGTACACGCGACTCATGGGCGATATAGAAATGCACGAAGTCGATTTCTCGTACGACGGAGAGAAATATGTCCTTCACGATGTGTCGGTGTTCGCCAAGCCCGGTCAAAAAGTAGCGTTCGTCGGCGCGACGGGCGCGGGCAAAACCACGATAACCAACCTCATCAACAGGTTTTACGACATAGCCGACGGTAAAATCAGATACGACGGTATCAATATCAATAAGATCAAGAAAGCGGATCTGCGTCGCTCGCTCGGCATAGTCTTGCAGGAAACCAACCTGTTCACGGGTACGGTCATGGATAATATCAGATACGGCAAGCTCGACGCAACGGACGAAGAATGTATCGCCGCCGCAAAGCTCGCGGGCGCGGACGACTTTATAACGCGACTGCCGGACGGGTACAATACCATGCTGTCGGGTAACGGCGCAAACCTTTCGCAAGGTCAGCGTCAGCTCGTTGCGATAGCGCGTGCCGCCGTAGCCGATCCGCCCGTCATGATACTCGACGAAGCGACGTCGTCCATAGATACACGCACGGAGGCGATCGTGTCGCGCGGCATGGACGCGCTCATGCAGGGCAGAACGGTGTTCGTAATCGCGCACCGCCTGTCGACCGTCAAAAACTCCGACGTGATCATCGTGCTCGACCACGGCAGGATAATCGAGCGCGGCAGCCACGAAAAGCTAATCGAGCAAAAAGGTCAGTATTATCAGTTGTATACGGGCGCGTTCGAGCTTGAATAGAAGAACTCAAATACAAAACGGGCGACTGTATGTAAAGCAAGTCGTCCGTTTTTTGTTGGATTTATTATTGAGATGATTATTCGGCAATATCATCGCCGCCGAGGATCTTGCCCATTTGTCGGTATTCTATATCGGTGTATCCGTGACGGCTGTACAGCTCGGCGGCGGAAACATTGTCGCGCGCGACTTCCAATCTCACGCGGACCGCGCCTTTGTGCGCAGTGTCGGCAAAGTCGAGAAGTGCTTTTCCCGCGCCGAGTCCGCGGTGCTCGGGCGCGACGTAAAGATCTTCCACAGTGACGCAAATACCGCCGTATTCGGTCGAATACCCGACGGAGTGCATTGTGTAGCCGAGTATAGTGTTCGAGCCGTCTACGGCGGCGTAACCGCATAAAAACGGCATGTCGCCGACACAATCGTCGATAACGCGCGAAAGCACGCGCCGCGGCGTGTGGTGCAGCAGTGCGGGGGAATTGTAGAACGCCGTCATTATTTCGAGCAGCTGCGGTTTGTCGGCGGCGGTTAAAGGGCGTATCGTAAAATTTGCGGAATTTTTCACGGGGGACCTCCAATCGAATTATACCAAAAACTTTGCATTAAGTCAATGTAAATGCTTTACAAATTTGCTTTGCGGTGTTATCATGTTTATGATAACGTTTTAGGGAGATAAATCATGCCTTGGTACGAATCTATGTGGAACACGATCAAAGATTTTTTCGTCAATAATTGGACGACGATACTCATTTTCGTGGCTGTGCTGATATTCGGCATTATAGTCATAAAAATTCTTCTTCATGTGTTCAAAAAAATCATGAAACGCTCGAAGCTCAACAGCATGGCGGCGAAGTTTATAACGTCGATAATCAAGATATTTTTGTACGTTATTTACTTGATCGCGTTGCTGTCGCTTCTCGGCATACCGACTACAAGCCTTGTCGCGCTCGTTTCCGTCGGCGCATTGGCTATCTCGCTCGCAGTGCAGGACGTCATATCCAACTTTGCGAGCGGTATAGAAATCGTCGTTACAAAACCGTTTGTGGAAGGCGACCTCGTCGAAATCGACGGCATAACGGGGAACATCGACCGCATCACGATCGTGAATACTCGGCTCATCACTCCCGATCAGCGCACCGTGGTGCTGCCCAATAACAAGATCTCCACTTCGAGCGTCATCAACTATACTACGCAACCGACCCGCCGCGTCGACCTCGTCATTTCTGCGGCGTACGGCACCGACGTAGAGAAAGTGAAAGAGATAATCAGAACGGTTATCGACAATAACGAGCTTGCGCTCAAAGACCCCGAGCCGATGATAAGACTCAATGCGCACGGCAGCAGTTCGCTCGATTTTACCGTTCGCGCCTGGTCCAAGAACGCAGACTATTGGACGGTATATTTCGACTTGCATGAACAGATCCTCGCCGCATTCGAGGAGAACGGCATCGAAATTCCTTTCGATCAGCTCGACGTTCACGTAGTGCCGCCCGAAGCGAAACAGCTCGCAGAGCTTCAAACTGCGACAAAGACTTCCGCGAAAGCCGCAAAAAAGATCAAGGCGGAGGAGGCGAGCGCGGAAAATCCGAAAAGCGAAACCGCGTCCGTCGCCGCCGTCGAAGAAGCGCAGGCGGAAACGGGAAAAGCCGAGAAACCGAAGCGCGCCCGTCCCGCGAGAAAGAAGTGATCGACGTGAAAAACAAATACCTTTACTTGAAAGCAAATGAAATCCGTTCGCGAATGTCGAGCGGATTTTGCATTGCGAATGATTTTTCGTCTGCGTTTTTTTGTCGGTCAAAATCATAATACGGCAAATCATGTCGCTTTTTTTGTTGCAATTTGAATAGTAATAGTATATAATGGAAACAAAGCACGGAGGATTTTGTTTCCTATATGAGAACGAAGATAATAGACGTATCTATGCGCGGATTGCAAAGAGACGGGTTGCGGTTTTCGGTAGACACCATTGCAAGCGAACTTAAAATATCGAAAAAGACAGTGTATAAGTATTTTCCGAGCAAAGAGGATTTGGCGGTTGCCGTGTACGAAAAATTCTATGCCGAAACCGTTAAAGAATTTGATGCGTGCGCGACGGTCGAAAAAGGCGGGCGGTTTTCGGAGCTTCTTGATTTGTATTATCGTTCGTGGTGTATGGTGCGCGCGGACGTGTTTAATAAATATGCGTTGAATAATGCGTTGAGAGAGTTTGCGGAGACGAAACATAACGAAATTCGGAGAAAATTTATAACCGCAATATCGCCTGCGGATGAAGCCGCCGTTTTTATTATAGACGGTGCGATCGAAAATTCGAACGGAAAACCTTTGACGCGAGCGATTGTGCAAAAGCTGGAGCTGTTGATATGATAGTCGATATTTTGAGAGTATTCGGTATTTTGTGTATAGCGTTTTCGGTAGGCAAATTGGTTTCGAGAATCGGATTGCCCGCAATTTTGGGCTGGTTGATAACGGGGATAGTTTTCGGACCGTATCTTGTCGGCGTGGTCACATTTGAAATTACGGATGCGGCATGGTACAAAATATTCGTTAAAATTTTCGAGTGCTTTGCCGGTGTAATGATAGGCAGAGAAATTATATTCAAGCAGATCGCACGGTCCGGCAAACAGATCATGGGCATAACCGTAATACAGGCTCTCGGTACGTTCCTGTTTGTATCTGTCGTGTTTGCCGTAACGTTCGTGATCGCGAAAATACCGATATATCTCGCTTTTGTATTCGGCGGCATCGCGCTTGCTACCGCGCCTGCGCCGGCACTGTCTATAGTTAACGAGTATCATACGGACGGTCCCGTTACCAAAACTTTGATTCCGCTCGCCGCTATAGACGATGTTATAGGGGTTATCGTGTTCTTTACGACTATATCCGTGATCGGCGCGGTAAATGGCGGACGGGGTGCGTCCGCGCTTTTTATCGTCGGCATGATTTTATTCCCGTTTGTCATCGGCATAGGATTCGGAGTATTGACGGGATTCGTGCTGCGCAAAATCAAAAACGGAACGTTGTGTTTTGTTGTTTTTCTCGCGGGGCTGGTTTGCTGTATCATTATCGGGCTTGTTTTGGATTCTTTTGTCTTTCATTCGTTCGTGCTCAATTATTTGCTGATTGGCATGGCGTTCTCGGCTTCGGTCGCAAACTTGATCGACGGACAAAAGCAGACGGTCATGATGAAAAAATACACGCCCGTACTAAATATCGCGCTTGTAATAGTTATTGCAAATCTCGGTATGCCGCTTGATTATCGCATGATTGCGGGCGCGGGCGTATTCACGGTGCTGTATATCGTGTCGCGAGCTATAGGCAAAGTGGGGTGTTCGTTCGTGGGCGGCAAAATCACGAAAGCGGAGCCTGCTGTAACAAAATGGCTCGGATTCACGTTGCTGCCGCACTCCGGCGTGTCGTTGGTTTTTGCCGGTATTGCGATAAATACGTTTTCGACGATAGACCCGTCGCTTTCGGCGATAATCTCGGGAACGATTGTTGCCGCGGCGATCATAAACGAAATCATCGCCGTCATACTCGCGAAAGTCGCATTCAAGAAAGCGGGCGAAATCATGTCGGCAAACCCGTCTACGCAGGGCGGTGAGTTAGTCGATGCGAGTGGATCAATGCAGTGACGGCATTTTCGGCTACATATAAAGCATACATAAAGATAGCGAAAGCGGTGTTTTAAGTTAATAATTTATTGCAATTCGATATTCGATGTGTTATAATATTTATATCTTAATCTTACTGTTTGAGAGGTTTTATCATGTCGACCGATAAAAGAACAGCCGAAGAAATTTGTGCTGAAGCAAATGAACTGTACGGGCAAAAACGGTATGCCGAAGCTATCGCGTTATGGAAGAGTGTCGAAAGCGGCGAAGCACTGTATATGCTCGGCATATGTTATAATTATAATTTCGGCGTAGACGAACCCGACGAAAACAAGCGCGGTGCGATTGCCGGCGAGTATTTTATCAAGGCAGCCACGCTCGGACATGCGGATGCGCAGTGCTTTGCGGGACTGTGTTATTTGCACGGCATCGGAGTAGAAAAAGATGAGTCAAAGGCTGTCGGTTGGTTAAAAAAGTCCGCAGAACAGAATTGCACGCAGGCGATGAACAATCTCGCTTTGCTGTGCGCTGACGGAATAGGCGTGGACGATGCAGATAAAAAGGACGAGGAAGCGTTGTCTTGGTTTATGAAATCTGCCGAACTCGGCGATCCCACAGGTATGCTGTATGTGGGTATCGGTTATTATGAAGGGCTGGGCGTAAAGAGCGACTATGAAAAAGCTGCAGAGTACTATGCGCTTGCCGCCGAGAAAGGTTTGCCCGAAGCGATGTTCCGACTCGGTGAATTATACGACGACGGTGAGGGCGTTAAACGGAATCCCATCGAGGCGTTTAAGTATTATAAGCTCGCGGCGCAAAGCAATCATGCTAAAGCGCAATGCTATGTCGGTTGGTGTTATGAGAACGGTTGCGGTGTGGCGCGCAATATGAGCGAAGCACTGAAATGGTATGAAATTTCGGCACATAACAATTATTTTCAGGCATACTGTAATCTGGGTTGCTGTTACGAGGAAGGTCGCGGCGTAAAACACGATATGAAAACCGCTATAGAGATGTATGAAAAGGGTGCGGAGCTTGGCAGTACCGACGCGATATACAATCTCGGCAACGTGTACGCATTCGGCAAGGGTGTAAAGGTAAACAATGAGCTTGCCGTCGAATATTACCGCCGTGCGGCGGAAAGCGGGCATGCCGAAGCACAATACAATCTCGGTCAGCATATACATAACGGAATCGGCGTGGAACAGGACGACGAGGAGGCGGCGTTTTGGTTTTTGCAAGCGGCAAAGCGCGGCGACTCGGATGCGCAGTGCAAGATAGCGTTATTTTATATGGAAGGAATCGGTGTGGATGAAGACCCGCAACAGGCTGTCGAATGGTTCATGAAATCGGCTCGGCAAGGCGATCCCGAAGCACAATACGCTTTGGGTGTGTGCTATAACGAGGGATTAGGCGTAGAACGCGACGTCGACGAGGCAAGGGAATGGTATGCGCGTGCGGCGGAGCAAGGGAATTCGAATGCTAAAAAAGCACTGAAAAAATTAAAGTAATATTATGGATAAACCCGATTGGGACGGCGGAATAATCAAGTATTTTTATAAGGCGGATAAACCCGCTCGTTCCGAAAATGAAAAAGCGATTCAAACGGAAAGCGCGGAAACTCTTTGCGACCGTGCCGTCGAGGCTTATGAGCGCGGCAACAAAACCGACGCTGTAAAACTGTGGACTGCCGCCGCAGATAAGGGCGACGACCATGCGCAGTTCTGTCTCGGAGTGTGCTATTATCATGGCGACGGAGTAGAATATGACTATGACGTCGCGGCAGAATGGTTCGATAAATCCGCGCGGCAGGATAATGTCCGCGCACAGTTCTATCTCGCTTATTTGTTTGAACAAGGGATAGGCGTCGAGCAGAGCGACGAAGATGCGTTCTTGTGGTATAGTAGGGCGGCGGAGCGCGATTATCCGGATGCGCAATATCGGTTAGGGTTGTATTATAAATATACCGACGGCAGTGCGCTTGCCGCAAACAAAACATTCTATTGGTTTTCGCAAGCGGCACGGGCGGGATGTGTCCCGGCACTGTATCGCTTGGGTGAATGTTATTTCGACGGAATCGGCGAGGCGGTCGATAAGCCGCAAGCGATCTGTCTTTTTAAGCAAGCCGCAGATAAAGAATATCCGCCTGCGATCCATAAGCTCGGCGAATGTGCCGAACATGGTGACGGAACGGAAAAAGACTTAAATAACGCAATTTCTTATTACAAACGTGCGGCGAGTTACGGATATTCCCCGTCCGAGTATGCGCTTGCCGTGTTGTACGAAAACGGTATAGGCACTGAAAAAAATTCGGCGGAAGTCGTTCGGCTATATCGTTCGGCGGCGGAAAACGGGTTTCCTGCCGCGCAGAATGCCTACGGTTGGTGTTTTGTGGTCGGAAAGGCTGTCGGGCGCGATTTGTATGAAGCGGCGCGGTGGTTTCGCCGTGCGGCAAAACAAGGCGATATGCGTGCGCAGTACAATCTCGCCATGTGTTATGAGGAGGGACACGGTGTTACTCGTGATCAGGAAAAGGCGTTTTTTTGGCATATGAAAGCCGCCGAACAGGGTGACGATAGGGCGCAGTTGCATGTCGGCTGGTGTTATCAGGTAGGAAACGGTGTCCGCGCAGACGGCAAAGAAGCGTTCAAATGGCTCAAACGCTCTGCAGAACAAGGGAATGCACAAGCGCAAAGTGATTTGGGTTATTGCTATTCCGCCGGTATAGGCGTTAAGAAAAGCAAAGCCGAAGCAGCCGCTTGGTATTTGAAAGCCGCCGAACAGAATAATACAATGGCGATCTATAACGTCGCGTGCGCATACAGACACGGTGTCGGCGTAAAAAAGAATTGCGGGCTTGCCGTAAAGTGGTACGAAAAAGCCGCCGAGCTGGGAGATACCGATTCAATGTTGTGTTTAGGTGCTATGTACGAATGCGGCGAGGGTGTAGCAAAGAACCTGCTCAAAGCGATGGAATGGTATAAAAAGGCACTCGATAACGGCGAGCACGGTGCACAATTATTGCTCGACAGAAAAAAATTTTCTCGATACAAATAAATATCATGACGGTTTCCGTTTGTTATCTATAACTGTAAATAATCTAAATAACAAAAAAGCCCGAACGTCTTTTTACGATAAAGAAGTTCAAGCTATTAAGAGTTGGTGCACCGCAAGGCTATAAAAAAGAACATAGTAATATTACAAGTAAATAGGCTTGAATATTATTGCCAAGTGGAGTTGCCGCTATCGGAATACAAACTTTACGGCAAGCAATTAGCCGCGATGAGTTGACGGCTCGTCGGTTTTCTTTTCGGCAAGGACTGTCATTGCGTTTTTGTAAATGCGCTGTGACAGCCTTTTTGCTTGCTCGTTATCGAGCGGTAATTCCGCATATATATTCTTTTCTTTGTCGTTAAAGTAAAGGACGGTAATGCCGCTCGGTATTTTACTCATAATAAATACTCCTTAATGATTTCCCACCCATACCCACCCAGCGGGGTACTTTATAAATTCTAAATTCTTGCGACTTGCGACGCAGTGCCATAATGGTAATAGTAACCATATGGCATACGGGGCGGCTATCGCCGCCCCTCGTATTCCCAAAAGTGTGACAGTGTTACGGGGTGGCGTGGTAATACTATACGCCACCCATTATAAGGTAAGAATATAGCGTAAACCGCTAAATCTGTTACAGTGTTACAGGGTGAATATAAAGAATTATATAGTAATTCATTATGCGTCATAAATATTTCCTTAAATGCTTGTACGCCGTTTTCATTTGTTGCGATATGGATGAGTGCGACAAGCCTTGTTCGCTTGCTATCGCCCGCAAAGACATTTCTTGATAAAATGCTTTATGTATAAGTTTTCGCCGTTTGACCGTCAGCCTTGACATTGCTTTATGTACGCTTGCAACGGTTTCTTTTCGTATGCAGATGTCAAGCGGGTTTTCGGTGCGCTTGTCCTCGAAGTCTATTCCCATATCGGTAAAATAACTTAAAGAAACATTATGCTTTGCTTCTCGCCAATGCAGCCGCTTTTCTTGTTGCAATAAATATAAATGCACTTCGTAAATATCGTCCGTAACCTCGATTGCGCTTGTCGTGCCGTCGCAAAATTTGTATTGAATTATATTCATTAAAATACCTCTACCTATAAGAAGAAAGGCGGGCGTTTGGTAAGGTTTTTTAATGAAAAAATAAAACGCCCGACAAATGTTTGAATTAAATCAAAAATTTGTCGGGCATTTACTCTGTCGCAGAGAGTTATTGCCTCTTTAACAAATGACAGCCGTAAACGGGCGTGCGCTTATAGCCCCGTATAGTTTGTAATGGGTATGTAGTGCACTTGCTATGAGGTATTGAAAAATAAAAAAAGAATTGAGTGTTGCATATTCGCTCCCGAAAATAAATTTGTCTTTACTTTCGTACACTCAATTCTTTTATCTGATATTAAGTTTTTCGGTTGTTAGGTTTTATCTGCTAAAATCTTTTGAATAAGTATTTTACCGTCCTTGATTTCAATAAGCATTTTTGCCTTGCATTTCGGGCAGTAGATTTCTATATTCGAACCGTCGCTTGCTTTTAATAGTTTATACCCGCAATCGGGGCATACCGTGTAATATGTCATTTTGCGACCTCTATGTAGTCGGATAGGTTGCGGCGCAGTCCTAAATTATTTCCGTATTCGTCCACATAGCCAAGTCGTAATATCATTTGCACGGGTGCGGTTACGCCTAAATCGTTTTGAATTGAATTTGAAAATGGTTGCGTTTCAAGCGCGGCGGAAAGCGGTTGCACGGCTATATTATTTTCGGCACAGTCAAACCAAAATGCTTGTGTAGTTCTGCCCGTATTGATGAGTTCGGGAAAAGTGTTGCCGCCTGTTATAATGACAAATGCGCCGCAATTATTTACTTGTTTTTTTGCTGTGTCAATACCTTGCTGTGCAAATTTATCGCCCTTTGCACTTTCGCGTGAGGTAGTCCAATAATAAAAAGTTTTTACTATTCCTTTTAATCCTATCATTTCGGCAGTGATACCGTCTAATTTTTCGCTTGCCTCTTTATCGGAAAACCGCAACCACTCGGCTAATTCGTTACGGTAATTTTGGTCGGCAGATTGCAGCATTACCGCGTCGAGCGTTGCTCGTTTCAAATATGCAAAATCTTCCTCGCCGTTCTGATAGATATGCAAACCGTTGTATTTTGCAAGAAAAGCGTTTGCAGTAGTATCATTTATTTTTTTGGTGGAATAGGCAGATTTATCGGTATGGCGTTTGTCGATTAAATTCAATTTATCTTTATTCACGATAGACTGAACTTTACTGTATGTTAATTCGACGGTGTTTTCATTGCATATAATTTGCGTTTCATACCCGTAGGCACTAAACGCCGTATTCATTGTTTCTATGTAACAGCCAAGTGATATATAAGCCTCGCGTTTAGTCGCATCAACAACGGCAAGCGTTCTTTTATCGTCAACCGCTATTTGCAACTTGTTTTCGTCGGGGTGCAATTTTACCGTCCAAGCCTGTGAATTATGCGAGTTTGCAGAGATAGAAGAATACCACAAAATATCTTGTATTTCCTCGCTTACACCTTCGAGATAACGCGACGGACTAACTTTTAACCGCTTACCCATAACCGCCGCAGTAATCAATACAGCAGATAAAGCAATAATTATTGCACCCAAAATCGAAAATACGGTAATCATAATTTTCTTTTTCCTTGTCATTGTTTTTTCCTCACTTCAAAGAGAGTAACAGCCTTTCAAAACAAAAGCCGCTAAAATCGTTTTCGTTCAGTTTTAGAATTTTTATATAGTCCTTTTTCAATAAAGACATTCTGATAATGCCCGATAAAGAACTCCACAGATAAAGAATAACGGCGGCGTTTTCAAGGTCGTTATTTATGATATTTTCGTCTTTGCCTTTTTGAATAAGTTGCTCGATAGTGCCGGTTAATTCTTCGCCGCGCTCATATAATTCTTTATAAATTTTCGGTGTTTCCGAATTAGATATATCTACATTTATTTTTCCGATTAAGCCCTCGAAATAAAGCGGGTAGCGAACGGCAAGCCGAAAAACAAACTCACAGATTTTTTTATAGGTATCTATAAACGGTAATTCTTTGGTTGCAATAGAATTTACTTGCTTTGTGATTTTTTGCATAAAGTCCAAAACAAGCGCAAAATAGACCTCGTTTTTATCTTTGAAATAGCCGTATAAAGTAGGCTTGCTATAACCCGCTTCAACGGCTATCATATCCATTGTCGTTTTTTCAATGCCGTTTTGCGTAAATAGTTTATCTGCCGCTTCGAGTATGTTTTTGCGATTAAATGAAATAGTCCTTTCTGTGCGTGTATTCATAAGCAAATCTCCTTGACTTTTTACTAACAGTTAAATTATAATACTTGCAGTAAAGTTTGTCAAGCGGTTTTGAGAAATAACCGAAACACATTGAACAAACTTTCGCGGTAATCGAGGCTATGAGTACCACCTCTGCGGAAAACAGTCAAGGGCGGCTATTTATCTCCCGTCAGGCATAAAACGCCGCCGCGCGGGGCGCGGTTAAAACCCTTGACAGTTTTCCGTTATCGGCGGGGTGTGCTAATTAAGAGGCGATTAAGTATAATCGCCTTAAAAAATTAAGCCGCAGTCCGACCAAGACCGCGCAAAGGAGCAAATCACAATGAAAAATGCAGTTATTTACGCCCGTTTCAGTTCACACGCACAGAACGAACAGTCCATCGAGGGACAACTTGCCGAGTGTTATAATTTCGCACAACGCAACGATTTACGCATTACGCACGAATACATAGACCGCGCATTGACGGGAACAACGGACAAACGCCCCGAATTTTTGCAAATGATTGAGGACAGCCGCAAGAAAGGCTTTCAATATGTGCTTGTATATCAATTAGACCGTTTCGCTCGCAACCGCTACGACAGCGCGACCTACAAAGCAAAGTTAAAGAAAAACGGCGTTCGGGTACTTTCGGCAAAAGAGAATATCACGGACGACGCGAGCGGCATACTAATTGAGGGCGTGCTTGAAAGTATGGCGGAATACTATTCCGCCGAACTGTCGCAGAAAGTAAAGCGCGGTATTGCTATGTCGGCGGCAAAGTGTAAGTTTTTCGGCGGTGTGGTTGCACTCGGTTACAAGATCGACAGCGAGAAAAACTATGTCATAGACGAGGAAAAAGCACCCATTGTACGGCAAATGTTTGAAATGCTTGCCAACGGGCATACATACGCCGATATTGCCCGTCATCTGAACGATCGCGGAATTAAGACATCAACGGGCGCACAGTGGAACAAAAACAGTTTTCAAAGCATATTCAGCAACCGCCGCTATTTGGGCAAGTATATTTATCAAGGCAAAGAAACGGACGGCGGCGTTCCGCAAATTATCGACGACGACCTTTTTGAAGAAGTGCAAAGAGTTTTGGCAAAGTACGCCGCCGCGCCGTCAAGAGGGAAGGCGAAAGTCGAATACATTTTAAGCGAAAAATTGATATGCGGACACTGCGGCAATAAGATAACGGGAATAAGCGGCACAAGCCACAACAAGACCATTTACAACTACAAGTGTGTGGGCGTAAGTAAATGCGGTTGCCGCAAGAGAGCGGTGCGCAAGCAAGATTTAGAGGACGAGGTTATAACGGCTATCACGGGCGACGGCTCGGAGCGGAACAGGTACGGCGTTCTGACCGACGAATTTATTGACAGTGTAGCCGCCGAAACCTATCTACTGATACAAGCCGAACGCAACGACAGCGAAATAAAACGGCTTGAAAGCCTAATCGCGGAAAATCAAAAGGCGATAAACAACTTAATGCAAGCGTTAATGCACGGCAAGGCGACGGACATTATTTTGTCGCAAATCGAAAAGTTAGAGAACGAAAACGCCGAACTCAACAATACCATTGCGGCACAAAAGGCGGTACAGATAAATTACTGTTACGCAGACATAAGGCAATGGCTTTTACATTTCCGCACGCTCGACTATACCAAGATTAAACACCGCAAGGACTTGATAGACATTTTTATTTATCGCATTGTGTTATACGACGATAAAATGAAAATCTTATTCCACCTCAAAGGCGGACAGAAAGAAGAACTTATTTTGAACTTGATTTTTCCCGATTACCCCGACGGAAGCAACGACGAAAACGGAAACGAGGACAAAGAAAAAGAAACCGATAATTCGGTTTCTCAATCTCGCAGTGGTTCGTATACCCCTGCTATGGTGCCCCAAGTAATTTCATATCCGAACCGCTGACCGCTTCAAGCTCCGCAAGACTTACGGTTTGTGTTCCGTCTTTATAGTTGAAAGTAAAGGTTATTTTGTCATCATAGAGATAGATTGCGTTTATAAATCCGTCTATTAAAATTTGTTTGCTTTCTTTCGTGGAATAGTCAAGGCTCTTGAATTTTTCTATTCCGAAACGAATTTGCTCTTTCGTTAGGAACGACTTTTTGATTTGCTCTTGCAATATCGTTACTTCAAGCTCGCTTTTACGTTGCTCTAATTTCGACAACCTTGCTTTCGTAGATTCAAGGATAATACCTTGCTCGATTGCTGTTACCATATTTGAAATACGCTTTTCAATGTCCGCAAGCTGTTCTTTTAATCGCGGCAAACGCGGATTTTCTTCGCCTTGCAACGAATAAATCATATTTATAAGATACTCTATTATGCGCTCGTCGTCAAGGATTTCAAGGGTTTTTCTTACCGCTAAATCTTCGATCCATTCTTTTCTGACCGATTTTTTATCGCAAGTATGTTTTTTCGCGTGGACGCACTTGTAATAGCGGTGTACTTCTTTGCTTCGTCCCGTACCGCTTTCTCCGACCATATATGCGCCGCACTTGCCGCAAAACAAATGTGTTGTCAATAAATAATCATCTTCGGCTTTATGCCGTGCAGGGGCTTTCTTGTTCTTTTTGAGTAGTTCTTGCACTTGCTCGAATAGTCTTTCGTCCACAATCGCAGGTGCACCGTGCGGAATCGTTATATCCCGATAACGGTATTCGCCTATGTACTTACGGTTAGAGAGCATATACTGAACGATATTGATTGACATAGGTCTGTCAAACCTTGTGCGGATATTCTTTGCGTTCAGATATTCCACGATTTGCTTGACCGTCTTTCCATCGAAATACATTCGGAAGATTTCTTCCACGATAGGGGCAGTAGTGGGTTCTGGTTCTAATTTTTGTTCGGCATTGATATAATATCCGAACGGCACTTGTCCGCCGTTTACTTTACATTTTAAAGCGTTCTCGGTCAGTCCGCGAATGACTTTCTCGGAAAGCTCGGCGGAATAAAATTCGGCATAGCCTTCCAAAACCGCTTCAAGCAAAATACCTTCCGAGCCTTCGGCTATCGTTTCTTTTGCAGACACAACCTTAATGCCGTTCTTTTTGAGTGTGTTTTTGTAATATGCACTGTCGTAGCGGTTACGGGCGAAACGGTCTAATTTCCACACGATGATCATATCAAAACAATGATTATAACTATCCTTAATCATCTTTTGAAATTCGGGACGGTTATCAGTCTTAGCCGACATAGCGCGGTCTATGTAATTGCCGACAACCGTAACGCCTGTATGGTTGGCAAATTCCATACATTCGCGGAGTTGTCCTTCGATACTCGCTTCCGTTTGGCTATCGCTTGAATAGCGGGCGTAAATCACGGCTTTCATTGTGTTTATAAACTCCTTTTTATCTGTATGGCGAGGTACGCAAGTGGCAAGCCACTTGCCCAACTGTCGTTGTCCTCGTTAGGGGAAATTCTTTCCCCTAAAACCCTTTGTTCTCGCGTGTGCGTAACTCCGTAGGGCGAACGCAACTTTGCTTGCAAAGTGTAGTGAGCTACACTTAATGCTTAATTTTTGTTTCGTCAAGGATAAGCGACTTTGGATCGCAAGTGCCGATGCTTAAATTGTCTTTGTTGACGTCACCGCAATTTAATATTTGTACGGTTTTTCCTTTAACTTGACCACCGAAAGTAAATTCACATCTAAATTCCGAATGACAATAAGAGCATAGAAAACGATATGCCGAGCCATCTTGCTTTACATATAAATCTTGGGGATTGCCGCAAAATACGCAATCGGGAGTAGCTTTACGAAGTATGTCTATATATACGGAGTTAAGTCCGGATTTTTTATAACCTTTGGGCGGGAAGCCTTGTGCATACTTGTCCTTGTCTGCTATACCACCGTCGTATTCGTGCGAAAATCCACATTTGGCACATTGATATGTAGATCTTTGCTTGCCCGAAAAACCTGCGGCTAAACCGATACCGCCCAAAAAAACGCCGCCGATTACAGCGTGTTTAGCATTAAAACCCTTTTTAGAAGTATCGATTAGTTTCCAACCGTCGCTCTCTCCGCACATTGGACAACAATTAGGTGCTTGCATAATCAATCCTCGCTCATAAATTCTTTGTTAATGGTAATATAACCGCCACGATGATTAGTGGCAAATCCTGCCCAATCGAGAATAGCCGCAAAGTAGGTTGAGCGACGCAATGTTTTATCTCCAACATTTTTGCCATAAAATTCTATAGAAATAAAACCGTCTATTGTATCGACAGGGAAGCCGTCGCTACCGATTCTTTGCCCATTTTGTGCAGCATTAGCACCAAGATACATTTCACCGCCAAGCGAAAGTGCCTTTTCATAAATTGCATACAAAATTTTGAATTCACAGTTAAGCGAAGAGTAGCGAGAGTTTATAATTCCGTTTTTACTGCTTGATAACCAAATGTACATAATGCCGCCGTTAATCATAGTAAGTTGAGATTTGCCGCCGTCGTGCGCCAATTTGTCAAGCATAGTTTTTTCAAAATTCGAGTAGTTGATTTTCATAGTCGCATCTCCGTTAAATTAAATTCTTGATAAAAGTTACAGTATCGCTTTCGACATCTACGCGCGTTTTATAGCCCACAGCCATCCAACATGAAGCGTAAGAGTGCGTTTCAGTATTTGCCCAATATGATTGCTTAAATTTTTTCGCCGTCTCGGGCAACGCAAAACCTAATATTTCTTCTATTTGCGAATAGTTAAGCGTAACCCTTGTTTCGTTTGATGACAATAAATATTCCGCCAAACCTCTGTACTTTGCACTAACCTTGTCAAGCTGCACGGCAACTTGCGGTTGAGATGTGGGAGTGTTTTCGATTTTTTCTTCCAACACTTTTACTTTGTTTTCCAGCACCTTAATGCGTTCCAACATTTCTAACATAATTTGACTGTACTCCATTTGATGATTCCTCCTGTTTGAATTTGAGATAATTGTATCAAATAGCTTTTATTATGTCAAGTAATTTTTGCAAATAAATAATAATTTATAAAATAAAATACTATTTTATCAATATTTCTACTTTTATAGTACTTTAAGAAATAAATTTAAGATAAAAAATAAATCCGAACCACTCACTTGTTATAAGTAATTGGTTCGGATTTAATTGACTTGGTGCGAGCGACAGGACTTGAACCTGCACGGTTGCCCACCGGATCCTAAGTCCGGCGCGTCTGCCAATTTCGCCACGCTCGCGTCGTTATTATTATAACACGGCGGAATGTATTTTGCAAGCGGATACGGTTGACAAATTCCGCGCAGTCAAATATAATATTCGGGAATACTGTTTGCGAGGGAATTGTTATGTACGAATATTCGTGCGGCGCGGTTGTGTTTATGCGGGTAGGCGACGCTGTGCGCTACGTTTTGGTCGTTGCGCCCGACGGTGTTGTAGGACTTCCAAAAGGACATATCGAGGCGGACGAAACGGAGCGCGAAACCGCTTTACGCGAGATCGGCGAGGAAACGGGACTCGAAGCGCGGCTTCTCGACGGTTTTGCGCATAGCATAGAGTACGCATCGCCCGTAAAACCGAATGTGACGAAGCGCGTTACGTTCTTCGTTGCCGAGCATGTTTCGGGTATGCCGACCGTGCCTGTGGCGGAACTCGCGGGCGTGTTGGTATTGCCTTATGCGCAAGCGGCAAAAGCCGTTACCCATGCCGACGTGCGTCGCGTTCTCGAAGCCGCGG
This sequence comes from uncultured Christensenellaceae bacterium, assembly GCA_910586925.1. Taxonomy (GTDB): domain Bacteria; phylum Bacillota; class Clostridia; order Christensenellales; family Pumilibacteraceae; genus Anaerocaecibacter. The sequence goes on along the minus strand of CAJUKG010000005.1, from coordinate 142,658 downwards.
ACAGGTTTGTTTGCGAAAAAATTACGAAAAATTAAAACTCGGGTGCTGTTTTTCTTGATATTTATATCGAAACAGAGTACAATTAAATGCGGAGCGTATAGGAATGAAACAAATAGTGATTGCAAGCAATAATGCGGGTAAGCTCGCCGAATTTCGCGAAATGCTTAACGGGTACACCGTGCTTTCGCCAAAAGAACTCGATCTCGATTTCGACGTGGACGAAACGGGCGAAACGTTTTTCGACAATGCGCTGCTGAAGGCGCGTGCTCTGTACGAATTGTGCGGGTTGCCCGCACTCGCGGACGACAGCGGGTTATGCGTGGACGCGCTGGGCGGTGCGCCCGGAGTGTACTCGGCGCGTTACAGCGGCGGGACCGATCGCGACAATATCGACAAACTGCTTCGCGAGCTGAAAGGCAATCCGAACCGCGCGGCGCATTTTGTAAGCTGCATAGTATATTACGACGGAGAACGCACGCTCGATGCCGTCGGTGAAACGCACGGGCAGATCACGAAAGAGCCGCAGGGCGACGGCGGGTTCGGCTACGATCCGATTTTTTACAGCGACGATTTGAAAAAGACTTTCGGCGTTGCTTCGAGTGAGGAGAAAAACAAAGTCAGTCACCGTGCGCGCGCGTTGAAAATAATGGCGGAACTTTTGGGGCTTTGAGTATGGCCAACATTGATATGAATTCGTTATATAAGCTCGTGGTGGTTTCCGATTCGCACCACGATTTCGCACGGCTCGAACGGCTTTTGCCTGTCATAAATTCCGCGAACTACATGATATTTTGCGGCGACGGCATAGACGATATTATGCGGATACGCGGACTTATTGCGGTGCCTATCGTGTGCGTGCGAGGAAACAACGATTTCGGTAGCGAAATTACCGAGCTTGCTACGACCCGTTTCGGCGATACGCGCGTACTGATCGCACACGGACACAGGCACGGCGTTCGGCGCGGGCTTGACATGCTCATGAACGAAGCGATATCTAAACGGTGCAATCTCGTATTTTTCGGGCACACGCACGCATTTTTCGACCGCGAAGTGAACAGCGTGCATTTTATCAATCCCGGCGCGCTTTGCGGCGGCAGTTATGCCGTTGTGGTCGGTGACGGTTTGAATTTTTCTTGTGCGCAACGTACGATCTGACATTTGCGGCGGGGATATACGGGGAGCGGCGATATGGGTTTGACTGTAAATATTTATTATACGGGCGAGAACGGATCGGCGGTTGAGTTCGCCGAGGAAATGACAAACAGCGGCATTGTGCGCGAAGTTCGCAATGAACCGGGGAATCTCAAGTACGAATATTATTTGCCGCTGTCTGGCGGCGAAACTGTTTTGCTTATCGACAGGTGGGAGAACGAAGCGGCACTCGACGCGCATCATAAATCTGATGTTATGCCGCGCATTGCCGCGTTGCGAAAGAAATACCGTCTTAAAATGAAAGTCGAACGTTTTATAGATGAAGGATAGTCGACGGCGATGGTGGTTTGGGCATTTTTGACCGTAGGCATTGTTGCGGTCGCAATCGGTTGTTTGTTCTATATAGCGACGGAAATACGCCGTTGTTTTATTTTGCAAAAACTCAAAGCCAAATCGCGGCTATGGGGGTGGCTCGTTCCGCTCATTGCCGTGGCTGTCGCGGCACTTGTACTGTTTTTGACTATGGGCGTGTATAACGCCGTGATCTGTATTGCGGTTTTGTCGTTGTTCTCGGCTCTGTGTCGGCTCGTCGTGTTTGTCGTCAAAAAGATTTGCAAGCGCGAGTTTAGGCTGAATTACGCCGTTATCGGCGCGATTGTAATTACAGGCGTGTACTTGGGTGTGGGGTGGTATTTTGCGCACGACGTGAAACTTACCGCGTACACTCTCGATACCGATAAACAGGTCGGCGAGCTTCGCATCGTACAGTTCGCGGATTCGCATATAGGCGCGTTGTTCGACGCCGACGGGTTTTCTGATTACGTAGACGAAATGAACGCGCAAAACCCCGATTTGGTGTTTATAACGGGCGATTTCGTGGACGACGATACGTCGAGGGCGGATATGCTCGGTGCCGTCGCCGCGCTCGCAAAGTTCGATACGACGTACGGCGTTTACTTCGTTTGCGGCAACCATGACAGCGGATATTATTCTGCGGAAGCCCGAGGCTGGACAAAAGACGAACTGTTCGCCGCGCTCGTTTCGAGTAACGTGACGATTTTATCGGACGAAACCGTCGTTATTGCGGCCAGAATAAATATAATAGGACGGCTTGACGCGTCATCGAAAGATCGTAAGAGCATGAGCGAGCTGACAGCCGCGCTCGATATGGATAAATATACTATCGTGCTCGATCATCAACCCAACGATTACGACGCACAGCACGAAGCTAACGTCGATCTCGTACTGTCCGGGCACACGCACGGCGGGCAGTTCTTTCCGATAAATATTTTCGTCGCGCTCGCCAACGACAGAGTTTACGGACATGAAACGCGGGGTAATACGAATTTTATAGTCACTTCGGGTTTGGGCGATTGGGCGATAAAGTTCAAAATAGGGTGTATAGCCGAGTATACGGTAATCGACGTACAAACAAAAGACGGCGAAGATTAGCCGATAAATTTTTCGCGACCGTTTACGAACTCGCGCCGAAATATCGTTCATATGTAAATTAGGCTATGTTCTTTTTATGATATAACTGTATTTGTAAGTTGTTTCGGCGCGTCGAATCTTTCTCACCCCATGAAAATACCCCCGTCGACTAATGTCGGCGGGGGTATTGGCAGGGGTAGAAAGATTCGAACTTTCGGAATGACGGAGTCAGAGTCCGTTGCCTTACCGCTTGGCGATACCCCTACGGTAATCGAGATGTCTTGTGCGCCCGATTACGATATTGACAAGGTGGCAGGGGTAGCAGGATTCGAACCTGCGGGTGCGAAAGTCAAAGTCTCGTGCCTTACCGCTTGGCGATACCCCTACGAGGCAGGCTTTGTTGCCTGCCGTTTATTTAATGGGGTGAGTAAAGGGATTCGAACCCTTGGCCTCCAGGGCCACAACCTGGCGCTCTAACCAGCTGAGCTATACCCACCATATTTGGCACGCCCGGGGGGATTCGAACCCTCGACAAACGCCTTAGAAGGGCGCTACTCTATCCAGCTGAGCTACGGGCGCACTTCTGGAGCAGGTGATGGGAATCGAACCCACGTGGTCGGCTTGGAAGGCCGAAACTCTACCATTGAGCTACACCTGCACGTGCTTATCAATAATAGCATATTCGGAGCATTTTGTCAACAATTTTAATAATGTTTTTCAATATTTAGGGGAAATCAAATCGCGCGTGAAAGCTCGTAACGAAAACTTGCTGTTGATCCATTCCCGATCAAATATATATTTCGGCATCTCCGCCGAGCTTGACGTTTACCACAACGCCGTCTTTAATAGATACTTGCGCCTCGATGACGGCGTGTATAAAAATAATCAAAGCGTATCTGCTTTCGCGATATTTAACGACTTTTGCCGATTCGTCCACTTCGAGTGTTTCGTTCGGTTTGCCGAACGTCGAATACAGTTCGGTTTCGGACATTCCGATTTTAATGTCGTTGAACTTCGATGTGCGTTTGAACTTCTCTGTGAATTTTTTATCTATTGCTTTGAATATGACAAATAATATAGGCACAAATATCGCCAATACTATTGCTGTAACGATTATGGTCAGAATGAGCACGTCATCCATATATTTTTTAACCTCGCAAAAGTAATCATGCCGTTTAGCAAGTTTATTATAGCATATGCGGCGTGCATTATCAAGTATATGAGAGTGCACGAACGCATTGCATCGTTTTTATAAGCTGTTACATGTGTTGTTCGGCGTGTTCGCGTTACGTGATAGGGTGTTCTTTGCGTTTTATTTCAAACCACTCATTGTCTAAAATAGACATTAAAATGTCGTCTGCGTATTTATTGCCGTCTAATACCGCATCGCGTAAAACGCCTTCTTTTTTGAAACCTGCATTTAAGTAGGCTTTTTCTGCGCGTGTATTGAAAGAAAAGACATCTAATGACAAACGGTGTAACTTTAATGTTTCAAAAGCAAAATCACGGGTTGCTTTAATAACCCAAGTCCCTATGCCTTTACACTGTTCACATGAATGAAAAATACATATTCTAAAATTTGCGCTTTGCGTAGTTTCGTCGATTTCGTTTATCACGCTCTCTCCGATAATTCTATCATCGGGCGAAATGATCAAAAAATGATATCGGTCGTCATCGTCGATCGTCTTTACAAAAAACGAAATTACTTCGTCTTTCGTAAAAAACTCTTTGCATCCGGTCAATCGCGCAACCTCTTTATCAAGCGGGTTGTAATTCTGCATATAATAATTTTCGGCGTCAGAGATATTTGCAGGTCTTAAAGTATAACCGTCTTTTTCAATGATTTTAATTTTTGAAATAATTTTTGATTTTTCCATATTTACATTATAGCATAATTGTCATAGGTTTTCAAATAAATAGCACCGTCAAAAGTAAAAAGGCCCCATTGCGAGTGCTTGATAAAACAAACAAAAAGAATGAAGTAAATATATAAGAACGTCGAAAAGTAAAACGTCACCGAAACAAACAGCCCGTGGATTGCTGCGGGGGGGGGATAGAATAAATTACATATTGCTTTTAGCCGTATTTAATGAAGCAATCAATATTCTTTTAAGTTCGTCACAGGTTTGTAGAACGGTATCATCGCTAATTATACCGCTATATTATAACACATAGATATCTGATTTGCAATGTTATTGATAGTATTAATCATTAATGCGTAAGCTAATTATTCGTTATTTATTCTTAATTTTTTGTTCCAAAAAATCCCCGATTTTTAATGAGCAGTGAAGAATGAATAGTGAAGAATTAAAAAATCCTTCTCGCTGTTTGCTCGAAGGATTTTTTGGTGGACGGGGGTGGATTCGAACCACCGAAAGCGAAGCTGACAGATTTACAGTCTGTTCCCTTTGGCCACTCGGGAACCCGTCCGTACTATGGTGATCCATCCGCGATTCGAACGCGGGACAACTTGATTAAAAGTCAAGTGCTCTACCGACTGAGCTAATGGACCAATCGCAACCATATTATTCTACCATATGGGACAGGCAATGTCAAGCAAATATAGCCGATTTATCGTGCATAGCGGAAAAATATTAAAAAATTTTTCATGCCCGATTTTCGCCGCAAAGCGATATTGCGGGCGATTTCGGCGTATTATAATCTGTTGCGAAAAGCCAACGCGTTTAGTCGCGATCGTGTTTCATCGTTATATGGCTTGCACGCCGAAACGGTCATGCGTACACGGACAGACTCGGATTTTTGAAGATCCTGCCGAGATAGGCGATTACAAGACCGTTATGTATATCCTGCTCGGGGATAGTAGTGCCGACCATAGCCGAAAGGTTTTGCGACAGATTGAATGCTTGGCTTACGGCATACGAGATTTCACGCATGACGGACTTCGGTTTGATCCCGCGAATTTCGCCTATAGTGCGATATATTTCGCAAAATCCGCTGCACATTCCCGTGCCGAAAAGTATAACCGCGTCGATCAGACTGCCGCTGCCTTTCAGGTCGGCGCGTACGCCGCTCTTGATCACGAGTCGTTCTGCCGTGAGGCGGAATGTGGGATCGTCTATTACGGATTTCAATTCGTATTGTGCTGTCGTATTCATAACTGTATTGTATAGTATTTTTCTACAATTATCAACAAAATCCGAGCTGTTTCGGAGCGGAGTTTTTATTACTTTTTGTGTACTTTTGTGGGCGTGTTTCGCAATAAAATTCACGGCGGCGGATTGACAAAATATCGCGAATATAGTATAATGATATATATGGAAAGACAGGCGAAAATGCATCGAATGCGGCTTGCGCGAGAGCCGTTCGGAATGATCGCGAGCGGACGCAAGACGGTCGAAGTACGGCTTTTCGACGAGAAGCGCGGTCGGCTCTCCGTCGGCGATACGATCGAGTTTACATGCACGGACAGCGGCGAGCGTATTACGGTACGCATTACCGATCTGATGCGATTTTCTTCTTTTTCGGAACTGTATTCGTCGGGACTTCTCGATGACTGCGGTTGCGGCGGTATGACGGTCGAGGAGGCTGTTTCGTATATTTTGCGTTATTACACGGCGAGCGACGAAGCAAAGTACGGCGCGCTTGCCGTTCGGTTTGAGGTCGTGTCGTGAAAGTGATATTTTTGGATATAGACGGCGTGCTCAATTCGCATAAATACGACGCCGAACGGGATTGGAACGTGCTTTCTTTCATAGACGAAACGCGCTTGCCGCTGCTTAAGAGCGTGATCGACGCTACGGGCGCGGTTGTCGTACTCACTTCTACCTGGCGGGTCGAATGGGATCGCGACGAGTGCGGGCGCACGCCCGACGGCAAATACATTTCCGACACGTTTGATAAGTTCGGTATCGACATTTTCGACAAAACGCCCGATCTCGGCATGTCAGCGGACCGTGCCGACGAAATACGCGAATGGCTCTCGGGTCGCACCGACGTCGATAGATACGTTATAATCGATGATTGTCGGTACGATTGGCGCGAGATGACAGATTGCGTCGTCAAAACCAATGCGTATATAGGGCGAGGGTTTGAACATTCGCACGTCGCCGCCGCGATCGCGGTGCTTAACGGCGAAGATCGGGAGTAATGCGTATGGAAGTGTTTTTAGAAATGTTCTCGGAGTTTGTTTTGACGCTGTACACGGAATTTATTCTCGCGCTGTTCCCGAAGCATAAGTTTCGGCGCGGCAGCAGGGCGTTCCTGTCGGCACTATGCGTAATCGTGGCGACGACTTCCGTTTTGCTCGTAATATTCGGCGGCATGCTCGCAGCCGATTACGAAACGGCGACGGAACGGCGGAACGGGATAATAATGCTTAGCGTCGGGTGTGCGGTAATTGCGTTGCATATCGCGCTTTTTATCGAAACGGCGGTCAATACGCGCAAGACGAAAAAACAGCTTCGGGCGCAGTATGCGGGCGTATTAGGTAAGTGCGTGTGCGTTACTGTTGACAGACCGCTCGGTTCACGCCACCCGAAGCACGAAAACATAGTCTACAAGGTCAATTACGGCTATGTGGCGGACGTGATCGGCGGCGACGGGGAAGAACAGGACGCATACATTATAGGCGTTGACGAGGCTGTAGCGGAGTTTGACGGGATCGTTACCGCAGTTATTCATCGTTTCGACGATAACGAGTGCAAGTGGATAGTCGTGCCGAAAGGCAAAATGTTTTCCGACGAAGACATTATCGAAATGACTGAGTTTCAGGAAAAATATTTTTCGACCATGCTCGTGCGCTAAATACGTATTAAAATCCATAAAGGAGTGATAATATGAGTTCGTTCAAAGATTTGAGGATAGTGGATAATTTCTATCAGACGTCGTCATTCTTTCCCATGCCGACCATTGTCGTCGGCACACTTTCCGAGAGCGGTAAGACCAATCTCGGCTCGTACTCGCTGTGTTTTCCGTATTACATAGCGGGTAAAGAATACTATGCGATGATTTTGGAATGTCGCAACAGCTCGAATACCGCACAGAACATACTGCGCGGCAGTCGCGTTTCGCTCAATTTCATCACCGACGAGCGCAAATTTTTCCGTGAGGCGGTGCGGCTCGGATTCCCCGGCGACACTACCGACGAGAAGATGAAAAACTGTCTGTTCACGCTCGAGGACGGTATCGCGGGCGGCGATAACCGCCCGAAGGTCGTCAAGGAAGCATATCAGGTGTTCGAGTGCAGTTGGGACGGTACGCTCGAAGACGCGTATCTCGATAAGCCCGGGTGTCTTGAAGGGTATGAGCCGCCGTACCGTAATTTCAACGGCATTACGAGCAAGTTCGGCGCGCACTTTATACTCAAGATCGACAAGATCCTCATGAAAGAAAAGTATTACGATTCGATAATAAACGGAGTGAAGGCGGGCAATTTTCCGCCCGTGCCCGTCGATTACGGATATCGCGACAGCACGAATTTCTGGTGCTCGGCATTCCGAAAACCGTACCCCGAAAAGATCCCCGCAAAGGACGGCGACGTCAGTTCGGTCATGTATGCGGCGAAGCGTATCGACCCCGACGTTACGTTTACGGACGAGGCGTGCGCCAAGCTGACCAAAATACCGCGCATATTCTTAAAGGCCGCGCTGTCACAAATGGTGGCGATCGCCAAAGAGGAGGGCATAACGGTCATCGACGAACAGGCACTCGAAATTATCAACGATAAACGTCGCAAAGAGAAGAAGTAGCGTCGAACGGATCTTTTGCGTATGTATGAATACAACATAAAAACTGCCGCGGCATTTCGTCGCGGCAGTTTTGTGTTGTGATTTATGTTGTAGAAGTTTAGTCGTCGAGGTCGTCGTAATCGGACTTTTTGACGTCTGCGGGTTTTTCTTCCGCGGCGGTATCTTCCGAAGTGCTTTCTTCGGTCGGCGCGTCTTCGCTTTGTTCCTCGGCGGCTTCTTTCGGTTCTTCCGCCTCGGGCGCGTCGTCGTCAAGCTCGTCTGCGGGTTCGAGTTCGGGCACTGCGGTGCCGTTCTCGTCGTTCGCGTTTTGTGCTTGCAACCGCTCGATGTCGCGAATGGTATTCGATCTGTCGTACTCGGTAGAGTAGGTGATTTTCTTCTTGCGCTTTTTGGCGACGTATTCGCGCAGTTTGATGACCAATATTATGATAATGACTGCGAGCAGTGCCGCACTGAAGATAACCGTCGGAATGATCCACCACTGGATTTCGGAAGAAGCGGCTTCGGTGTTATCTGTGTCTTCTTCCGTTTCGTCCGCTTCGGAAAGTGTGGCTGTACGAATACGGTCGTTGTCGGTATCTTTTTCCGCTTCTTCGAAAATGAGGTTGTCGATCTCGGAGAGAGCGATATTCTTGACGAACAGTTTGCCCTGTACATACGACGCTCTGTCAGTACCGCCGAACACTATTTCGAGTCCGATGTCGCCGCCGTTCTCGCCTGTGGCGATATAGAACGAATAGGTTTGGAAGGACTCGCGGTCGAGGATCTCGTTGCCGTCGGCGTCTTTTGCGATCACTGTCGTCGTGTCTTTTATGTTGGAGAATTCGGTTGCTTTAGAACCTGTGAGCTTGAGTACCGCGCCGACCGTCGTTTCGTCTTTGCGGACGGCGTCGGTTACGTCTACGCGCACGTCGACGTCGAGCTTGTAGTATTTATTCGCTTCGAACGTAACGGTGTTGTCGTAAGTGTATGTCGTGCGGCTGATATCGAGGTTGTGGATATACAGAATGTTGCCCGAGAGGTCCGTCGTGTCAAGTCCCGCAATATTGTTGTTGCGCGGGTCGTCGGCATTTATCAAGCCGCCTTTAATGTTGAAGTTGGCGGACGATCTGTTCCACTGATAGGGCACGCCCGGCTCGTCGGTTTCGGCGTAGGAATAAATGTCGTAGTAATCGAGGGTAGGTGCGCCGAATGCGTACACGCCGTAATCGAGTCTGTCGCGCAATGCGGAAACGGTTATATCGTGTTTGTATTTATCGAGCAAAACTTTGTATTCGGCGTCGAGAGTGCTGCCCTCCGCCGCCGTCCAATCTTCGATACCGACGCGCTTTACATACACGTTGCCGGACGAAAGACGGGAAGTGTTGTCTTTGCGATCGCCGAGTCCGAGCCAAACTTCGAGGTACAGCGTTTGACCGGAAAGCGGCGCGTTGATATGGAAAGTGTAGGTGTGGAAGGCGTTATATGTGTCTTTGATGCCTTGGATCGTGGAGATCACGTTGCCTGCCGTCGTTTTGAGAACGAGCGAAGCACCGTACCCGTCGATATTGTTGACTGCAAGGTCTGCGGTGATGCGGTACGCCGAGCCGCTCGAAACGGTTATTGCGGGAGAGCGGTAGGCGATCGCCGTGGGCGCGGTGGACGAAAGCAACATGACATTGGTGAGGTCGGTTGCCATTGTCGAGGGGTTGATCACCGAAGGGATCGCGCCGCTCGCGCTCGTCTTATCGAACATTTCGTCGTCGGTGGGGAGAATTCCGTAGACGGCTTTGTCGGTGTTGACTTCCGCCGCAGAGAAACCTTTTGTTTCGGCGGTATCGGGCGTGATATAAGTCCACTCGGCAACGGGTGCGGGGAACTTGAGTTCGTCCTCATAGTCGCCGACATTGTCGAAGTTGCCGTTGGCGATGCCCGTATCCGCGGACGCAGTGTCAATGTCCGAAATGACGTTGCCGCTGTCTGCGCTCGACATTTCGGTATATTCCGAATAAAGGAGTTCGTCGAAGCATACGTTGTCGAACATTGCAAGACCTTTCGCTTTGGACGAAGGCGTGCCGAGCCACAGCTCGAACTTGACCGTGTAGTCGTACAGCGACGAGCCTTTGATATAAACTACCTGCTGTTTCCAGCCGTAATGCGCGGTATCCGCGCTGTCGCCCGTAAGTCCCGAATATTCGCCGAGCTTGCGGAAGTTGTTCGCGCCGTTGCGCTTGCCTTTGACGAGGATACCGATACCAGCCGTGCCTTCGAGGTTATCGCCCTTTACCCATACCGAGAAACGGTAATATCTGTTACGCTTTATCGTAACGGTAGGCGAGGCGACGCCGTAAGCGGCGTTCTCGGGATTTTCGATGATGAGAATGTTGGCATTGGTGCCGTCGAGCATGGGATGCGTTTTGCCGCCGAGCACGGTGCTGTGTTCGGCTCTGCCGAGCGGTGCCCACGGGTTTTGCGAGAAGCCGTAAAGATTGTCGTCCGACTCGAGGTCGGGAATGATGCTTTCGGAATTGTAAATGAATCCCGATCCGACGCCCGTCGAGGGAATGTCCTCGCTGTATTCGTCATAACGCACGTTCGTCTGCCAATAGTTTTCGAAGCCGGACGAGAAAGTACCTATCTCGACGTCTGTCATGCCGTCGTTTGCGGTGAACGAAGTGGGTTCGTAAAGATCAACCGCGATCGAATGTCCGTCGAGCGCGTTATACGAATACACGTTCTCGACGTCTGTTTGCGTGAAGTACATTGTTTCGGTAGCGAAGTCGTGCGCCGAAATGCGTTCCGCGGAAACGGTGTCGAACAGGGCATAGCCGTGCGCCGCGCGAGGCTCGTAGCCCGTCGGCTTCTCGTCGTCGTCAGCCGCGTCGCCAATGCCGAGCGAGAGCTTGACGCTGCGCGTATATGCGGCGGAAGTGCGGACATAGAAGGTGTACTTGACCCAGCCGTACTTATTGCTTTCGTTGAGAACAATGTCGCCGTCGGTGTTTTTGAGGTTCTTGACGGTGTTGATATTGTGGAACGCGACGCTTTGGTTAAGCCCGGTGAGCTTTACCGTCGCGCCCGTGTCCTGCGCGAAATCGCCCGTCTTGACCCACGTGGAAACGCGGTAGAACGAGTTGGGCGAGAACGACATGTCGCTCGAAGTATATGCGTATGCTACTTCCGCGCCGGGCTTGGTGTTGACGAGAAGTGCTTTCTCGTCCGAACCTTTGTACTTACTGTTCGCACCGAATATCGTTTGCGGCTTGTCCTTGTTGACGCCGAACTCGGGGTACTGCGAAAGCTCGTAAAGCTCGTTGCTCGTCTTGCCGTCTACGTTATTGTTGAAATACGCGTCGGAAAGATCTATGACGCCAGACACAACGCCGCCTACCGTCGCACCTTCGACCGCGGCACTGCCCGACCACGAATTGGGTGTGGCGGGGTAGCTGCCCGACGAGTTGGTGAAATGCTCGTTGGAAATACCGACGGAAGTGGGTTCGTACTCGTTGATGTCCTCATCGGCACGGGCGGCGGAACCGGAAAGTAAGCCTACCGCGCCTGTGGCGACGGGGAGAGCGAGAGCTGTTGTCAGCACTAATGCCAACGCTTTGTTCTTCAGTTTTTTGATAGTGTGCATGTAAATGTAAACACCTTTTAATAGGATTTTTTCTATACAACATATATTATATAGTATAAGCGCGTAAATTGCAAATGATTTTAACGGGGTAAATGCTTTTGTTCAAAATAATTTGTCCGTCGCGCTCGGTACTTACGCGCTCGCCGTGCGTTTATTCGCGCCCGTTTCGTCGCGGCTCGGCAGTTCGGCAAAACCGTTCCGCGCCGCACCGTCGCGTTCTTTACGGTTATTTTCGGCAAAACTGCGCAAAACTATTTACGTGAATACAAAAGTTAAAAACGCGTTGACGATAGGCGGCAGTGCCGCGGTCGGGTTTGTGTCGGGATTCTTCGGCGGCGGGGGCGGAATGTTGTGCGTTCCGCTGTTGCGTGCGCGAGGCTTGGACGCAAAAGCGGCGCATGCGACGGCACTGCTTATTATACTTCCCATTTGCGTGATCAGCGCGGCTATATACGTCGCGCACGGTTATTTCGATCTTACGAGCGTATTGTGTGCCTGTATCGGCGTGGTAGGCGGCGGGGCGATCGGTGCCGCCGCGCTCGACAAACTCAACGGCACGGCGGTGAACGTGATTTTCGCGCTCATAATGATCGCCGTCGCGATAAAGTCGGTGTTGCCGTGACCCCGCAGCACGTGATAATCATTGTGTCCGCGCTCGGCGGCATAATCGGCGGCATGGGTATGGGCGGAGGCACTTTGCTGATCCCGCTTTTGACTCTCGCCGCGGGACTTGAACAGCATCTCGCGCAGGCTATCAATCTGATGGCGTTCGTGCCGATGTCGCTCGTCGCGCTCGCTATCCATAAAAAGAACGGATATGTGCGCGTAAAAGCGGCGTTGCCCGTCGCCGTGCTCGCGGTATTCGGAGCGGTGTGCGGCAGTCTGCTTTCGAGCTATGCCGGCGGACGCATTTTGCGCGCGAGCTTCGGCGTATTCCTCGGCGTGCTCGGTGCGGTGCAGTTGATAAAAACCATAGTCGCAGCCGTCAAAGCGAAAAAAGCGAACAAAGCCAAATCAGTCGAAAAGGCTAAAGCGAGTAAACACACCGCACGGTAAAATAAAACTCCCGCCGCCGCATAAACGGTGACGGGAATTTCGGTTATAAAGCAATCGTATAAAAATTATACGCCTTGCGCGATCATGGCTTGAGCTACTTTGAGGAAGCCCGCTATATTCGCGCCAGACACGAAGTCGAATTTTTCGGCGTAGGTTGCCGCCGCGTTTTTGACGGCGGAGTAAATCCCGCTCATGATATTTTGCAGTTTGCCGTCTACTTCGTCGAACGTCCAAGCGAGTCGTTGCGAGTTTTGCGACATTTCGAGCGCGGACACAGCAACGCCGCCGGCGTTTGCCGCTTTTGCGGGCATAAACAGCGTATGATTGGCTTGGAACGCATTTATTGCGTCGGTCGTTGACGGCATGTTCGCGCCTTCCGCGACGGCTCGCACATTGTTTTTGATCAGTTTTTTCGCGTCGTCGACGGTCAATTCGTTTTGTGTCGCGCAGGGCAGGGCGAGATCGCACTTGACCGACCATACCTTGCCTTTGTCGTGATATTCGGCAGTCGGTACTCTGTCGGCGTATTCTCTTATTCTGCCGCGCTTTACTTCTTTGATGTCTTTTACTATGTCGAGATTTACGCCGTTCTTGTCGTAGATCCAACCGTCGGAATCGGACAGCGTCACCACTTTTCCGCCCAACTCGATCGCTTTTTGCGCCGCATAAATCGCGACGTTGCCCGCGCCCGATATGGCGATAGTTTTGCCTTTGATGCCGTCGCCGAACTCGCCGAGCATTTCCTGCATGATGTAAATAAGTCCGTATCCGGTGGCTTCGGTGCGGGCGAGAGAGCCGCCGAACGTAAGACCTTTGCCCGTAAGCACTCCTTCGTACACGTTTTTGATCCGCTTATATTGCCCGAACATATAACCGATCTCGCGCCCGCCTACGCCTATATCGCCTGCGGGTACGTCGGTGTCCGCGCCGATATGTCTGAACAGCTCGGTCATGAAACTTTGGCAAAACTCGCGTATTTCCCGTTCGGACTTGCCTTTGGGATCGAAGTCCGATCCGCCTTTGCCGCCGCCGATGGGCAGTCCCGTGAGCGAATTTTTGAATATCTGTTCAAAGCCGAGGAATTTGATTATGGAAAGATTGACGGACGGGTGTAGCCGCAATCCGCCTTTGTACGGTCCGATGGCATTGTTGAATTGTACGCGGTATCCGCGGTTGATGCGCATGTTACCGTCGTCGTCCGTCCAAGGCACGCGGAACATGATCTGTCTGTCAGGTTCGGTGATCCGCTCGAGCACGGCATTGTGCTTGTAAACACCGTCGCTCTCTACGACGGGTGCGATGGTGGCGAGCACTTCGTCCACCGCTTGCATGAATTCCGGTTGTCCCGCATTACGCACCGCAACCGCCGAGCGCACTTCCTCGATATATGACATAAAAACCTCCGAAAATAGTACAAGGGTGCCGTCGAAACAGCACCCTTGCTTTGCGGTTTTATTATATGCTTCGCTTTGCCGATTGTCAAGCGTTTTTTATGTGTTTTACGCAAAAATTTTTTACAAACCGTGCCGTATATATTATTATAATTATTTTGATTTGCACGGGTATTTTTTTATAAATAATGCAAGTTACGCGGGTATAAAAGCATAACTATGCCGAAAAATTGCCGTATAAAAATATAATTATACCGCTATTTGACCGTAATTCGTGATAAATTGTACATTTCGGCGTACATATGCAATGCGACGAATTTTTCGCGCATTGACTGAAAGGCGAAAAAAATGGTATAATTATAACAGAGTTGCAACGTGGTGTCCGAGAGCCGAAAATGTCGTTCGGGCGTCTAAATCGTGTGTTGTTGCTCATCGGCGGTGTATTATGGTAAGATTTATTGTTGATTCCACGTTCGGACTGACTCGCGAAGAAGCGAAAGCTCGGAATATCGAGGTCGTGAGCCTTACGCTTCTCATAGGCGATAAGGAATACACCGAGGGTTACAGAGAGGATTGGGACGGATTCTATGCCGATTACGCGCGTAGTAAGATGGGCGCGAAAACGTCGCAGCCTTCGCCCGAAAAGTTTACCGAGGCGATCGAGCGCATTTTCGCGGAGGACGAAAACAGCGAGATAATGATACTTACTATCGCCGACAGATTGAGCGGTACGATAGGCGCGGCGAGGATAGCTGCGGCGCAATACGAAGGCAAACGCGTCGAGGCGTTCAATTCTAATGAGGCGGGACCGTCGGCACTGTTGTTGCTTCGCGAAATGCACGATGTGGCGACCGCGGGCGCGACGTTCGACGAGCTTGTCGATATGCTCGAAGATCTTAAACAGCGCATAGCCATGCAGTTCGTTCCCGCGACGCTTACCGAACTCGCGCGCGGCGGCAGAGTGAACAAACTGCTTTCCAAAGTGGGCAATATTCTCAAAATCAAACCCGTATTCGAGTTCGCGAAGAACGAACTGTCCATATATGCGAAAACGCTCGGCTTGAACCGCGCGCTCGACGCGGCGATCGCGCATCTGCCCGAAAAGTTCGACAAGCTGTTTGTGTACTATATCGGGTCGGATAAAAACATCGAGCCGTTGCGGGAAAGGTTGTTCCGCAAGTTCGGGCTTGAGCGTATCGAAGTCGAGCCTATGTGTCCGGTCGGTGGCGTGCATATAGGTATCGGAACGGTAGGCATAGTTACGCTTGCGAGCAAGGATTAAACGATTTTCGTGGTTGATTTTTCGCGTCTGTTGCGTTTTGCGACAGGCGCGTTTATCGAATAGCTGCTAAAGAGGAGGTGTTTTCTCGGGAAATTTTCCGTTATTGCATATTTGCGATCTGCAGCGAATAGATTGATGATGTGATTATGCGAACGGGCAGTCGACACAACTAGTGTGTATTCGACAAGACCCGCAATAATTCGCGTAATCCAATATGCTATATTGGAGATGTCCGATGAGATTTTTGGTTGTCAAACGACGGACGATAATCATAGCGGTGATTGCCGCTGTCTTGCTCGCTGCCGCGGTGACCGGCGTGTACTGCACCGGTGCGGCTGCGATCTACAACAATGTAAGTCCCAAGAAAGTACCTATATACTCGGTGGAAACCGAGGAGAAAGTCGTCGCGCTCACTTTCGACGCGGCGTGGGGCGCGGACAAAACGCTCGGATTGCTCGATACTATCGAGAGCAAGGACGCGCGTGCCACATTCTTTCTCGTAAGTTTCTGGGCGGAGAAGTACGGCGACGAGCTTAAAAAACTCGCCGCGTCCGACCGTATCGAGATAGGTACACATTCGGCGACGCACCCTTATATGTCGAAGCTCGACAAGAAGGCGATCTCGCTCGAGCTTTCCACGTCGAAATCGCTCATAGAAAGCATTTCGGGGCGTAAAGTCGAGCTGTTCCGACCGCCGTACGGCGATTATTCGGACGCGCTCATCGACGAGGCGACGGCACAGGGCTTACATACCATACAGTGGGACGTCGATTCCCTCGATTGGAAAGGTTTATCCAAAGAGGAAATAGCGTCGCGTGTTGTGGGCGGAGTGCGCAACGGCAGCATTGTGCTTATGCACAACGACGGCAAACATACGCTCGAGGCGTTGCCCGCCATAATCGACGGACTGCGCGCCAAGGGATTTACGTTCAAGACGGTGGGCGAACTCATCTACAAAGACAACTACATAATTGATCATACGGGAAGACAAATAAGGAGTACCTGAATGAAAAACGACAAACCTACCAATACCGTCAACCTGCAAGGCAGGGTGGGGACGCTGCCCGAGTATTCGCACGACATGTACGGCGAGCGATTCTACGAATTCAAGCTGAACGTACCGCGTCTGTCCGAACACCTCGATATCATTCCCGTGACGGTTTCCGAA
Source organism: uncultured Christensenellaceae bacterium (assembly GCA_910586925.1). GTDB lineage: Bacteria > Bacillota > Clostridia > Christensenellales > Pumilibacteraceae > Anaerocaecibacter. Next base: position 125,854 of record CAJUKG010000005.1, on the reverse strand, counting down.
GAACTTTCCGCGAAACTCACACTCGATTCGCAAATAGCCGTTTCCGGACAGTTCCGCAGTTTTAACCGACCGGACGGCGAACGGTCGCGGCTTATTTTGAGCGTGTATGCCCGAGAAATAACGCCGCCCGAACCCGACGCCAATCCGAACACGGCGGAACTCGTCGGATATATCTGCAAACCGCCGATATACCGCACCACGCCGTTCAACCGCGAGATTTGTGACATACTGCTCGCCGTAAACCGCGCATATTCCAAGTCCGACTACATACCGTGCATCGCTTGGGGAAAGAATGCCAGACTGCTCAAAAACGCCCCCGTCGGGCAAAAACTCGACGTTTGCGGGCGCATACAGTCGCGTCAGTACACCAAACGTTTGTCCGACGACTGCTCGGAAGTGCGCACCGCCTATGAATTTTCGATAGGCTCGGTGGAACTGTTGCAAAAAGACAGCGAAGTAGCGTCGACGTCAGACGATGATGACAATTAAAAATTAATAATTAATAATTAAAAATTACTGTTTAATAATTAATGCGCTTTACGTTTTACCGCGAAGCGCATTACTTTTAATTTGTCCTCTATTCTAATAATTTGTCCTCTATTCTAAATTCTTAATTTACAATTTTTCATTTTCTTCGTCGTCTTTATCGTCGAGCAGGTTTTTCTTCTTGTTGTGCAATACACGGGCGACGATTATAGCCGCGAGCGTTACCGTGATTATTATTACGATTATCGCGACGAGAAGTACGATATTGACGCCGTTGTATTTGAGGTAGACCGTCTTTACATAGCATGTGAGCGTGCCGCGGTCGGCGTCGAAATACTTGACTTCGGTATACTGTTCGGACGAATCGAACGCGCCGACCACTTCGACGCGCGTGCCTGTCGGAAGTTCGGTTATTTGCGTATAGACGCCGTTTTCGAGAATATATCCAGGCGCGGATGTACTGCCTTTGTACGATATGATCTCGGCGTTCGCGGCGGGGCGGATAAACACCGGTTCATAGTTACCGATGCTGACGTTTACCGACAGAATGAAGCCTTCCGTGCCGCCGTCGAGCGCGATGCGGTACCAAAGATTGCCGTAATCGTCGCGGTACTCGGCAACGAAGTCGAGCATGCCGAACTCTGTGTTGCTGTCGACCGCCGCATAGTTGTATAATGCTTGCGAGTGACGGCTGGGGAATTTGTATACGGGTGTTGCAGCGTTGAACACCGTGCATGCAGACGCAGGGGGCGCGGAATATTCGAGGGGTTGCGACAACGCGTCTTTATAGACATAGCCCTGCACGAGCTTGCCGTTTTCTGTGTCGTCGATAAGCACGAGCGCGTATTCCTTTGCGTCCTCGAGCGCGTACTGCGGCACTATTACGTTTCTGCCACGCGATATAGTGTATACGGACGCGCCTTCGGCGGGCAGTGCGTACACCTCGGTGTTGCGAAGCGCGGTGCGTATAAGCCCCGGTCCGTAGTATTCCGCCACTTTGTTGCCGACAAGATCGGGAACGATATAATTGCCGTCGACGAGCCGCATGCCGATCGCCGTGCCGTTCGTCTTGAGAATACGGTGTTTATTGCCGTCGACCACGAGAATGTCGCCGTGCCCGACGTAGTTATTGTTGACCGAGCAGAGCACGAGCTGTCCGATCTTGCCGCCGAGCGTGTATTTTTCGCCGCCGCAACGCAGTAAATATTCCTGCACGGTCGGCGTGCCGACGAGGACGCGGTACGTGCGAATACAGTTTGCCGTGAGCATGAATACCGAGCCGTCGATATCCACCGCGAACGAGATCACGTCGCTTTTCGCGGCGCACTTGATTTTGGGCGCGTCGCCGCCGAGGTCGTAAATACCGTCGTCGTCGAGCGCGTAGAGCTTGTCCCTGCCGAAGCCGAGCGCGACGGCTTTGTAATGTTTGTCGGAGATCCTCGTTGCCGCAGTTTCGCCGTGTTTTACCGTCCAAAGCCCCGTGGAGGTGAGGGCGAACAGCGTTTTATCGGCGTTGACGACGATCTGTTTTATGTAACCGAGTTCCGCGCCCGTAACGACGCGTTCGACGGCGGGCGAAAAATCGCCGCCCTCGAAAATTCCTATCTTGTTGTATTCGTATGCAACGTACACCGTGCCCGCGCTGTCGCATGCGACGGAAACGGGTGTTATGAATTCGCGGTCGACGTATTCGATCGTTTTGCCGTAGATCGCAATGCGGTTATTGAGCGTGTCGGCGACGTACATGCGCGAATTTTTGACGGCAATGCCGCTCGGCGTATTGAAATATCCTTTGATGTCGCTACCCGACGCAAAGAGCGTAACCGCAGCAGACAGGTCTCCCGAAAGTTTGTGCAGCGCGTTGAGCGAGTCGAGCGCGTAAACATATCCGCCGTAAGCGTAAATATCCGTGTACGTCGCGCCGGGCGCGGAGTGCGTTTCCACAAGCCCGATACCGCCGTCTACGGGGCGATAGGACGTGACTTCGCTGCGGGTAAGCACGTACAGGCTGCCTGCCGCCGCGCTCATCGACATGACGGTGTCCGCTTGCCGCAGAGCAACGGTAAGTTCGTTGCCGCTTACGAGGCAAATATCGTCGCGCTTGCCGAACGCAGAGTTTATTGCAGCGTACACTTTGCCGTCGAGTACCGCAACGCCGTGTACGTCTATAGTGCCGTGCTGTGCGGAGTACAGCCCCGTCGCCGTCGCTTCGCCGTCGAAACCGTTTGCGCCGAGCGCGACCGAAAACAGGGTGTCGCCGCCGACCGCGTACAGCTTGTCGCCGCCGACCGCAAAATCGACGATGCCGCCGACTTCTGCGCCGCCGCAAAGCAGCGGGGCGGGCGGTTCGTCGCCGAAGTACAGCGACAGCCGTCCGTCGCGCAGTACGATTATGTATTCTCCGTGTTCGCCGTGCTCGAGATGACGGTATACTTTATCGGACGGAATATCGCGCACCGAAGTAACTTCCGTTTCACCCGATATGAACTCGACGGAACGGTCGCCCGCGACCGCAAGCCCCGCGCCGTCCGCAAAAACGGAGTTCGGCGCGTCGAAACACTTGTACGCGATCGCGTCGTTGTCGGTGGCGATCGGTACAAGCGTCGCGGCTTCCGCAGTTTCGTCGGCGTATGATGCGCGTCGGGAGAAAACCGCAGTCGCGGTGAGCGCGGCGCAAAGCAATAATAATATTATTCCATAACAAAATTTTTTCGCGGTAGACATACTTATTTATTATAGCACCGTGCGTATGAAAAGTAAAGGATTTTGTATGATTTTGTCGAAAACGGGGAAGCGCGGGCGGGCGACGGCATAAATAGCGTGTTTTTTTGCATAAATTGCCGAAATTATTTTCAAATACCCCCTTTACAAGTTGATAAAAGTGTGTTATAATCATTACATACCAAAATAGGGCGATAATACATAACTCCCGAAGGAAGCGGCTTTGAATAATATTGCTATAATTGATTTGGGTTCCAATACCGCGCGGTTGGTGCTGGCGCATGTGATAAACGACAGCAGTTTTGTTGTGTACGACGAACTGCAAGAGGGGGTGCGGCTCGCGCAGGATATGGAGCGCGACGGGTATCTCAAGCAAGCGCGTATAGCGCAGGCGGTGCGGACGCTTAAAATGTTCCGCAAGCTGTGCGATGCGAATAACGTCGATAAGATTTATGCGTTTGCCACCAATGCGGTGCGCAAAGCGAAGAATCAGCGCAGCTTTTTGGAAGAAGTGAACACCGTGTGCGGGTTCAAAATGGACGTACTCACCGAAGAACAGGAATCGACGCAAATATATTACGGCGTCGTGAACTCGCTGGAGGTGCCGAAGGGCGTAATAATGGATATTTCCGGTTCGTCCATTCAGCTCATACAGTACAATCGCAGAGTTATACTCAATCATACAAACCTTCCCATCGGTACTATGACGCTCTCGTCGCTGTTCAACGAGAACACGACCCCGCTCCAGCAGTCGCAAATGATAGAAACGTATATGCGCGACCAGTTCGCGGGTATAGAATGGCTCAAAGAACTCGATCCCGAATATAAATTCGTAGGGGTGGGCGGATCGTTCCGAAGCCTTGCGAGCATAGTGCAACGCATTGAAAAGTATCCGCTCGGCATGATACATAACTATCATATCGGTATAGACACGTTCAACAAAGTTTACGACATGATAAAAGTGCTCGACGTGGAAAAGCGCAGTAAGATAAAAGGACTCGAAGCGCAACGCGCCGATATTTTCTGTTCCGCGCTTTCGTGCATAAAGAGCTTTATCGGCGGAACGGAGTTCGACGAAATGATCATATCAGGCTCGGGCATACGCGAAGGGTTCTTGTTCAATCACGCCGTGCCGACCACTCTCGAAAAGCCCATTTCGGATATTATGGGACATTCGATCTATTCGCGGCTTCACTATTACGATCTCAATATCCCGCATGCCGAGCATGTGTGCAATCTCGCCATACAGCTGTACAAACAGCTGCGCGTATTGCATAAACTGCCGCGGCAGTACGTGCGCGTGTTGCGTATCGCCGCGCTTATGCACGAAACGGGCGGGCGAATCAATTTTTACAGTCAGTACCGTCATTCCAACTATTCGATAATGAATTCCAATCTTTACGGCGTATCGCACCGCGACCTCGTGCTCGCGGCGTTTGTGGTGCGCGCTCATACTCTCGACGATCTGTCGTACGCGGAGTGGAATAAATATGCGAGCATAGTGCGCGAGGAGGATCTCGTCGCCGTCATGCGGCTTGCCGTGATACTGCGCATTGCGGATTCGCTCGACCGCTCGATGTCGGGTTCGGTCAAGTCCATCACATGCGACGTGCTCGGCGATTCGGTCATCATGAAAACGGAGGTCGAAGGCGATTGTTCGCTCGAGATCAAGGACGCGCTCGGCGCGGGAGCGGATTTCGCCAAGGCGTATAAGAAAAATTTGGAAATTCTTTAGAGCATGGTCGTGCGCGACATAGTGCTCGCGAGTGCGTCGCCGCGCCGCCGCGAGCTGATAAAGAAAATAAAATGCGTCAATCCGATATTTACCGTGACGGACGCCGAAGAAACGGTATTGCCGACCGCGCAGGCGACGGCAACTGTCAACGCGCGTAAAAAGGGTGAGCTGGCGGCGGAACATACGCGCCTGCCCGTGCTTGCTTTCGATACAGTGGTGGGATTGGGCACGCGTGTTTTCGGCAAGCCGACGAGCCGCGAAGAAGCGATTTCCATGTTTGAAACGCTGTGCGGTCACACTCACGAGGTGGTCACGGCGGTATTTTTGAAGGTCGGCGAAAAAATTATCGAAAAATTTGAAAAAACATCGGTCACTTTTGGTGCATTTAATGCGAGATTGGTGTATAATTATGTGGATAGCGGTGCGCCTTACGACAAGGCGGGCGGGTACAACATAGACGACCCGCAGATAAAGCCGCTTATCGAGCGTGTGGACGGCGACTATTACAATGTGGTGGGACTGCCCGTCGCGCTCACGGAAAAACTTATCGAGGAGAACTTATTTTATGGCGAAGATGGAGATTGCGCTTGATCTCGGCACGGCATATACGTCGATTTTTGTAGCCGGCAACGGTATAGTATTGCACGAGCCGTCCGTTATCGCATATTTCGAGGACGGCAGTAAACGTCACACGCGCGCGGTCGGGTCGGAAGCGTATAACATGATGGGCAGAGCACCCGAAAAGACGAAAACCGTTTGCCCGATAGCAGACGGCGTGATCAAAGACACCGAGGCGTGCACGGACATGCTCACCGAGTTTATAGGCAAGATATTGCCCGAATCGTATCTCATCAAACCGCGTATTTCCTGCGTGCTCGGCGTGCCGACGGGCATCACCGTCGAAGGTCGCGAGGCGTACGAACAGGTGCTTATGCGTGCTGGCATCGACGACATAACGATGGTCAATTCCATAATGCTCGAGGCGATAGGCGTCGATATGCCCGTGCAGTCTACGTTCGGCGGAATAGTGGTGTCTATCGGCGCGGGGTCTACCGAGATCGCGGTTTTGAGCCTGTGCGGAATTGTTCGCGGCTGGTCGCTCACGATAGGCGGCGACATGATAGACCGCGCGCTCATGGACGCGATAAGCGGCATATACGAGCTGAATATCGGGCGTGCGACGGCACGTGTGGTCAAGGAAAAAATTTGCAGTCTTATCCGCAACGACTGTGCGGCAATGAATATAAGCGGGATAGATATTCAGTCCAAAACTATCCGCACGCAAGCCGTGTCTGCCGACAAGCTGTATAATGCGATATACGATTACTACATGAATATCGTCGACGCGGTGGCGAGCGTCATAAATACATGTTCGCCGTCCATTGCCGCCGAGATACAGCGTTACGGCATAGTCGTAGCGGGTGGCGGTGCGAAGATGCCCGGGCTTGCACAGCTCATGCGCAACGTTCTGAAGCTCGACGTGCGCGTGCCGGGCGAGGCGTGCCATGCGAACATATTGGGCGGCGGACGGTTGCTGTCCGATCCCGATTTGTTGAATGATATATTGGCGCACGTGTAATTCGTCTGCGTGCGATAAACAACTATAATTATCCGAAATTATTAATTATTAATTAAATTTACTCCTTTGCGGCACAAAGGAGTAAATTTTCGTTTCCGACAAAATGCCGCAAATTTCCGCTTGCGTAACTTTTCGCGGCGGCTTATAATACATTATGTGAAAAGCATAGTGATTACATCAGGAAAGGGCGGCGTCGGCAAAACCACCGTAACCGCGTATTTGGGCAGAGCACTCGCGTCGCTCGGCAGTCGCGTCGCGCTTCTCGATGCCGATTTCGGTCTGAATAATCTTGACGTCGCGCTCGGACTCGAAGCACGCGTTACATACGATATAGCGGACGTCATAGAGAACCGTTGCCGCGTGCGTCAGGCACTTCTCGAAACGGACGTGCGCAATCTCTATCTGTTGCCGTCTGCGCACGGTTATCTCGGCGAGCACGTTACGGCGCAGAACCTGCGGCTTGTTCTAAACAGTCTTGCCGTGACGTTCGACTACACGCTCGTGGACTGTCCCGCGGGGATAGAGGCGGGGTTTAACCGCGCGGTGGGGGCGTGCGACGGCGCGATCGTAGTCACTACGCCGCATATAAGCGCGCTTCGCGATGCGAATAAAGTGATCGCATTGCTGTGTTCGTACGGCAAACAGCCCACGCTCGTAATAAACAGAGTGCGCGGCGACCTTCTTGCGGGCGGCAAGATCCCCGGGCGCGAGGATATAGAACGGGTACTGAAAGTGCGCGTAGACGGCATGATCCCCGAAACGGACGGCGTGTACGGCAGTGTCGGCATGCCGCAGGCTCCGTTCGAACAGCTCGCGCGGCGAATACATTTCGGAACGGGCGAACCGCTCGACCTCGCCGCCGACTATCGCGGATTTTTCGGGCGGCTTCGCAATAAATTCAAGAAGAACGGGGGTGCGAAATGAAAGATCTCACTTCCGGCGCGGCACGGCTCGAGCGCATTGTAGACAGCGACGCGAATGCCGCTTTGAACCGCACTCTGCGCGTCGCGGAAAGCGATCTCGCAATGATACTCGGCGCGTACATGGCGGTGCGGTCGCTCGATATGCGCGCATCGAAATCCGCGGACGGGTATCGCTTGGAAATAACGGTAGAAGCGGCGCGGTTTTACGATGTCGGGAATACGAGCGACGTGTAAATTACGAACGAAAAAAGCCGAATACTGCGAAAATATCGCGACGAATATCGTAAAATCGGGTATTTTAATGCAAAAATCAACACAAGCATTATGGCGCGCGCCGTCGCATATAATTTACGGTATGGACAAGTATCACGGTTGCAATATCGTCGAAAGCACGGTTAAAAGAGTAACGCCCCCGCCGCCCGTAAAGCGCGAAAAGCCGTGGCGCGGTATACTTATAAAACTCGCGATCGCGGCGTGCATCATACTCGTAATTTGCGCGGTGTGTTACCTGCCTGCGGAATGGCTCGACCCCGTGCGGGAAGTGTTGCACTCGGTGTTTTGTTACGACGCGTTCGGGCGTAAAGTCGGACTGCCGACGTCGGCATAATGCGTTCGGGTGCGAAAAGTCCGCGGGCGCGGAGAATAAAAAGCAAGCGCACGGGCGGCGGTAAATCGCACATTCGCGTTTCGGGCGACGAAATGCGTATACGCGTATCGCCGCTGATGTTGCTTATGGCGGTGTATTTCGTCGCGGTCGGCATGGCGTACGAGTTTGTGTGTACGCTCGCCGCGGTGCTGCTGCACGAGTGTGCGCATGCCAAGGTCGCCAAGCATTTCGGATACGAGCTGAACGTCATCAAACTGATGCCGTACGGCGCGGCTCTTTGCGGCGACGTCGGTATGAAACCGAAGCACGAAGCGTTCGTGGCGGCGGCGGGACCCGCGCTCAATATCGCGCTCGCGCTCGTGTTTGCGGCGTTGTGGTGGCTGCTTCCCGCGAGTTACATGTTCACTCGGGCATTTTGTCTTTGCAATATGTATATAGGCGTATTCAACCTGTTGCCCGTGTATCCGCTCGACGGCGGGCGTGTGTTATTCGCATTGCTTTCTTCGCGTATCAAGCGCGGTCGGGCGTTTAAGATCATGCGGATCATATCCGCTGTCACGGGAGTCGCGACGCTCGCGCTGTTCGTGCTGTCTGTATTCTATTCGCCGAATATCTGTCTGTTGAGCGTGGGGATTTTTATGCTGTTTTCGGCGTTCATACCGGACAGGCGAGCGCAGTACACTGCGCTTTTCGAACTGTCTGCTCGGCGCGACAAACTCAAGAAACCCACCGAGCTTGCCGTGTACGCGGTGTCCGAGCACGCGCCGCTGTCCGAACTCGTCACGTGTTTGAATCCCGAGCGTTATACCGAGTTTGCCGTCATGTCGGACGGGTTCGAGCGAGTGGGAACGGCGGACGAAACGGACGTGGTGGAAACGGTTAAGTCGGGCGGGTACACGTTGACGGCGGGTGATGCCGTCAAACGTCGGCACTCGCGAAGTTTATGACAAATACTGCAAAAAACGCAAAAAAACTTGATTTTTATATACGAATGTGCTAACATGGTTGTATGGAATACGTCAAGACACTGTATAAGCTGTCGGGTCCCGCACTCGACGAGCTTGCGCGCGGCTTGTACGAACGCGATGTGCGTGCGTTCGAGGAAGTGATCGTAGAGCTTGTAAAGCTCGGCAAAATGCGCGATTACGTCACCGCGGCGGCTATGCTCGCGACCGTGCCGATGATCGCGCAGTCGACTTCTTCCGATTACGGCGACGTGCGGTTCGGCACGCTTGTTTCCGATCGGTATTTCAATATGTTTTTGCGCGCGTGCGCCGATTGCGGGTACGGCGAGAACGAATATATGAAAGTGCTGCTTGCGGCACAGTACGCCGATCCAAATACCGCTTTTTTCGGGTGGGACAAGAGCGTGGATAGGTATGTGAGCGCACTCGCTACAGCCGATTTCGACCGTGCCGCCGATTACATAGAGCGTTACGACGCGCGATACGGCAAGTACGGCGTGCTGATACGCGTGGACTGCGATCGTGCGCTCAACAGACTGCTCGCGCTCGCGCTTTACGGCAAGGGCATAGATAAAGCCGCGGTGCGCGACGTGCTTATGGATTATTGGGAAGTTGCGGACGTATTGATGGCTATGTACGGCAAAGTGTCGGCGCATGAGCGCGTGGCGGTGGTGCGTCTGCTTCTCGCGTTTAAGAACGACGGGCGAGTAAAGCAGTTTTTGAGCGAAGTGGTAGCGAACGACAAGTCGAAGTCGGTGCGCGACGCGGCGTTCAAGAACGTGCGCAACGCGAAAAACAAGACAGCGGCGAAACGGCTCGAAGCAATGATGGCGGACGGCGCGGGACTGACGTACTCGGAATGGGTGGCACAGCTCACCGATACCGAATACGCGGCGGTCGCAGATAAAGTGTTTTTTTGTATGCAACGCGGCGACGGGCATGTGAGCGTGCTCGTGTACAACGACGGGCAGTTTCTCGACAGTTCGGATAGACCGATTTTGCCCGAGCACGACGAAAAAATTTACGTATTGCATCCGCTCGATCTGACGGGCGACGATACGGCGATCCTTGCGCTCGACATCGAACAGCCGTTTTTGCAGATCAAGCGTCCGATATTCGCGAAAGTGCCGGGCGAACGATACGGCTCGATGCGACTGTCGGGCACGATGATCGCTCGCGACAGATTCGAAGCGAACTTCAAAAAGACGGGGTTTGCGTTTTGCGATAAACGTTCGCCGTCCGAGCCTACCGTCGCTATGTGCAGACGCGGCGAGTATGCGGTGTGTATAGAGTGCGACATGCCCGAGAGCAGTTACACGGTAAGCGGCGGCAGGATCACGGTGTACAGAGCGGCGGACGTAGTTAAGCTCAAGCGCAAGCAGTACGTGTCAACCGCCGATCCGTGCGATCTCATGCAGCTCGAACCGCGCATATACAGCGAGCTTATGTACCTGCCGTACAGACTTTTTTCGGACGCGGAATAGCGAGCGCGTCGTATAAGCTCGCGATCGCGTCCATTCGGAATTATTACTGCGACAAAATCGTAAAAAGTAATAGACAAACGCATACAAACGTGGTATAATAATGTTAGCGAATGGGGTTCATTGTATGATGCACCCCGTTTTTGCTTTAGACACATCACGCAATGCCCGGTATAATTGATGAACAGAGGCTTGTTTTGAAAAGTAAAATTCTCGTCGATTACGAATCATACATGTGCAGCGTCGCCCTTTTGGAGGACGATGTTCTTCGGGAGTTTTACGTCGAAGATCACAATACCGAGCGCGTGACGGGGGATATTTACAAAGGTCGGGTGGAAAAGGTTTTACCGGGGCTTGCGTCGGCGTTTGTCGATATAGGCAAGCGGAAGAACGGCTATCTCGCCGCATCGGACATGCTCGAGGACCGCACGACGCTCACGCGGTCGGGACGTATCCCCACGACGCTCAACGTGTCGGAGGGCGATTACGTGCTTGTGCAGGCGGTAAAAGAACCGACCGATACCAAGGGCGCGCGGCTATCCGCAAACCTGTCGCTTCCCGGTAGGTACATAGTCTACATGCCGACGGTCGATTTCGTCGGGGTGTCCAACAAGATAGGCGACGACGCGGCGCGCTCGCGGCTTTTGGAGCTGCTGTACGCCAACCGTCCCACGCCGCACTGCGGACTGATAGCGCGGACGGCGGCAAAGGACGCCGACGCGGGCGATATTATCGACGAAATACGGTACTTCGCCGCGACTTATGAAAACTTGCTCAATAAGTTCAACGCTACCGACGGGGTGGCGCGGCTTTCTTCGGACGGGGATCTGATCTTCCGTTCGGTGCGGGATATGCTGAATTCGGGTGTGGACGAGATCGTGTGCAACAGTGCGCAGATCGCGTCGCGGCTTACAAAATACCTGTCCGAGCGGCTCGCAAGCTCTGTCAAGGTCACGACGATGGAAAACGTCGACGTGCTCAAAAAGTACGGTGTGCTCGACGAAGTGGAAAAACTGCTCCGCGCAAAAGTCAATCTCGAGAGCGGCGGCACGCTCGTTATCGACAGAACGGAAGCTCTCACCGTGATAGACGTGAACACGGCAAAGTATATCGGCGATACCGATAGGGAAAACACGGTGTTTGCGATCAACTGCGAGGCGGCGCGCGAGATAGCGCGGCAGCTGCGCCTGCGCAACGTCGGCGGCATGGTGGTAATTGATTTCATCGACATGACCGACCCGCTTCATAACGAGGAAGTGGTCGAAGTTCTCAAAAAAGAAGCCGCACTCGACAGAATGAGAACGCGCGTTCTGCCTATGACCGAGCTTGGACTCGTTCAAATGACGCGTAAAAAGTCGGGCGTGGAATTGCAGTCGCTGTTGCTTCAGCCCTGTCACGAGTGTTACGGCACGGGGCATACCGTATCGCCGAATTATATCATGCGCAAGGTAAAAGCGCAGCTTATGCAGATATTCAACGACGTCGATTGCAGTTCGGCGGTGGTTACGGTCAATCCCGCAGTGTTCGCTCGGCTCGAAGCGGAGGATTGGCAGCTCGATCTCGGTATGTTCGCGGGCAAGCGCGTTTACCTCGTGGCAAGCCCCGAAGTGAACAGCAATTCTTTCAGAATAAGCGCGAGAAGCGGCTACGTGCTGTCGCTACCCGATCGTGCGTACCTTCTCACTTAAAGGCGGTGGGCGAATGAAATATATCAACAAGGAATACGGTTTTGCTTTCCGTCCGCCGTTCTTCGACAAATTCAAAGAACAGTCGGAAACGGGACCCGAAATAGGCGACGCGAATTATCCCGGCAGGTTTATCATCGGCGCGGGTTACGATTACGGCGCGATAAACGGCGCGATGCTCGTCGGTCGGCACGGCTCTATGTGGGGGATACGCGTGCTGTACTATGCGCATAACAAGTGGCTCGACCACGACGATTTCGTGCGCAATATGGGAAGTTCGTGCGCGAACACCGCCGACGGAAGTTTTGCGCATTTTACCTCCGGACCGCTCGGCGTCAAGTGGGTGAAGCAAAACGACCGTTCGCTCATATTGCAGATATCGTCGCGGCGCAAACTCCGCGTGAGAGTTATTTTCTATCCCTGCTACGAGTGCCCGGGCGAGCTGTCGATCGAGGGCGCGACGGTGAGCGGCAGAAGCCCGTACATGGCTGTCGTGCCGGGCACGGTGGAGCTTACCGACAGCAATGCGGTGTATCGCGGCAGATACCTCGTCGAGAACGATTCGGAGCGCGAATATTTCTACGCCGAGTCGTACATGCCGCCGTCGGCGTCGGCGAACGGCGCATTCAACGAAGCGATAATGGAGTTTGTCATCAACCGCCGTCAGCCGAATGTGTGTTTGTTCGCGTGCGTGGGCGAGGGCGACGTGTTCGATACCGAATTGCCGCGGTTCGACAGGGTGAAAAGTCTGATAGAAACAAGCGAACTGCGTTACGGCGTCAACCGTACGAACGGCTTGGGCGAGCTTGGAGAGCCTGCCGAGGGCATGTTCAATGCCGTATTGTGGTCGCGAGTGTATTATCCGTATTTGCTCAACGAGATATTTTCGCCGCGCAGAACGCTTCTCGACAATCATTTCAATATCGACGGCACGGACGAAAACTGCTCGGCGATACTCGGATGCTATACCGGCACTCCGCAAGCGGTGCAACAACTGCGGTATACGCTCGAAGATAAGATAATGGCGGTGTTTGCCGTGTGGCATAATTATATGCACATGACGGACAGGCAGGGGCTTCTTGCCGAGTATATGAAACTCGTGCAGCTGTATCCGCCGATCGCGGTGCCCGTGATAGCCGAGAAGAATAAAAACGCCGTCGCGTACAAGTGGAACGATTCTCCGCTCAAGGAAAAACATAATCCGACGGCTATGTTCGGTCTTGACCTCTCGACGCTCAAACTGCTCGCTTTCGACGTTCTCGAACGCATAGCGGCTATGTTCGATCTGCCCGACAGAGCGAAGTACCAAAAAGCAAAGACCGATATGAAAAAGGTGATCAACGACGTGTTTTGGTGCGAGGCGGAAGGTCTGTACATGAACCGCTATATGACAGGGCAGTGGGCGAGTTCGATAGGCGCGACGTCGTTCTATCCGTTGCTCGCGGGCGCGGTCGATACGCCCGAAAAATTATCGCATATAGTAAACAATCTGACCGATACGCGCAGGTTTTGGGGGAATTACGTAATACCCACGCTGTCGATAGACAACCGCGAGTACGGCAAAGCCTCCCGTCCCGACAACAACGGCAAGCGCAAACCCGCATATCTCGAGTACCGCGGCAGTATCGTGCCGTACGTCAATTTTATCGTGTATCACGGTCTGAAACGTTACGGACTTGACGAAATCGCGGGCGAGCTTGCGCTAAAGAGCGCGCAGCTGTGGTCGGCGAACGCTTCGGACAACGTCGAGAACTATTCGCTGTATTTGCCGCGCGGAAAGCGCGTCGCCGAGGACGAATATTTATCGGCAAACGGAAATATGCTCGCGCTCATAGGCATGCAGGAGCTTATAGATATAGAATACTTCCGTCCCGACCTCAAGAACGCGATCGCTTTCGGCACGTTCGTCGGCGGCACGCACGCGCTGTCCAACCTCAAGTTTTTGGATAGAACGTATTCGATAGAAGTGACCGACGAAAGCACGTCGCTCGTAATGGACGATATTGCTATGTTCAAGGGCGAGGGCGGCAAATTCGTCGTAAGAAACTTCGCGCTCGACGGCGACGGCGGCGGCGAGTTCATGATCGACGCGAAACAGAATATCAGCATCAACCTCAATCTTCCGTCAAATAACAAGAAAACCACCAAGTATTTCTTTATCGTTCCGAACGGCAAGTCCGCAGTAAAAGCAGTCGGCGGCATGATAAACATTACGAAGATAGAGTAGTAGGGGACGCAGC
>CAJUKG010000005.1:0-111332 GCA_910586925.1 uncultured Christensenellaceae bacterium | reverse complement strand
CCACTGCGTCCCGCTTTCAGAACGCAGCCCACTGCGTCCCGCTTTCAGAACGCAGCCCACTGCGTCCCGCTTTCAGAACGCAGTGAAAAATTATTTTATTATTTCGACCGTCCTCGACGAACTCGCTTCATCGTTGTCATTTCGACCGAAGCGCGAGGTACGAGCGCGTAGCGGAGAAATCTCAATAAAAATAAATTATCCGAAATTATTAATTTTTAATTATTAATTATAAAAAAACTCGCACATTTATTGTATGCGCGAGTAAATATGATATAAAGCGCGAGCAAAACAAAACTCATTGCGCTTGTAATTATAGTATTACACGGTTTACGATCGTTATACACGAAAAAGACGGCTCGATACGATCTTGCCGTCTTTGTGTTTGTGCAGTGTTATTTGCGATTATCGCGGTTTAGTACATGCCGCCCATATCGCCGCCTGCGGGAGCCGCGGGAGCGGGCGGGGTGGGAATGTCGCAAACCGCCGATTCGGTGGTGAGGAGGGTGGACGCGATGGACGCGGCGTTCTGGAGTGCCGAGCGCGTGACCTTTGTCGGGTCGATAATGCCGAGCTTCACGACGTCGCAATACTTGTCGTTGAGCGCGTCGTAACCGTAGTTCGCTTTCTTGGCGGCGAGCACGTTGTTGACGACGACCGCGCCGTCCACGCCCGCGTTGATCGCGATCTGCTTAAGCGGTTCTTCGAGTGCTTTGAGAATGATCTTCGCGCCCGTTTTTTCGTCGCCCTCGAGGGACGCGACGAGTTTATCGACTGCGGGGATAGCGGAAAGGAGAGCTACGCCGCCGCCGGGAACGATGCCTTCCTCGACAGCCGCACGGGTCGCGGCGAGCGCGTCCTCGATACGGAGCTTCTTTTCTTTCATTTCCACTTCGGTAGCCGCGCCGACGTTGATGACGGCTACGCCGCCCGCGAGCTTGGCGAGACGTTCTTGCAGTTTTTCTCTGTCATAATCGGAAGTAGTGACTTCGATTTGCGCGCGAATGGACTTGATACGCGCGGCGAGGTCGTCGGGATTGCCTTTGCCCTCGACGATCGTCGTGTTTTCTTTATCGACTTTGACCGTTTTCGCTCTGCCGAGCATGGAAAGTTCTGCGTCTTTGAGTTCGATACCCGTTTCGTTGGAAATGAGCGTGCCGCCCGTGAGCGCGGCGATATCGCGGAGCATTTCCTTGCGGCGGTCGCCGAAACCGGGAGCTTTGACCGCGACGCAGTTGAACGTGCCGCGCAGCTTGTTCACGACGAGCGTCGCGAGCGGTTCGGACTCGATATCGTCGGCAATTATGAGGAGCTTAAGTCCCTGCGAAACGATTTTTTCGAGCAGGGGAAGGATCTCCTGAATGTTGGATATCTTGTTGTCGGTGATGAGAATGACGGGATTGTCGAGAACGGCTTCCATTTTCTCGGTGTCTGTGCACATATACGGCGACGCATAACCGCGGTCGAACTGCATGCCTTCGGTGAAGGTGAGGTCGGTGGTCATGGTTTTAGACTCCTCGACGGTGATAACGCCGTCGCCGCCCACTTTTTCCATTGCTTCGCTGATGAGCGTGCCGATGTTCTCGTCGGAAGCGGAAATCGCCGCTACCTGCTTGATGGCGGTTTTGCCGTCGACCGATTTGCTGATGCTCTTAAGCTGTTCGACAGCCGCGGCAGTCGCTTTCTCGATGCCTTTGCGCACGACCATGGGGTTCGCGCCTGCCGCAACGTTCTTCAAGCCTTCGCGAATGATCGCTTGAGCGAGAAGGCAAGCGGTGGTGGTGCCGTCGCCCGCGACGTCGTTCGTTTTGGTGGAAACTTCTTTGACGATCTGCGCGCCCATATTCTCGAACGGATCTTCGAGTTCGATTTCCTTCGCGATGGTCACGCCGTCGTTGGTGATGAGCGGTGCGCCGTACTTCTTGTCGAGAACGACGTTGCGACCCTTGGGACCGAGTGTGATTTTAACGGTATCGGCGAGGGTATTGACGCCCTTTTCGAGAGCCTTGCGCGCCTCGTCGCCTGTTTTGATCTGTTTTGCCATGATTATTCTCCTTATTCTATATTATATATAGGCGATCAGTCCTCGATAACGGCGAGAACGTCGCTTTGCCGCATAACGGTAAAGGTCTTGCTGTCGATCTTGAACTCGCTGCCTGCGTACTTGGAATAGAGCACTTTGTCGCCGACTTTGACGACCATTTTTACGTCTTTGCCGTCGACGAGTCCGCCGGGACCGACGGCGGTGACGCGTGCGATCTGCGGTTTTTCCTGATCCTTTGCAAGAAGCACAATGCCGCTCTTTGTCTTTTCTTCCGTTTCAAGCGGTTCGATGACGATGCGGTCGAATAACGGTTTAACTTTCATACTATACCTCCGAATTTGTTTGTTTAGCATACTATAGAACATTGCGCGGAAAATGTCAAGTAAATCCACCGCCGATATTTCGTCGGGCGATAAAATTTTTCGGAAAAAATGTCATATATAAAAATTACAAAAATATGCAAAAAGTATTGACAAAATATGAACAATATGTTAACATTATCCTGTATACACACGTAAATGTGAACAAATTGTTAACAAACGACTGTTTTTACGAGGTGAAGTATGAAAAATCATACGAACGGAACCGGTAATACGAATATTTTGCGGCGGGTGATGATACTCGTCGCCGCGATCTTCACCGCGATAGCGGTGGCGGTTGCGTGCGCGCTATATGTAAATATAGAGTCTCCCGTCGGCGGCGGGAACGGGGTGGGCGGCGACGCCTTGACGAGTTCGACATATTCGAACTTGACGGGCGACAAGACCGCTTCGGGCGCGCTTATGAATGGCGATATCATTAACTATTCTTATAGGAACAGTCCGTATTCGATCAAATTGCCGCGCGGGCAGTACAAACTCGAAGTTTGGGGCGCGCAGGGCGGTTATTACGATTCCGGTTGTCTTGGCGGTAAGGGCGGCTATACATACGCTACTTACGACGTCACGTCCTCGTCCGGTCAGTATTTGTATATAGTTACCGGCGGACAGGGTCAATCGGGTACCAGTTCAGCCAAAAGCGGTGGTTACAACGGCGGCGGCGACGTCGACCGCGCAAACGGCGGCGGTGGCGGCGGCGGCGCGACGCATATCGCGCTTGTCGGAGGAACTCTCGACGGTTTGAGCTCTACTGCAAACCAAGCGAATGTGCTTGTCGTTGCGGGCGGCGGCGGCGGTTCTACAACGCAATACCACGGCGGCACTTTCGGTCAAGGCGGTTACGGCGGCGGCGCGAATAACAACGGCGGTGCATCGTCTGGCGGTTACCCTTATTCGAGCAGCTATCAAGCGCAAGGCGGTACATCTAACGGTGGCGGTAGAGCGGGTAAAGGCGCGAGTGCTTCGGACAGCCGTCCCGTTACCGGTCAAAACGGCTACTTCGGTCACGGCGGCAAGAGCTACTCCGGCGGTTACGAAGCCGGCGGCGGCGGCGGCGGCGGCTGGTGGGGCGGCGGCGGCGGCGGCGGCGACTCCTACAGCCCGGGCGTTGACGGCAGAACGGGCGGCGGCGGCGGCTCCGGTCACATCAAATCGGGGCTTTCAGGCAGCGGCTCCAACGGCACGAACTCGGGCAACGGCAGAGCTACGATTACCGTAATATCGGTTAACCAAGTTCCCGAATCGCGCAATAGCGACAAAGAGTTGTTTGTGCGCGGCACGGGCAGTGCGGTCATAAACGCAAGCGATATTGCTTACGATCCCGAAAATACGAACGTGTATTTCACGAATGGCGAGGCGGCGAATCTCGATAATTTCACGACTACCGCCAATACCGGTCTGTATCTGTATTCCAACTGCACGGGCGACGTCACAAAGTACTTCGACTGGAAGTGGAACAGCTCCTCGCAGTTTACGATCACAAACGTAAAAATGTATCCCCGTTCGGGCGTGGACGGCAGTCCCGCCAACGGCAAACTCAAACTTTATGCGCGTGTCCGCGATAATTTCGGCACGAGCGCGACTATGCGCGGCTGGTCGGTGATACCGTTTACGGTAACAGTCCCCGCAACGAAAATAGAGCTTGCGTCTACTGCGCCCAAAGAAATTACGGCGACGACGCCCGGCACGACCAATACATATTCATACCTCCTCGGCAATTCGACAACGACGTCGCTTCAGGCGGACGGCAATGTAAAAGCGGGAGAAATTTACAATCCGAGCGGAACGAAAAGACCGACGATAATGCTCACGAATTCGCTTCGCAAGGATACTTCGTTTACGATAAATGCGTCCGATCTCGTAAAGGCGGTAAACCTTACCGAAGGGCTTTACAGCGGTGCCAACGGTTTGGGCGACAAAGCGATTATCGTGCTCAACAGCACGACGTCGATAACCGGCAATGCACGCAAATATTGCATCACCGAGTACGACGCAAATAATAAAGTAACGGCATACAACTCCGGACGCGTAGCTATCGCGAACGCGTTTGAAAAGATTTCCATTAAGTGTATTGCACCCGAGCCGGGATTTCAAATGTTCTCGGTGACCGTGCACGTCGTGGAAAAGATCACGGCGTGGGGCAGTTCTTATCCGAATGTGGTACCCGGTTGCAACACCGTGAGTATCGACATTCTGTTCAAAATGGATAACACCCGTCCCGTGCTCAAGGACACCATTGACGATACCGATCCGAACAACGACGTGCCCGCGCTCACGATACCCGCGCTCGGCACGGCGACGCTCGACTTAAACACGTTCTTCTCCGACAGCGATACGCCCAAGATGATGGCGAGCACTCACCAAATACTCGAAGTGAAAGTTCCCGCTCACGAGTATGTGCAGCTCGACAAGTACGGCAGGATCAAATCGCTCGCAAATAAAAACAACGTTTCTTATTTTAACCTCGCTCCCACGAGCGGGTCGCTTTCCAATGCCGATTTGGGCGATGCGGCGACAGGCGCGCTCGTCACGGGTCAGCTCGAAGGCAGTATGTACGAAACGGGATTTTCCGAAGGGCTTATCAGCAGCGGGGCGTCGGACACCGCATACGTGCAGTATTCGATCAACAACAGCAATCTCACGATCACATTCACGGGACTTCGCGCCACATATAATATGTATAAAACGGGACGCGATTCCGCACGCGTGATCAAGCACGACGAGGACGGCAATATCGCAGTGGATTCTTCCGCGCGAGCCGCGAATGCGGGGCATTTCTATGTGCTCATAAAACTACTCGACCGCAACGACTCGGCGGACGAAGGTATATGGTTGCCTATAGGTCTTACCGTCACTAACGCCGATCCTACCGACATGTCGAGAGAACGCGGCGGCGCGGGCGCGAGTGCTATGCCTACCGCAAACGGCGTGCCTGCGGTTGAGGGTGCGCCCGATACGTCGTTCTACTTTACGCCGATGGGCATAACCGTCGACAGAGTTACGTATCCGATCGGCGCGCGCAAAGAAGGCAATGCGCTCGTTTCGGACGATCTTAATCCGCTCGCAGCCGATTCCGATAACTTCTATACCACAAACATGCTTAACGGCGCGTCGTTGGGCAGCAACGTCGTCGGCAAACTCAACGAGCTTGTAACGATCACATCGGACAGCGGCAGTGTGCAGAGCAGCGTTACGGGTAATTCCGAAGGCACGTTCTTCACTGTCGAGCCGATAGACATTTATATCCCCGCCAAGTATTTTTACGATTCCTCCAATGCAAAGGATAAAACGGGCAGGATATTGCTGTCCAAATACGCGGGCGCGAACAATGAGAATATCGAGAACGTCAACGGCGAAAATTACGTTAAAGTGCTCGGACTTAAAGTGACGCTCAAGAATTGGACGCACAACAGATATTTGCATGCCACGGTAAACCTCGAGGATAGCGGCAATAGACCGATTACCGCGAAGATAGCGGTAAACGTGCACAATACCGCGCCGCGAAGCTATACCGCCGATGAGCGCGGCAATGTCGCAACGCTCGGTTACTCGGCGAACGGCATGAACGTTTCGTCCTCATATACTCCCGCCGACGGCACAAGCCCCGCGACGATCGAGTATTATATCCCGATGAATAAATCGGTGATAATCACCCCGTACGATATGCTCACCGATGCGAACATGACGGCGGGCGCGGTCGCGGGCGGCTTCACGCTCAACGGCTTGTCGGGCGTATTCGATTCGTCATCGAAGCAATTCGCAGTCGGTGCGAGCAGCACGTCGGGCAATACGCAGTCGCTTATCGACGGACTCGGAACGGCGGATAATGTTAAAGAAGGCGGGACCGACTACAGCTCGTCCGGTTATATTACGCGGCTTCGCAGCACTCTCGGCGCGTTGCAGGGCACGCGCACGTTCGAGAGCGATTTCTCGTCGGGCAATCTGTTCACGTCGCCGGTCGTAACTTCCGAAAATCCCGAGAGAGAGCGCAAGACGGGTATCGACAGACTGTTCTTCGCGCGCTTGAACGATGGCGAGATGCTCGACGGCTTTACTTTCGATCCGTATGCGGGCGAAAGCAATTTTGTGCGTCCCGCGGTAGGCGATTCGCTCGTGCGTTGCAACTTCGGCACGTCGCTTAAGTTTACGGACGGCAGCGAGTCTACGTCGTACAATATCGACTATCTCGTGATCACCGCGCTCGACCGCACGCAGACGAATGCGCCCGTCGAAATATTGCTCACCGTGCGCGACCGCATGGGTAGCGGCGCGTCCGGCGTTTCTAATGGCGTAACCACCATTCGCGTTCGCATAAACGTCGTAAACAGCTCGCCGCGCGTACAGTATCCCAATAAGGTGTATACTCTTTCCACCGCGCCTATAGGCAGTGCTACGGAAACTATCACGGACGTGACCGCGGGCATGACCGTCACGCCGTCTACGATCATAATCAACGCGTACGGCTATACCGGTCTTTCCGATCTTAACAAAAACTTCCTCGTCGACAACGAGCGCGATCCCGTTATGTTCTATCCGGGCGAAGCCGTGTCTGTGGACGACGGAAAACTTTCTTATGACGAGAACAATATAGGATACCTCGATAACTATTTATCGGTATCTATCACTTCGTCGCAGCTTACCATAACCGCACTCAACTCCACGCAGCGCGTCAAGACGCTGTACGTGTATTTTACCGTTACCGACGGCAGGTACAGGGACGGCAAACTCGAAACGTTCAGGTGCAAAATACAGGTAGAGGTAATTAACGCGGCGTTCGACGTAAACCGCGATTCGGACGGCTTTAAGCTTGTTTCGACGGGAGATACGGAGGACGCGCCCAAGCTCAATCTGTGGAACGTCGAAACCCTCGATCAAACCGATTTTTCCAAAACTCGGTATTTCTCGTCGAGCAGAGATATGACGCAGCAGATCATCAACAAAAAGAATGCTTCGTCCGATCAGGTCCGCCGTCTTACCAACGACAGCGACGGACTGCAAAGCGTAATTCTTTCCCCGGTGTCCAATCCCGAAGCTATCGGCATACCCAACCATTACACGCTCGAAAATTTCACGAGGACAAATCCCGACGGCAGCAAAGTCATAGACTATAATGCCGCAGTGCCCCGTATCGGGATAACGTTGCAGGCGAATACGCCTATAGCGGCGATACTCGCGCTTCGCACCACCCGCGGCACAAAGCTTTCGGCGTATTTCCCCGACGGCGCGGAAACAACCCTCTACAGGGATTATATCGACATACTCTATTATGTGTACGACGTCGACGAACACGGCAATCATATCAATGAGCATGTTTACAGCGCGAACACTCTTTCGAGTGCGGGCGACACTACCGTAAAAGACAATCCCGACAAGTTCTTCGACGCGAAGGGCAGATGGAAGGTCAAAGATTGGGCGATTTCCATAACCCCCAATAAGAACACACCGTCCGACGAATACCTCGAAGTTCGCATAATGATGAGCGACGACGCGGTATGCGGCGGCGGCACTATGGGCATCGACGACGCCTACAAAAACAACGAAGCGAAAGCGGTAAACGGTTACCGTTATATAAGCTATCAGCTTTCTATAAGCAGTTTGGGCATTGTTCCGTATACGCAGTACGATGCGTACGGCGGCTATTATACCGTGCGCGACGTCGTAAATACGTCTACGAGCTATGTGCCCACATACGACGGCAACAAAGGTTCGTTGTTCGATACGAACAGCGCGCTTTCTACGCTGTACCTCGACGGCAACGGCAACGTGTCTGCGTCGGTCGGCGGTACTTCGATAAAGACGCGTAATGCGGGCGAGCAGGACAACACTCTCGCCGGCATACACTCGGGCGTCGTATACAGCTCGACCGAGAATTACGTATACGACGTGCGAGCGGACGTAAACGGTGCGATCCAAACGATACGCGGTGCGGAAAAAGCGTTCCGTTACAGCGACACCATTAACGTTTCCGGCGACAATACTCAAACGACGTATATTCCGATGAGCTATTTCGGACTCAGAAGCGCGCTCGTGTCAGCAAACCCCGTGACCGGTGCCGTCGAGTATTCGTCTAAAGATTACGTTGCGTACAATATCTCCGCGCCGTACTCGCGCAGTTCGATTTCGCTCATTTCGAGCGCGATAACGATAAGCGACGGCGTAAACACATGGTCGGGCAACCTTCTCGACCAAAACCCGTATGTCACGGTGACTGCGTACGACGCTTATTCGCGCAATCTCGATTCCTCGACACAGCAGGAAGAAGGACTCATAGCGAACAATGCCGCATACCGTGCGTCGCTTCTCGGCGACTATTTCAACAAGGCTCTTACGGTGTCTACCGTCGTCAAGAGCGGCGACACGTATAAGCCCGTCGGATATTTCGGCAAAGAAGGCGATACGGACGGTTCCGTCACCGCCGCGAACGCGAAAAACCTCGTCGGCGCGGACGGCAAACTGATGTATCTTGCCGATCAAACGACCAAACTTCAAGAACATATGTTCGGTTTGGGCTTCAAAAAGAAGAATACCCGTGCCAGTGCGTCGTCGCTTACGGTTACTATAGACATAGCCGATTGCCAGTACGATAGCACGGCACAGAAAACGGTGCTTGCCAATGCTTCGAAGGGCGATGCTTCTGCGACGAATGATGATGCTTCTGCTTCAAAGGACGATACTTCGTCCTCGGCGACCGTTTCGTTCAAGCTCGAGATAGGTAACAGCCCCATCGAGTTTGCGGATAATCAGGTCGGCACATTGGATACCGCGGCAATTCGCAGGGACAATAACGGCAACGTGGTCGGCGGCGGCTATTACTACACCAACGTTTCGCTCGATACGGCGAGCAAGCCGTTCACGCTCGGATTGTTGCGCAGCGGCGTCGATGTTCCCAAAGGCGCGGATAAGTATATTAAGTACACCGACAAAGACGTCGTAACAAATGACGACAAGACGATCGACGAAAGCAAGTCGGATAAGGCGTATTTCTATACCGATTCCATGTATAAGCTCGAATCGTGGGGCGGTGACGGCGCGTACTATAAGCGCGTCAAGGAATATGGCGACGGCGACGATTTCGTGTTCGAGAATTCGTCGAGCAAAGCCGCCGTGCAGTATTCGATGGCGAACTTCTTCGGCACGCGAAACGGCTCGACTTTCAATTCCGCGACGAGTAAAGCCGATTTGGATGCCATAGACTCCACGTTCCAACCCAACGACGGTATTTACGGCTCCAATATGTCGAGCGACGGTATGGAAGGATTTTCCAAGTTCTTCACGACCAATGTGAGCGGCGACGGCACGATGCTGACGATCACGCCGCTCGCAAAGACGACGCTCAACGAGAATGAAGACGGCAGTGCCGTGACGAACAGCAACCGCTTGAGCTATTACGCGGAACGCGGACTCGAATACGATGCTAAACAGAAGAAGGGCTATTATCCGCTCAAAGTGCTTATTTACGACAGCCACGGCGACGGTTTTGCCGCAGCGTCGTATATCGCGCTCGAGATACGCGTGTATATCGGCGGTGCCGCGCCTACGCTTTCTTCCGCGCTCAAAGATTACGACGACAAGAAAGACGGCAATAAGCGCATAGACATTTCGTTGCCCGTCACGGGTGCGTACAATTTCGATTTGTACGATGTTATTCAATCGGAGAGTTTGCTTAAGAACGGTCGCGAGATATTCTGGCAATCCGATTACAAAAAGCTCTGCGAAAAGCAGAACAGAACGAAAGCCGAGCAGTTCGACGTCGATACGGGTACGTACTTGATGTCTCCGTTCTCCGATAATGCGTATAATTGGCGTCCTGCGAGTACCGACGGATCCGATTTGCGCAACGGCACGGCAAAACTCACCGACGGCAAACTTAAAAAAGATCATATAGACTTGCTGCCCGACGTCACCATTTCCATGGATTACACAGGTACGTTCGGTCGAAACGCGGTACCTAATGGAAATACCATTACGGTCGACGTAAACCGTCGCAGCACGTACAACGGCAAACAGTTGAAAGAGTTCTCTTTCAATATGGTGTTTACCGACAGCGACAAGAATACCACGAAGAAACTTTATATCATCGTAAGCGTCACCAACCAAGCTCCTACGGTACGCCCGAGCGTGCTTAAAAACATGAACAAGGTGAAGATGCGCGTAAACGATTCGTTCACGGTAGTTACCACGCCGTACGACAAGTTTAACGGTGTTTTGGACGGTAATAAAACATCGGCGGAAGCGTCTACTTCGTATTCGTATATTGTGCGCAATCCCGGCAGCGTCGGCGATCCCAATCTCGTCAAGCCGACGTCGGCTGTCAAGTACTCCGAACTCACAACCGAGCACGTAGACAATCCGAAAAACGTCGAAGCGTACAGAAAGTATCAATTACACGATTACGACCCGACTAATATGGCGTCGCAGCATCTCGGCTATCTTGCCATTGCCGACGACGATACGCCGTGGGGCTTGCGCATAACGAGCGTCAAGTATTACGACCCGACATGCTTCAACGTTACGCAGGTTTACGATAAGATACCCGTCGAGGGCAAAACGTCGGGCGATACGTATTCGCTCGATCAGGTAATAGTGGCGCACAGCGTTTGCAAGGATATGCCCGTCACAATTACCGTCATGGACGCGGAGGGCGCGACCGTTTCGTTCACTATTTATGTGACGGTCGAAAGCTCCAAGCCCAGCCCCATTCCGCATAACGACAAGTCGCATAAGCGTCACGAAGGTCTGCTCACCACCTATAACGACAATGGCGCGGAGCAGCTCGGCGTGTTCGACATGTACATGACGGCGTATACCGAAAAGACCGAACACCTCACAAACGTAAATGTCAACCGTTTGGGCACTACCGAAACCGTCAAAAACGTATACGGCAAAGTGACTTTCGCCGTCAACGAGATCGCGTACGATCCCGACTATACGGATAACGGCAATATCGCGCTGTACACCGAGAGTTCGGACTATAACGTGTTCACGTTCAACGACATGCCGATGATGCAGGACGAAAATAACCCGCTTAAGTATAGCAACGACCTGTTCGAGATCGAGATTTCCGATGACGATTTCAAGTCGTTTACTCTGACATGTCTTACGTTTAACCCGTTGAAAGACTGGGACGAACTGCGGTTCTACGTTCGCGACGTCGGTAACAATATTTTCGATAATGCCACTCCGATCACCATACGGCTTTGCACGCTCAATTCCGAGATAACGAACGAGCATCAGGCGAAGTCCGGCAGTATCAATAACGGCGTTATCAACAGCAACATCATAGACACCGTGTACGTAAAGGCGTACGACGATTATTCGGGCATGAGCGCGGAAGTGTTGGAGCTGCCCGAGGACGAGCGCAAAGCCATCATCGGCGCGCCCAGCACCTATCAGTTCCTCAATTACAAGAACGCGCCCGCGTCGGTCGATCAGCCGTCTACGGACGGGTGGGGCATCAACGATGCCGACGTCGTCAACAACGTCTATAACAAGAAATACACGTTGCGAGTATACGCGCTGATGGCTAACTCCGCGGAGAATACCCGCGTGTTCAAGTCGCTCACCGCGGAACAGGCTTCGCCGCTGTTCGATATTGCGCCGCAACAAATGCAGCGTCATTATTGGTCGCTCAAGCGCGACGCCAACGGCGAACTGCCCGACGAAATCAGAAAGTATTTTGTGGGCGGCGTGTCCGCAAACGGCGGTATGATTTCGGGTACGAATAACGCGCTCGTAATGTTCTTGCAACAGTATTTCACTTTCGACATAGGCGACGACGGAGTCTCGCTTTCCTTCCGTCCCGTCACCGCAAATATCAAAATGGACGTGCTGTTCTATGTCGAAGTGGAAAAGAGCCTCGATATGCGTTCGATCACGCGCACCGGTGCGTCGGTAACTTCGGGTACTTTGTTCTATGTCAAGGTCAAGAACTCCGCGCCGACGACAAATACCGTGAACGAGAACCTCTTGAATTTCGAGGGCGGCATCGGCGACAGCAAGGTGTTCAAGATCTTCGATAACGACAATTCTTATGACTCGTTGTTTGCCGACACCGACCTCAACGACTATGTCGAGATCAAGGCGTTCGAGTCCAAAACAGGCGTCGACAAGGATTACGAAGCCGCACTCGCGGGAACCGATTGCGATTGGCAGAGCAAACCGGGCGTCTTGCGCGCGATCGACATTCTCGTGAACAACGATACGACGGCGCGCGACGGCGTGCCCGCGCGTTCGCTGCGTATCGACATTCGTCGCAGGATAGACGTGCGCGACGAGGACGGCAACTATTTGCCCGAAGTCACCATTCCCGTCGTGCTTACCGGTACCGACCATGAGGGCGGTAAAGACGGAACGACGACCGTAACTCTCAATATCACGATAAAGAACACCGAAATGGCGTTCAACGACGAGAAGCTCGCGGAAACGCCGCGCAAGATCGACACGTTCGGTGCGGGTTACGAGATAGTTTACGACGAGGCTAACGATTTGTACGAGTTCAATACGTACGTCGTTCCCGACGCCGCGTCGCTCACGCTCAAACTCGTTGTTGACGGTTGGCTCACCGACGCCGACTTCACGTCCATATCCGCCGATACCGATTCTTACAAACTCGTCGCGCCTATCGACCCCGTAAATATCAAGAAGTACATGATCGACGGCGCAATAGACGTGTATCCCGAAAGCGAGGACGGTAAAGCCGCGGCGATCGCGAAGATCGAGCCTGTATACGGAAACAACGGCGTGCACGTCGATGCAAACCACTTTACGGGATTTACCATCACCGCGACGTCGTACACGCGCGGAGTCACGGGTGTTGCGTATATGCGCATAATCGACCGCAGCAGCAATCCGCTAACGAGCGCGGGCATTACGATTCGCGTAAACGTCACGGTGCTCAATACCGCGCCGAACGTCAAGGTCGGCATGGATAACCGTCATATGACGATCGTAGGTTCGGACAGAGCGGCGAGCGCGCCCATTACGATCGACATCAAGGATTATGTCGAAGACAAGAATAACGACGTAATACATATCTTCGGCGTAACTCCGCTCGATACCGACGATGCGCACTGCAGCGTCGAGGAGAACACAAGCGGAAGTATTTTGAGCGTCGAGCCGATCGTCGTGGAAGGCGCGGCTGTAGACAAATTCACAGTCGTTTCCCGTCCCGGTTTCTACGGTACGCAAACGGTGCTCGTCACCGTGGCGGACGGCGATCTTTCTACCGACTTTAACGCCCGTACGGTCATGTACACGATCAGCTTCACGGTAATATACGATTTCTCGCAGGTCGACGAATTGAAAACCGTGAGTGCGAAGCGTAGCTTGCCGGTCAAGATCACTCCCGAAAAATTGTTCAAAGATATACGCGACACGTATAGCGGATCGGATGATGCGATAGATAGCGTCAGCAGCGGTCGCGCATTGCTCTCGGCGGACGAGAACAAGACGTTCAACCCCGGCAGCGACTACATTATAAAAGAACTCACGCCCGACGACGCCAATGTTACGGTAAACCTCGACAGCGACGGCGATTGGCAGTTCGTTTGCACCCGCGAAGCCACACTGTCGTTCCACGTATCGTTCATACGCAAGGTGGACGAGGGCAATGACAATGCGCAGGTGTTCGGCAAAACGTTCACCGCGGTTGTCGGCAAGAACAGCTCGCCCGAGCTTATCGAGCAGATCCGCCGTAACGGCGAGTTCACGTTCCATACCCGCGACGGCGAGTACGGTCTTGACAGCAACGGCAGAGTTACCCTTACCACAGACATGCTGTTCGGCGATGTGGATATAAAGGACGGCGACGTGCTCACGTTCGATCCCGCAGTTACCGAGGTCGTTTCGTCCACCATGTGTACGGTGGAAGTGAGCGAGGACGGCTTGCTGTTGTACCTCACGTTTAACACGCGCGGCGAAACCGACATTACCATCGGCGTCAAGGACCGCACGGGCGAAACGGTTAAATCGACGTTCAGGATCAAGAATATCGACAGACCCGAACCGTCGTTTATGGACAGTATAATCATCAGCTACGAATCGTATCCGTTTATTTGGTTGGGTGCGGGCGCAGGCTTGTTGTTGCTCATTCTGCTCATCATTCTCATAGTTATCCTCGTGAAACGCCGCAAGCGCAAACAGGAAGAACTCGAAGCGATACTGCTTTCGGAAATGGAGCTTGAGGAGCAAATGATGCGACTTGCGGGCGGTGCGGCTTCTATGCCTTACCAGTCCTTCGGATATTTGCCGCCCACCGTTCCCGTGCAAAACGATCCGGGCATGATGCTCGGCGGCGGCGAGAATGCCGCGCAAACCGATGTTATAGGTCTAAACCCCGGCGCGGATCAGCCGAACGGAAACTCCGATAACAATATGTAGTCAAACAGACAAACAAGCTCGACTTCGGTCGGGCTTGTTTTGCAATTAAAAATTACGGTAACGCTTACTATTTGGCATTACAGAAAATGTCACAAAAAATCGAAAAAGTGATATTTTTTCGACGCGCGCAATTTATTTCCGAAAAGGGCGGGAAAACAGTTGTCTTTTTGCTTGAAATACGTTATAATTATAATCAAGCGAATGGTTCGCAACTGACACTTTAATAGGTATTTCGACGGGTCAGACCGTGGTGTATATTTTTTTGTATTAAAATAATTTTTGCGCGTTTTGCTGCGGCAAATGTATTTTGCGACGCAATCGCATTGCGTCGGCGAAAAGCGAACGTTATGTAAATTTTCGGGTGGCGTCCGATAGATATAAACGCCGAAATTTTCGATATTGCATCGGAGGAAAGTAAAGTGCAACAAAAAAAGTTTGTAGAGCCTGTGTTAAAGGTCATATTTTTGGGCGGCGTAGGCGAAATCGGCAAGAATATGACCGCGCTCGAGTTCGGCGAGGACATAATTATCATCGACTGCGGCTCGACGTTCCCGACGACGGACACCCCGGGCGTAGATCTCATAATTCCCGATCCTGCGTATTTGCTTCTCAACAAAGATAAGATCCGCGGTATCGTCATAACCCACGGTCACGAGGACCATATCGGATCGATCCCGTATTTTCTCAAAGAATGTAACGTGCCCGTTTTCGGTACGAAGCTCACGCTCGCGCTGATAGAAAACAAATTGCGCGAAATGCGCATAGACAACGCGAAGCTCAATACCGTGCAACCGGGCAGTACCGTATCGCTCGGCAGGGCGTTCAAGGTCGAGTTCGTCAAAGTGTCGCACTCCATTGCGGGGTCGTGCGCGCTGTCTATCACGACGCCCGTCGGCGTTGTTTTCCATACCGGCGACTTCAAAGTGGATTACACGCCTATCGACGGCAACATGATAGACCTGCAACGCATTGCCGAGATCGGCAGACAGGGCGTGTTGCTGTTGCTTTGCGAAAGCACGAACGTCGAGCGTCCCGGCTCGTCCATGAGCGAAGCGACGGTCGGGCGATCAATGCGGAATATTTTCAACGAGAATAAGGACAGGCGGCTCATTATAGCGACGTTCGCGTCGAATATTCACCGCTTGCAACAGATAATCGACCTCGCGGCGGAGTTCGGGCGTAAGGTGGCGTTTTCGGGTAGGTCGATGATAAACGTCGCCGATTGCGCCGCGCGTATAGGCGAGCTGAAGATCGACCGCACGCGCATAGTCGATATAGAAAAGGTCAAGAACGTAGACGACAAAGATCTCGTCATACTCACAACGGGCAGTCAGGGCGAGCCGATGAGCGCGCTCACGCGCATGGCGTCCGACGAGTTTTCCAAGGTGAAACTCGGATTCAACGATACCGTAATACTGTCTGCGCACCCCATTCCCGGCAACGAGCGCATGGTGTACACCGTTATCAACAACATTTATCGGCACGGTGCGCGGGTTATCTACGAGAGTCTTGCGGAGCTTCACGTGTCCGGTCACGCATGCCGCGACGAGCTGTCGCTTATGCACGCGCTTTTGAAACCGCAGTATTTTATCCCCGTGCACGGCGAGCACAGACACTTGCAGAAGCACGCCGAGCTTGCCGTCGCGATGGGCGAAATGCCGTCGCATATAATAATAACCGATATAGGCGATTGCGTGTACGTTTCGCATAAAATGTTCAAGATAGGCGAGCAAGTTGCGTCGGGTAGCCTGCTCGTGGACGGACTCGGCGTCGGCGATACCGACGGCGCAGTGCTTCGCGACCGCAAGCATCTTGCCGAGGACGGACTGCTCATAGCCGTTATTTGCATAGACGAGCTGTCGGGCACGGCGTCGGCTATAGATATTACGTCGCGCGGATTCGCCTACGATAAAGAGGGCGGCGACGACTTCTTCGACGGATGCAGGGATGCGGTGTCGCGACTGCTGTCCGAGATCGACCTGCGTCAGTGCGACCGCAATACGCTCAATAATACCGTGCGTAAAGAGCTTAAAAACCATATCTTCAAAATGACGCGGCGCAGTCCGATGATACTGCCCATGATCATAGACTGCTGATGAAAAAAATCGAGCTTTTGGCACCTGCGGGTGACATCAACAAAATGGACTTCGCGCTCGAATACGGCGCGGATGCGGTGTACCTGTCGGGCAAGCGGCTCGGCATGCGTGCGGCGTGCAAAAATTTCGATTACGACGATCTTAAAACGGCGTCGCTCGCTACGCACAGCCGTAAAAAGAAGTTTTACGTCACGCTCAATATTTTCCCCAACGACGAGGATTTTTCGGGTGTAAGCGAGTATGTGGACTATTTGCAGAGTATCCATGCCGACGGCTTGATCGTGTCCGACCTCGGTCTGATACGGTATCTTGCCGATATCGGCTGTCACATTCCCGTGCATGTGTCCACGCAGGCGAACGTGATGAACAGTCGCACCGCCCGTGTGTATGCGGATATGGGCGTAAAACGGATAGTGCTTGCGCGCGAGCTTGATCTCGAACAGATAAAAGCTATACGCGACGCGTTGCCGCCCGAAGTGGAACTTGAAGCGTTCGTGCACGGCGCAATGTGCGTGTCGTATTCGGGACGGTGCTTGCTGTCTAATTATCTCACGGGAAGATCGGCGAACCGCGGCGAGTGCAATCAGGCATGCAGAATGGTGTTCACCCCCGAGTGCGGCGGGGACAGCGTGGAACTCGTGCAGGACGACGGCACGTATGTGTTCGGCGGAAACGACCTCAATATGATCGAGCATCTGAAAGAGATCGCGGATGCGGGCGTCACGTCGTTCAAGATAGAAGGCAGAGTGAAATCGGAATACTACGTGGCATGCGTTGTGGGCGCGTACCGTCACGCTGTGGACTGCACGCTGCGCGGCGAGAAAGTGCCCGAGGCGATAGTGCGCGAAACGGCAAAAGCACCAAATCGCGGATTTAATACGGGATTTTATTACGGTCAGCCCGTGCATGACTCGACTCCGCACAAGTATTACGATTTTTGCGGCGTGGTCGCGGAAAATTGCGCGGACGGCGCGGTGGTGGAAATGCGCAACCGCTTCAAAACAGGCGATACTCTCGAAGTGCTGTGTCCGAATATCAAATATCTGAATAAGCAAATCACTGTGCCGATAATGACGTGTGACGACGGAACGAGCACAGACGACGCCAAAGTCCCGATGAAACGGTATTTGCTCGGCGGAATAAACTTGCCCGAAATGTCCATTCTCCGCCGCCCGCAAAAATAATAATGCCGAGAAAAAACTTGACTTTATCGCACGCGGGTGATATAATTACCGATGAGATGACCGGACGGTTGCGTTTTTAACGAGGAAAGTCCGAACACCGCAGGACAGAACGCCGGCTAACTACCGGTGAAGGCGACTTCAAGGAAAGTGCAACAGAAAACAACTACCGTAAGGTACAGGTGAAAAGGCGAGGTAAAAGCTCACCGCCGAAACGGCAACGTTTCGGGCTGTGTAAACCCCGTTCGGTGCAAGATATAAGGGTCAAGGTGGTCCGCCGTCCTTTGCAATCGCTCGACCCGTATGGCAACATGCGGGCAAGATAGATAACCGTCATAACAAAATTCGGCTTACGGGTCATACTCACGTGCTGTCGCAGAACTTCTGTTTCGCGACAGCACATTTTTTGTCGAAATTCGACTTCCGTTCCGCACGCAAACATGTGCAAAAGTGAGTGTAAAAAACGTATGAAAACGCTTGACACGGGGGGGGGATATGTTATTCTTTATATGTATTTTGCAAAGCATAGAATGTTCGCAAAATAAAAGGAGAAAACAATATGAAGAAAATCGGAAAAATTATGGCAATATGTCTTGTACTTGTTGTTATGTTTGCGTTAGCCGCTTGCGGCAGTCCGAGTTCGAATGAAGCACCTGATCCCGACACGGCGAAGAACGAAAAAGCCCCGAATCCCGATACTATAATAAGCGAAAAAATTGCGAACGCAGAAGAATGGAGAAAAGCGTTTGATTTTTCCGATGTCGATAGTATGTCGATAAAATTCGGTTCGCGTTATGTAAATAAAGAGATAGATGAGATAATAGTCAGGGAAACCGTGTTATTGTTTGACGGAACAAAGAGATATGGAAAGATGTTTCAATCTCGTGACGGTATAATAGAGCAAGAAGACGAAATGTATTTATCCAAGGAAGACGATAAATTTTATAAATACACTCATGTAGACGGCAAATGGGTAAAACAGGAAACTACCGACGTTGATGGCTATATCGCCAATGATGTTATTATAGATTACGTCGGAGAAATTCCGGATTTTTCAAAATCTTCTTACGACGAAAAGTCGGGCGAGTATGTTTTTAATATAGATAATGTAAATGAAAAATTCAAAGCGAAAATTTCCGACGGTAAACTCGCGTATTTGAAAATGCTTTACGATGACGGTAATTACGGATATATACAAATTTACAATATCGTAAGTACCGCAGTGATAATTCCAGAAGTCGAATAATTTATGTTTCGGAGATATGCCTTACTTTGTTTTGAGTAGGGCATATTTATTGTCGGATTATTTTATCGCTTTGGAAATTTTGGATATGGCGCGTTTTTCTATGCGCGACACGTAAGAGCGGGAGATCTTGAGCTTTTTTGCGACCTGCGATTGCGTGTAGGCGGTTTTGTCGAACAGTCCGTATCGCAACGAGATCACTTGACGTTCCGATTCGGTTAGGACTTCGTTCATGACCGATTTTACTTTTTCGAGTACGATGCTGTTTTCGATGACCGCGAAATCGTCGCCCTGTTGCGGAATAACGTCCATAAGCGCGATGTCGTTGCCTTCTTTGTCGGTGCCCACCGAGTCGAACAGGCTCACTGCTTGACGATGTTTCTTGTTGGCGCGAATATACATCAGTATTTCGTTCTCTATGCACTTCGCGGCGTATGTAGTGAGCTGACAGCCTTTGTCGGGGGAGAAAGTTTCTATGCCTTTGATAAGTCCGATACTGCCGACGCTGATCAGATCGTCCGCTTCGCCTGCGTTGTTGTACTTTTTTACTATGTGCGCGACGAGCCGCAAATTGTGACGCACGAGAATGTCGTACGCCTCGGTGTCGCCGTTTTTGTATTTTTCGAAATACATTCTTTCTTCTTCGGCGGTGAGCGGTTTGGGGAAAGAGCCGTTCGTATTTACGAACGACGTGAAGAAGAATATGCGCGACAGGAAGGTCATAAAAGTTTCGATGATCATATTACACCTCGCGGGAGTCTTGAGTTTTATGTATATGCCGAACTTTGTCGAAATTTGCCTGTCCGCGATATTTGGCGGAATAATGTAAGCGACGCTCGTAAAAACATTGCGACAATCGTAAAAAAGTCTTGCAATTACGGAAAATATTTGGTACAATAGATTTAAGAGGGCGATTATTTTGGAGTTTTTGTCACAAACAGGTGCGTCGACGGCGTCCGACGCGGTAATAGCGGTATTTTTGGTTTTGCTCACCGCAGTATCTGCGGTACTGATGATAATTTACATTTGTCGATTCGTGTCCGATACCGAGAGCGATAGGGTACGACCGTGGGTGTTCGCGATAATATTCGGCGCGGGGCTTGCGTTGCGACTCGTTTTCGCGCTTTGCGTGCGAGGCTATCGCGACGACTACTCGCTGTTTACCCGCGCGATCGAACAGCTCGGTAAATCGGGGCTTGGCGGGTATTACGTTGGCGAATCGGAGAACGTGCTGTACCCGATAGTGTATCTCGTATACTTGCTGTTCGGCGGGTTTGCGAACGTTACGGGACTTTCGTCGTACGGCATGGGTATGCAGTTCTTCGTAAAACTGCCCATTATCATAGCCGAACTTCTCACGGCGTTTGCAGTGTACTTGATCGCGGGCAAGTATTTCAATCGCCGCGTTGCGGCGGTGCTGTGCGCGTTCGTGTGCGCATGCCCGATATTCTTTATCGGAAGCATTTGGACAAGCCCCATAGTGTTTACGGCTATGTTTGCGGCGTTCGCGTTTTTCTTTCTCGCGAAGAAAAATCATGCGGCGGCGATAGGGTTTTTCACTGCGGCGAGTTTTTCGAGCAAGGAAGGAATTTTTCTGTTCCCCGTTGCCTGCCTGTTCGGGATATACCAGCTCGTGCGCGCGATAATAAATCTTCGCAAATCTCCGCCGTCCGTATCGGGCAAGAAAATAACGCACGAGGACTACCGCGCAGTGATAGCTGTGCCCGTCGGGTTTGTCGGAGCGGTTGTCGCGGCATATCTTTTGGGTTTGCCGCTCGTCGCACCGCACCGCTACAGCTTTTTCGGTTATATATATGAGTTTTTGATCGCGCCGCTCGTCGGTTGGGCGTATTTCACGGTGAACGGCTTGAGCGTGTATTCGATATTCGATCAGAGCGGGGTCGCACCGGGCGCGCGTTTCCCGTACCCCGTGTTCGCGCTTGTTTTCGCCGCGATAATAATTGCCGTGGTGTGCGTGGTGTACTTTACGAAGCGCAACCGCGCGACGCTCGTCATGCTCGGCGCGTATTCGGTATTCACGATGCTCGTGTACTATCCCGGAATGAATGCGGCGGGGTTTGCGAGCTGTTTGCCGCTGATCGTCGCGTCGTACGCGCTCGTTCGCGACAAGCGACTTTTGAACGTGCTGATCGTCGCGGGACTCGCTTACGTGATAAACGCCGTCACGCTTCTTTCGGGCTTCGGGTATCTCAACAATTTCGACGACTACGCGTTCGGTTCGGAGCCTGTGGCGGCGACGGGTGCGATCAAGGCAGTGTCGATAGCGTGCGCGGTGCTCACCGTGTTGTCGCACCTCTATTTCACGTACGTAACTGTCGTCGTCGGCATGACCGGACAGAAACGGCAGCTCGACGCCGCCGCGGGGTTTGTGCCGAGCATGAAAGAATATTTTTCGGGGAAGAAGGATTAAATGCTGTCGAAAATCAAAAGCTACGCGCTTAACGGATTGGAGGGATATTCCGTAACGGCGGAAGTGGATATACACTCGGGACTGCCGGGGTTCGACGTCGTCGGACTTCCCGACACCGCCGTAAAAGAATCGCGCGAGCGGGTGAGATCTGCCATTAAGAACAGCGGCTATGATTTTCCGCCGCGCAAAATAACGGTCAATCTCGCGCCCGCATATACGAAGAAAGAAGGTCCTATATTCGATTTGGCTATCGCGCTCGGCTTGCTCGTTGCTACCGAGCAGGCGGGAGTGGACGAGCGGCGTTCGCCGTTGCCGTGCGTATGCGATTATGTGTTTTTGGGCGAGCTGTCGCTTTCGGGCGCGGTAACGCGCATAAACGGCGTTATGCCCATGCTGATCGCGGCGCGCGAGCACGGCGTGAAAAAGGTGGTAATACCGCAAGCGAATATAAGCGAGGCGAGATATATACGCGGGATAGACGTGTATGCCGTATCGTCGTTGCGCGAAGCGGTGGATATAATAAACGGCGCGACGCCGAGCCCCATAGACAAAGCGGCACTGTCGCTCGAATCGCACCCGCATGCGAGCGAAGACCTCAAATACGTAAAAGGCCAGTTTTCCGCAAAGCGCGCGCTCGAGATCGCCGCGGCGGGCGGACACAATATTATAATGATAGGTTCGCCGGGCGGCGGCAAAACGATGCTCGCGAAATGCCTGCCCGGGATATTGCCCGACATGACCGAAGAAGAAGTCATGGAAACGACGAAAATACATTCTGTCGCGGGCATACTCGACGACGACAGTGGCGTCGTTACCGAACGCCCGTTCCGCAGTCCGCACCACACGTCAAGCCGTATCGCGCTCACCGGCGGCGGTTCGTCGGCGCGACCGGGCGAGGTCAGTTATGCGCATAACGGCGTGCTGTTTCTCGACGAACTGCCCGAATATCCGCGCAGCGTGCTCGAGATCCTTCGTCAACCGCTCGAGGACGGCGTGATCACCGTGTCGCGCGTGTCGCGGTCGGTGGAATATCCCGCGAACTTTATGCTCGTTGCGAGCATGAATCCCTGTCCTTGCGGATATTATGGTTCGGCTATGCATCAATGCACGTGCTCGCCGTCGCAGATAAACAAATATATGTCGCGCATTTCGGGACCGCTTCTCGACCGCATAGATATACATATCGAAGTCGACGAGGTGGGTTATGACGACCTCACGTCGACGATGGAAACGGAAAGTTCGGCGGACGTAAGAAAACGCGTCAATGCCGCGCGTGCAGTTCAGACGGCGCGGTTTGCGGGTACCGACGTACATTCCAACTCGCAAATGACAAGCTCGATGATAAAGCGATACTGCGCGCTCGACGGAAAGAGCGAAGCTATACTTCAGGCGGCGTTCGACAAGCTCGGGCTGTCCGCTCGCGCATATACCCGAGTGCTCAAAGTGGCGCGAACGATCGCCGACCTTGCGGGCGCGGAAAATATCGAAGCGCAACATATACTCGAAGCGGTGCGGTATCGTTCGCTCGACAAGGCGGTGAAATGATGCTCGTATCAGACTTGTATCTCTGGCTGTCGTACTCGCGCGTTTCCACTTCGCGGATCAACCGTATTCTCGAAAAAATACCTATTACCGTGTTGTGGGAAAGTTTTGCCGAGTCCGACGACTTCAATAAATATTCGCTCGACGAAAAGACGTTTACTCTGTTGAAGCGTTCGCGCAACGTGGATTTCATCGAACGCACGAAACAGTATCTCGCAGATAACCATATCTGTTACATGACGCGCGTGGATCCGATGTTTCCGCCCGCGCTTTCGCAACGCGAGGTCGATCCGCCGCTCGTTCTTTATTACAAAGGTCGCCCCGAGATCCTTCGCGAGCCGTGCATTGCCGTTGTGGGTACGCGTCGCGCGTCGCAGTACGGCAGATATTTCGTTCAAAGGGAAGTGAGCGAACTCGCGCGGTCGTTTACCGTCGTCAGCGGACTTGCGGCGGGTATCGACGGATATGCACATTCCGCCGCGCTCTCTGTCGGCGGGAACACCGTCGCGGTGCTCGGCAGCGGATTGTTCAATCCGTCGCCCGTATCGAATATACCGCTGTTCGACGAGATTTGTAAAAACGGCATCGTATTGAGCGAGTATCCGCCCGACGTGCATGCGACGGCGTACACATTCCCGCAACGCAATCGCATAATAAGTGGACTCTGCAAAGGCGTGCTCGTCGTGGAAGCGGCGGAAAAGAGCGGCTCGCTGATAACCGCGAACTGCGCGCTCGAACAGGGCAGGGATGTTTTCGCAGTGCCCGGCGATGTGGATAAACCGCGTTCGGTCGGCACGAACAGACTGATAAAGCAAGGTGCGGTGCCGGTGACGTGCGCTGCGGACATAACCGAATATTACGGCATGCGGTCGCGTAAAGCCGAGAGGCAAAAGGCGGTCGCGCTCGACTTTGCCGAAGAACAGATAATGTCGCTTCTCGAAAAGAGCGAAATGTCGTTTGATATGTTGGTGGAAAAAAGCGGTATGACGGTGCCCGAACTCAATACGGCACTGTCGTCGCTGATGATATACGGACTGATACACGAGAAATCGAAAAATCTATATTGCATATCCAAGTAAAGGAGAACACTGTGAATCTTGTAGTCATAGAGGGTTTCGGCAAGCTCGAAACCGTACAGAAGTACCTCGGCAGCGGGTACAAGGTTTTCGCCACGGGCGGACACGTTCGCGATCTTCCGCAAAAGCGGCTTGCAGTAGACGTACGGCACGACTTTGCGCCGACGTATACGATCATGACAGATAAAAAGGCTATCGCCGACAAGCTCAAGAAAGCCGCGGAATCCGCCGACGGCGTACTGCTTGCGACCGACCCCGATCGCGAGGGTGAAGCCATTTCGTGGCACGTCGCCAATATCCTCGGTATTCCCGAGGACGCGCCCGTGCGTATCGAGTTTAACGAAATAAGCAAACGCGCAATACAGCAGGCACTCAACAGCCCGCGTGCGATCGACAAAAACCTCGTCGACGCGCAACAGGCGCGGCGCGTGCTCGACAGGCTCGTGGGGTATAAACTTTCGCCCGTGTTGTGCAAGAAGATACAGAGCAATTTGAGCGCGGGACGGGTGCAGTCCGTCACGCTTCGGCTCGTCGTCGATCGCGAGCGCGAGATCGCCGCGTTCGTGCCCGAAGAATATTGGAATTTCTTTTCGCATCTCAAGAGTGCGGGCGGCGACGCCATAAGAGCCGCGCTCGTCGGAAAGAACGGCGAAAAGTTTAAGCTCGGCTGCGAGGACGACGTAAAGTCACTCGTGAAAGCACTCGAGGGCGCGGAGTATGTAGTCAAGAACGTCAAAAAGAGCGTTACAAAATCGCATCCGCTCGCGCCGTTCATAACTTCCACCATGCAACAGGAAGCGATGAATAAACTCGGTATGAGCTTGCGTCAGACCTCGGCGGCGGCACAGCAGCTGTACGAAGGCATAGACCTTCCGGGCGAAGGCAAGGTCGCGCTCATCACTTATATACGTACCGATTCCACGCGCGTTTCCGCGGACGCGATTTCTGCGGCGCGGGATTTCATCGGACAGAAATTCGGCGAAAAATATTTGCCCGAGAAACCCAATTATTACGCATCCAAAAAGAGCGCGCAGGACGCGCACGAAGCGATAAGACCGATCACGCTCGACCGCACGCCCGAAAGCATCAAGTCGCACGTTCAAAAGAACATATACGCGCTGTATAACCTCATATACAAGCGGTTCTTGGCGAGCCAAATGGCGGACGCGACATACAACTCGGTGTCGGTGGATATAGGCGCGAACGAATACGATTTCCGTATCAGCGGACGCACGCCCGTGTTCGACGGGTTCACTAAAGTGTACGCGGTCGAGAGCAAGGACAAAAACGACGACGACGGCGAGAGCGCGAAACGCGTGCCCGAGCTTCAAGTCGGAGAAAAGCTCGAGTTTGTCAAGCACGAGTACGAACAAAAATTCACGAAACCGCCCGCACGCTATACGGAAGCGAGTCTCGTAAAAGCAATGGAAGAAAAGGGCATCGGTCGACCCGCGACGTATACTCCGACGGTGACGCTTCTCACCGCGCGTAAGTATATAGAAAAAACGGGGCGCGCGCTCGCCGCGACCGAGCTTGGTTGCACCGTCACCGATATGCTCGTCAAGTATTTCCCCGAGGTCATGGATATAGGATTTACGGCAGCCATGGAAACGAAGCTCGACGGCATAGAGGAAGGCGGCGTGCGCTGGCAGAGCGTCGTCGCAGAGTTTTACGACGGATTCGAAGAAAAGATCGCCGAGGCACTCGGCGACGAGTATACATTGAAGGAGCCTGATGTGGAAACCGATTACGTTTGCGAAAAGTGCGGTGCGAAAATGGTCGTTAAAACGGGTAAGTTCGGCAAGTTCCTCGCTTGTCCCAACTATCCCAAATGCCGCAATACCAAAAACCTCGACGAGAACGGTGAGATAATTCAGCCCGCCGCACAGGAGGAGTCGGACGTCGTTTGCGATAAATGCGGCGCGAAAATGGTCGTTAAGACGGGCAGGTACGGCAAGTTCCTCGCTTGTCCCAACTATCCGAAGTGCAAGAACATAGTCAATATCGACAGCGGCGACAAGAAGGAGGAAGAACTTCCGATAACTTTGCCGCCGTGCCCGCTTTGCGGCAAGCCGCTCAAAAAGATAAAGACTTACCGTTCCACGTTCTACGGCTGCACAGGCTATCCCGACTGTACTTTCACGTCGTCCGATCCGCCCACGGACAAGAAGTGTCCCGAGTGCGGCGCATATCTCGTTCTTAAGTCGGGCAAGAACGGCAGGTATTATAAATGCTCGTCAAAGACGTGCAAATATAAGCACGATTTCGACAATGGCTGATTTCGTTACCGTAATAGGCGGCGGACTTGCGGGCTGCGAAGCGGCTTTGTATCTTGCCGCGCACGGCATAAAAGTTAAGCTGTACGAAGCAAAACCGTTGTGGCGTTCGGCGGCGCATAAATCCAACGATCTCGCCGAAATAGTCTGTTCCAATTCGCTCAAAAGCACCGTAACGACTACGGCGAGCGGCGCACTCAAAGCCGAGCTTGACATTATGGGTTGCAGACTGCTCGAGATCGCGCGGAACAACGCGGTGCCTGCGGGCAGTGCGCTCGCGGTCGATCGCGACGGGTTTTCGCGGGACGTTACCTCGGCGGTGTATTCGGAGCCGAATATAACGGTAGTGCACGAAGTGGCAGAGCGCATACCCGAAAACGGCATCACGATCGTGTGCGCCGGTCCCGTATGTCACGACGCGCTCGCGGGCGCGCTCGGCGAATTGACGGGGCAAAGCTCGCTTCATTTTTTCGACGCCGCCGCACCCATCGTCACTGCCGAATGTATAGATTATTCGCGCGCGTTTTTCGGTGCGCGGTACGGCAAAGGCGATGCCGACTATCTTAATTGCCCGATGACGAAAGACGAATACCTCGCGTTTCATTCCGCGCTCGTTACGGCGGAGCGCGTGATAGACGAGGTGGGCGGCGTGTTCGAAGGGTGTATGCCCGTCGAGGTCATGGCGGCTCGCGGCGTGGACGCGCTCAGGTTCGGACCGCTTCGTCCCGTCGGGTTTCGCGACGCGGGCAAACCGTATGCCGTGTTACAGCTTCGGCGAGAAAATACGGAAAGCACGCTGTACAATCTCGTCGGGTTTCAGACCAATCTCAAGTTCGGCGAGCAGAAACGGGTGTTCTCTATGATACCCGCACTAAAAAATATCGAAATAGTGCGGTACGGCGTTATGCACAGAAATACGTTCATCAACGCGCCGCAGTGTTTGACAAAATCGTTATGCCTCGAAAACCGCAACGGCGTGTACGTTGCGGGTCAGCTTTGCGGCGTGGAAGGGTATGTGGAAAGCATAGCGACGGGACTTCTTGCCGCGATAAACGTCGCGCACGCATTGCGCGGTGAAGCGGCAGTGCCGCCGCCCGAAACGACGGTGCTCGGCGCGCTCGTTCGTTATATCACTTCGCCGAGCAAAGATTTTCAGCCGATGAACGCGAATTTCGGCGTACTCCCGCCGCTCGACGGTGTGAAAAAAGCGGAGCGGAAACAGGCGTATTACGATAGATGCGTTGCGTCTTGCAAAGAATGGGCGGCGGATTATTTGACGTAATTTTTTGCCGTCAAAAGATTGAAAAAACAAAGTGCTTGTGTTATAATAAGATTATGTCGGCACGAGGCAATAACGAATTGTCGATAAAAGCAACGAAATCTACAAATCAAGCTGTACTTGGAATATACCGCAGTAATAGTACGGCGGTAAGGAGATATAATTATGAAACTCGAAGGAACTACCATTATCGGTGTGCATCGCAACGGTCAAACGGTCATAGCCGGCGACGGACAGGTCACGCAGAACAATCAGGTGATCATGAAAAGCAATGCGCGAAAAGTGCGCCGCGTCTATAACGATTCGGTCATCTTCGGATTCGCGGGCGCGGTCGCCGATGCGTTCACGTTGAGCGAACGGTTCGAGGAAATGTTGAATAAATTTTCCGGCAATCTCATGCGCGCCGCAGTCGAACTCGCCATGCTTTGGCGCGGCGACAGAGCGTTGCGCCAGCTCGAAGCACTTATGATAGTAGCCGACAAGAACGAAATGTTCATTCTGTCGGGATCCGGCGAGGTGATAGAGCCGGATAAAGGTGTGTGCGCGATCGGTTCGGGCGGCAACTACGCGCTCGCGGCAGGCATGGCACTCCTCGAGAACACCGACATGTCGGCGGAGGAGATCGCGCGCGAGTCTATGCGCATCGCGTCGGATATTTGCGTATTCACCAATTCCAATATCATTGTGGAGGTGGCGTAATGGATATGACCCCCAAGCAGATAGTGGCGGAACTCGACAGATACATTATCGGTCAGAGCAAAGCCAAGCGTGCGGTGGCTATCGCATTGCGCAACCGCTATCGCAGAAGTAAACTTCCCGAGGGCGTGCGCGAGGAGATCACCCCCAAGAACATAATCATGAAAGGTCCGACGGGCGTCGGCAAAACCGAGATTGCGCGTCGGCTCGCGAAGATCATGCACGCGCCGTTTATCAAGGTGGAAGCAACCAAATACACCGAAGTCGGCTATGTCGGGCGCGACGTCGAGTCGATGATACGCGACCTCGCCGAAACCGCCGTGCATCTCGTCAAGGAAGAACAAATGGCGGTCGTCGCCAACAAAGCACGCAATTTCGCTACCAAAAAGATCGTCGACGTGATAGTCAAGTCGCGCAAAAAAATGCAGACAGACGTCGCGGAATCGGTCATCAGGGCGCAAGTGGAGGACGAGCTTAAAGACGGCAAACTCGACGGCGTGACCATCGAAGTGGACGTTCCCGAACGTGCGCCGCAGATCCCTGCCATGCAGGGCGTGTCGATCGACCTCAATCTCGGCGAAATGCTGGGCGGGCTTGCCGACCTGTTGCCGCAAAAACACAAGAAGCGCAAGATCAGCGTCAAAGAAGCACTCGAACTGTTCACCGAGGACGAAACGGAACGGCTTCTCGACATGGACGCCATAAAGGCGGAGGGCGTGCGCCGTGCGCAAGAGGACGGCATTATCTTTATCGACGAGATAGACAAGATAGCCAACCGTCAGGGCGCGGGCGGCGGTATGGACGTTTCGCGCGAGGGCGTGCAACGCGATATACTGCCGATAGTAGAAGGCTGTACGGTAATGACCAAGTACGGCGCGATCAAGACGGACTATATATTGTTCATCGCGGCGGGCGCGTTCCAGATTTCGAGCGTTACCGATCTTATACCCGAGCTTCAGGGCAGATTTCCGATACGCGTCGATCTCGAGTCGCTCTCGTTCGACGATTTCGTGAAGATATTCACCGAACCCGAAAACGCGGTCACGCGTCAGTACGCGGCAATGCTGTCGGTGG
Organism: uncultured Christensenellaceae bacterium; assembly: GCA_910586925.1. Classification (GTDB taxonomy): domain Bacteria; phylum Bacillota; class Clostridia; order Christensenellales; family Pumilibacteraceae; genus Anaerocaecibacter. Next base: position 81,642 of record CAJUKG010000005.1, on the reverse strand, counting down.
AAAATATAAATCTCACGTTCACTCCCGAAGCGATCGAGGAGATGAGCCGCATCGCGGTGCTCGAGAACGAAACGGGCGAGGACATAGGCGCGAGAAGACTGCACACAGTTATGGAGAGCTTGCTCGAGGATATAAGTTTCAACGCCGACGGCAACAATCCGCTCATCGACGTATCCGTCGATAAATCGTATGTAGAAGAACATCTCGCAAAAGAGATATCGGCGCATAATCTCAAGAAGTACATTATTTAGAAAATTTCTCGCGTTGCTTTACAGCATAAGGAGTTGTTTCGATATGATAAACGTACCCAAAGGTACAAAGGACATGCTTCCCGCCGAGTCGCACAAGTGGCAGGCGGTGGAAGCCGCGGCGAAAAAGACCGCCGCGCTGTATAACGTCAAGCAGATCCGCACCCCTGTATTCGAGAGCGCGGAGCTGTTTTTGCGCTCGATAGGCGACAGCACCGATATCGTCAATAAGGAAATGTATATTTTCGAGGACAAGCGCGGACGCAAAATGGCATTGCGCCCCGAGGGCACTGCGGGCGTCGTCAGAAGCGTGCTCGAAAACAATCTCATCGAGTGTCTGCCGCAAAAACTGTTCTATATCGAGGGCGTATACAGATACGAACAGCCGCAGGCGGGCAGGTATCGCGAACATCATCAATTCGGCACTGAGTTTTTCGGCAGCGAACTGCCGTGCTTCGAAGTCGAGCTTTTGTCGATGGCGCATACGTTTTTGCGCGAGATCGGATTCAGTGATTTGTGCTTGCGCATAAACACTATCGGGTGCGACAAGTGTCGCGCCGAGTTCAACGCGGCACTTCGTGAATTTTTGCGCGGCGTCGGCGACGTGATTTGCGCCGATTGCAAGCGGCGCGCGGAGATCAATCCGCTTCGCACTCTCGACTGTAAAGTGCCGTCCTGTCGCGAAGTGTACAAGAACGCGCCCAAGATAAGCGATTTTCTGTGCGACGACTGCAAGGCGCACCACGCGGCGGTGCTCGCGGGGCTTGATGCCGCAGGCATCAAATACGTCGAGGACAAAAACCTCGTGCGCGGACTCGATTACTATACGCGCACGGTATTCGAGTTTTGCGACGGCAATCTCGCTGTGCTCGGCGGCGGCAGGTATGACGGTTTGTGCGAACAGCTCGGCGGCAAGCATACGCCGTGCGTCGGGTTCGGTTGCGGCATCGAGCGGCTTATCGCGGCGGCGGAATCGCGCGGTATAGAGTTTGCGGACGCGAAACCTACGGTGTATGTCGCGGCGCAGTGCGACGGTGCGCGTTGCGAATGTGCAAATATCGTCGCGAAACTGCGCGAAGGCGGAATATCCGCGGAAACCGACCTCATGGGCAAGAGTCTTAAGGCGCAGTTCAAGTATGCGGACAGACAGGGCTTTATGTATGTGCTCACGGTCGGCGAAAGCGAAATGTGCTCGGGCGCGTTGAAGCTGAAACGCATGTCGGACGGACAGACGTTCGACGTCGGTCGCGACACTCTCGTCGCCGACGTCGAAAACGCGGGTAAATAGAGTGGGCGCGTTCGACAGAACTATAGCTCTCGTCGGCGAAGAAAAGTTCGCATTGCTCGAGAGTGCGCACGTGCTCGTCGTCGGACTCGGCGGCGTGGGCGGTGCCGCACTCGAGGTGCTCGCACGTTCGGGCGTGGGGAAAATTACCGTCGTCGACGGCGACAGGTTCGAGCCGACTAACACCAACAGACAGTTGCTTTGTACCGCCGATACGGTGGGACGCAGTAAAGCCGAAGTCGCGGCGGAACGCGTCCGTGCTATCAATCCGAACGCCGAAGTCGTTGCGGTATCGGAGTACGTCGGCGATGATAACGTCCGAAAACTTGTCGAGAGCGGGTGTTCGTACTGTATCGACTGCATAGACGATATTAAAAATAAAGTGCTGCTCATCAAGGAATGTGCCGCGCAAAACGTGCCGATCGTATCGGCTATGGGCGCGGGCAACAGGATAGACTGCATGTTCTCGGTTACCGACGTGTTCGCCACGAAAGACGATCCGTTCGCGAGAAAGTTGCGGCACGAACTTCGCGCCGCGAACATAAACAAGCTCGATACGGTATGCGCGATTTCGCCGCCGAGCGCAACCTGCGGCACACCGCTTTCGTCGGCGGCACCGCCGATTGTAATGGGCGCGATGCTCGCCAATCATGCCGTAAAGAATATAATAGGGTTTTAAGGAGTGATCATGGAACTTGACTTGATAGAAAAAATCGACCCCGAAGTCGCCGCGAGCATGCGTAAAGAGCTTGCGCGGCAGCGCGACAAAATCGAGCTTATAGCGAGCGAAAATTTCGTATCGCCCGCAGTAATGGCTGCGGCAGGCTCGCATCTTACAAACAAGTACGCGGAGGGTTATCCCGGCAAGCGGTATTACGGCGGGTGCGAATATATCGACGAGATAGAACAGCTCGCCATCGACCGCGCGAAAAAACTTTTCGGCGCGGAGCATGCCAACGTGCAACCGCACTGCGGCGCGAATGCCAATCATGCGGTTTTCTATGCGGTGCTTCAGCCCGGCGATACGTATATGGGCATGAACCTCGCGCACGGCGGGCATTTGACGCACGGCTCGAAAGTCAATTATTCGGGTAGGTACTATAACGTAGTGCCGTACGGCGTCGCCGAAAACACCGAAACGATAGACTACGACGAGGTGGAGCGCATCGCGCTCGAGTGCAAACCCAAACTGTTGCTTGCTGGCGCGTCGGCGTATCCGCGCGTAATAGACTTCAAGCGTTTGCGCGAGATAGCCGATAAAGTGCAAGCCGTGTTCATGGTGGATATGGCGCATATAGCAGGACTCGTCGCGGCGGGCGAACACCCCAATCCCGTGCCGTACGCCGATATAGTCACGACGACGACGCATAAGACGTTGCGCGGTCCGCGCGGCGGTATGATACTCTGCCGCGAGCAGTACGCGAAAGCGATAGACAAAGCGGTGTTCCCGGGCACGCAAGGCGGTCCGCTCGAGCACATAATCGCGGCGAAAGCCGTTGCGCTGAAAGAGGCGGCGACCGCAGAGTTCGCGGCGTATCAGAAACAGGTCGTCAAAAACGCCGCCGCACTCGCGAGCGGACTGACGCTGCACGGTGTAAAGCTCGTATCGGGCGGCACCGACAACCACCTCATGCTCGTCAAACTTACGAACGGCATGACGGGTAAAGACCTCGAAACGATCCTCGACGACTGCAATATCACCGTCAATAAGAACGCTGTGCCGTTCGATCCCATGCCGCCGTCCAAAACGTCGGGAATACGTATCGGCACGCCCGCAGTCACGACGCGCGGTATGAAAGAGGACGACATGGCGGTCATAGCCGACTGTATAGCCGAAGTCATAGACGAGGGCGATGCCGCCAAACCGCACGTGTTGCGCCGCGTAAAAGAACTTACCGCAAAATATCCGTTATATTAAATTGCAGTCCGCGCCGATTATCTCGACGCGGATTTTTCTACGCCGTCGCGGTCGGGGCGACGGCATGTCGATTTCGGAACGTCGGTCATACCGTTAAACTACTACAAAGTTACAGGGAATTGATTGACAAGCATGCGATACAGTGTTATACTTATTGCGGGAGGACGTCATGCGGTTATCAACAAGAGCGACATACGGAATGCGGCTGTGTTTCATGCTTGCGCTGTCAAAGTCGCCGCTGTCGGCATCACAGCTCGTAAAACAAACCGATGTCGGAATGAAATACCTCGAACAGCTTCTCGCCATGCTCAAGCGCGGCGGGATCGTTCGCGCGTTCCGCGGCAAGTCGGGCGGGTATATGCTCGCTCGCGAACCGCAGTCTATCACCGTCGGGGACATGCTCAACGCGCTCGACGACGGGTTTGACGCGCCCGAATGTGTGTTGGGGAACTGTAACGATATATACTGTCCCAATCGCAACGTGCTTGCAAAACTCAACGACGATATCAACCGCGCACTCGACAGCGTGACGCTTTTCGATATCGTCAATGACTACAGAAGTAATTGCGGCGGAGTGCCGCATACCGCACATGATGACTGATACGCCGATATATCTCGACCACGCGGCGACTACGCCTGTCGACGACGAAGTGTTCGCCGCCGCTTTGCCCTATTATAAAGATTGTTTTTACAATCCCGCATCATTGCACGCGCTCGGACAGCGCGCCGCCGTCGCGGTGGGTAAAGCCCGCGAACAGTGCGCGGCGGCGGTCGGCGCGACCGCGAACGAAATATATTTTACTTCGGGCGGCACGGAGTCGGTGAATTGGGCGATGAGTGTCGGAACGCGCGGTGCGCGGCATATAGTCGTGTCGGCGATCGAACACGACTCGGTACTCGCGTGCGCGAAAAGAGCGGAGATGCTCGGGGTGGCAGTTGATTACGTGATGCCGACGCGCGACGGGATTATTGTGCCGTCCGCATTGGAAAAAGCAATGCGCGACGATACCTCGTTCGTGTGCGTAATGGCGGTCAATAATATTACGGGCGCGATACAGCCGATAGGCGAGCTGTGTAAAATCGCACACAGCCGCGGCGCGTTGTTCTTTACCGACGCGGTGCAGGCTGTCAATTCGCTCGATATAAGCGTGCGCGAGTGGGGCGTCGACATGCTCGCGGTGAGCGGGCACAAGCTGTACGCACCCAAAGGCGGCGGATTTCTGTATGTAAAGTCGGGGACGAAACCGCACCCGTTGCTACTCGGTGGCGAACAGGAACGCGGCATGCGCGCGGGAACGCACGACGTGCCCGCGATAGTCGGGCTTGGCAAGGCGTTCGAGATAGCGGTGCGCGACAGAAATAAAAATAATGCTGCGGTCAAAAACGCGGTCGATGCTTTCCTGTCGCGACTCGACTGCGGCGCGCCGTTGCATACGGGCAGTAAGATCGACGATATAGTGTCCGTCGAGTTCGACGGAATAAACGGCGGACGGCTCGCGGTGGCACTTTCGTGCGCGGGCGTTTGCTGTTCGGTGGGGTCGGCGTGCTCCGCGGGTTCGGCTACTCCGCCGCCCGCACTCGTTGCAATGGGCGTTGGCGGTGCGGCGAACACCGTGCGCTTTTCGTTCGGTAAAACGACTTCTATAGAGCAGGCGAAACGCGCCGCGGAAATCGTGAACGCGACGGTGAAGCGACTGCGTAAAATCAAATAGAAGTTTTATTCGAGCGCGTACTCGCGTACGATCTTATTCAATCGAGAACATGACCGCCTCGAGCGGAACGTAGGAAGCGGTCAGTTCTCTTTTAACTTTTTTTGGGCTTTTTTGAGTACCTTTTCGGGTACTTTGTTGTCGTCCATCTTTTTGTAAGCGATCGCGCCCGCAATAGCTCCGACGGTAAGTCCGATGATCAGTTGTTTCATGATGATTCCTCGCTTTGAAATATTACCTTTATTATGTGCATGTATGCGATTATTATTATAATTTCGGCGACGCGGACGCTTTTGCGAAAGTTTCACAAAAAAGTTTGTGAAAACACTACCAAAAACCGAAGATATGTGTTATAATGGTTGAGTGGAAAGCGGGACGAAAATTTTAGGCGTCGATTTCGGATTGAAACGCGTAGGGCTTGCGGTTTGCGACAGCTTGCATATTCTTGCGACGCCGCTTCCCGTCGTGTACACGAAGTCGATGCGTACTTCCATAGACCGCGTGGCGGCGGCGGCGAAAGAACAGTGCGTCGGCGGAATAGTCGTCGGCTTGCCGCTCAATCTCGACGGCAGCGAATCGGTGCAGTCGGGACGTGCCCGCGCATTCGCGCGCAACCTCGGCAAAGTTACCGGGCTTCCCGTAGAGCTTTTCGACGAACGGCTCACCACCGTCGAGGCGGACGAGCTTCTCATAGAAGCGGGCGTCACGAAAGCCGCCGAGCGCGCAAAATTGATTGACAGTATGGCCGCAAAGGTTATTTTACAAGGCTATATCGACAATAATAACGGTCGAAAATAATTCGGCGAAATTCAAGGAGGTCATGTTATCATGGCAGAGAAAGAAGAAAATGTAGAGCTTATCGACGACGAAGTCATCACGCTTTACGACGAGAACAACAATCCCGTCGACTTCGACGAAGTCGCGGTAATCGAGTATTCGGGCGATTTTTACGCGCTCCTGCAACCCGTCGAGCCTATGGAGGGCTTGGGCGAGGACGAAGCTATCATTTTCAAGATAGTGCAAAAAGACGACGAAACGGATGAGTTCGAGCCTGTTACCGACGAGGGCGTTCTCGACGCGGTATTTAACGAATATCTCAAAATGGAAGCGCAGTTCGCCGACGAATGCGGTTGCGACTGCGATTGCGACTGCCACCACGGCGACGGAGATTGCGACTGCCACCACGGCGAGGAAGGCGAATGTAAGCACGAAGGGAAAGGCGAGTGCAAGCACGGCGGCGACGGTGAAGGCGACGGCGAGTGCGGTTGCGGCAAACACGGCTGCCGCAAAAAGTGATCGGATATAACAAATAAAGAAGTTAAAATCAAAATAAAAAAATTCCGAAAACGTAACGAAAAGATTTGCGTTAATCGGGATATTGTGGTATAATTTATAAGATTACTCACTCGATCGGTTTTTTCGTGCGCAATTAAATTTTTTCTGGTTGCGTTAGGAGTGCGCGAATGGCGTATTCCGTCGGTCGAGGCGGGAAACGGAGAAACTATGGCAAACATAATCACGATGAAACAGCTTTTGGAAGCGGGCGTTCACTTTGGTCATCCCACGCGCAAGTGGAATCCCAAAATGAAAAAGTATATTTATGTCGCGCGTAACGACATTTATATCATCAACCTCGAAAAGACGGTGGAAATGATCGACAAGGCGTATACGTTCATTAAGAACGTTGCCGCCGAAGGCAAATCCATTCTCTTTGTCGGCACGAAGAAGCAGGCGCAGGAAGCGATCATGCAGGAAGCGCAGAAGTGCGGCATGTACTACGTGAAGTCGCGTTGGCTGGGCGGAACGCTCACCAATTTCCAGACGATGAAATCGCGTATCGAGCGGCTTAACAAGCTCAACCTCATGGAAAAGATGAACGAGTTCTCGCTTCTTCCCAAGAAGGAAGTGCTCAAGCTCAAAGCCGAGCGCGACAAGCTCGAGGAAAACCTCGGCGGCATCAAGGACATGCGTACTCTCCCCGGCGCGCTCTTTATCGTCGATCCGAAGAAAGAACACAACGCCGTTCTCGAAGCGAAAAAATTGCATATTCCCATCGTCGCTATCGTCGATACCAACTGCGATCCCGACGAAGTCGATTACGTCATTCCCGGCAACGACGACGCTATCCGCGCTATCAAACTTATAGCGGGCGCGATGGCGGACGCCGTTATCGAAGCGAAAGAGGGCGAGGAAGGCTTGGAAAAACGCCGCGCCGTCGAAGCGCAGATGCAGGCGGAAGCCGAAGCCGCGGCGAAAGCCAATGTCGAAGTGGTCGAAGAACCCGCTACCGAAGAACAGCTCGAGAAGCTCGTCGACGGTGCGGACGACGCGGAATAATATTTTTGCCCGCGTGGCATATCCAAAAATAACATAATAGGAGTAATACCATGAACATTACTGCAAGTGACGTTGCAAAATTGCGTGAAATTACCGGCGTCGGTCTTATGGCGTGCAAAAAGGCACTCGTGGCGACGGACGGAAATATAGAAAAGGCTTGCGAATATCTTCGCGAGCAGGGCATGTCGGTCGTTGCCAAAAAGGCTTCGCGTATCGCCGCCGAGGGCGCGGCGTGGTCGGCGATCTCCGCCGATCGCAAAACCGGCGCGCTCGTCGAGATCAACTGCGAATCCGACTTCGTCGCTAAATCCGACGTATTCGTCAAACTGTGCGGCGACATAGCTAAAGCCGCAGTCGAGAGCAAGCTCGAGGACGTCGACGCGCTCAAAGCCGTCAAAACCCCCGAGGGCACGGTGGAAGAACTCATTACCGCCGCTACCGCAAAGACGGGCGAGAAGATCTCGCTCCGCCGTATCGCGGTACAGAGCAATCCCGCCGCAGTGGAAGAAGCGTATATCCACATGGGCGGAAAGATCGGCACTCTCGTCGAGATCTCGGCGGAAGGACTCAAGAGCGATAAGCTCGACGAAGTGGTCGCCATGGCTCACGATATAGCCATGCATATCGCGGCGTTCCAGCCCGCGTACGTGCGCAAGAGCGATGTTCCGCAATCGGAAATCGACCACGAAAGCGAGATCATTCATCAACAGCTTCTCAACGATCCGAAGCTCTCGTCCAAACCGCAACAGGCACTCGCCAAGATCGCGGAGGGCAAGCTCGGCAATTTCTACAAAGAGAACTGCTTGTTGTACCAAGCGTTCGCGAAAGATCCGTCGATCACCGTCGAGCAACTCGTCGCGAATACTGCGAAGTCGACGGGTGTTAAACTCGATATCGTCAAGTTTACCAAGTTCGTCATGGGCGAAGGTATAGAAAAGCGCACCGACAACCTCGCGGAAGAAGTCGCAAAACTTTCGGGTAAATAAGAATATCGAACCGCGACCGAGCGTTACGGCAAATCGTCGCGCAATAGTGCGCGTTCGTTTTGCCGTTCGGGTTAAATCCGCTCGTTTGCGGTTTGCGAAAATTCGGCTTGCCGTCGGTTTGGGCAAGCCGATTTTTATAACATTACGATCGCGGCGCGGACAAGCGCGTTGCGAAATAGGAGCGTCATGTACAACAGAGTGCTATTAAAGTTAAGCGGCGAAGCTCTTGCGGGAGCTACGGGAACCGGCATCGACCCCGCAACCGTGGACAGAGTGGTGTGTCAGCTCGTCGAGCTTGCGGGCAAGGGCGTACAGATAGCCATAGTAGTCGGCGGCGGCAATTTTTGGCGCGGCAGGCAAGGCGTCGCCATGGACAAGGTAACCGCGGACCATATGGGAATGTTGGCGACGATAATGAACGCGCTCGCGCTTCAGGACGCTATCGAGAAGAAAGGCGTGCCGACGCGGGTGCAGACCGCGCTTTCCATTCCCGCTGTTGCCGAGCCGTTCATCTTGCGCAAAGCACTGCGGCATTTCGAGTGCGGGCGCATAGTCATTTTTGCGTGCGGCACCGGCAATCCGTATTTTACGACCGATTCGGGCGCGGCACTTCGCGCCGCCGAGATCAAAGCCGACGTGTTGCTCATGGCGAAGAACGTGGACGGCGTGTACGACAGTGATCCCAAATCGAACAAGAACGCGAAGAAGTTCGACACTCTGTCGTATATGGACGTGCTTAACAAGAATATCGCCGTCATGGATTTCACTTCCGTCACGATGTGCATGGAAAACAATATTCCCATCGTCGCGTTCGGGTTGAACGAAGAAAACAGCATTATCCGTGCGGCTAACGGCGAGAAGATCGGTACCGTGATAAAATAGTATTTTGATTGTAAACCGTATTCGGTTTCGGACTGCGTTTGCGGCGTTATGCGGCACTCGCTCGGAGATCGTATCATCAAACTTAAAGTTGCGCCGTCGTGCTTTGCGACCGCGATTTTCGGTGACAAGGAGGTCACAACATGCAAAACGAAAAGCTTATCGAGCAGTCGGATAAAATCGACGAGAAGCTCAACAAAGTTCTCGACCACTTAAAAACGGAACTCAATTCCATGCGTGCGGGACGCGCCAACCCCGTAGTGTTGAGCCGTGTGACCGTCGATTATTACGGCATGCAAACTCCGCTCAATCAAATGGCGAATATCTCGGTGCCCGATGCTCGGACGCTCATGGTTTCGCTTTATGATATTTCCGCGCTCAAGGAAGTCAAAAAGGCGATAATCGCCGCCGATCTCGGACTTAATCCCGTAGACGACGGCAAAGTGATCCGCTTGAGCTTCCCGCAGCTTACCGAGGAACGTCGCCGCGACCTCATCAAACAGGTCAAAAAGACAGGCGAGGACGCGAAAGTCGCGCTTCGCAACGAGCGTCGCGACGCGCTCGAGGTCGGCAAAAAGCTCAAGAAAGAAGTGTCGGAGGACGAGATCGCCGAGTATGAGAAAATCATTCAGAAGAAGCTCGATGCCGCCGTCGAAAAAGTGGATAAACTCGTGAAAGACAAGGAAGCCGATCTTCTTGAAATCTGACGCCGTCGATATATCCGCAGATGCCCGTATCCCGCGGCATGTCGGTATAATAATGGACGGCAACGGCAGGTGGGCGACGTCGCGGCATCTTCCGCGCGCGGCGGGACACCGTGCCGGAGTCAAGAACATCGAGCCGATCGTCGAATGTATGCTCGATCGCGGCGTGCGGTGCGTCACGGTGTTCGCGTTTTCCACGGAGAACGGCGGACGACCCGTGAGCGAGGTCAAATCGCTGTTCGCGCTGTTCAGAAAGCAGATTTTGCCGCTCGTGAAAAAACTCGTCGTACGCGGTGCGCGGGTGGTGTTTTCGGGCGAACGCGAGAGCTTGCCCGACGACGTGGTAAAACTTATGACGGAAGCCGAGACGCTCGGCGACGGCAACGATAAGACGGTAAACATTGCGTTCAACTACGGCAGCCGCGCGGAAATCGTGCGAGCGTGCAAGCTCGCGGCGGCAAGCGGCGAGATCACCGAACGCAGTATCGAAAGAGGATTGTACACCGCGGATCTGCCCGAACTCGACATGATAGTGAGAACGGGCGGAGAGAAGCGGCTAAGTAATTTTCTGTTGTATCAGGCGGCATACGGCGAACTGTTTTTCACGGATACGCTGTGGCCGGATTTTTCCGCCGCGGAAGCGTGCGATATGCTTGACGAGTTCGCGAAACGCACTCGGAGGTTCGGTAAAGTATGAAAAAAGATCGAGTAGTGACCGGTCTGTTGATTACTATAGTTTATGTCGCGGTGTTCTTGCTCGCAATGTACGTCCACCCGATATTCTTCGATATTTTCATTCTGCTCATCGCGGTGTGCGGTGTGTACGAAATGAGCAAGGCTATATCGAATGTTTTGAGCGAGCCTATTTTCGTGCTGAATTTAATTCAGGTGGGCGTCGGGTTTGCGGCGTTTTGGTTTACGCAGTATTTTTATAAGTCCGCATCGCTCGGCATGTCTGCGTACTTCCTGTCGATAGTGTTGATGGTTATAGTGACTTTGATAGTCACGGCGTGTTCCAAAACGTACGTCAAGGGCAATGCCATGTCTACGATCTTCACCATGATGTACCCGAGTGCGATACTCATGTTCTCGGTGGGGATCAATTACTTTATGTATCCCGATCTCGGCGTCATCGACGTCGCCGCGTCCATGCCGTTCCGCAATGCGGGTATCGCGCTTATGTTTGTAGTGCCCGCGTTTACCGATATGTTCGCTTACCAGATCGGAAGCAGGCTCAAGGGCAAAAAACTGTGCCCGACGATCAGTCCCAACAAAACGATAAGCGGCGCGATAGGCGGGCTGTTCGGCGGCATCGTCGGCGCGGGCGTGATCTGCCTGTTCACTTTCTTCGCGGAACATTTCGGGGTCAATCTTTTCGGACTGAAAATGCTCACCGACGATTGGCTTACCACGATACTGAATTTCGTCGCACTCGGGCTTGTGGGATCGGTGTTCGACCAGATAGGCGATCTCGTCGCGTCGTTCATCAAGCGTCGCGCGAACATAAAAGACTATTCCAACCTGTTGCCAGGGCACGGCGGGATACTCGACCGTGTGGACGGCTTCTTATTCTGCGGCGTGTTCTACTATATTTATTTTGCCGTCATGATATTGATAGTGTTATGAAAAAACTCGCAATACTCGGCTGTACCGGTTCTATCGGTACTCAGACCATTGACATTGTACGCCACAACCGCGATAAATACGAGGTTGTGGCTTTGTCGTGCCGCTCGTCCGCGGAACGGCTTATTGAGCTTGCCAAAGAATTCGATTGCAAGACGCTCGGTATATACGACGAAACGAAAGTGCGGGAAGTCAGAGCCGCGCTACCGAACGTGAAGGTGTTCGGCGGCGACGACGCGCTAACGGCTGTGCTCGACGGTTGCGATACCGCGGTCGTCGCGGTCGTCGGCATGATAGGGCTTAAAGCGGTGCTCGCGGCTCTCGACATGAAAAAAACGGTCGCGCTCGCGAACAAAGAAAGCCTTGTCGCGGGCGGAAAACTCGTCACCGAAAAGGGCGGGATCGTTTGTCCCGTCGATTCCGAGCACTCGGCTGTGTGGCAGTGTTTGCGCGGCGAGAAGAAGTTCAAGCGCATTATTCTCACCGCGAGCGGCGGACCGTTCTATTTTACGCCGTCGAACGAGCTTGAAAGCGTCACGCCCGAGCGCGCCGTCGCGCACCCGAATTGGAGCATGGGGAGAAAGATCTCGGTCGACAGCGCGACTATGATGAACAAGGGACTCGAGTTGATAGAGGCGCGGTGGCTGTTCGGAACAACGGATATAGATTACGTCATTCATCCCGAGAGCGTGGTACATTCCATGGTCGAGTTCGAGGACGGCTCGATCAAGGCGCAGGCGGGATTTCCCGATATGCGTCAACCGATACAGTATGCGTTGACGTATCCCGACCACGCGCCGCGCGAATATACGCCGCTCGCTTTGCCGCTGTCGCTCGGGTTTTTACCGCCCGACGAGGAAAAATTCCGTGCGCCCGCGCTCGCGAAACAGGCTATTAAAACGGGCGGGCTTGCGGGCACTGTTCTGAACGCCGCAAACGAAGCCGCGGTAAGGCTGTTTCTCGAACGGAAAATACATTTTACCGATATAGTGGATATCGTCGAGGATACGCTCGGAAAAACCGAGCTTTCGGGCGGCGATACGGCGGAGGAAATATATTCGGTGCATAATCGCATATACGGCTTAATATACTCTAAATATCGAGGAAACTAATGGAGTATTTCGGCTATATACTGCTGTCCGTCGTCATACTGCTCGTAATGGTGACGATCCACGAGCTTGGGCATTATGTCGCGGCGAAAATTTTGGGCTTTACCGTCAACGAGTTTTCGATCGGGTTCGGTCCGAAAATATTCGGCAAAAAACTCAAGAACGGCGAAACGTTCAGCCTGCGCGCCATTCCGCTCGGCGGGTATTGCGCTTTTCTCGGCGAGGACGATGACGACGACGCGCCCCCGCCGCAAAGCGATGCGGATAAACCGACGGGCGAAACCGCGGATAAACAGGAAAGCAATAACGGCGACGCCGCTTGCAACGCGGAGAGCGGGAAAAATACCGAAAGTCACGGCAAGGACGACGATCTGCTCTCGTTCGTAATGCGCACGGAAATTAAAGACGACGCGAAGAAGTGCGATGCCGCGCCGAAGAAAGAGGTGCGGCTCGATAAAAACGGCAACCCCGTTCTCACGTTCAATCAGCAAAAACCGTGGAAGCGGATCATCGTGCTTCTCGGCGGCATTACGTTCAATCTGCTGTCCGCGATTATTTTTTCGTTCATATTCATATGGTCGGTGGGGTATGCCGTGCCCGTGGTCGGCGAAGTGTATGCCGCGCCCGACGGGACGCCATACTGCGCTTTGCAGTCGGGCGACGTCATTCGCGCCGTCGACGGCAAGAAGATAACGATACTCGATACGTACGCCGATCTTGTGGCGGGATATAAACTCGGTGACACGGTGACCGTGGAAGTGGATAGAGGCGGCGAAATTATCTCCGTCGAACTCGAACGCAAGAATATCGTATATACGAACGAGGAGGGGAAAACCACCGAGTACGTCGGATTCGGAATGTTGACTACAAACGAGTTTACGGGGAAAACGGCGGGTAATGCGTTTTTGTACTGCGTGCCGTACACGTTCAAGCTCGCTTGGTCGATACTCGGGAGTTTCGGCGGACTTATCACGGGACGTATTCCCATTACGGCTATGTCCGGTCCGATAGGCTCGATCAAAATGATGGCTGACGTGTCGATAGCGAATTGGCGAAATATCCTGCTGTTACTGCCGCTTATCGCGAGTAACCTCGCAATGTTCAACCTTTTGCCGATACCCGCACTCGACGGGTGTAAAGTAATATTTACGCTTATCGAATGGATACGCAAAAAGCCGATAAACCGCAAGGTCGAGGGCATAATAAATTTTGTCGGATTGATCGTCATAATGTTATTCGTCGTGATAGTTGACATTTTGTCTTTCGCGTTGTAAAATATAACCGTGAGTACTACGGTTAAAATCAAAAATATCATTATAGGCGGCGGTAACCGCATTGCGGTGCAGTCGATGACTAACACCGACACGCTCGACGTGGCGGCGACGACAGAGCAGCTTAAAAGGTTGCAGCTCGCGGGTTGCGATATAGCGCGGCTTGCGGTGTCGAGTGACGCGGAAGTCGAAGCGTGCAGGAACTATATCGGCAAGTTCGACATGCCGCTCGTTGCCGACATTCAGTTCGATTATCGGCACGCCATAGCGTGCGCGGAAATCGGGTTCGACAAGATTCGCTTCAATCCCGGCTATATCGGCGACGAGAAAAACGTCCGAAAAGTGGTGGACGCATGCAAAGCGCACGGCGTTCCCATTCGCGTCGGCGTCAATACGGGTTCTCTCGAAAGCGACGTCAAGCACATGAATAAAAGCGACGCGCTTGTCGCGAGCGCGATGAAGCATGTAAAACTTCTCGAAAAATTTGGATTTACCGATATAGTGATTTCGGTCAAGTCGTCGGACGTGAAAACTATGGTGGACGCGTACCGCAAACTCGCGGCAACGGTCGATTATCCGTTGCACCTCGGCGTGACGGAGAGCGGCGCGGATATGCGCGGCATAGTGCGTTCGGCGGTGGGGATAGGCGCGCTGCTCGTGGACGGAATAGGCGATACCGTGCGCGTTTCGCTGTCTGGCGACCCCGTGAACGAAGTTTCTGCGGCAAAGACTATATTGCAGGAAGCGGGCGTCGATAAAGAATATTGCGAGATAATATCATGCCCGACGTGCTCGCGGTGCAAGTACGACTTGAAGTCGGTAGTGGACGAGCTGAAAGAGAAAACCGCGCATATAAGAAAGAAAGTCAAGGTCGCCGTAATGGGTTGCGTCGTGAACGGTCCTGGCGAAGCGGGCGACGCCGACTTCGGCGCGTGCGGCGGCGGTAACGGCAAAGCCGCGCTGTTTGTCGGCGGCAAAGTCGTTCGCACCATAGACACAAAAGATATAGTCAAAGAGCTTCTCGCGCTTATCGACGCGAAAATATCGGAGTAACATGAACAGGATATACAACGAGATAAACGCCGAATGCGGCGACAGGTATAAAAATTTGCGTTTTCCGCGCGTGGAATTCGGCGCGAATAAAGCGACGGTGACCGTTTTGTGCAAGGCGAGCGATCGCGAATTCGTCGCCGCCGAGCGCGCCGAGCTTGCGCGTATAATAGGCGAAAAGTGCGGTTTTCATACCGTCGCGGAACTTAAGATCGACGATACGCCGCCCGACGCAAAATCTTTGCGTGCGGCGGTTGTCGCGTTCACGGAGAAGTTTTCTTACGTGTCGTCGACATTGCATACGATAACGGCGAGTACGGACGGCGAGCTTGTCGTGCGCATGAAAATGCACGACAGTATGCTGGAGCTTGCTCGCGCCGACTATTTGCCTCGGCTCGAGGAGTTCTTGAGCAATAATTATATCGACCCCGTACGAGTGGACATATCCGCCGTCGCGCTTACCCGCGGCGGTATGACGGAAGCAAAACCGAACGAGTACAGGCTCGTCGACGTAAAGCCGATCGTCGGCGAATTTACGGGCGACAGGGCGGCGGCGATACATACCGTTACGGCAAACGGATATAACGTCGCGGTGTGCGGCGTTTTCGCAATGCCCACCGAGTTTGTCAGTAAAGGCGGACGTAAGTACGAGAAATTTTTGTTGTACGACGGCGAAATATCGGTGCAGTGCCGTTATACGGGCGGCGAGGGATTTTCGGTGACCGATCCCGAATTGATGGGCAAAACTTTATGTGTCGTCGGCAACGCGGAATACGACAGCGTGCGCGGCGAAGCCAATATTTCGGTGCGTGCCGTGTCGTACTGTCGCGCCGAGGGCTTGAACGCCGCGCCCGTTCGCAAGCCCGCCGCAAAGTATGAACGCGTTATTCCCAAAGATTATGCGGAATACGTTCAGTCGAGCATGTTCGATGCGAAAACGGATTTGCCGCCCGCGCTCAAAGGCGAGTTCGTGGTATTCGACTTCGAAACGACGGGGCTTTCCATACTCGACGACAGACCGACCGAACTCGGTGCCGTAAAGATAGTAGACGGAGAGATCACGCAAAGTTTTTCCACCTTTATAGACCCGCGAAAAGAGATCCCGCCCGAAGTGGTGGAAAAAACGGGGATAACCAACGAAATGGTCAAAGGTCAACCGCTTTTCGAGGACGTGCTTCCCGATTTTCATAAGTTTACATACGGTTGCGGTTTGATAGGTCACAATATATCTTTCGACTTTCCGTTCTTGATAAAGGGGGGTAACGGCTGCGGTTGGACGTTCGGCGACCGCCGCACTTTCGATACGATGGGGCTTGCGCCGCTCGCCGTGCCCGGCATACAGAAACTGACGCTTTCAAACGTGCTCGAATCGCTCGGTCTTACTAACGCGAGCGCGCACAGGGCATGGGCGGACGCCGCCGCGACGGCGCGCGCGTTTGTCGCGATGCACAGGATCATCGCCGAAAAAAAGCGGTGAATGGTTTCGCTCGGCTCGAAAATTATTTTCGCGAATAATCGCAAAACGCTTGCAAATGAAGCGTAAAAGTGTTATATTATAGTAGTACTATAAGGTTTAGCGTGAGAGTTGGTTCTGCCAGCTCTCAATTGCTGTGACGGTATTATTGCGTATATCACGCGGGAGGCGGTTATAAACAACGTTATAGAAAAGGCTATGCCCGTCATAAAAGAAGTGCTCGACACGCTCGGCTACGAGCTTGTGGACGTCGAGTACAAGACGCTTTACGGCGACAAACATTTGATCGTGTATATCGCGAGCGAGCACGGAGTTTCGCTCGACGATTGCGAAAAGGTGTCGAACGCGCTCGACGCGCCGCTCGACGCGCTCGATCCCACGGGCGACGCGCCGTACTGTCTTGACGTGTCGTCGCCGGGGCTTGACAGACCGTTCAAGACGCAACGCGATTTCGAGCGTAATTACGGCACTGCGGTGGAAGTCAAGCTGTACGCGCCGCTCGATGGCAGTCGGGACAAGCTGTTCGTCGGCAAGCTCGTTTCGCGCGACGACAGCGGCGTCACGTTGGAAATCGACGGACAAAACAAAGTATTCGACAACTCGGCGGTCGCGCTCGTAAGACCGTACGTCGAGTTCTGACGGGATACTTTCCAAACTGAAATATTCAATTCGGGAGAATTAAAATTATGGCAAGAAAGAATGATAAGCGGACGTGGCGGTCGGATTTTTACGACGCGCTGTGCGATCTCGAAACGGAGCGCGGCATCAAGAAAGAAGTGTTTATCGACGCTTTGCAGGACGCGCTTGTCAGTGCGTACAAAAAACAGTACGGCGTGCCGAAGGCGATCAAAATCGTCGTAACGCCAGAGCTGAAAACGTTCGACATATATACGTGCCAGACGGTGGTAGAGGCTGTCGAGGACAGAGAAACGCAGATCAGTCTCGAAGACGCGCGGCTTCTCGATAAGAAGCACAAGGTGGGCGACGAGATCTTGGAACCCGTCGACGTCGGCGATTTCGGACGCATAGTCGCGCAAATGGCGCGGCAGATCGTCACGCAAAAACTGCGCGCGATAGAAACCGAAAAAGCGTACAGCGACCTCGCCGAGAAAGAGGAACAGCTCGTCACGTGCGTGGTGCAACGCATCGACGGCAAGAACGTGTGCGTGGAAATACAGAAAATGGAAGCGGTGCTGTACCCGAAAGATCAGTTGCCCGGCGATAAATTCAAGGTCGGCGACAAGATCAAAGTGTTTGTGCGCGGCATCAAAAGCTCGACGCGCGGACCGCAGGTGCTCGTTACTCGCACGTCGCCCGGATTCGTCAGACGGCTTTTCGAAATGGAAGTTCCCGAGATCGCGAGCGGCGTCGTAATAATCAAGGGTATCGTTCGCGAGGCGGGACTGCGCACGAAAATGGCTGTGTATGCGACTGACTCGAGCGTGGACGCGGTCGGTGCGTGCGTCGGCAATCGCGGCGCG
Source organism: uncultured Christensenellaceae bacterium (assembly GCA_910586925.1). Classification (GTDB taxonomy): domain Bacteria; phylum Bacillota; class Clostridia; order Christensenellales; family Pumilibacteraceae; genus Anaerocaecibacter. The sequence continues at coordinate 63,568 of CAJUKG010000005.1, read as the reverse complement.
CGCGTCAACAGCATCATTTCCGAAGTGGGCGGCGAGAAGATAGATATTATCCCTTGGCACGAAGATCCGCTCGAATACATTGCGCGCGCATTACTTCCCGCAAAAGTCGTCATGGTCGAAGCGAAAGAGGACGACAGGCTTGCTCGCGTCGTCGTTATGGACGATCAGTTGAGTCTTGCGATAGGCAGAGAGGGCGTAAACGCTCGGCTTGCGGCAAAGCTCACCGGTTGGAAGATAGACATTAAACCGTACTCGGCGATGGAACAGGAAGTCAAAGCCGCCACGGAACGCGCCGAACAAATGGGCAGCGACAACTTTGACGTGTTCGACGAGGATCTCGGAGAGCTTGACTAAATGAAGCACGTTCCCATGCGGTCTTGCATAGTATGCAAGGAAACGAAGGATAAATCGGAACTGTTGCGCATAGTGCGGCGTTCGGACGGCGAGATAGTGCTCGACGTTACGGGGCGCGAGCCGGGGCGCGGCGCGTATGTTTGCGACAATCCCGACTGCGTATACGGCATGAAGAAACGCCGCGCACTGTCGCGGGCATTCAAGCAGAACTATCCGCAGGAAGTTTACGAAAGAATAGAGGCGGCGTACAAAGCTGCGCAGGGAAGCGATGGCGAATAGCGACAAATTTGTTACTATGATAGGGTTCGGCAAGCGTGCCGGCAAACTCGTATACGGCATCGACAAGCTCAAGACCGCCCGCGGCGTAAAGCTCATAGCAGTGAGCGATACGGCGTCCGACAACCTTCGGACGGAGACGGAACGGCTTGCCGACAGACTTAAAGTATGCGTCGTTATCGCCAAAGAAATGGAAACGCTTGTCGGCAACAATGTAAAAGCACTCGGTTTTACCGATGAGAATATGGCTCGTGCGGTAGTCGAATATATAGACGGCGGCGATGCCGAAGACATTTATCAAATAAGGAAAGGGTTACGGAGGTAACGGTTTGAACAACAACACGAATAAAAGCGCGAATAACAACGACGAAGCGTCCAAAGGCATCAAGGTGCTTCATTCGCTTGTGGAATCCCGCGAGATCGACGGGGTAGTCAAGCGTTTGGCGGAAATTCGTAAACGCGTGGAAAAGCTGTACACCGCGGAGCGTGCGCGGCTGAACGAGCTTACGGCGGAGCGTGCGCGCAGAGAAAGAGAGGAAAAGCAGCGACTCGAAGATGAAGCGAAAGCCGCAGGAACGGCGGCACCGTCAACCGTGTCGGAACCCGAACCCGAACTCGACGTGCCGGTCGGCGAACCGACCGAAGAAGTCGCGGAAGTTACCGAACCCGATCGCGAACTGCGCGGTCCTGCCGAGAACGTCGAAAATACCGACGTTCCCGAAAAAACCGAACAGAGTTCTGCGTCCGAAAAATCGCAATCGCAGCAAACAACGTCGTCGCCCAAAGTCGCGCCCGTCGAGAGCAGCGGCACGCGCACCGCGATACCCAGTTATATTCGCGGCGTAATAAAGCATGTTCCCCGTCCCGCGCCCGAAAAGCCGCAGCGTGCGGAGCGTCCCGCAGGTGACAGGTTGCGCACCCCGCGTCAGGGCGGCGTACAACGTCCCGCGACGCCGCGACCGCCGCAAAGCGGAGCGAGTCGCGCGTCGGCGTCCGCAGTCAAGTTCGATCCGCCCGCGTCGCAGCAAAGAAAGCGCGACACCGCGGCGAAAAAATCGGCTGTGCGTCCCGACGATAAACGGCAAATGAACAAGCGCACCCTCATACGCAAGGGCTACATTCAGGAGAATGTGGACGAAGAACGCATGGGTACGCGTAAGCTCAAGAACAAGAAAGTAAGTAAAGTGGTGCCTTTCGCGCCGATCAAGATAGAGAATGCGGTCATCACGACCGAAAATCTGACGGTCAAAATACTGTCCGAAAAGATAGGCAAGACCGCGCAGGAAATAATCAAACAGCTCATGGAACTCGGTATTATGACGACGATAAATTCGGTAGTCGATTTCCCGACCATGCAGCTTGTCGCCGACGCGCTCGGCGTCAATATCGAGCTTAAACTCGAAAAGACGAAAGAGGAGCAGTTGCAGGATATTCATTCCGAACCCGATCCCGAAGAAAGCCTTGTCAAGCGTCCGCCTATAATCACCGTTATGGGTCACGTCGACCACGGTAAAACCTCGCTTCTCGACGCCATTCGCAAGACAAGCGTAGTGAGCGGCGAGAAAGGCGGTATCACGCAGCATATCGGCGCGTACTCGGTAGACGTAGGCGGCGAAAAAATCACATTCCTCGATACCCCGGGTCACGAAGCGTTTACGGAAATGCGTCGGCGCGGCGCGACTGTCACCGATATAGCGGTGCTCATAGTAGCCGCCGACGACGGCGTTATGCCGCAGACGATAGAGGCTATCAAGCACGCGAAAGACGCTGGCGTTCAAATGATAGTCGCGATCAATAAGATAGATAAGCCGGGCGCAAACCCCGATAGGATAAAACAGCAGCTCGCAGAACATGAAGTGGTGTGTGAGGAATGGGGCGGCGACGTGCCGATGATACCCGTTTCCGCCAAGCAGAATATCGGTATAGACAAACTGCTCGAGAACATTTTGCTTGTAGCCGAAGTGTCCGAGCTTCGTGCGAACCCCAATCGCAGTGCGCGCGGTTACGTGATAGAAGCGCGGCTCGACAAGGGCAAAGGACCTATCGCCACCGTCATCGTGCAGAACGGCACGCTCAAAGTGGGCGATTATATCGTTTCGGGTACGACGTACGGCAGAGTGCGTTCGCTCACAGACGACAAGGGCGCAAATATCAAGTCCGCAGGTCCGTCCATGCCCGTTGCGGTATACGGTCTTGCGCAAGTTCCGTCCGCGGGCGATCCGATAGCGGTTGTCGACAGCGAAAAAATGGCGCGTCAGGTCATCGAGGAACGCGCGGCGCGTGCGAAGAACGAAATGCTCGCAGACGTGCCTCAAGCGGATATAGACGCCGCATTCGGACGTCAGGTCAGCGACCGCGACAAAGAATACCGCATACTCATCAAGGCGGACGTTCAAGGCTCGGCGGAAGCTCTCAAAGAATCCATGCAGGCACTTACGGCGGAGGACATCAAAGTCAACGTCGTATTCAGCGGCGTGGGTGCGATAAATCAGTCGGATATCATGCTCGCCGAAGTTTCGGGCGCGAGCATAATAGGCTTTAACGTCAAACCGGACGCGGACGCGCGAAATGCCGCCGAGCGGTCGGGAATAGAGATCAAGCAGTTCGGCATTATTTACGAAGCACTCGATTACGTGCAGGCGAAGCTCGAGGATATGCTCGCGCCCAAGTTTGTCGAGCGCGTTACAGGTCGTGCGATCGTTCGTACCACGTTCAAAGTGTCGGGCGTCGGTATCGTCGCGGGCAGTTACGTGCAGACGGGCAAGATCGTGCGCGGCGGCAAAGCTCGGCTTTATCGCGGCGGCAAACTTATTCACGAGGGCAATATCGTCGGTCTCAAGCGTTACAAAGACGATGCAAAGGAAGTCACTATCGGGCTTGAATGCGGCATAGCGATTTCCGATTATACCGAATATCTCGAGGACGACGAAATCGAATGTTTCGTTGTCGAGAAGGAGAGTAAGTGAAAGGGCATAACGGCGCGAGCCACAGAGTAGAACGCATAGCGAGCATTATTCGCCGCGACGTGTCGGTCATTGTGGACGGACTGTCCGACCCGCGCATTTACGGCGTGACGGTTGTGGACGTCGAAATGTCGCGCGACCTCAAGTACGCGACGGTGTTCGTCACGGTCGAAAGCGACGAAGCGAAAGTGCTCGACGCGTTGAACGGTTCCGCGGGCTATATCCGTCACGAGCTTGCGGAAACAAACAGCGAAATGCGCGGCGTGCCGCGACTGCATTTCGTAGTGGATAAATCGCAGGCGTATTACGAACGTATCGAGCAGGTCATAAAGGGATTTCATACCGATGAAAATAACGATTGATATAATCAATGCCGTTAAAGCCGCGGACACGGTGCTCGTTTGCGGGCATATCCGTCCCGACGGCGATTGCGTAAGCTCGGCGACAGCCATGGGGCTTATATGCGAGAAGCTCGGAAAAAAAGTTGACGTTACGAGCGGTGACGGCGAAAAACCCGAGAATATGTCATTCCTGCCCCGTTACGACAGGTTTTGCGAACTGCGATACAAGAAGTACGATTTGTTTATCGCCGTCGACTGCGCGACCGTAGCGCGGCTCGGCGATAACGTTATGTACTTGAACACGGCAAAGAACAGCGTGTGCATAGATCATCACCCGACAAACGAGCGGTACGGAAAAATAAACTACGTCGATGCGTCGGCGAGCAGTACGTGCGCGATACTTTACGATATTTTCAAAGACGAAAATCTTATCGACAAAGATATAGCCACCGCATTATACTCGGGGCTTTCTACCGATACGGGGCATTTCATGCATTCAAATACCGATGCGAAAACGTTCGGTATAGCCCGCGAGCTTGTGGAGTTCGGGTTCGATATAGGCGAGATCAACCACTGTATTTACGGCAGTAACAGTCTGAAAAAGACGCGGCTCACCGCACGCGCGCTCGATTCTATACGGCTGTACGAAGGCGGCAAGATCGCGCTGATGGTAATTTCGCGCGAGGACCTCTCCGCGTGCGAATGTACTTCGCTCGATACCGAAGGGCTTATAGACAATGCGTCGAATATAGCGGGCGTCGAAATTTCCATTTCGATGTGCGAACAGCCGGGCGCGATTTTTCGCGTATCGTTCCGATCGCGGCATGCGGACGTCGCGGCGGCGGCGGCAAAATTCGGCGGCGGCGGGCACAAACTTGCCGCGGGCTGTATCGTCGCGGGCAATCGTTTCGACGTCGCGGATAAACTGATCGCCGCGGCGAGTTCGGCACTCAAGGCGTAAGATGAATGGACTGATAAACTTGTACAAGCCGACGGGCATGTCGTCGGCGGCGGCGGTGTCGCGCGTCAAGCGCATACTCGGCGAGAAACGCGTGGGGCATATGGGTACGCTCGACCCCATGGCGGAGGGCGTGCTCGTGATAGGCGTGGGCAAGTCGGCACGGCTGTTCGACTATCTGTCGGGGCGAAAAAAGACGTACATAGCGAAATTCGAGTTCGGGCGCGAAACGGACACTCTCGACGCGCTCGGGACGGTTACGGAAACCACCGATGATATTCCGAGTATGGACGCTGTGCTCGGCGCAATGCTTTCGCTCGTCGGCGAAAGCGAGCAGATCCCGCCGCAATACAGTGCGAAGCACGTCGGCGGCAAACGCGCCTACGATATGGCGCGGCGCGGCGAAAACCCGGAACTCAAACCCGTCAAGATCCGCATTTACGACGCACAGCTCGTTTGTCAGCCGAAAATGAACGAATTGGTGTTTTCGATAACCTGTTCGGCAGGCACGTATATTCGCGCGATCTGTCGCGACGTGGCGAGAATGTGCGGCTCGCTCGCGACTCTTACATATTTGCAACGCTCGGCATCGGGTTGTTTCGACGTAAAGGACAGCATAAGTTTGGACGCGCTCGAAGTGCGAAAGCATACCGCGCTTATTTCGCCCGAAACGGTGTTGGACATTCCTCGGTATGACGTCGCGTCGGAGCTTTACGACGATCTCGATAAAGGCAGAAAGATAGATTTCACCGCGTCCGGCGACGTGAAAGTATACTGCAACGCCGAGTTTTTCGGTATCGGCTGTGCCGATGTGAACGGTAAACTCGATCTGAAAACATATCTCAAGGACGATTAGAACCCAGCAACAAAAATTTGTAGTGTACGCAGCCCACTGCGTACCGCATAGAGGACACAGTCCGCTGCGTCCCGCATAGAAAGCAAATCGGAGGACAATATGAAAGAACTCGGAAACGAAGAAGTGTGCCTCGCACTCGGATATTTCGACAGCGTGCATTTGGGACACAGGAACTTGATAGCCGCCGCGCGGGACTATGCGCGCAAAAACGGACTCGGCTGTGCCGTCGCCACGTTTTCCAATAACGCATACAAAGTTTTCAACAGCACGGGGAAGCAGGTTTACACTTATGCCGAAAGACTGTCGCTTCTCGACGGTATGTGCGATTACATATTGCCCATGCGGTTCGACGCGCGGCTCAAAGACATGTCGGCGGAGATCTTCCTCGACACGCTCATCGCGAAGCATAATATAAAGGCGTTCGTGTGCGGATATGATTACTTGTTCGGTGCGGGCGCGAAAGGCGACAGCGAGTTTTTGAAGTCGTATTGCGCGGCGCACGGCTTGCACTGCATAGTCGTGCCGAAGTTCGACGTGGACGGTATGCGCGTATCGACGACGGACATCAAACATTGTCTTAATGCGGGCGATATCGAAACCGCGAACAAACTGCTCGGCGAGCCGTTCTTTATCGGCGGCAAAGTGGTGCGCGGACGCGGCGCGGGTCGCATGTTCGATATACCGACCGCAAACGTCAAACTGCCGCTCGGCAAAATATTGCCCAAATGCGGCGTGTACGGCACGGAGTGCGAAGTAAACGGAAAAACGTATTATGGCGCGACCAACGTCGGGGCGCGTCCCACTTTCGGATTGAGCAAAGTGGTCGTCGAAACAATGCTCGCAGATTTCAACGAGGACATTTACGATGCCGATATCAAGATCGTGTTTCACAAGTTTTTGCGCGGCGTCACGAAGTTCGAAACGCCCGAATTGCTTTCCCGTCAAGTGAAATCGGATGTGGAGTGGCACCGCAAATGATAAGAATAGGACCGTCGGGGAACAGCGAAACGTTTTATGCGTCGGGAAGGGCGCATACTTACGAGGAAGCGGAATTTTTGCACGGCTTGGGACTGAATGCGTTCGAGTATTCGTTCGGTCGCGGCGTGCGGATAAGCGAAGCCGCCGCCGAGAAGATCAAAACGGAGTTTGGTAAGTACGGCATAGAATTGAGCGTTCATGCGCCGTATTATACGAATTTCGCAAATCCCGATCCCGAAATGATCGGTAAGTCGATAGGGTACGTGCTGCAGTCGATCGCGGCATGCAAAAAAATGGGCGGCGAACGCGTGGTATTCCATCCCGCGGCGTGCGGCAAGGCAGAGCGCGTCGAAGCGGTGAAAGCTACGAAAGCCAATCTCGTATTGCTCGCCGAAGCGTGCGAAAAACTCGATTGCGGCGAATTCAAAATATGCGCCGAAACAATGGGCAAACGCAATCAGATAGGTACGGTGGAAGAAGTCGTGGATTTTTGCCTGCTGTACGACAAAATGTACCCGTGTTTCGATTTCGGGCATATAAATGCGTATACATGCGGCGGGATCAAAACAAAAGACGACTACCGCCGTATACTTGACTATACGATAGACAAACTCGGGTTCGAGAAAGCGTCGAATATGCACGTACACTTTTCCAAAATACAGTATGGCGACAAGGGCGAGATAAGACACCTCACTTTCGAGGACAGTGTGTACGGACCGGAATACGCGCCGCTCGCCGAACTTTTCGACGAGTACAAAATGTCGCCGTACATAGTATGCGAATCGAACGGCACAATGTCGGACGACGCGCTTACTATGAAAAAACTGCATAAAAACGCTTAACATACGACAAAAAGTGTGGTATAATATTATCGGCAATACCGCAAGGTCGAAGTCACACTATACGCGGCGACGAAAACGAAAGAACAAGTCTTGCTTGCGGTATAATAAGTAAGTGCGTATGCGCGACTGTGCGTATGTATTCGCAGAACGGAGAAAGGATAATGGTCACGACCGATTTATTCGAAAATAACGAGAAGATCGACGCGTTTGTGTTCACGGACGAATCGAACAGGTTTTATTTCACTCGACTTGAAACGTCGTTCGGCGCGGTCGTGATCGGAAAAGAGCGTAACGTGTTCATCACCGATTTCAGGTATGAATCGGAAGCGCGAGAGAAAGTATCCGACTTTGAAATAGTGATAACGGGATATGCGGGGTTCTACGACAAAATCGCCGAAGTCCTCGCGTCGATGAACGCCAAGCACGTCGGTTACGGCGAAAAAATGTATATCGACGAATTCAACGCGTTCAAACGCGCTCTGTCCGCATTCAAACTGAGGCCAGCCGAAGACGTCGTGTCGGCGAAGCGCGCTGTCAAGACGGACGAGGAAATTTCGTTCATGGCTACCGCGCAGCAGATAGCCGAAGGCGCGCTCAAGCGTGCGGTGTCGAAAATCAAAGCGGGCATTACCGAGCGCGAGTTGATGGCGGAGATCAATTACGGTATGATACTCGGCGGCGCGGAAAAATATTCTTTCGAAACGATCGTCGCGTTCGGCGCGAACTCGGCGCAACCGCATCACCACCCGTCGGACAAAAAGCTCGACAAGAACGAATTGATACTCGTCGATATGGGCGCGAAATACAACGGGTATTGCTCGGACATGACGCGAACTTTCTGTATCGGCAGTCCCGATCGTCAGCTCGTAGACGTTTACGGCATAGTTCTGGAAGCGCAGGAGTACGCTATCAAGAATATCAAAGCGGGTATGACCTGTCACGACGTCGATTCGCTTGCCCGCGAGTATATAGCGGCTAACGGCTACGGCGATAACTTCGGACATTCGTTCGGACACGGCGTCGGCGTCGATATCCACGAAGATCCGCGCGTCGGCACCAACAGCGAAACGGTGTTGAAACCGGGCATGGTGATCACCGCGGAACCGGGCATTTATGTCCCGGGGCTTGGCGGCGTCCGCATAGAAGACATACTCGTCGTTAAAGAGGACGGCGTTATAGATATTACAAGCTACGACAAAAAGCTCGTCATTTAATTTGTAAATTTATTCCGGAGGAGGAATTTTATGGTATCGGCAGGAGATTTCCGCAAAGGCACAACATTCGAAATGGACGGTAAAGTATACACCGTTGTCGAATTTCAGCACGTAAAACCGGGCAAAGGATCGGCATTTGTCCGCACCAAAATCAAGAATGTCATTACGGGACAAGTTCTCGAAAACACGTTCAACCCGTCCGACAAGTACGAGGAAGCGCATATCGACAGGCGCGAATATCAGTATTCGTACAACGACGGCGATCTGTACTATTTCATGGACACCGAAACGTTCGACATGCTTCCGCTCAACCACGATATTTGCGCGGATGCGTTGCAGTTCATAAAGGAAGAAATGACGGTCACCATCGCGTCGTATAAAGGTTCGCCGTTCTCCGTCGAGCCGCCCAACTTCGTCGAGCTTGTCATCGCCGATACCGAAGGCGGTATTCAAGGCGATACGAGCAAACCCGGCAATAAGCCCGCAACGCTCGAAACGGGATTCGTCATCGGCGTGCCGCTGTTTGTAAATATCGGCGACAAGATCCGCGTCGATACCAGAACGGGCACATACATGGAACGTGTGAAATAATACATTTTGCAAGCGTATTTTTACGGCTATATGTCCACCGACATTTTGAATGACGGTGGACATTTTTCGTGCGATCATTATAATACCGAAAAATGCCGGCATACTGTGAAAAAACTATTGACTTCGCAGAAAAAAAGTGCTATACTGAATATGCCAAACAAGTTTAATGCCCCAATTATAAGGAGTACGGGCTTTTTAATTGAATAAAAAAGTATATTCTTTTTATATTGCGTCCATATTTGTATTCGGTAAAAATGCAAATTTCAATATGTGGACGTAATTTACCCGTACTGCATATAAACTTGTTTGGCGACAGTCGGAGTTTGCGTTTTTCGTGCGTCAGCTTCGGTTGGCGCATTTTTTATTTGGAGGTAAAAATAGTATGAAAAAGACAACTAAGGCAATCGTCACACTTGCGGTATGTGTGTTACCGGGTATCGGGCTTATCGGTTGCGGCAATCAAAACGGCGGCGGAAATAATGGCGGCGGCAGTACGGACAACGGCGGGAACGTTACGAAACCTGTACCGACCGCTTCGCAAATTGTTTCCGCGCGGAACAGTTCTGCGGCGGAAACGGTGCAAGGCTATGATTTTACTCTCGATTTTTCGGGTGATTTCGGCATATTGGGCATAGGCACATCGCTCGGCGGAAAATATGACGGCTCGTACAGATATAACGGCGATACCGACGAAGTTTCTTTTAAGCGCAAAACGAGCGGCGCGCTTTTGTACGATTCCACGTGTTACGTGATGTCTTCGGGCGATAATCGCATAAAAGCGACAATGGACGGCAATGCGGTAAAAAAACTCTCGGTGGAAATTCCCGAGGAGCAGAACATAACAATGGTAAATTTGCCGTTTGTCGCTATTGTTGATTCTATGCGAGAAAGCAATATCGGCGATATAACGGTGAAAAGCAATTCGGCATATGCATATTCTTGCCGTTTGTCTATGGGCAAATCCAATCCCGTGTTTTCTGTATTGAGCAAGGTTTTCGAAAAACTCGGAACGGGCGTGTCGTTCAAGGGAATAGATATGGCGACGGATATGAGTACATTCGATTTTAATATTGTCGACGGCAAACTCGACGATTTTCATATGAATTTCAAGATGGACATAGGCGTTAAAGCGGCAAAGGTCGCACTGAACGTAGATTATATTCAAAAGAAAAACAATGTGCCCATAACGTTGCCGAATTTCGTCGATAGCGGTTTTATTTTTACCGAACGCGACGTTCAAACGGAAATAAATGCGATAAATACCGCTATAAGCGATTTGAAAGACGACCCCGTATATTCACTCGACCTAACGGCGAAAAACGAGTTCGATCCGGGTTGGAACAAGACGGCTATAGTAGACAGTTACAACGCGCGAATGTACAAAAAGACGGAAAGTAATACCGATTGGTTCAACCATTCGTATTATTATAAAGCGCATAGCGAAACAGCGGGGAAAGAAACATATAAATACACGCTCGGCAATGTGAACGGTACTGACGAAGAAAATCAAGGCACGTGGCTTATTTCGCGCAAAGGCAGCAATATGCAGACTCGCGTGGAAAATGTATCGGCAGACACGCAATTCGATTTTCTCACCGACGTGATAAAGCAAAATGCGAGCGAAATCGACTGCATTAAAAAGAAAGTGGTCGGCACGACGACGCGCTACTCTTTGTTTATAGGCAATGCCGCAACGAAAAGTTTGCAAAAAAAGATCATCGACATGATAAATACCAATCCGTACGACGAAGTGATCGCCGTAGATAATTATTTTAATTCCGACAACATAATTAAAGATGCGAGCATAGAAATCGTGATCGAAAACAATAAAATCGCTTCCGTTGTCTGTGACACCGAGTTGTGCTACACTCCACTCGGCGGCGATTACACGGAGTATAACATTACGCTTAATAACGTTATCGAATTAAATGTAAACAAACACTTTGACAAAGCGCAAAAGTACGCTCCGCCCACAAAAGTAAAGGGTAATGTTTTGGGGATCGGAAAAAATCTCAATGACAGCGAATACTATATTTTATAATCCGCGAACGACGCATATAAACGAAATGCGGACAAACTCCTTCGGAACTATTCGAGGGAGTTTGTTTTTAGTTAAAACATGTATAGATATTCCGCAATCTTCATATGCAATAAATTCATATCGACGGAAAGTTCGCATAAATATAGCGTGTGGACGAACTGTTCAGAATACTGCCCGACGAGTATGTCGGCGTAATAAAATACAGGATCCTCGCCGAGAAACTGTCCGAGGTGCGAATAGTCAACCGTGCGCCGGTGCGCGTATGTTACGACGGGAGCTACAGATTTTTGTGCGAAAACGGACTTACGTCGGACAAGCACGGCGCGTTTGTCGCAGGCGAACGCGCGGCGGAAGGCGTGGTTATGCGCGCGTGCGAGCGATCGCTGTATACGGTGACGGAAACTCTGCGGCACGGGTATGTGGCTACACGCGGCGGAATAAGGATAGGCGTGTGCGGCAGCGGCGTAGTGAGCGGCGGAACGGTTGCCGCCGTCAAGGATTTTTCGTCGGTGAATATACGTCTGCCGCACGAAGTAAAGGGCTGTGCCGAGAACATATTCGCCCGTGCCGTTTCGGGCGGCGGGGTGAAAAGCACGCTCATCGTTTCGCCGCCGGGCGTGGGTAAAACCACTGTTCTCCGCGACTTGTGCAGGCTTGTATCCGAACGCGGCTATAACGTTTTGCTGTGCGACGAGAAGTACGAGATCGCGGCTGTTTCGGGCGGAGTACCAACGCTCGACGTCGGGTGTCGCACCGATATCATGAGCGGCATGAGCAAGACGCATGTGCTCACCGCGGGTATTGCGAGCATGCGTCCGCACGTGGTGATGGTGGACGAGCTGTTTGCGGGCGAGATAGATTGCGTGGAAAACGCGAGGTCTTGCGGCGTGAGCGTAGTGGCAACGGTGCATGCCGCGAACACCGCGGAACTCAAAAGCAAACGCGGCTGGGAACGCGCAATCGGCGGCGGGCTGTTCGATATATACGCGGTGCTTTCCGACGCGCCACGGCGAAATACGGCGGTCTACGAGGGCGGTATATGAGCGTCAAACTAATAGTGGTGGTTTTATGCGCCGCGATCGGGACGGCTACGGGCTACATGATAATGCGTTCGTACAGGCGCAATTTCGAGTATCTCGACGGGCTGTGCGAGGTGGTGAACGAGCTGAAACGCAATATCGCATACAGGCGCGACGGCACGTGCGGGGTACTGCGCGGCATGACGTTCAAGTGCTCGCTTCTCGGCAAGAACGTCGGGGAGTACGTGGAGTTCGCGACGGGTAAACAGGAAAAGCCGAACATAAGCCGCGGTTTCCTGCCCGCAGACATTCATGCGTCGGCATGCGAATTTTTCGCTGGACTCGGCGGCGGCGACGGCGGATCGCAGCTCGACGTTCTGAATATGTACGCAGATAAGTTCGGAGCGATGCGAAGCGCGGCGGAAACAAAGAGCACGAAGTACGGCGGCGTTGCCGTCAAGCTCGGATTTCTCGTCGGGCTGGGCATAGGTATTTTGGTTTTGTAGGGTAGTATGAGTCTTGATATAATCTTCAAAATCGCCGCGGTCGGACTGATAACCGCGGTAATAAACCAAGTCCTCAAAAAGACGGACAAGGACGAGATAGCAACGCTCGTAACGCTCGCGGGGCTTGTGATCGTACTCATTATGGTCATCGACATGGTTGCGCAGCTTTTCGATACTTTGCGCACGGTATTCGGAATGTACTGATGGAAATTTTCAAGATTGCGGCGTTCGCACTTACCGCCGCGTTTTGCGCGGTGGTGTTGCGCGAAGTGAAAAGCGAGCTTGCGATACTTGTCGCGGTCGCAGGCGGAGTGCTCGTGCTTTTGTCCGTTGTGGATTATTTCACCGATATATTTGCCGTAATAAGCAATATCGCAAAGAGCGCGGGGCTTGCGACAAGCGTCGTAATGTTGCTGTTCAAGGTGATTGCGGTGGGGTATATAACCGAGTTTTCCGCGTCGGTGATCGACGACGTGGGCATGCCGTCGCTCGCGGACAAAGTGACGCTTGCGGGCAAGCTGATAATAGTCGGCGTGTCGTTGCCGATAGTAGTGAAACTGTTTGAATTTATCGCGGGTATGTTATCATGAAGAAAGCGACGGTTTTATTTATCGCCGTTGTTCTATTGGCGGCGACGGCGTTTCTCGGCGGGTCGGCGCGGGCGAGCGGTGACGGCGGACAAGATATAAGCGGGTCGGTCGAGGAAAGCGTCGAGGACATGCTCGACAATCTCGACGTGAGCGGAATGAACGGACTGCTCGCGTCGCTCGATTCCGCACAGCTTGCCGTTTTCGGTTTTTCGGATATAAAAGAGCGGATCCGCGCGGTGGCGAGCGGTGAATACGGCAGCGACTTCGGTTCGATAATGCGGTACGTCGCGTCGCTGCTCGGCGCGGACGTATTCGAATACCTGCCGATGATGATAAGCTGCCTTGCGATAGTGCTCGCTTACAATATAATCAATTCGATGAAAAGCCGCTTCGCGTCGGCGGCGACGGAGCGCGTGGTGTATTTCGCTACGGGAACGCTCGCCGTTTCGCTAATAGTGGGGAGTTTCGCGGGAATAATGGGCAGTGCCGTCAAACTCGTCGCGTCGATAAAGACGCAAATAAACGCCGCCGCGCCCGTGCTTCTTACTGTAATGACGGCGGCGGGGGCGGCATCGTCGGCGGGCGTGTATTCGCCGTCGATAGCCATACTCGCGGGCGGAATGACGAACGTCGTCACGTATATCGCGTTTCCCGCACTCTTGATGGGGCTTGTGTTCGATATAATCGGCGCGGTGTCTACGGCGTTCAGACCGGAGAAAATGTCCGAGTTTATGCGAAGCGCGTGCAAGTGGTTTTTGAGTACGGCGTTCTTCGTGTTCATCGCGGTGGTGGGGATATCGGGTATTACGGCGTCGGTGCGCGACGGCATATCGGTGCGCGTTGCGAAATTCGCGCTGTCGAAGTATGTGCCTGTGATAGGCGGGTATCTGTCGCAGGGGTTCGATTTCGTCACGGCGGGCAACGTGTTGATAAAGAACGCCGTCGGCACGAGTGCGATAGTGCTTATCGCGCTCACCGCCGCGCCCGTGCTGTGTCGGCTTGCGGTGTTTACTCTCACGCTCAAACTGACGGCGGCTATAGCGGAACCGCTCGGCGGCGACAAGTTCGGGAACGTGCTTACTTCTGTCGCGAAATCGTCGTCCGTGGTAGCGGCGGTAGTGGCGGCAATGGTATTTTTGTACGTATTGTTTTTGTCGATAGTTATTTGTACGGGGAATATGGCGTTATGAAAAGTTTTGCGGCTTGGGGTTTTACAATACTCGGGATCGCGGTGATCACGACTATAGCCGAAATGTTGTTGCCGAAAGGCAAAACGCGCAACGTTATCTGTTCGGTGTCGGCGACGGTTGCCGTTCTCGTAATCATTACGCCGCTGCCCGATTTGTTCGGGAACGGGTTTAATTTCGATCTTGCGACGGGCGGCGCGGAGTCTGCCGTCGATACTTCGTATTTGCAATATACCGACGGGATCAAAAGCGACATACTTGCCGACGGCGCGGTGCGTTACGTGAGGAGCAACGGTCACGACGAGAATTTTTCGGTGTCGGTGACGCTCGACGGCTGGACGGTAAAATCCGCCGTCATAAATTTTTACAATACCGGCATTACGGCAGGCTGTCCGCATATACATAAGAGTGAAATCATCAAGCTGGTTGCGGAGTATTTCTCGATCGGTGAGGAGGCAGTTATGTCTTATGGTTAAACTTTCGGCGATTTTCGCAAAACTCAAAGGAGTGAAGAACATTCAACTGATTGCGGGCTGCGCCGCGGTTATCCTCGTTCTCACGGTATATTTCGCATTTGCGTCGTGCGGCGGCGATACCGCCGCGACGGGCGCGGACGACGCGGATCTATCGGACGCGGACTATTGCACCGCTATGCAGGTGCGGATAGAAAATACCGTATCGCAGATAGCCGGGGTGGGCAGTTGCAGCGTCGTGATCAACTGGGATAAACCCGCATCGCCTTCGCACGGTTTTTCGAGTGCTCCGTCCGAAAATCCCAAACCTCTCGGCGCGCTCATCGTTTGCGACGGCGGAGGCAGTACCAAAGTAAAGCTCGACGTCATGTTCGCGGTATCCACGCTGCTCGACCTGTCGATCGAAAAAATAATAGTTTATCCGAAAAATACCTTATAGGAGGCCTTATATGAGCAAGAAGAAGAAAATTATAGTACTTGTGGGAATGGTGGCACTGCTTGTACTTACCGGGTGTTTGAATTACTTTTTGAACAGACCCGACTCTCAGCCCGCCGGCGGCGACAGTTCTGTCACGTACAGCGACTACTTCGCCGCGTCGCGCGCCGACCGCGATTCTTCGCGTTCGGAAACGGTGATGTACTATGAAACCATCATAGGCAACGAGGCGACGTCCGCCGAAGCGAAAGCGAACGCCGAAGCCGACCTTGCCGCACTCGTCGCGGGTATCGACGCCGAACAGCGGTTGGAAACTCTCATCAAAGCACTCGGGTTCGACGACTGTCTTGTGACCGTCGGTGCGGAAAACATCAATATCATTTTGAAGTCCGACGCGTTGACTGATCCGGAAGTGGCGCAGGTGCTCGACGTGGTAGCGTCCGAAACGGGTAAGTCCGTCGAGAACGTCAGAATAAAGCCCATAGATCTATAAATACAAATCAAACGAAATGACCGTCGCGCCGCGGCGGTCATTTCGTTTTGAGCAATCGGCGATACCGCTTTTGTCCGTCGTTTTATGCGAAAAATCGTGCGCGAATTTTTTTATTTATGTGCCGCAAAATTATTGTAATTTGCGCGCGTTTATGTTATACTATTCTCGAATACTTATATCTTTCGAGGTGTCTTAAATGAGCGCAAAACGAAACAATGTATTTTCGAGCGACGTCACGTACGGTCATGACGTTTTGCGTTCGATCATTCGTTTGGCGGCTCAAGAGATCAGCGGTGTGGAGTCGGTGTGCGGCAGAGGCGTGCGTTGCTACATTGCGGGCGATACGATAGACGCCGACGTATATATCGAAGTGAACAGCGAGGTGAGCTGTTCGGATATCGCGTACAAAGTACAGGACAATATCAAGAAATCGGTGGAAACGGCTACTAAGTATAAAATGGGCGTTATCAACGTCAATATCATATCGGTTAAATTTGTAAAGCACTGATTTGTTTTGCGGTTTTTCCGCGTGAATATGTATTTGCAACAAGGAGATCGCGTTATATATGAATAGGCGTGAAGCGCGTGAGATCGCTTTCAAACTGACATACGAAATGACTGTAACGGGCGCGTATAATCCCGACACGCGCGACGAACTTCTCGAAAAGGCGAACGCCGATTGCAGGGAGTTTGTCGATTCGGAGATCGCGGGCATCGAGTCGCATTTCGACGGGATAAAAGCGATGATAGTGAAGTACGCGAAAGGTTACGATTACAGCCGCATATACAAAGCGGATCTTGCGATCCTCATTATTTCTTGCTACGAAATAATGTACACGGATCTGCCGAGTGCGGTTATCGCAAACGAGGCTGTCGAGCTTGCTAAAATATATTCCGACGTTAAGAGCTATTCGTTTATCAACGGCATACTCGCGTCGGTCATTCGCGAGAGGGAAAGCAATGGCTGAGATCATCGACGGCAAAGCGGTCGCCGCACGGTTCAAGTATATCGCAAAGACCCGCGCCGCGAAGTTCGAGTCCGAGCACGGCAGGCGCGTCGGGCTTGCGGTAGTGCGCGTGGGCGACGATCCCGCGTCGGGTATTTACGTGCGCAATAAAGTGCGGGCGTGTGAGGAATGCGGCGTTGCGTCGTATGTGCACGTGTTCGACGAAACGGTCCCCGAAGATCGGTTGATCGAGTTTTTGCACGAACTGAACGCCGACGACAAGGTGGACGGAATACTCGTGCAACTGCCGTTGCCGCGGCATATAAACGAACGTGCGTGCATTGCCGCTATCTCGCCGAGTAAAGACGCCGACGGGTTTAACGCGGTCAATGCGGGCAAACTGTTTTTGAACGAACGCGGCGGTGCGGTGTCTTGTACGCCGCGCGGCATTATCGAACTTATAAAGTCCACGGGCGTGCCCATTGCGGGCAAGCACGCCGTGGTTATCGGACGCTCGAACATAGTCGGCAAGCCTATTGCGGCACTGCTTTTGAATAACGACGCGACGGTTACCGTTTGTCACAGCAAGACGCAAAATCTCGCCGAGTACACGCGGCGTGCGGACATACTCGTGGTCGCGGTCGGCAAAAAGCATTTCGTGACGGCGGACATGATAAAACCGGGCGCAACAGTCATAGACGTCGGTATGAACCGCGACGAGAGCGGGCTGTACGGCGACGTCGATTTCGAGGCGGCGAAGCGGGTCGCCGATTACATTACGCCCGTGCCCGGCGGCGTCGGACCTATGACGGTCGCCATGCTCATTCTGAACACCGTAGACGGGGCGTGCAATGAATAGAACAATGACGGTGGCACAACTGTCGTCGTATCTCAAATGCGTGTTCGAGGACGAGGAACTGTTGCACGACGTGACGCTCACGGGCGAGGTCGTAGACGTTTCGTTTTCGGACAAGCACACATTTTTGACGCTTTCGGACGGTAAGTATTCGGTGCGGTGCGTGCATTTCATGTCGCGCGACGGAATAGAAAAAGGCATGCGCGTCGCACTGCGCGGCAGCGTCGCGTTTTACGACAGACGCACGTCGGTTTCGTTCAACTATAGCGAATTTTTCGCGAGCGGCGTCGGCGACAAGAATATCAAGTACGAACAGCTCAAAGCGAAACTCGCCGCCGCGGGGTATTTCGAAAACCGCCCGCAGCTTCCGCGTTATGTAACGCGCGTGATCGCGCTCACTTCCGCCGAGGGCGCGGCGATACGCGATTTTATTCGCGTCGTTCACGATAAATGTCCGTTCGTCGATATCCGCGTATGCGACGTGCGGGTGCAGGGCGACGGCGCGGCGGCGATGATAGCCGATGCGTTGCGGCGACTGCAAAACGAACGGACTGATGCGATAGTGCTCTGTCGCGGCGGCGGAAGCGACGAGGACCTCGACTGTTTCAACGACGAAACGCTCGCGACGGCTGTCGCAACCTCGCGGATACCGGTTATATCGGCGGTCGGGCACGAAGTGGATTACACGCTTTGCGACTATTGCGCGGGCACTCGGGCGGGCACGCCGTCCATTGCGGGCGAAGTGATTTGTACGCATGCGCGGCGCATAATAACCGATATTGCCGACAGTATCTTGCGTATTAAAGAGAGCGTTTTTCGGCGTTATACAGCGCGACTGCACGATGTCGGACGGCTCGGCAACGCGACCGTTAAAGCGGTTGCGGCGCGCGTCGGTAACGGTTACATCGCCGTAAGGCGATATGCGGACAGAGCGGCGTACGCGTTGCAAAAGAAAGCGGACGGCAAGAAATTGCGGCTTATCGGCGTTGCGGGACGGATCCGCACGGGACTGTCGCGACGTTATGCGGCGAGCGAGGCGCGGCTCGAAGTGGTGCGGACGAAGATACGAACGCTCGACCCGCACAGGATAATAAAGATAGGCTATGCGGCAGTGCTCGGCGAGGGCGGGAGAATAACCGACGCCGCGGAACTTCGTTGCGGGCAGGACGTTAAACTCGTGTTTTCGGACGGCGACGCGACGGCGACGGTCACGAAAGTAAATATCGACAAAGGGAATAAACCGACGAGGTAATCATGGATAAAAACGATCGTAACGGCGGCACTTCCGCCGAGTTCGAGAAGAAAATAGCGGAGCTTCAAAAGATAGCGGACAAGCTCGAAAGCGACGCGGGAATTTCGCTCGAGGACAGCATGCGCATGTTCGAGGACGGGCTTGCGCTCACGAAAGAGTGTGTCGACAGCCTCGGTGCGGTGCAGACCAAAATAAACGAGCTTAACAAGCAGCTCGACGGTATACTCCGTCAGCCGCTTTTCGGTGACGGCAATGAGTAACAGGTTCGACGAATGTATGGCGGTGTGGCAACAGCAAATCGACAGTCGCATTACCGATATGATCACACGCGAATCGGGGTATCCCGCCGATTTTGCGGACGCGTTGCTGTATGCGACCGTGCCGGGCGGGAAGCGGCTTCGCCCCATACTGTGCCTTGCTTGGCACGAACTGTTTGCAGGCGTGGACGAATACGCACTCGATTATGCGTGCGGCATAGAACTGATCCATTCGTACTCGCTCGTGCACGACGATATGCCGTGCATGGACAACGACGAGTATCGGCGCGGCAAGTTCACGGTGCATAAGAAATACGGCGAGTGCATGGGCTTGCTTGTCGGCGACGCGCTCATGGATCTTGCGTACAAGTATTTGTGCAAACCGTCGCCGCGTTGCAAAAAGCCGCCGCTCGCGGTGACCGAATACAGCAATCTGCTCGGCGGCAAAGGTTTGATCTGCGGTCAGTATTACGACCTGTTCGGCAATATCAAGGACGTCGATACGCTGATAGAAAAAGTGCATATGCAAAAGACCGCCGCGCTCATTTCGCTCGCTTGCGCGAGCGGCGCGACGCTCGGGGTCAGTATAACGACAGAGGCGGAGGACTCGCTCATATATTCGACGGGCGAGGACTGTTCGCCGATAATCAGGCGCGACTACAAATACCTCGACGCGCCTTGCTATGCGCGTGATTTCGGTAAAGCATTCGGGGTAGCGTTCCAGCTGTACGACGACATTACCGAGTATCTCGACGGTGAGAATATCGGTAAAACGAGCGTTCTCAATTATTTGAATCTCGAGGACGCGAAGCGCATGCTCAACAAGTATTTGAACGACGCGATCAAAGAATTGAACGGTTACGGCGATACTTCGTTCCTTCGTGAATTCGTGGAAAAGTTTATAATAGCATAACTTGGATATCGAGATCAAAACGCCGCAGGACATCAAACGGCTTAATATCAAACAGCTCAACGAGCTGTGCGGACATTTCCGCGAGCGCATAATTTCCACCGTCGAAACAAACGGCGGGCATTTGTCGTCCAATCTCGGAGCTATCGAGCTGTCCGTCGCGTTGCATTATGTGTTCGACTGTCCGCGCGACAAGATAGTATTCGACGTGGGGCATCAGGCGTACACTCACAAGCTGATCACGGGGCGCGGGGATATGTTCGACGGCTTGCGCAAAAACGGCGGGATCTCGGGATTTCCGCTTCCCGGAGAGAGCGAGTACGATCCGTTTATCGCGGGGCACGCGAGCACTTCGCTGTCCGTCGCGCTCGGCTTTGCTGAAGCGGCGGCGAGGTTGGACCGCGACGAGCACGTCGTGGCGGTAATAGGCGACGGCGCGCTTACGGGCGGGCTTGCCTACGAGGCTCTCAACGCCATAGGCAGCGAAAGACTGCCCGTTATAATCGTGCTTAACGACAACAACATGTCGATAAGCAAGAACGTGGGCGCGATGAGCAAGTATTTGACGCGACTGCGACTCAGTAAGCGGTATATCCGCATGAAGTCGGAGATAAAACGCGCGGTATCTATTATTCCGCTATTCGGCGACGGAGTGTTAAGCCTTCTCGACAAGAGCAAAGGATTTTTGAAGCGCGTCGTACTGTCCAACAAAATGTTCGAGGAAATGGGTATTTCCTATTACGGACCGTTCGACGGGCACAACGTCGCCGAGCTTATAGATATGTTCGAGCAGGCGAAGAAGAAAAACGGTCCCGTAATTTTGCACGTGATCACCGATAAAGGCAAGGGGCTTTCGAGTGCGGCGAACGATCCCGAACACTCGCACGGCATCAGTTCGTGCGAAGGGAGTCGCGGCGAGGATTTTTCCGCCGTTCTCGGCGAGTTTCTGATAGAGGCGGCAAACCGCGACAAGCGCGTCACCGCAATAACCGCCGCAATGTCGATAGGCACCGGGCTTGAAAAATTCGCGACGGCGCACCCCGACAAGTTCAAGGATGTCGGTATCGCCGAGGAGCACGCCGTTACTTACAGCGCGGCACTCGCGGCGGGCGGGCTCAAGCCGTATTTCGCAGTGTACTCGACGTTTTTGCAACGCGGGTTCGACGAACTTCTGCACGACGTGTGCATATGCGGGTATCCCGTCACGTTCTGTATCGACCGCGCGGGCGTGGTCGGCGCGGACGGCGTTACCCATCAAGGCGTATTCGATTTGAGCTATTTGTCGATGCTGCCGGGCATGACGGTAATGTGTCCGACCGACGGCGACGAGCTTAAAGCTATGCTCGAGTTCTCGCTCGGCTTCGACGCGCCACTCGCCATTCGTTATCCCAAGTCTTACGTCGTCACGCGCAAACACTCGCCGATAGAGTACGGGAAGTGGGAAACGGTGCGCGAGGGCGGTTCGCGCGTCACCGTGCTGTGTGCGGGCGGGCGCGCGCTCGACGTTGCCGAGAAAGCCGCGGAAAAGTCGGATATAACGATCGTGAACGCGCGGTTCGTAAAGCCGCTCGACGAGGCGTTTTTACGTGCGCGTGCGGAGAGAGGCGACGCATTTATAACCGTCGAGGACAATATCGCCCGTGGCGGGTTCGGCGAAAGCGTGGCTGTGTTTCTGAATAAATCGGGTTACGGCGCGAAATGCGTTACGTTAGCGCACGGCGACGCGTTCATAGACGACCGCACGGTGGAGGGCGGACTCGAAAAATCGGGCATTACCGAAGAAAATCTATCGAGGCTTATAAAAAGCCTTGAATAATTTCGGCATATATAGTACAATTAAAACGAAATACAACAAGACGGACGGATCATGAAAATAGGCGTTTATTCAAATCCCAATAAGGATGCGGGGCTGAAAGTTCAAAAAGCCGCGCTCGACGCGGCTAAAGCGAACGGACTCGAAGCCGAACCGTACAACGCTCGCGGCGAGTATGCTTTTATAGTGTCGATAGGCGGCGACGGTACGATTTTGCGCATTGCTGAGCATTGCGCCGTTTCCGAAACGCCTATACTCGGCGTCAATATGGGCACTGTGGGATTTCTCACCGAAATAGAACCCGCCGAGCTTGACGACGCGTTCAAAATGCTGATCGCGCGCAATTATCGGCTCGAGCGTCGCGCGCTCATAGACGCGAGCGTGGACGGCAAGCATTATTACGCGCTCAACGATGCCGTAATAAGATCGGGCGGCGGGCGCATGATAACACTCAAAGTGAAAGTGGGCGGCGCGCTCATAGACAAGTTTTCCTGCGACGGATATATCGCGTCCACGCCGACGGGATCGACGGCGTATTCGCTTGCGGCGGGCGGGTCGGTGATAAGCCCGAATACGCCCGTTATAGCACTCACCCCGATAAATCCGCATACGCTTCGCACCCGTCCGATAGTCGTCGGTTCGTTCGAGAATGTCGAAATGACCAATTATTTCGGCGACGCCGCAAATATATACATAGACGGAGAACTGCGCGCAACACTCGAAAACGGAAAAAGCATGACGGTAACGGGCTGGGACAGGAGCGTTATGTTCATTCGTTTCGGAAAGCTCAATTTCTATTCGCGACTGCTCACAAAACTCAATTCGTGGTCGGCACCGGAGGATTAACGCCATGCTGCAAAGGATAACGATACATAATTTGGCATTGATACGCGACCTCGAAATACGGTTTTTGCCCGAACTGAACGTGTTTTCGGGCGAAACGGGCGCGGGCAAGTCGATAATCGTCGATTCGCTCATGCTTCTTGTCGGTGCGAGGTACGATAAATCTTTTCTCAAGTTCGGCGAGGACAGCGGATTTGTGGAGGGAGTGTTCGGGTTCGAAAACGGCGCGCCGCTCGAGCAACTCGGCATCGACTGCGAGGACGGATTCTTTATCGTCACGCGCAAGTTTTTCAAGGACGGGCGCAACGATATTCGCGTCAACGGCAAGCAGGTCACTACCGCCATGCTTCGCGAACTTATGCAAAACTATGTCGATATTTACGGACAGAACGAATATCAATCGCTTTTGAAAATAACCGAACAGCGCAAGATCCTCGACTATTTCGTGTTCAAAGCGGACGATGCGCCCATGAAAGCGCATAAAGCAATTTTCGACGAGTACAAATCGGTGCGGTCGGAACTCGATTCGCTCGGCGACGAAACGGCGCGTGCGCAGCGAATAGACGTGCTCAAGTATCAGCTCGACGAGATAGCCGCCGCCGACGTCAAGCGCGGCGAGGAAGATAAACTCGTCGAGCGTCGGCACGTGCTCATGGCGTCTGAACGGATAAAAACCGCGCTCGCCGAATGTGTGGATATGTTGGACGGCGACGAGGGTGCGAGCGACGGCGTGTCGTCGGCGGTGCACGGTATCGCCGCTATCGCGGGACTCGACGAGAAATATGCGGAGATCCACGACAGACTGAAATCGGTGTCTATCGAGCTTGACGATATAGCGGAATGCGTCAAGGACGAACTCGAAGGCATGGGCGACAGCGAGCGTGAACTCGACGAAGTGGTCGCAAGACTCGATAAACTTCGCGCTTTGAAAAGCAAGTACGGCAATTACGACGCTATGCAAAAGTTTGTCGAGGACGCTCGCGCCGAACTCGACAGAGCCGAAAACGGCGCGGAGCTTTACGAAAAACTCACGCGCAGGGAGAGCGAGCTTCGCGGCAAGCTGTACGACAGTTGCAAAACGCTGTCCGATATGCGAAAGCGCGGCGCGGCGACGATGCAAAAACAAATACAGTCGGAGCTTGCCGACCTCGGCATGGCAAAAGCGAAGTTTGAAACCGTTTTTGCGGAAATGCCGAGCGCGGATAAGTTCGTTTCGCGCGTGACGGCGACGGGTTGCGACGAGTTCGAGTTCTATTTGAGCCCCAATGTCGGACAGCCGCTTTTGCCGCTCGCAAAGATAATATCGGGCGGCGAAATGTCGAGGTTTATGCTCGCGATCAAACTTGTCACGGGCAATTTGAGCAATATCGAAACTATGATTTTCGACGAGATAGACACGGGTATAAGCGGCGCGATAGGACTTTGCGTCGCGAAAAAACTCGCAACGCTCTCGCGCGGGCATCAAGTGCTTTGCGTAACGCATTTGCCGCAAATAGCCGCAATGGCGGACGGGCACTACTTTATAGAAAAACACGAAGCGGACGGCGATACGGCGACGCGCGTCACTCCGCTCGACAAAAACGGCATGGTGAGCGAGATCTCGCGGCTTTCGGGAACAAAGGGCGTTTCTTCCACTTCGGATACAAACGCCACCGAACTGAAAAATTTCTGCGACGAATACAAATACAAATTAAAAATCGGTAATTGAAAATTAGGCATAAATTATTTTATCGTACCTTTAGCGGCACGTCGGGGACGCCGTGCCCTACAACTTATCGGAAACGTAATACACGCTTCCGTAGGGCGTGACGTCCTCGGCACGCCGCAAAGAAACGTAATATAAATAATAGATACTAAATAAGAGATAAAAGATAATTTAATCGGTTAAATTATAAATTCGCCCTCAATTATTAATTATTAATTGTTAATTGTTAATTCTTTCGGCATACTTTTTTGTATACTGCAAAGACTACTTAAAGTATGAAAAAATTACGGTTATTGTTATGCGTGCTGCTCGCATTCGCTATAGCGTTTGTCGGTGTGCCCGGACATGCGTATGCGGACACCGACGACGGCACGGTATACGTCGGTGGATTTCAAGTGGGAATATCGGTGGATATAGACGGACTGCTCGTGGAGAGCGTGACGGGCGTTGAAACGGAGTACGGCATAGCCGCCGTCGAGGGGATTTATTCGGGCGACGTCATAAAAAGCGTGAACGGCAGCGAGGTGGATAGTTACGACGACATAGCGGACAGCATAACCGTCGGCAAAGCTACGCTCGAGATAGTTCGGGACGGCAGACAGCTCACCGTCGAGGTGACTCCCGTCGTCGAGCTGTACACGGGCAAGCCGAAGCTCGGAATAAAGATCAAGGACAAGATTTACGGGGTAGGTACCGTCACGTTCGTTCGCGGCAACGGTCGGTTCGTCGCGCTCGGTCACGAGATATGCGACGGCGAATCGGGTGTTCGGTTGCCGTTCGACGGCGGTCATATCCACGGGTGCAAAGTCGTCGGGATAAAGCGCGGTACAAAGAACGAGGCGGGCGCGTTTATTGCAACGGTCATTCCCGACAAGGTACTCGGAGACGTCACGTGCAACAACAGTTTCGGAGTGGCGGGTAACTATACCGCCGATTTCGACCGTTCGCAAAAATTGCCGCTCGGCGGACGTGACGACGTCAAGCCGGGCGCGGCTCAAGTTCGCACGACGGTCAACGGCGTCACCGATAATTTCGATATCGAGATCATCAAAGCGACAAAACAGTCGGAGCGCAAAGAGAAGGGTATAGTGTTTCGCGTTACCGACAAACGGCTTCTCGACGCGACGGGCGGAATAGTGCGGGGTATGAGCGGGTCGCCTATAATTCAGGACGGCAAGGTCGTGGCGGGGGTCACGCACGTACTGCTCAACGACAGCACGAAAGGTTACGGCGTGTATGCCGATTTTTTGAACCCATAGTTTAGTTTTTTGCGTACACTGCCGTAAACGCGGAAATGCCGCTTGAAATGCTAAAATTCGACATTTTGCGAAATCGGGCGAATTTTAGAATATCCGCGCGAATGTCGGCATAGATTTACGGTATGAAGCGCACGTTTGTAATTTCCGATTGGTTCAACAGCTTGTCGCACTCGGTGCGGCGCAACCGATTTAACGTCATACTTTACGCCTTGCTGTGCTTGCTCTTTCTTGTGGTAGGGATAGCGGTCGGCATAACCGTTCCCGATAAAGCGGAGTACATATCTATCAGCAACGGCGTGCTTTTCGGCTTTTTACGCGGCGAAAGCGGGGTTTTCGGCTTCTTTTTTGCCGATTTTTTCCTATCTGTCGCTTATTTCGCTTTTGCGGCGTCTATGTTTTTCAATCGTCCGACGACGTTTTTGTCGCTCGCGCCGTGCGCGTATCGCTCGTACATACTCGGCTTGAACGTGAGCGTCACGGTGGTCGCGTACACCGTTTCCGCCGTGCCGATGCTGTTCGTGCTGTTTGTACCGACGTGCATTATAGAGATCGCAATGCTGTGTATGCTGTCATACGGCTGCTTTTATTTCAGGTCGCTCAATGCGGGGTGTTCT
The DNA here is from genome assembly GCA_910586925.1 of uncultured Christensenellaceae bacterium. GTDB lineage: Bacteria > Bacillota > Clostridia > Christensenellales > Pumilibacteraceae > Anaerocaecibacter. The sequence goes on along the minus strand of CAJUKG010000005.1, from coordinate 36,994 downwards.
CCGTCCAAAGCCGACCTCGCGCAGTACTACAAAAAAGTGTTGCAGTACATATTGGCATTGTTCGTAGTCGCAGTGGTAAAGAGCGTAACTTTGCTTCTGTTCGGCGCGGGGCTGGTGGGCGTCGTGTAACTACATTGGTTTATCATGAATTATTTTTTGCGATAAAGGTAAACTAACAAAAAACTCGTTGGAGGAATTATGAACAAAAGAATCAAAATAGGACTCGCGGCTGTGCTTGCCGCGGTGATCGCGATAATGCCCGTCGCGGGTCGGGCGTTCGCTCACGCCGAGCCTGCGGAAACGCTCGCGCGGACGAGTAAGGCGGCAATGCTTATGGACGGCGAAACTGGGACGGTCGTTTTCGAGAAGAATACCAAAGAGCATTTGCAGATTGCGAGCATGGTAAAGATCATGACGCTCGGACTTGCGTTCGACGAAATAGAAAAGCGGGAAATATCCCTCGATACCGCGGTGCTCGCATCGGACAAGGCGGCATCCATGGGCGGCTCGCAGGCGTTTCTCGACGCGGGTGCGGAATACAAACTGTCCGAGCTTCTCAAAAGTATAGTTGTCGCTTCCGCAAACGATTCGTGCGTTGCGGTCGCGGAATTTCTGTACGGCAGTGTCGACGCGTTTGTTGACGCGATGAACGCACGGGCGGACGAACTCGGCATGGCGGATACGAAGTTCGTTAATTGCACAGGACTTCCCGCCGCGGGACAGTACAGCTGTGCCGCCGACGTTGCGGTAATGTTCAAACAGCTCATGAAACACGGCAAGTTCTTCGAGTATGCCGGTGTGTGGATGTACGATTTCGAGCACCCGAGCGGCAGAGTCACCGGGCTTACGAACACGAATAAACTCATAAAGTTCTATAACGGTTGCGACGGCGGCAAGACGGGCTATACCGACGAAGCGCGCTCGTGCATAACCGTTACCGCCAAGCGCGGCGATACGCGGCTCATCTGCGTGACGATCGGTGCCGAAAATTCAAAGACCCGCAATGCCGAGGTTTCGGAAATGCTCAATTACGGGTTCGCCAACTACAAAACCGTGTATGCGGTGCGTAAAGGCGACGTAGCGGGCGAGTATGCTGTTTCCGGCGGTAAGACCGATGTTGTGACTGCCGTTGCCGCAGAGGACTGCACGGCGTTCGTCGCAATGGGCGATAAAGCGGAGATTTCCGTCGAAAACGTCGTAAACGGACTTTGCGCTCCGATTTCCGCAGGCGACGTGATAGGCGAAGCCGTCGTGTATATCAACGGCGAGAAATATAAATCGGTGCCGCTCGTCGCGACGAACGACTGCGAGAAAAAAGGTTATTTGGATATTCTCGACGATTTTATCGAGGAATGGTAGAAAAATGTTGACGGCGGGGGCGCGTTGTGGTAAAATGGGGATATGGAAAAAAGTATTCTCATCGCGCCCTCTATTTTGAGCGGCAACTTCGCAAATCTCGGTTCCGACGTCAAAGATATGAAAGCGGTCGGTGCGGACGTTATCCATGTCGACGTTATGGACGGCGTATTCGTGCCCAACCTCACTTTCGGATTCAAAATGATATCCGACCTGCGTCCGCTGTCCGACTTGCCGTTCGACGTGCATCTAATGATAACAAACCCCGTGCGCTACGTCGAGCGTTTCGTAAAAAGCGGTGCGGACTTCGTGTCGTTTCATGTAGAAGCGGAAACGGAAATAGAAAAGGCTCTCGCAATTATCAAAAATTCGGGATGCAAATGCGGGCTTGCTGTCAATCCCGATACGCCGATCTCGAGTATCGAACGTTATGCCGCGCTTCTCGATCTGATAGTCGTCATGTCGGTATTCCCGGGGTTCGGCGGTCAGAAGTTTATCGACGGCTCGCTCGAGCGCGTGACGGAAGCGGCGCGACTTCGCGACAGATATTGCCCGCATGCTCTCGTCGAGGTCGACGGCGGGATAACGCTGTCCAACGCGGCGGACGCGGCGAAAGCGGGTGCTGATATACTCGTAGCGGGTAATGCCGTATTCGGCGCGGCGGACAGGGCGGAAGCGGTGCGGCATCTTCACGGTAAACCGCAGTAACCTAATATAAAAAAGCCGCATACACTTTTAATGGAGGTGCGGCATGACAAAGATCATATGTATAAAGCTGCCCAGACCGTTGGGCGCGATTGTGCGAGTTTTCAAAAGAAAGCGGTAACTGCCGAGCGACCGTCTTGCGGCGTGGTCGAGCGTTACTCCGATAATACGCCGCAGGCATATAAAAAATCCGAGCAAACAGCTTGCTCGGATTTTTTGTTGCGAAATATAAAACGATAAATCAATCAGTCGTTTTCGTGTTTTTTCGCTGTGCGCAGGCAGCGCGTGCAAACGTATTCGTGCGAAACTTTGCCGTCCACTTCGGTGGTTACTTGGTGCACGTTTGCGCTGAAAGTGCGCTTTGTTTTCTTATGCGAGTGGCTGACGTTGTTGCCTGCAACCTTGCCTTTTCCGCAAATCGAACATACTTTGCTCATGGCGTTTTGACCTCCTGACGGGGCATAATCTTTTTATCTCTATAAATATACCACTTTTTTATGGCTTTGGCAACCGAAAATAGGTGTTTTTTTAGGAAAATTTTATAAAATTCGGTAAAAACCCTTGCAAAATATTTTCAGATAGGTTAAAATATATGTGTGCGGTGCATATACTTAACTGTTTCGGAGTGATCGTGAGTGTTCATACTTCAAACGCCTATGGCAGAATAACAGTTACGGAAGATTCGATAGCACAGGTTGCTGCCGATACCGCTTTGGATTGTTACGGGATAGTAGATCTCGTATCCAAAACTTTTTCCGACAATTTATCGGATTTGTTCAGACGCAAACGACTGTCGCGGGGGGTGAGTGTTTTTACCAACGGCGACAGGATTTTCATTGATTTATATGTTATCATAAAATACGGTCTTTCTATCGAAGCCGTCGCCCAGTCGCTCAAGAAAGCGGTCAAGTACCGCGTGGAGCATTTCTCGGGCATGGTGGTAGATACGATTACGATTCATGTTGTCGGTATAAAAGTATAGTGCCCACTAATTTTTGACGGTCGCAAATACATAATACGGCGATCGTCCTAATCGGAGGAACTCAATGCAAAAATCAATTAACGGCGCAATGTTCAGAAAGATGATCTTGAACGGAGCCAAACTTCTCGACGCGCACAAGGCGCACGTAAACGAACTGAATGTTTTCCCGGTTCCCGACGGCGATACCGGTACCAATATGTCCATGACTATGCTGTCCGCTTCCCGCGAGGTTTCCGCTTGCTCGACCAATAACATGCCCGAGCTTTGCGATGCGGTAGCCAAAGGCGCGCTCCGCGGCGCGCGCGGCAACAGCGGCGTTATTTTGAGTCAGATACTCAAAGGCATGATGTCGGTGCTGTCGCAGAGCAGCGAGCTTACCGCAAAGACTTTCGCCAAGTCGTTCGCGGCGGGTACCGAGATCGCATATAAAGCGGTCACAAAACCCAAAGAAGGAACTATCCTCACCGTCATTCGCGCAATTTCCGAAGGCGCGGAAAAGGCGGCGAAGAAGAATATAGAACTTAAAGATTTCTTCGCGGCTGTCATCGACGCAGGCGAGGAGATGCTCAAGCAAACCCCCGAAATGCTCCCCGTGCTCAAGAAAGCGGGCGTCGTTGATGCGGGCGGCAGAGGCTTGCTGATACTGCTTCAAGGCTTTTTGAACATACTTCTCGGTCAGGAAGAAGAATACTCGCTCGAGTTCGACGATTCCTACAAGGCGTCGGCGGACAGTCCGTACGACGAACAGGCGCATTTCAACTATAACGATCTCGCCGAAATCGAGTTCGCGTACTGCACCGAGTTCTTTATCGTCAATCTTTATAAAAAGACGACGGAAGCGGATATCGACTTGTTCCGCGAGAAACTCATGAACATAGGCGACTGCGTGCTCGTAATAGGCGACCTTTCCATGGTAAAGGTGCACGTTCATTCCAACGCACCCGGTCAGGTACTTACTTACGCGCTCGAGCTGGGCGAGCTCGATCACCTCAAGATCGAAAACATGCTTCAGCAAAACCGCGATCTCAAAAACAAACAGCAGGAGGGCCTCAAGCCATTCGGACTCGTTTCGGTGTGCGCGGGCGACGGTCTTACCGCAATATTCAAAGATCTCCTCGTCGATAATATAATCGAAGGCGGTCAGACAATGAATCCGTCGGCGGACGATATCGCAAAAGCGTGCGATGCGGTTGCCGCCAAAGACGTTTTCGTTTTCCCCAATAATAAGAATATCGTGCTCGCGGCAAATCAAGCCAAAGCTCTTTCCAAACGGACCATTCACGTTATCCCCACGTCGAACATTCCGCAAGGGCTTTCCGCGGTACTCGCGTTCAATCCCGAAGATACCGTTGACGGCAATCTCAAGAACATGAACGACGCGCTCGGCGGCGTGCGTTCCGGTTCGGTTACTTATGCTGTGCGCAGTACCACGATCGGCAACTTCGACCTCAAAGAAGGCGATATCATCGGCATGGATGCCAAAGACATCGTCGCGAAGGGCGACAGCGTCGGCGAAGTCACCGAGCAGCTTGTAGACAAGATGATGAACGACGACATCAGCTGCATTTCGCTGTATTTCGGCAACGACGTCAAGGAAGAAGAAGCCAACGCCATTGCGTCCGATCTCATCAAGAAATACCGTTCTTGCGACGTGGACGTACATTACGGCGGTCAACCGTTATATTACTTTATTGTATCTCTCGAATAATACTCGACAGTGCATTCATCGCGTGATGCGAACTACGTGCAACGCGGCGGCTCGGTCATGTAGGTGGGTCTACACTCCCTTCGCCGCCTTGTCGCCTGTTGTTTGCCTGACGCGCGACTGCACAGTCGAGGCGTGCGTGGTTCTTTACGTCTAATCGTGATGTATTGTCCCATGACATAATTATGGAGCTTTCGGAGATAAAAGGTATAGGCGAGAAACGTCTTACGGCGTTAAATCGGATGGGTATTTATACACCGTCCGATTTGCTGTTGCGTTTTCCCGATAAATACATTTCGCGCAACGCGGTTATCGACAGGACCGTGCGCGAAGGCGACGAGATCTCGTTTTCCGCGGTGGTGGAAACACCCGCAAAACGCGCGTTTATTCGTCGCGGGTTGAGCGTTGTGAGCTGTACCGTAAAGAATAACGGAATTTCAGTGCGCTGTTCCTGGTTTAACCAACCGTTCGCGGCGCGAAGCCTTCAGCCGGGCGACAGCGTGTATGTTGTGGGAAAGGTCAAGCGGTTCAAAAGCGCGGTGCAAATGACTAACCCCACGTTCGTTATGCCGCAGGACGGCGACGGCGATATCGTGCCCGTTTATAAAACGGCTATCCCGTCGCGCACGTTTCAGTCGGCGGTAGTAACCGCGCTTGCCAATGTGCGCGTAAACAGTTATATTCCGCCCGAGCTTGCTTTGAAATTCGGGCTTATGCCGTTACAGCAGGCGTTGCGTTGCGTACATACTCCCAAAAATACAGAGGAACTTTGCGCCGCGCGGCAGTCCGTGGCGGTCGAAAACATGTGCTATGTCATAACGTCGTACCGACTGCTCAAGGACGATAACCGTGATTTTATATATTCGGCTACTGATGGCGACGTCGAAAAATTCTCGGAATCGCTTTCTTTTAAGCCGACGTACGGTCAGCGTCGCGCCATGTGCGGCGTAATAGATGCGTTGCGCGGAGACAAGCTCACCAACTTATTGATACAGGGCGAAGTCGGTTGCGGCAAAACCGCTGTCGCGCTTTTCGCTATGTATTTCGCGGCGAAAAGCGGGTATCAGTCCGCGCTTATGGCACCGACGGAAGTGCTCGCGAGACAGCATTATCAAACGATGATAAAACTTCTCGAACCGCTCGGCGTGCGCACGCAATTATTGTGCGCGTCGATGACCGCGCGGCAAAAAGAAGAAGCGACGTTCAATATCAAGTACGGAAATGCGCAGTGCATAGTCGGCACGCAGTCGCTTATAAGCGATAATATAGACTATGCGAATTTGCGGCTCGTCATTGTGGACGAGCAACAGCGTTTCGGTGTAAACCAACGCGCGCGGTTGGAAAACAAGGGCAATAAGACGGATATAATCGTAATGACGGCAACGCCCATTCCGCGAACTCTCGCTCTGTCGCTGTACGGCGAGTTACGGCAGATCGAAATACGCGAGCTTCCCGCAAACCGTCCCGCCGTGCACACTTCGCTCGTTCCGCCCGAGCGCGTCGCGGATATGTACGGCTATATCGCCAAAAAAGCGGCAATAGACGAGCGTACGTATATCATTTGTCCGCGTATCGACGGCGGCGACGAGGATGCGACGGGCGTCGAGGATGTGTATAACTCGCTCAAAAAGGGCGCGCTCGCGCCGTATGTCGGGTGCGTCCACGGCAAAATGAAAGACGCCGAAAAGAACGAAGTCATGTCCGACTTCAAATCGGGAAAGATCAAAGTGCTCGTATCGACGACTGTCGTGGAAGTGGGTATAGACGTGCCCGAGGCGACGACCGTCGCCGTGTATGACGCGGAGAGGTTCGGACTGTCGCAACTGCACCAAATACGCGGGAGAGTCGGGCGCGGCACGATCGAATCGTACTGCTTTTTGCTTACCGACGGAAGCAATCCCGAAAGCACGGAGCGGTTAAAGAAGTTTTGCGGCATGACCGACGGATTTTCGGTGTCCGAACTCGATTTCAAACTGCGCGGCGCGGGTGATTTCGTGGGACTTAAACAGCACGGCAACGGTTCGCTCGATATAGACGGCGCGGTGATAGAAAAGTCGCGCGCACTGTCCGACGCGCTTATCGAAAGCGGTGCGGCGGCGAAAATGACTGTAGATTCGTCCGAATTTATCAAGTCGGTAACAATGAATTGACGGTGCTATGGAAAAACGTTTCCCGATAAATTTCAGAGCGTTTTTGGTCGCGGGGATCGCTGTGATCGCCGCCGAATTTTGTATATATTTTTATATTATAAATCGCGCAGTCGGTATAGTGCTCGGCTGCGTTTTGTTATGCGGCATTGCCGCGGCGTTTGTTGCCGTTGCGATACTGTGCAAACGAGGCAAAACGAAGTTGCGCGTTCCGATAGGGTTCGCGCTTGCTCTCGTGTTTGCGCTGTGTTCGTTTGCGGTCGGCGCGGTAAGCTCGGATAAATGGCGTGATTGCGAAAAATTCGCAGGGTATTTCGGCGTGTACGGCAGAGTGTGTGCGATAGATTCGCGGAGCGGCGAGTATCGCGTCGAGCTTGACGGGTTGACGATAGACGGCAAGCCCGCGCCCGGCAAAATGCGGGTAACGGTGACATCGGGCGACGGAAATATCGTCGAAACTCTGAATTTCGGCGATATGTTGAGCTTCGCGGCGAACGTTCGCGCGTCGAAATTGATAAAGAACGGCGGAGTAAACGGCACGGACTACCGCACCGATACTCGGTTTTACGTTTCGGTGGATTCTCGGGATATTACGGTGAAGTTCGGTTCGCCGCGTCCGATCGAGAAATTTCTTTCCGGTATACATACGCTTCTCGTCGACAATATGGGCGACAGATACGGCAATATCGCATATTCGATGCTGACCGGCGATAAACACGCGCTCGACTCGGAGATCTCCGACTACTATTCGGCTGTCGGGCTGGGGCATATCCTCGCGGTATCGGGATTGCATATCGGTTTCGTGCTTATGGTACTCGGGTTTTTGCTATCCAAACTCGACAAGCGAATAAGCGCGGTGATAATGACTGCGGCGGTTATAGGGTACGTAGTGATCGCCGACTTTTCACCGTCCGTCGTGCGTGCCGCGGTCATGGCGGCTGTGTCGAGCGCGACGATTTTCTTCGGCGGACGCAGGGACCTGTTTTCGTCGTTGCTGTGCGCAGCGTGCATTATTTTGTCTGTCAAACCGTTGTATGCGTTCGACGTCGGATTCTTATTGAGTTTCGGCGCGATCGGCGGCATCGCGCTGTTCGCGAACGGCATACGTCGCGTGCTCGTCGCACATAAAGCGAATAATAAAATCGGCAGTGCCGTTGGTGCGTCCGTTTCCGTATCGCTCGGTATACTGCCGATCCAAATACATTATTTCGGCAGCGTGCAAATACTCGCGGCACTTGTGAATATCGTGCTCTTGCCGTTTATAACGTTGAACTTCGTAGTGACGTTGTGTCTGCTGTGCGTCGCGGCGATCCCCGGTTGCGGCGGCATACTCGTAGTCGGCAAAGGTTTGTTTGCCGCACTCGACTATGTTGCGTACGGGCTGTCGTTCGTCCCGCTCGCGAATATACATATTTATGCTCGGTCGAGCGTATTCGCGTGTTACGCGATAATGTTTCTCGCGAGCGAATTTTTCATGATGCGCCGCGGCAAACCGATAGCCGTGCTTTACGCGCTTATAATGTGCGGAATAATAATCGCCGTAAGCGCGGTGTAGATCGGATAGTTTACGCGTTCTCGGTCGCGGATTTTGCGAGCACGATCGTTCTGCCGCCGTCGTAGATCATCAGCTTGTTTTGCGGCAACACTTCGGCGAACATGCAGTCGCATACATATTCGTTGTGCGCGGGCGGGTCGATCTGTTCGTCGTAATAGAAAGTGACGCTGCCGCAGCGATCATACCAACGCCCCGAGTGTTCGCTTTTAACGCCGTCCGAAACGACTGTCATGGTATATGTGTTGTCGCCGTTCATTTCGATCGTATACTCGAGTGTGTCGTCTTTAGGCATGCCGTACGGCGTATGCACGTACTCGATAGAGTAATTTCCCGACAAATCGAAAAATCTGCGCCGCACTCCGCTTACGGGTAAGCGACCGAAAGTGAACCCGCCGTCGAGAACGATCTCGATATTGCGCCGTTCGGGTGCGGGCGGTTCGACGGGCGCGGGCGTGGGGATTTCTTCGCGCGCCTCTACGGGTTGAACAGGCGGCTCGTAATCGTTTTGCGACGAGCAGGCGAGCATTGTCGGCGACAATGCGAGAACTATCAGCGATAAAGGAAGAATTTTTTTCATATCGCACCTCCGTTTTTATCATTTGTAACCTGTCGTAAATTATTCGCAAAACACGAGGAAAAAATCTTTTCGATACGGCGTTAAAACAGTTGACTTATTCGGGGAAGTGGTATATAATAATTAGGCTAAAGCAGATTTTATCTCACCGTTCGGGTCTACTCGGAACGGTTATGCAAAATAATGATCGGTTGATTGTTTTTGTGAGTCGAAATCTGTTCGGCTCGCAATTTTTGTTTGGAGGGTTTAGACCATTTTTAAGGAGCTTGTTATTAACGACGGAATTTCGGACAGTCTTGAAATTCGCGTCAAGGACGAGAACGGCGACATGCTCGGCGTCATGCGCGCGAGCGAGGCGAAGATTATCGCCGACGAGCGCAGGCTCGATCTCGTTATGATCACGCCGAACGCGCAACCGCCGGTATGCCGCATCATGGATTACGGCAAGTATAGGTTCGACTCGGCGAAAAAAGCCAAGGACGCACAAAAGAATCAAAAGAAAGCCGATCTTAAGGAAATCCGTCTTTCGGTAACCATAGATACGGGCGATCTCAATACCAAATCCAAGCAAGCCCGCAAATTCCTTGCGGACGGCGACAAAGTTAAGGTATCTATCCGCATGCGCGGCAGGCAAATGGCCCGTCCGCAAATGGGTGTCGATATTATGTACTCGTTCTTCGAAACGGTGAAGGACGTGGCTACAATGGATCGCAAGCCAGCGGTCGACGGCAGAAGCATCATTATGAATCTTGTGCCCATAACAACAAAATAACTTTTTTCGGAGGACATCAATATGCCTAAAATGAAGAGCCACAGCGGCGCGAAAAAGCGTTTCCGCGTTACCGCAAACGGCAGAGTAAAGCGTGCGCAGCAGGGTAAGAACCACATTCTCAACAAGAAACCGAGAAAGCGCATCATGAGATTGCGTCAGGGCGCGTATCTCAAGTCGCTCAAACAAGAGAAAACCATTCGCAACATGGCGCAGAAGTAGTAGGAGGCTATCATGAGAATTAAAAGAGCAGTTAACGCAGTTAAAAAGCGCAGAAAGATTTTTAAGCTTTCCAAAGGTTATTTCGGATCGAAATCTCGGTCGTACCGCATTGCGCGTCAGGCGGTCATGAAGTCGCAAATGTATGCGTATATCGGCAGACGGCTCAAAAAGCGCGATTTCCGCTCGCTGTGGATCGCGCGTATCAATGCCGCGGCGCGTATCAACGGACTTTCGTATTCCAAACTTATGCACGGACTGAAAGTCGCGGGTATCGACCTCAATCGCAAGGTCCTCGCCGATATAGCGGTCAACGACGCGGCGGCGTTCAAGACGCTCGCCGAAACTGCGGCGAAAGCAATCGCGAAATAATTGTCGAATTTACGGTAAAGAGTGCAAACGATTGCACTCTTTATTTGTTCTCGGCGCGTTGCCGTCGGTCGTGCGAAGGGTGGCGCGGCGCGAATGTTTGATTTCGTCGGGTTTCGGGCGATTTCGGGGTGATCATGGAAATTATATCGTCGCTTGACAATAATCTAGTCAAACACACTGTCAAGCTCAAGCAGAAGAAATATCGCGACGAATACGGCGAGTTTTTCGTCGAAGGCTACAAGAACGTACTCGACAGTTGCGAGGCAAGCCCGCAGTCTGTGCGGTTTGTCGTGCTGTGCGAAACGGCATACGGAAAGTGCGGCGAGAAGTTTGCGGAGTATAAAACGGTCGTGACTACCGACCGAGTGTTCGGTAAAATCGCGGACACGGAGAGCAGTCAAGGGATCGTTTCGGTGCATACCGTGTTTCCGTCCGCTTTTCCAGAGTCGGCGCGGTGCGTGTTTCTCGACAGAGTGCGCGATCCCGGCAACGTCGGCACGATACTCCGCACCGCGGTCGCAAGCGGTTACGACGTCGTACTCGATAATTGCGCCGACGTATATTCGCCGAAAGTGGTGCGAAGCGCGATGTCGGCTATCGTGAAATGTCGAATAGGGCGCGATATAAGCATCGCGGAGCTTAAGCGGGCGGGGTACGAGATAATAGTCGCCGATATGCACGGCGAGAATGTATTTTCATCGACGCGCGGCGATAAGTATTGCATCGTCATAGGCAACGAGGCGTCGGGCGTGGACGAGAGTATCGTCGCCGCCGCCGACAGACTGCTTGCGGTGCCGCAAGAGGGCATTGAATCGCTCAATGCGGGTGTCGCCGCGGGCGTCATGATGTTCGCGCTTCGGTACGCGGCGAAACCGAGCAAACGCTGACGCAGCGTTATGCAAATACCGCTATTTATGACAAAGTATTTGACAACCGTTACAATATACTGTATAATTTATAGGTAAATAAAATAGATTTTTCGGAGATCATTTATGTCTGGACACAGCAAGTGGGCAACCATAAAACGTCAGAAAGGCAAGACCGATGCGGCTCGTGCCAATGTTTTCACCAAGATCGGCAGAGAGCTTGCCGTAGCAGTCAAGGCGGGCGGACCCGACCCCAACAATAACCCGCGGCTTCGCGACGTCATTTCCAAAGCGCGTGCCGCCAATATGCCCAACGACAATATTACCCGTTCCATTAAAAAGGCGAGCGGCGAGGAAGGCAACGTCGTGTACGACGCCATTACTTACGAAGGGTACGGCTCGGGCGGCGTTGCGGTGATCGTGGAAACGCTCACCGATAACAAGAACCGCACCGCCGCGTCGGTACGGCATATTTTCGATAAGTGCGGCGGCTCGCTCGGCACCACAAACTGCGTTTCGTATATGTTCGAGCAGAAAGGCATCGTGACCATCGAGCGCAAGCCGAACGAGGACGACGAAGAACTGATGATGCTCGCGCTCGAAGCGGGTGCGGACGATTTCGACAGCGCGGAAACAGAGTGTTATATAACCGCGACGCCTGCCGCATTGCCGTCCGTTCGCGACGGACTCGAAAAAGCGGGCAGGGTCATTATTTCCGCGGAAGTACAGCAGGTCCCCGCTTCCACCGTTGACGTGGATGCGGACACGGAGGCGAAAATTCGGCGTATGCTCGACATGTTCGACGAAGATGACGACGTGCAGAATGTCTATCACAACGCCAATCTTCCCGATGATGATGACGAAGAAGACTGACGAACTTTTCGCGCCGTTCGGGTCGCTTGCCGTTCGCAACGGCGAGCTTATAATAGGCGGGTGCGGGGCGAACGATCTTGCGAAAAAATACGGCACGCCGCTGTATGTGTTCGACGTAGACCGTGCCGTGAGTACCGCCGCGGCATACATCGGTATTCTCGAAAAAGAATATCCCGATTTCACGGTATGCTATGCGTCCAAAGCGTTTTGCTGTACCGGCATTTATTCGTTTCTCGCGCCGCTCGGCGTGGGTGCGGACGTCGTTTCGGGTGGCGAACTGTATACCGCGCTCAAAGGCGGTATGCCTGCGGACCGTATTTACTTTCACGGCAATAACAAGACGGAGAGCGAAATATCGTACGCGATAGATGCGGGCGTCGAGTGTTTCGTGATCGACTCGGAACGCGAAATCGAGCTGATAGCAAAGCACACGAAAAAACCGCAAAACGTGCTTGTGCGCGTAAATCCCGGAGTGGAAGCGCATACGCACAGGTTTATTCAAACGACGACTCCCGACAGCAAATTCGGCTTTTCGATAGCCGACGGCTCTGCCGCGCGGATCGTAAAATCGCTGCAAAACTATAAGAATATAAAATTCGTCGGGCTGTCGTGTCATATCGGATCGCAGATTTTCGAGCTTGAGCCGTTCGAAATAGCGATCGAGAAAACGACCGATTTCATTCTCGAGCTTAACCGTTCGGGGATAGACGTTAAGCGGCTCGATCTCGGCGGCGGGTTCGGAATACATTATCTCAAAGGCGATTTGCCGCTCACTCCCGAAAAGTATATGGCGCACACCGCGAAGTGCCTGAAGTCGGCGGTGGAGCGCAAGCACATAAATCCGCCGAGGCTCGTCGTAGAACCGGGGCGGTCGATAGTCGGCGAGGCGGGCGTTACGCTTTACACCGTCGGCGCGATAAAGACCATAAAAGACGTCAAGACTTATGCGGCGGTAGACGGAGGCATGTTCGAGAATCCGCGCGTTGCGATGTATGACGCCGAGTACACGGCGGTCGTCGCAGACCGGGTGAACGCCGAGCGCACGCATAAGTATTCGATAGCGGGCAAGTGTTGCGAGAGCGGCGACGTACTCATCGAAGGCATAATGCTTCCCGAGCTACACGCGGGCGATATACTCGCGGTGCCGTCGACGGGCGCGTATCATTATTCGATGGCGTCCAATTACAACAGAAACGCCGTGCCGCCCGTCGTTGCGGTACGAAACGGATCGTCGGCATATATGGTCAAGCCGCAAACATACGAGGACATTGTACGAAATGACGTAATTCCCGTATTTTCGGAGGACAAGCAATGATTTTTGCAGCAATGGACGGGCGCAATCCGCTCGATTACTTCCTGTATCTTTTAATGACGCTTATTGCCGTGTGTATTTCGCTCGTGTTGCACGAGGTGGCGCACGGTCTTGTCGCGAAGTGGAACGGCGACGATACCGCCAAAAATGCGGGGCGGCTGTCGCTCAATCCGTTAAAGCATTTCGACCCGATAGGTTTCGTCATGATGATGCTTGTCGGCTTCGGTTACGCGCGTCCCGTGCCTGTCAATCCGTATAATTTCAAGAAACAGCGGCTCGGCATGGTGACGGTTGCGATCGCCGGCATAGTCACGAATATCATTCTCGCGTTTTTGTCGTCGCTTTTCTATACGCTTATGTCGCTTGCGTACTTTACTGCGATAGAAAACGCGGCGGGTGCGGCGGCGATAAATATTTGTTACTACCTTACTCGGTTCTTCGGCATAATGATGAGCATAAATCTGTCGCTCGCGTTTTTCAATCTTCTGCCGATTTTTCCGCTCGACGGATTCAGGATCATCGAGTCGTTCACCAAGCGCGGGAATAAATTTTGTGCGTTTATGCGCACCAACGGTCAGTATATACTTTACGGGCTTGTCGGATTGAGTTTTATAATATCTATGGCGTCGAGCTATGTGGTGCTTCCGTATTGGTTCGATTATATAGACATTTTGGGCACGTATTTGCGGTTCTGCGGCGGCGGATTGCAATGGTGTTTCCTGTCGCTGTGGTCGTTCATGCTGTAGGTGCGAAATGAAAAAAGAAGTTACCGAAACCGAACAAACGCCCGAGGAACAGTACAGTAAAAGTTATCACGTGGTGCTGTCTAACTATGACGGTCCGCTCGATCTGCTTCTCGATCTCGTTAAGAAAGAGAAGATAAACATAGAAGATATTTTCATTTCCAACATAACCGAGCAGTACCTCGAAGCGATGGAACAGATCGACGAGCTGGATATGGAAGAAGCGGCGGATTTTATAGTCGTCGCGGCAACGTTGCTCGAAATCAAGTCGCGTCGGTTCTTGCCCAAACCCGAGGTCGTGGAAACGGCGGAGGAAGACCCCGAGAAAGAGCTTATAAACAGGCTCGAAGAATACAAGGTCTACAAGGAAGCCGCGGAGCGTATGCGCGAACAGGAAGTGCTCAACATGCATTTTCGCGCGCCCGACGACAGTGTGGGACAGCCTCGGCTCGTGCTTAAAGACATGACTACTGCGGGACTTATGAACGCGCTGCGCAAGATGTTCGATAAGATAGGCGCGCGGCAACAGCTGATAAAAGTCAAGAAGATAGAACGCGACCCGTTCACCGTCGAGCAGAAAAAGGAATTCATTCGCGATCGTTTCAAGATAGTCGAGAAATGCACTTTCGATGAGTTGTTCGACGAGGACTACACGATCGGCGAAGTCGTAACGACGTTCTCGGCACTTTTGGATCTTGTGAAAGACCAAGAAGTGGGGGTGCGTCAGGAAGATATTTTCGCAACGATCACTATTGTTAAAAGGAGTTCGGAACAAAATTCCGATGACGATAATGCTTGAGATAGAAAAGATAGACAACGTACTCGAAGCTCTGTTGTTCGTGTCCGGTGACGGCATGAAAATTTCGGACATTTGCGATATTTTGGAATTGCAAAAAAGCGAAGTGACGGCTTCGGTCAAGCGGTTGCAAAAAAAGTACGGCGGCAAGACAGGTATCCACTTGATAAGCTACGCCGGAAAAATACAGTTCGCGTCCAACCCCGATTATGCGGAAACGCTCGCGTTCGTGCTCAATCCGATCAAGGAAAAAGCCCTTTCCAATCCCGCAATGGAAACGCTTTCTATAATCGCGTACCGCCAGCCCGTCACACGCCTCGAGATCGAGCATATCCGCGGCGTAAACTGCGACTATGCGTTGCAAGCCCTGCTTAAAAACAATCTTATAGAGATCGTCGGGCGTAAAGACGCGATAGGCAAACCGCTCCTTTTCGGCACGACCGAAGCGTTTCTCAAGCGGTTCGGCATAGAGGATATCGACAGCCTGCCCGAAAGACAGTCGGTGCGCGACAGGATCAAGGCTATCGAAGAAGCTACGCCCGAGCCGACGGAGGAAGAACTTTACAACTTCGCCAAAGCCGAAGAAAACCCCGATTTCTTACAGGGCGAAGATCTCGTAATGATAGATTCGGACGGGAACGAAACGGCTGTGCCCGCCGCGCCGACCGAAGAAGCGGCGAGCGTCGACGGCACCGACGGCGAGTAAGAACAGATTATAATAAATCGACCGATAACGGCAAAGACTAAACGTATTATGATAGGTTTGGTAATTGCCGTTATTATTTTGCACGCGATTTCGTTGCCCGTTGCCGTGTGTGTGGCGGCGGAAGTCAGTGCCGATGCGGGATCGGGCGAGCTGACTTTCGGAATTTGCTATGTGCCAATAGCGAGAAAGTCTATAGATACCGAAAGACTTAAAGCGGCGATTTCGGGCGATACCGAAGAAAAAACCGCAGAAGAAGATAGGCGAAACAAGAAAAAGAATGGTGTAAATAAATTTTTGCTTCGCATCGTGAAAAAGCTGTTTACCGTTTTACGCGTGCGCGCACTCGATATAAATGCACGCATAGGATTGTCGGATGCGGCGGTCACGGCGGTCACGGTCGGCGGGCTGCGCGTGGCACTGTTCGACTTATGCCGCGTGCTCGGTTACAGGCGCGACACCGTGGATATAACCGCCGATTACGACGGCGAGCGGCTCGACGCGAATTTCGTCGGCATAATTTCGTTATGTATTGCAGATATTATATATGCCGTAATTGCGGCTATGATAGGCGGTTTGCGCCGCCCCGCGACGGCAAAACAGCGAGGATAAGATATTATGCATACAACATTACCGAGTGAAAAAAACGACCACCCCATAGAACGTATCATGGATACCGCGTTCGGAAAAATGCGCGTACTTACCGATTCGGATATTATCGTCGGCAATCAGATAGTAATGCCCGACGGCACTACGGTCGTTCCCATAAGCAAGATAAGCGTCGGCATTGTGTCGGGCGGCGGCGAGTACAGTGCGAAACAGGTAGGCGAATTTCCGTTCGCGGGTGCGAGCGGCGCGGGAATGAGTGTGGCGCCCGTGTGCTTTCTCGTAAGCGACGGCAAGTCGGTGCGCATGCTCAACGTCGGGAGCGAAAGTTTTCTCGACAAGGTAGTGGACACCGTGCCCAATGTGGTCGGGGCTATTTTCGGCAGGAAGAACAAAAAAGACTGATACGGCAAGGGGGAACGAGCGGGTATGAACAGAATAGAAAATTTCGTCAAGGGTATCGCGGTAGTGCTTGCCGCGGCAGTGGCATTGGTGTTTTGCTGTGCGTTCGCACCCGCAGGCGGCGGCACGGCGATAGCAAGCTCGGCACGGGCTATGGCTGTTTTGGACGGCGATACGGGCGAGGTCGTATACTGTAAAAACGAGTCTGCGAGAATGGAGCCTGCGAGCACGACCAAAATATGCACTGCTATAACCGTACTCGAAAACTGCACTATACTCGATCTGCCGATGCCCGTACCCCGCGAAGCGGTGGGCGTCGAAGGGTCTTCGCTGTATCTGCAGAATGGGGAAATGCTTACGGTGCGCGATATGCTGTACGGATTGATGCTTCAGTCGGGCAATGACTGTGCCGTCGCGCTTGCGGTGATAGTCGGTGGGAGCGTCGAAGGGTTTGTAGACATGATGAACGATACGGTCAAAAAAGCGGGCGCGACGAATACGCATTTTGCCAATCCGCACGGCTTGCATCATGACGAGCATTATACTACCGCACTCGATTTGAGTAAAATTGCATATTATGCCATGCAGAACGAAACTTTCCGAAAAATCGTCGCGACGAAAAGTTATCGCACGCCGTATGCCGATCATGATTACGACAGAAAATTTCCCAATAAGAATAAAATACTGTTCAGATACGACGGCGGCAACGGCATAAAGACGGGGTATACGAAAAAATCGGGACGGTGCTTGGTGTCGTCGGCGACGCGCGACGGCAAAACATATATTTGCACGGTGCTCGATTGTTACGATATGTTCGAAGAATGCATGCGGCTAATGGATAAGGCTTTCGCGGGCTGAATACGCAAAATGCTTGATTTTACGCCGAAATTGCTGTATTATAAATAATATAATATAAGCAATAAGGTGTATCATGCGAATAAACAAATATTTGAGCAGTTGCGGGGTCGCGAGCAGACGCAAGTGCGAAGAACTGATCACGGCGGGCAAAGTGCGCGTAAACGGCAAAGTAGTGACGGAACTTGCTACCGACATCAAGGACGACGATTCGGTGGAAGTGAGCGGCAAATACGTCGCGCCGACGCAACGCAGTATTTATATAATGCTCAATAAGCCGAAGGGTTGCGTATGTACCGTAAGCGATGACAAAGGGCGTAAGACGGTGCTCGATTTCGTCAAACTTCCTGACAGGATATATCCAGTCGGTCGGCTCGATTACGATACGGAAGGGTTGCTGCTTCTTACAAACGACGGAACGCTCGCAAACAAGCTCGCGCATCCGAGCAACATGGTAAAAAAAGTGTATTCGGTCCGTGTCGAGGGCGAACCTACCGATGCCGAAATAGGCAGACTGCGTTCGGGCGTTACGTTCGGCGGCGTGAAGTACGCGCCCGCGCAGGTGAAACGCGTGTCGTGCGACAACAACGAAACCAAGCTCGAAATCACCGTCACCGAAGGCAAAAACCATGAAATCAAAAACATGATAGAGTCGCTGGGACGGCGGGTGCTGTTTTTGAAGCGGGTTGCGATCGAGGGATTGCGGCTCGGCGGACTGTCGCGAGGCGAATGGCGGTATCTTACGCCGCGCGAAGTGGATATGTTGAAATCGCTGTAGCGCGGCATGTGTGCGTAAATAATCGGAAGTTTTTATTTGCGCAAAAACAAAAACAAAAATTACGAAAAACCGCAATCAAATCGGTTGAAATTTTATTTGTAAGGTGTTATAATGTATGCGGTAGATATTCGCGCATTGCTCGCGGTCTGTCGGAGGTTTGTATGGAAACGTTAAAAATTGCAAAAAGTAAACTTGCTTCCGCAAATAAGGATATTTTGTCATTCATCAACGCGTTCGTCGACGATAAATCTTTTGTCGAAACGGACGCGTTTGTATGTTCGCAAAACGTCATAGAGGACGCGCCCGGCGAGGGCGTCGTAAGCGGGTTTGCTACCGTGGGCGATACGGGCGTCTGCCTTTTCGCGCTTAATTCCAAGGTTCTGAAAGGCGCGATCGGCGAGCTTAACGCCAAGAAAATAGTGCGTACCGTCAATAATGCCGTGCGCATGGGAAAACCGATCATCGCCGTGTGGGATACCGCGGGAGCACGGTTTGCCGAGGGCATTACCGCTCTGGACGGTTATTCGTCCATACTGCGCGCGTTTACCGTCGCATACGGCGAAGTTCCCGTGATCTCTGTCGTTAAGGGCAATAACCTCGGGCTTTCGTCGTACGTAGCGGGTATCAGCGATTTCGTCATTTCTTATCCGTCGGGAGTGATCGCCACGGCGTCGCCGCTCGTGATCGCGGCAAAAGCGGGAGTTTCCGAAAAGAATGTCGGCGACTGCAAATCTGCTGCGGCGGCTGGTATAGTCACGAACACGGTCAAGGACGACAAACAGCTTCGCGAAACGCTCGTCAAGGCTTTGAAGATATTCGACGGCAGTGTGAGCGGCGGCGACGAAATGAACCGTGTGTGCAAAGGACTCAAACCCGGTGTTTCGCCCGAAACCCTCATAAAAGAAATTTTCGACAAAAATAGCTTTTTGCCGGTGCGCGCGGATTTTGCGCAGTGCGTGACGACGGGCTTTGCGACGATAGGCGATATTCCAGTCGGCGTCGTTGCGACGAACGGAGAGCGGCTCACTGCCGACGGTTGCGTCAAGATCGCGGAGTTTTTGAACACGTGCGAAAATGCGCAGTGCCCTGCGGTATTCTTGACAGACTGCGTAGGTACCGAACAGACGGTTGCGGACGCGCGGCTTATTCGCGAAATGTCTAATCTTATTTTCGAAGTGAATTCGCTGACCGTGGATATGTTCTCTGTTGTTTACGGCAAGGCGATAGGCGGGGCGTATACCGCGCTCGTCGCGCCGTGCGAATACAAGATCGCCTGGGAAAACGCGGAGATAGGCGCACTCGAATCGGAGTCGGCGGCACGGCTTCTCTATGCCGACGAAATCAAGAGCGCGAAAGACAAGGATAAAGCCGTGACTCTCCTCGCTGCCGAATACGGCGGCGAAAACAGTTCCGCCGCAGTTATCGCAAGAAGCGGATATTTCGATAATGTGATAGAACCCAATCTTACGCGTTCTTATCTCCTTGCCGCGATCATCGCGCATGTGGAATAGGGAGGTAGTATGAATACACTCATGCTGTTATCGGCAAGCGATACGGGCATCGGCGACGCCGCACTGTACGCGCTTGTCGGGTTTGTTATCGTGCTTCTCGTGCTTGCGCTACTCGTCGGAATATTTTATCTCATGGGATTTCTGTTCCGCACGAAAGCGTTGAGCAAAGAAAAACTGTTCGAGCGTAAGCCGAAAGCGAGTAAAAACTCGGTCGGCGAATCCGCCGACGAAACGTCGGACGAGGAACTTTTTGCGGTAATATCCGCCGTAATTTCTTCGATATACGACGGTGAAACGCCGCAGGGCGAGGTAAAACCCGACTTTGTGATCCGCCGCATTTCGCGGAACAAGAACAAATAGTAAATTTTCGGAGGACACTCTTATGCGTAAATTCAATGTTACAGTCAACGGTAAATCGTACGTCGTGGACGTCGAGGAAGTGGGAACGGAAGGCAATGCCGCGCCCGTAGTTACTTCTGTTGCCGCCGCTCCCGCACCCGCGGCAAAGCCTGCGCCGGTCGGCGAGGGTACGCCCGTCAAAGCACCTATGCCCGGGCTTATTTTGGGACTTGCGCACGCCGACGGCGACGCGGTCAAAAAGAACGAAAAAGTCATCGTTCTCGAAGCGATGAAAATGGAAAACGACATCAATGCACCTGCCGACGGCGTGATCACATACGTCGTCAAAAAGGGCGACAACGTGGAAACCGGCGCGGTTCTTGCGTATATTAAGTAAGGTGCGGTAAATGAATTTCGTCGATATACTTAAAAACCTGTGGGAAAGCACCGGTGTATATCAGTCCGAGTGGCAGAACTACGTGATGATGGCTATTGCGTGCGTGTTGCTCTTTGTCGGTATCGGACTGAAGAAAGAGCCGTTGTTGCTTGTGCCCATCGGGTTCGGTATGTTGTTCGTCAACATACCCGGCGCGTACGGCATTCTCATGAAAGAGCCTGTTACCGACGTGGTTACAGGCGTTACGAGTCCCGGCGGTTTGCTGTACTATATGGAAAAAGGCGTCGAATGGGTCATTTTCCCGCCGCTCGTATTTTTGGGCATAGGCGCGATGACCGATTTCGGACCGCTGATCGCCAGCCCCAAGAGTTTTATTCTCGGCGCGGCGGCACAGCTCGGCATATTCATCACACTGTTCGGCGCGATACTTTTGGGCTTTGACGGCGCGGCTGCCGCGGCTACCGCCATTATCGGCGGCGCGGACGGTCCGACGTCCATTTACGTGACCACAATGCTCAAGCAGTTCGACCTGCTTCCCGCAATTACGGTCGCGGCGTACTCGTACATGGCATTGATACCCATTATACAGCCGCCGCTCATGAAACTGCTTACTACAAAGAAAGAGCGCGCTATCAAAATGGAACAGCTTCGTCCGGTATCCAAACGCGAAAAGATCGTTTTCCCGATAGTCGTCACTCTGGTTTGCGGACTCATTTTGCCCGACTCGTTGCCCCTTCTCGGCATGCTCATGTTCGGCAATCTTTTGAAAGAGTGTATGGTGACCGACCGTTTGTCGAATACGGCGAGCAACGGTCTTATGAACGTGATCACGATATTCCTCGGCATGTGCGTCGGCGCGAAAGCACTCGGAACGACGTTCCTCACGCTCGACACGCTGAAGATAGTCGCACTCGGGCTTGTCGCATTCATGATGGGCACGATAGGCGGTATTCTCATGGCAAAACTTCTCAACGTGCTTTCGCACGGCAAGGTCAATCCGCTTATAGGAAGCGCGGGCGTTTCGGCTGTGCCTATGGCGGCGCGCGTGTCGCAAACGGTAGCGCAAAAAGAAGATCCGAACAACTATTTGCTGATGCACGCAATGGGACCCAACGTCGCGGGCGTTATAGGCTCGGCTGTTGCGGCGGGCGTATTGCTGTCCATATTCGCATAGTATACAGTTCGCGTGATACGCGAAATTATTTAAGCAACTGCTTGAAACGGAGTTATTATGGCTAAAGTTAAGATAATGGAAACTATATTGCGCGACGCGCACCAATCGCAAGCCGCAACGCGCATGCGCACCGACGAAATGCTTCCCGCCGCGAAAATGCTCGACGGAGTAGGGTTTTACGCGCTCGAAGCCTGGGGCGGCGCGACTTTCGATTCCTGCCTTCGCTATCTCGACGAAGATCCGTGGGAGCGGCTTCGTTCGCTTCGCAAAGCTATTCCCAACACGAAGTTGCAAATGCTTTTCCGCGGACAAAACATTCTCGGATATAAGCATTACGCCGACGACGTTGTGGACGAATTTTGCAGGCTCTCGATAAAGAACGGTATTGATATAATCCGTATTTTCGACGCGCTCAACGATATTCGCAACATGAAGCAGGCTATAGACAGCACCAAAAAGTACGGCGGCACTGTGGAAGCGGCTCTTTGCTACACGACGAGCAAGGTGCACACCATAGATTATTTCGTCGATCTCGCCGTCAAACTCGAAAGCATGGGCGCGGACATAATATGTATCAAGGATATGGCGAACTTGCTTTTGCCGTATACCGTTTACGAGCTTGTATCGCGCATTAAAGACAAAGTAAAACTTCCCGTGCACCTGCATACACACAATACGGCGGGTACGGGCGATATGGTAAACCTCAAAGCGATCGAGGCGGGTTGCGATATTGTTGATACCGCGCTGTCGCCGCTCGGCAACGGCACGAGTCAGCCCGCGACGGAATCGCTCGTCGCGTCGCTCATGGGCACCGAATACGATACGGGATTGAGCCTCGAAAAGCTCAACGAGTGTACGGTGTATTTCCGCAAGGTGGCGGAGCGACTCACCGCCGACGGTATTCTCAATCCGAAAGTGCTTAAAGTGGACGTCAACGCGCTTATTTATCAAGTGCCCGGCGGTATGTTGAGTAATCTCATAAGCCAGCTCAAGCAACAAAATGCGTCCGACAGACTCACGGAAGTGCTCGAAGAAGTGCCGAGAGTGCGCGCAGATATGGGTTATCCGCCGCTCGTAACGCCGTCATCGCAAATCGTCGGCACGCAAGCGGTGCTCAACGTGTTGATGGGCGAACGTTACAAGACGGTCACAAAAGAAACGAAAGGCGTTGTTGCGGGCGAGTACGGCAAACTGCCCGTCGAGCCGTCGGCAGCCATCATCAAGAAGATAATCGGCGATACGCCGCGCATTACCTGCCGTCCCGCGGATAACATTGCGCCCGAGCTTGACAAGTACAAGAAAGAAATCGAGGAGTACGCAATTCAGGAAGAAGATGTGCTCACTTATGCGTTGTTCCCGCAGCTCGCCATACCGTTCTTCAAAAAGCGCGAAGCGAGGTTGCACGGCGTGGATAAAACGATCTGCGACGGCGACAACAAGGTTCAACCGATATAGGAATACGTATCAGTCGGCGGCAGGCTTCGTGCCGCCGTCTTTGCGTTAAAACGAGTAAAGGAATTTTTCGGTATGAGAGTAGCCGTTATAGGCGGCGGACCCGCGGGGCTTGTCGCCGCCGGTAGTGCGCTCGGCGCGGAAGTGGTTCTTTTCGAGCACAACGACAAGCTCGGAAAGAAAATTTACATCACCGGCAAAGGACGGTGTAATTTTACCAATGTTTGCGCTCCCGAGGATTTTCTTGCGAACGTCGTGAACGGCGGAATGTTTCTGCGTTCGGCACTGTCGCGGTTCACTCCCGAACATGCGGTGCGACTTCTCGAAGACAACGGGTGCAAAACAAAACTCGAGCGCGGCAGACGCGCGTTTCCGCAGTCGGATAAAGCGAGCGACGTGACAAAAGCACTTTCGCGATACGCCGAGCGTAACGGCACTTCGGTGCGCCTTTGCGACAACGTGACGGGGATCAAAAGCTCTCCAGACGGAATTTCTGTGGAATGTGACGGTGCGAGCGAAAAGTTTGACAGAGTGATCGTTTGCACGGGCGGAAAGAGTTACTCATTGACGGGTTCGGACGGAAGCGGGTACGTGCTCGCTCGCGGCTTGGGACATGCGGTGAACGATCCCGTGCCGTCGCTCGTGCCGCTCGTAACAAAAGAAGATCTGTCTTGCGCCGAGGGCTTGACGCTCAAGAATATTGCGGTTTCGGCGGAAAAAATCAAGCCGATACGCGGCGATATGATGATAACGGGCGACGGAGTGTCCGGTCCCGTAATACTCACGCTCTCCGCGCTTTGCGCGCGTCGCGGCGTGCCGTACGAAATAGCGATCGACTTGAAACCTGCGATGTCGACCGAAGAACTCGACGACAGAATACTCCGCGATTTCGACGAGTGCAAGAACAAACAGTTCAAAAATTCGCTCGATATGCTGTTGCCGAAGTCGATGATCCCGATAGTAATAAAGAGCAGCGGCATTTCATCGGACAAGCAGGTCAATTCGGTGACGAAATCCGAACGCGCAGGGCTTGTCGCCGCGATCAAGGCATTGCCGCTCACGGTCGTGGGAAATTCGGGTTTCGAGCGAGCCGTCGTCACGTGCGGCGGAGTGGATCTCAAGCAGATAAACCCGAAAACAATGGAGTCCAAAATCGCAAGCGGCGTGCATTTTGCGGGCGAAGTGCTCGACATAGACGCGCTTACGGGCGGGTATAATTTCCATATAGCAATGGCGACGGGGTATGCCGCAGGAAGTGCGTGCGCCGTGTAAGCGTGAGTTAAAGAATAAACGATACGATCGGTGAAATAATGGAAAAACTTGTTTCTATCCGCGGTGCGATCACCGCAAAAAACACAAAAGACGGCATAGCGGCGGCGGCAGTGAATCTCGTCGACAGGCTGTATTTCAAGAACGGACTGACCGACGGCGACGTCGTTAATATCGTGATTTCCGTCACGCCGTCGCTTACCGCGGCTTCTGCGGCACAGGCGGTGCGCGAGAGCGGTCATGCCGTGCCGCTTATGTCGTGCGCGGAGCCTGAAGTGAAAGACATGGTCAAAGGCGTCATTCGCGTCATGATTACGGCTTACTCCGATAAACCGCCGCGGCATATATATCTCAACGGCGCGCGTGCGTTGCGCAAAGATATTGCGGGCAGTTACGCCGTCGCGCTCGACGGACCGTCGGGGGCGGGCAAAAGCACCGTCGCGAAACTCGTCGCGGCAAAACTCGGCATAACCTATCTCGATACGGGCGCACTGTATCGCGCACTCGGGCTTAAGTGCTTGCGCGAAGGAGTCGAGGCTACGGACGCGGTCGGCGCGGAAAATTGCTTGCGTGACGCAAAAGTGACCATTGAGTACGAAAACGGCGTGCAGAAAGTGCTTTTAGACGGCGAGGACGTATCGGGAAGCATTCGCACGCCCGAAGTTTCCATGGCGGCGTCCGCGGTATCGGCACACCCGTATGTGCGCGGCAAACTGCTCGATATTCAGCGCGACATAGCGAAGAAAAGTTCGGTTATTCTCGACGGCAGAGATATCGGTACGGTGGTACTGCCCGACGCCGAGTTCAAGTTCTTCCTCACTGCGTCGGCGGAGATACGCGCAAAACGCAGGTTCGACGAGTTGACCGCGAAAGGTCAAAGCGTTACGTACGAGGACGTCTACAACGACGTGGTGACGCGCGACAGGAATGACAGCACTCGTGCGGTCGCGCCGCTTAAACAGGCGTTTGACGCGATAGCCGTCAATTCAGACGACATGTCTGCGGAAGACGTCGCGAACGACATAATCAAATATATTCTCGGTGATATAAATGAAATATAACAATAAATTTTTCGGCTTTTTGCGGTTTATTCTGTATCCGTGGGGGAGGCTGTTGTTCCCTTGCAAGGTCATGAATAAACATAAATATAAAAAATACGATCGCGGGCAGGTGCTTATATCAAATCATCTTGCTTGGCTCGACGTGTGTTATGTGTTTTTCGGTTTGCCGGGCGGCGAAGTGCGCCCGCTTTCGAAAAAGGAAAATTCGGGCGGAAAATTGCAGCGCAAGTTTCTCGAAAGCGTCGGGGTAATATTCATCGACCGCGACAAACCCGAACTTTCGACAATGCGCACATGTCTTAACGCGCTCAAGAACGGCGAAACGCTGTACATTTGTCCCGAGGGCACGCGCAACAAGACGGGACGGGAGCTTCAACCGTTCCACTCGGGCGCGGCTATGTTCGCGCTCAAAGGCGAGGCGCGCGTGGTGCCGTATGTGGTCCACCATAAAGGTAAAATGTTCAGACGCAATTATTTGGGCGTGGGCGATCCCGTCGATTTGAGCGATCTGTTCGGCAAGCGCGTCGATGAGAATTTGCTGAACGAGGCGACGGAACGGTTCAGGGCCGCCGTGCAAAAGACTCTCGACGAGCTTGACGTATGGGTCGCCGAAAAGGGATACAAGAAAGAGAAGTCAAAGATAAAACAACAAAAACGCGAAGCTCGCACACTTGAAAAAGAATATAAAGCGGCACGAAAAGAGTATGCAAAAAATCTTCGTAGCAAGTAGGGCGGGGTTTTGTTTCGGTGTGAAAAACGCCGTGGATACCGCCGTCAAATGTGCGGGGCAGGAAAACTGTTACCTGCTCGGCGACATTATCCACAATAAAAGCGTTGTGGATAGACTCGCCGCGTGCGGGCTGAAAAAAATAGATTCGGTGAGCGAGCTGCGTCCGCTCGCCGCGGGCGAACGCGGGAAAGTTATTATCCGTTCGCACGGCGCGGATCGCAAAACATACGAAGATATTGCCGCACTCGGCTATGAAATCGTAGACGCGACGTGTCCTTTCGTCGTGAAGATACACGAAATCGTAAAAGAGCATTATGAGTCGGGATTTCATATAGTGATAATAGGCGAGGCGAAGCACCCCGAAGTGGTAGCTACGTCGGGCTGGTGCGACAATACCGCCACGATCATATCCGACGAAAAAGATTTGATAGGACTCGAAAAGTACGAAAAACTGTGTTTTGTCTGTCAAACGACGTTTGACGGAAAAAAATTTGAAGAACTTTCTAAAAAAATACACAAAATCAAAGCTAAAACGGTTGAAATTTTCGACACGATTTGCTATACTACATATGAGCGTCAAGCAGAGGCGGTACGGCTTGCCGAAAAGTGCGACGTCGTACTGATCGTGGGCGACAGGTCAAGCTCGAATACAAACAAATTATTCGACCTGTGTTCCGCGGTCAACGGCAATACGTATTTCGTGTCCTCTCGCTCCGATCTCGAAAAAATTATTATTTCCCGCAGCGACGTGGTAGGTATCGTCGCCGGGGCATCGGCTCCGACAGAGTCGATTATGGAGGTAAAGACTTACATGAGTCAAGAATTCGGCAAAGCGAGCAACGAGGAATTTCTCGAGGCTGTCAACAATGGACCTGTAGCTATCCGCGAAGGCAAGACAATGACCGGTACCGTCATCTCGGCGGACGCCGCGGGTATTCGCGTCAACATCGGCGGCAAGATCGACGGTTTTATAGATAAAACCGAGGCTTGCGACGAGGGCGAATACAAACCCGAGGATTTCCCGAAGGGTGCGGAAGTGGTTGCTATCGTCACAAAGAAACGCGACGACGCACTGGGCTGTGTCATGCTTTCCAAAAAGCGTGCCGACGCTATGCGTAAATCGGATGAGGAAGTAGATCAGATCCGCAACGGCGAAACATTCGAAATCGTCATCAAAAAAGACATCAAAGGCGGTCTTACAGGCTCGCTCGGCACTTACCGCGTGTTCGTGCCCGCGTCGCAGATCCGCTTGAAATTCGTGCCCGACCTCAAGAAGTTCGTCGGTAAGACGCTTCGTTTGCGCGCGCTCGATATAGACGACATAAATCGCAAGATCGTAGCTTCGCAACGCGTTATACTTTTGGAAGAAAAAGAAGAACGCGACAAGAAAGCGGAGATATTCTGGGAAAACGTCAAGCCCGACGTCGTTGTCGCGGGCGAAGTCAAACGCGTTTGCCCGTACGGCGCGTTCGTAAGCGTCGACGGCATCGACTGCCTTGCGCATATCGACCATTTGTCGTATTCGCATATCGAGTCGCCCGACGAGGTGCTCGAGATAGGCAAGACCTATGAATTCTTGGTACTCAAGACCGACCGCGAAAAACAGCGCGTGTCGCTCGGCTACAGAGAACTTCAGCCGCACCCGTTCGATAAGTGCATGGAGAATCACCCCGTAGGGTCGATCGTTTCCGGCAAAGTAATAAGCGTACTGCCTTACGGCGCGTTCGTGGAGATCGAACCGGGCGTCGAAGGACTCGTTCACGTGTCGGAAGCCGCCGCCGCGTATGTTAAGGACATTAACGAAGTGTTGCATGCGGGCGACGAAGTCACCGTCAAGATAATGGCTTACGACGAGGCGCACCGTAAGACGACTTTGAGTATTCGCGCATGCCTCGAAGAAGAAAAGCCTGCGGCAAAGGCGAAGCCCGCCAAAAAGGTTGTCGAGGAGAGCGACGTTTACAGCGAGAAGCCCGACAACAATGTTTTTGCCGAGCTGTTAAAGAAGACCGACGACGCGGCAAACGACAAGAAAGATTAACTTCTACATTAGAAAAATCGCGTGTCGATATACTCGACGCGCGATTTTTTTGAATAGGTCGCTACAAATAACTTCAGTGTGATTTGCAGAGGAGAAAGATATGAAAATACTTGCTATTTGTCCGTTCTGTATGAAAACGGTGAGCGTTGATAACACCGCGAAAGTGATTTGTCCGGAATGCGGCTCGCAAATAGGCTTTCACGAGTTCAGACGGCTCAAGCTGTTCGTGGACGAGCGCACGGAAGCGAGCGAGCTTAAACTCGCTAAATCGGCGTTCAAAAATTCCGATTATTTCGGTGCGTCCGAGCATTTCGCCAAAGCCCTCGAAAGCAATAAAAACTCATATGCCGCGCAGTATTTTGTCGCGCTTTGCGATATTTATTTGCACGAGTCCGATCCCGAGTTCGATTTGATGTCGAACGTAATTACGATGATCCGCGACGCGTTGATAACGATTTCGCGTAATAACACTTCGGTGGATAAGAAGCTCGAGTTCATAACGGCGATGCTCAACGAAACGAAGATCATAATTATGCGCAAGATCGAAGGGCGCGAGGACTTGTTTGAGAGCGATATCGAGCAGTTCCGTAAAGTTTCTATCGAAGATCTCGGCAAACTTCTCGAATTGTTCACGATCGACCGCGAATTGATAATGGCATTTTCGGACGGCGTCAAGCAGTCGCTGTTGCAGATCGCAGAGAGTGCGATTAAGACGACCTATCGTGCCGTGCAAACGGTCATAGTGGGAGAAGACCTGCATGCGCCGAGCGACGAAGTGTACAAGCGGCTTTTGTCGCTTTGCAACGATTATTGCTTCTTTGCGCACTCGCTCGATCCGCAGTTCGACACAAAGAACTATTCGCCCGATTTTTCGCGCAACAATATGTTTACGGACAAGGTGTTCGATCGGTTCGATAAGTTCGAGCAGAGTAATAAGCTCAATCCCAAAAAGCTCACGGTGGGCGATATAGAGGAGTACGACGGTATTCTCGCCGAATGTGAAAAAGCTCTCAAGTTCACTTATCTTAATTGCTACCGCTCGATGTGCAGTCGTCAAACCGAGCAGCATGCGCATTTGTTTATCGACGGCATAAAGCTCGTATCCAAGCTGTTGCTGCCGCGCGTTGTCGTCACCGATAAAAAGACATACGATATCCGTATCGGCAAGTTCGTCGAAATAGTCGATTGGTGCGACATGCTCACGCGTTTCCTTGTCGATTCGTACGAATTGAGCGATCACGTTGCGCAAATGCAGCACGATTATTACGAACAGCTCCTGTATATTCTCGAGAATTATATAGTGCCCGAAACCGATAAAGCGGCAAAGGCACTCAACAAGCTCAATTCGCAAGGAGCAGTCGACGAAAGCAGTCGGTATATTTGCCGCAGGTATTTGTTTGACGTATGCGTGTGTTGCGTACCCGCACTCAAGAAATACGTGGATTTTTCTACAGGTAGAGATAAAACGCGCGAAAAGATCGTCAAGATCTGCAAAGATGCTTACGAGAACTTTATTCTGTTCGCCGGCATGCCGATAGAGGAAATCGAGCAGTCGAATATTTACAGACCGTTGATGCAAATTTCCAACGCGCTTTTGGACGAGGATAACGAATAACGCATATATATAAAATATGATATTCGATCTCCATAACGATTTCCCGACGGCGCACGATTGCGGCGACTATCAAAAGTATTATCGCGAAACACACGGGCATGTTCCGACCGCGGCAATATGGACGACGGAAATGCGCGGCGACGTTACGCGAAAGGTTTTGGATATTCGCGACAGGCTGTATAAAGCGCGGGACGGCAAGATGACGTATGTCGCGATCGAAGATATAGGCTTTTTGGCAAGCGGCGACGGATATAAGAATTTTCCGTTCGGATATTTTCGGTATTGCTCGCTCACTTGGAATTACGATAACGGTTTTGCGGGCGGTGCGTCGGAAAGCGGCGGACTCACTGCAAAAGGTCGGGCGGCGATCGAATACATAATAAACGGCGGGTGTCTGCTTGACGTCGCGCATCTAAACCGCAGAAGTTTTTTCGACGTGATGAACGCGACGGAAGGGCGTGTCATTTGTTCGCATACCGGGTTTAACAACCATCCGCGTTCGCTCGACGACGGCATGATAAAAGAGATCATCGCGCGTAACGGCATTATCGGACTGTCGCTCGTCACGGCGTTTACGGGCGCAGCGAACGGCGACGGGTTTGTCGCGGTGATAGACAGGTTCGTGCAAAAACACGGTATAGACACGCTCGCGCTCGGCACCGACTACAACGGCTCGACGGACATTCCGAGCGATTTGAGCAGTTATCATTCGCTCGAAGCCGCCGTCCGTTCGTTAAGCGGGTACGGCTATACCGATTTCGATATAAACAAAATATTGTGCGGCAATGCGCAACGAATGTTGTGAAGATTGCGCGGCATTTACAAAAAGAGGCATATTATGAAAGACATTTACGAAAATCCGTTGATCACGCGGTACGCAGACAGAAAGACCGCCGAAATTTTTTCGGACGACTATAAATTCAAACTGTGGCGCAAGCTGTGGATCGCGCTCGCGGAGAGCGAGAAAGAGCTGGGTCTTGCCATTACCGACGCACAGATCGCGGAAATGAAGAAGTACGTCGATAAAATAGATTACGAGTATGCCGAGCGCGAAGAAAAGATCGTTCGTCACGACGTAATGGCGCACGTTCATACGTTCGGGCATCAAGCTCCGCTCGCAGAGCCTATTATCCATTTGGGCGCGACGAGCTGTTTTGTTACCGACAATGCCGAGCTGATACAGATTTACGACGCGCTCGGGATAGTGAAACAAAAAATGCTCACCGTAATGGACAAGCTGCGCGTTTTCGCGCTCAAGTATAAAGATTTGCCCGTGCTCGGCTATACGCACCTTCAGCCCGCGCAGTTGACCACTCTCGGCAAGCGCGCGACGCTGTGGCTGTACGACTTGTATCTCGATTTCGAGGACTTGACGCACTTGATGCGCGGCTATAAACTTCGCGGCGTAAAAGGTACTACGGGCACGCAGGCGAGCTTTTTGTCGCTGTTCGACGGCAACCGCGAAAAAGTTAAAAAACTTCAGAAAAAAGTCGTCGAAAAAATGGGTTTCAAGCATGTGTTTGCGGTAAGCGGTCAGACATATACTCGGAAGTTCGATTATTCGGTGCTGTCGGTATTGTCGCGCATTGCGCAGAGTGCGTACAAGTTCGCCAACGATATGCGTATAATGCAGTCGTTCAAGGAAGTGGAAGAACCGTTTGAAAAGACGCAAATAGGCTCGTCCGCAATGGCATACAAGCGCAATCCCATGCGCAGCGAAAGAATTTGCGCACTTGCGCGGTTTGTCGAATCCTTGCCTATGAACGAAGCCGTTACCGCCTCTACGCAATGGTTCGAACGCACGCTCGACGACAGCGCGAACAAGCGATTGACGATCCCGCAAGCGTTCCTCGCGCTTGACGGAGTGCTGAATATTTACATCAATATAACCGAAAATATGGTCGTTTATCCCAACGTGATAGCTCGGCGCATCAATGAGGAATTGCCGTTTATGGCTACCGAAGAAATTCTCATGGAGTGTGTAAAGGCGGGTAAGAGCAGGCAGCAGTTGCACGAGCGTATTCGCATGCACTCAATGGAAAGCGCGCGGGCGGTCAAAGAGCGCGGCGAGAAAAACGATCTTATAGAACGCATTAAGGGCGATGCGGAGTTTGCCGCCGTCAAGGACAGCATAGACAGCATACTTCGTCCCGAGAATTTCGTAGGGTGCGCCCCCGAACAGGTTACCGACTTTATTTCGGAATATATAGACCCGCTGTTCGCCGAGGAAAAATACGTTCCGTTCGATCCGGATATAAAAGTGTAAAATATCGAAGCGACTCGCAATATGAGCGGGTCGTTTTCATTTTGGCGAAATGACACAATATAATGCGGTTTGTAATAGTTTTTTGCGATATTATAATCAATTAGTGACACAGGATAGAAAAAATTTATCATAAAATTTTCAATTAGGTATTGCAATATCCCAAACATTGTGATATAATATGTGTTGTGGAATACGTTACATATCGGTGAGTGATGAGATAGGAGTAACGCAAGAAAAATCATTCGGGGCGAATGGCGTGTTTCATTGTTATTCATTAGCATAATACCTATATTAAAAGGAGACAAGATGAAAAAGAAAAAGTGTATAGCTATGCTTCTTGCGGGCGGTCAAGGCACAAGGCTTTACGCGCTTACGAACAGCGTAGCGAAACCGGCGGTTTCTTTCGGTGCCAAGTACAGGATCATCGACTTTACTTTGAGTAATTGCACGAATTCCGGCATCGACACCGTCGGCGTCCTCACACAATACCAACCGCTTATTCTCAATGAATATGTCGGCAACGGCGAGCCGTGGGATCTCGACAGAAGCTACGGCGGCGTTCACACGCTTCCGCCGTATCAGGCGAAGGCGGGCGGCGAATGGTATAAGGGCACCGCGAATGCCATCTATCAGAATATTCATTTTCTCGATGAGTATGATTCCGAACATGTTTTGATACTGTCAGGCGATCACATATACAAAATGGATTATTCGAAAATGCTCGAGGAGCATATCGCTCATAACGCCGATTGCACGATCGCCGTTTTCGACGTGCCTATCGACGAGGCGAGCAGATTCGGTATAATGGATTTCGGCAGCGATAAACGGATCACTTCGTTTGAAGAAAAACCCAAAGCTCCCAAGAGCAATCATGCGAGCATGGGCGTGTATATATTTAAGAAAGACGTTCTCAAGCGCGAGCTGATCGCCGACGAAGCGGATAAAAAGTCCGCTAACGACTTCGGCAAGAACATTATTCCAAATATGTTGAAAGCGGGTTGCGGCATGTATGCGTACTCGTTCTTCGGATATTGGAAAGACGTCGGCACGGTAACAAGTCTGTGGGAAGCTAATATGGATCTTCTCGGCGACAAGCCCGCTTTCGATCTAAACGATATGTCGTTCAAGATCTATTCGCGCAACGATCCTCTGCCGCCGTCGTATATAGGCGATACGGGCAAGTTCGTCAACTCTGTAATGACGACGGGCTGCGAGATATACGGTACGGTAATCAATTCCGTGATCGGCGAGGGCGTCACGGTCATGGCGGGTGCGGTCGTCGAGAACAGCGTGGTCATGCGCGGTTCGGTGATCGGCAAGGGCGTCAAAATGAACTACGGCATGGTGGACGAACACGTCACAATAGGCGACAAGGCGGTCATCGGCGACTCCGAGTCCGATAAATACCACATCACTCTTATCGGGCGAAATACTCGAATCCCGAACGGCGCAAAACTGAAATCGGGCGAAATAGTCGAAAACAACGGAGGCGCGAAAGCATGAAAATATTGGGCATAGTATTCGGAAATCTTCACGATAAAGAATTGGGCGAGCTGACCGCGGTGCGGTCCATGGCGTCGGTGCCGTTCGGCGGCAGGTTCCGGCTTATAGATTTCGCGCTGTCGAACATGGTCAACAGCGGCATAACCAAAGTCGGGATCATTACAAAGACCAATTATCAATCGCTTATGGATCACGTCGGCAGCGGCAAGCATTGGGACTTGTCGCGCAAGAACGGCGGGCTTATAATTCTCCCGCCTTACGGCGACGGCGATAATCTCGTATACAAATCGCGGCTCGGCGCAATCAAGAATATCGCGCCGTTCCTGCGTCATTCCGACGAGGAATATGTCGTGTTGAGCGATTGCGACAGCGTTTGCAACATGAATCTCGCCGATGTCGTAAACGCGCATATCGACAATCATGCCGACATAACGATAGTTACGCGCAAAAAGAATCTTACGAATAAGAAGCCGCGCACTATAGTCGAAACGGATAAAGACGGACGCGTCACAAAGGTCATCAATACCGATAAGGGAACGGGCAACTGCACCGTTTTTGCGAATATTTTCGTTATGAACAGACAGTTCCTTTTGAACCTGCTCGACAATTCCGCAGACCTAAATTATCACAGCTTCTCCCGCGACGTGCTTGTTCGCGGCGCAAAAGATTACCGCATATTCTCGTACTTGCAGGAAGGTTATTTCGCGACGATAGACAGCTTGAGCAACTATTATAAGCACTCGCTCGAACTGCTCAACAAGAGTATTCGCGACGAACTTTTCTATGACGACGGCGCGAATATATACACGAAAGTGCGCGACAGTGCCCCGTGCAGGATCGTAGGCTCGGGATCGGTCACGAACTCGCTCGTTGCGGACGGCTGCATAATCAAAGGCGAGGTCAGCAATTCCATACTTTTCCGCGGCGTCAAAATCGCCAAAGGCGCGAAAATAAGCAATTCGATCGTGTTCCAGGATTGCGTGATAGGCGAGAACAGTTCGCTTAATTGCGTAATAGCCGATAAACGCGTTACGATACTCGACGGCAGAACGCTTTCCGGTCACGAAACGCACCCGTACTTCATTGCGAAGAACGCGGTTATATAAATAATGCAAAAGCTATAACGTAAAACCCCGACGAAGCAAAAGCGTCGGGGTTTTGTCATGAATAATATTTGTCGGTCATAACATGTCGAAAGTGTTTTATATCGGATATGCCGATCTCGCAAAACAAAATAGCCCGAACGTTCTTTGCCGTAAAGAAGTTCAAGCTATTAAGACTTGGTGCACCACGAATAACCTAAATTGAACCGTAAAAGGGTTTAGTTTGGGTTGTTTTTATAGACAGCAACGGCGGTTTATGCCGCGAAAGCCGCTTGACGTGAGAAAAGAGCGTGTTAGGCTGTCATTGCCAAAGGCAAACCAAAACCCACCGTCTTGCGGTGGGTTGCGTGTTTCGCCCTTATTTGCCTATATACACGCTCTTGCGCGGCTCGCGTCAAGCGGAACGTGGAATAAATAGCCGTTGCGTTTTGTCCTATACGATATACATTTCTACTTGCATTTTACGGTTTTGTATAGCCTTTACGTTTTGTACTTTGTAATGTAAATTGCCGTAATTCGAGTAAAATAAAAAGTCCCGTCGTACCGAAGCCATAGGCTTATTATCGTCATCGGGACTTTGCTTTATAGGTGCGTTAAAGTAAATTTCTATTTTGTCGTTGTATAACACGATTTCCTTTACAAGAAAATTTATAAGCATTTTCGTTTCTAACTTTAACGCTTGTTCGTAATATTGCCGTATATCGCTTTCGGAAAGTTTTACAGCGGTTTTACTGCGTTCTATGAGTATTTGCCGTTCTAACTGCTCTTGCTGTTTTTCAAGGTCGTGTAAACGCTTATTTGTTGTATTCGATACGATACCGTTTTCAATCGCATTAACAAGATTTTCCAACGCTCTGTCTATGCGGTGTTTTTCATTTGTAAGCATTTTAAGATTTCCGTTTTCGTCTTTGCTTTGCCGTTTCATAATCTCGGCTACGATATTATCAAGGTTTTTCGGTTCGGTCATTACTTGTATGATACTGTTCGTAACAAATTCTTCTAAAAAGTCTTTCGGAATTTGTGTTTTTATACAGCCGTTATTATCTTTCTTTCGTCCTATGCACTTGTAATAACGCTTTATATCGCCGTTGCGTGCCGTTCCCGTTTCTGCGCTTATAGGTCTGCCGCAATAACCGCATTTTACTTTGTGGCGTAATAAATATACGGCTTTAATACTGCGTTTTCCGAATTTGTTTTGTTCGACTTTCGCACGGACGATTTTGTAAATATCGGTTGAAATAAGTTGCGGATAAATGTTATCTACGGTTTCGCCGTCTTTCATATAAATACCCGAATATTTTTCGTTTGCGAGTATGCCGTAAACGGTATTTGGCGCAAACGGTTTGCCTTTGTATAAAATACCTTTGTTTGTAAGTTGAGAGATTATCTCTTTCACATAAACTCCTTTTGAATACTGTTCGTACATAAAGCGCACGGTGTCGGCTGTGGTTTCGTCTATTACGACTTTGCGTTGTTCTACTCTGTACCCGTAAGGCAAGCCGCCGCCTTGATATAAGCCTTTCAATCTTGTTTCTTTCATACCGCGTTTAACTTTTTGCGAAAGTTCTGCCGAATAGTATTGGTTCATACCTTCGAGTAAACTTTCGAGTATAATGCCTTCGGGTGTATCGGGTATGTTTTCCATTGCCGATAATACTTTAACGCCGTTATCTCTCAATGTCTTTTTGTGTATGGCGGTTTCGTACTTGTTACGGCTGAAACGGTCTAATTTATAGACAAGCACATAATTCCACTCTCGGCGGTTACTGTCTTTAATCATACGCTGAAAGTCTGGACGGTTATCGTTCGTTCCCGTCATTGCTCGGTCTATGTAAGTATCGAGTAAAAGTATGTTGTGAGATTTGGCGTATTCTTCGCATACGCGAAGTTGTCCGTCTATGGACTGTTCCGTTTGGCTGTCGCTGGAATAGCGAGCATAAATGACTGCTGTTTGCATAAGTTCTATAAACTCCTTTTGATATAAATTTGTCTTTCGACGGAAGCGAAATAAACGGAAACACATTTTTTGACTTTTTCAATAATGGTGTTTTACTCTGATGCAAGGGCAACGTAGTTGTGCATTTTACCCTTGCAACAGAGTGGGTTTTCGTTTACGCTTCCGCCGGACGAAAGACAAATTATTTTTTTGCTAATTCAAGCAGTCTTTCGTAAATCGTTTGAAAAAATATCTTTTGTTCTTCTTCCGTAAGTTCGGCAA